>NZ_CP058579.1:669878-1339757 GCF_013402875.1 Halorarum salinum | reverse complement strand
GCCGCGAGCACCGCGGGCGGCACGTACGCGAGCAGGCGCTCGAGCGCGGGCGGCACGCCCTCGACGCGGCCGAACAGGTGGATGAAGGAGAGCCGGATGGCGTACGTCGCCAGCCCAGCGGCGAGGATCGCGCCCCAGATCGCCGCCGGGCCGTAGGTCGTCGTCACGCCGACCCCCCGGACGCGAGCCCGAGCCGTTCGGCCGCGATGCCCGACGCGACGCCCGCCAGCGCGCCCGCGATCAGCCCGGCGTTGAACGGCAGGCCGACGGCGACCACCGCGACGGCGGCCGCGACGAGCCCCGCCGCGACGCTCGGCCGGTCCGAGAGGACCGGCACCAGCAGCGCGAGGAACACGAGCGGGACGGCGAAGTCCAGCCGCCAGGCGTCGGGGACGCCGGCGCCGAAGGCGACGCCGACGACGGTGCCCGCCTGCCACACGAGCCAGAGCGTCGCCCCCACGCCGAGGTAGTAGTACGGCGGGCGCGTCACCTCGTCCTCCCGGGTGTAGCGCGCGACCGCCAGCGCGTACGCCTGGTCGGTGAGCAGGTACGCACAGCCCGCCCGGACCCGTGCCGAGAGCGCGCGGAAGTGGGGCGCGATGGAGGCCGAGTACATCATCATCCGGAGGTTGATGACGACCGCCGTGAGCACCACCACGCCGAGCGCGGCGTCCCGGCCGAGCAGGTCGATGGCCGCGAGCTGGGAGGCGCCGGCGAAGACGACCATCGACATGCCGACCGTCTGGAGCGGCGTGAGGCCGGCCTCGACGCCGGCGACCCCGGCGACGAGCGCGAAGGGGACGATGCCGAGCAGCAGCGGGAGGGTGTCACGGACGCCCGCGCGGAGCTCGGCGAGTCGCGTGTCCATACCTGCGGGCGGTGCCGGCGGGTGAAACCGCCGTCGGTTCCGGTAGAGGAGTCCGGGCGTCCGGCGTGAGGGGAGTCGGGCTACGCCGGGGACGGGCCGACGACGACCGCCTCGCGAAGCTCGAGCGCGTGCTCGAACTCCTCGCGCCGGTCGAGCTGGGAGCCGAGCCGGCGCAGGTGCTCCTCGTGGGCCCGCCTGAGCGCGTCGGCCTCCCGCTCGCCCAGCCCGAGGTCCCCGCCCAGGTCGGCCCAGTGGCCCTCGGGGACGAGCACCACCAGCGTCCCGTCGCGCTCGTGGACGGCCTCGAACCGCCGCTCGTAGTCGTCGCGTCGCGCCGCGAGTTCGGCGGCTGCCGTCCCCAGGAGCGCCGGGAGCCGCTCGGGCCCCACGCTCGCCTTGGCGGTCGCGAGCAGCAGCGCGTTGCCGTCGATGGGATGGTCGGCCTCCCGTGGGTCGCCCGGCTGCTCCGTGGGACCGGCGTCCGAGTCGGCGCCCGCGTGCGAATCCGGGTCCGCGTCCGAGTCCGGATCGGGGTCGGTCATCTCACCCCCCGGCGCGCATCGCCTTCCGGCCGAAGGCGGGGACCAGTTCCTCGAGCGTCGCGGACTCGCCCGTGAACCGGACGGTCACCTCGGTGAGCGTGATGCTCCCGGCCGGGCTCACCGTCTCCGTCTCGAGGGTCGCCCGCCAGCCGTCGCCGACGACCTCGGTCGCCTCCTCGTCGGGGCGGTCGGTCTCGCCGCCGAGGTTCCGCAGGTAACGGACGGCGAGCCGGCGGGAGATGCCCCGGTAGGCCTCGACCCATTCCGCGTCCCCGGACTCCCCTCCGGCGGGAACGCCCTCGCCGGTCGCGGTCCCCCCGTCGGCGGCGTCCGCGTCCCCTCCGGTTCCCTCCTCGTCCCCCGGACCGGCGGCGTCGGCCGCGCCGCCCGCGACCGGCGGGAACACGGCGAGCGTGTCGCCCTCGGAGAGCTCCGTGTCCGGCCCCTCCATGTGGAGCACCTCGCGCCCGTCGAGCAGGACGTTGATCTGTGGGCGGAGCTCGCCGTCCTCGAGGAGCTGGCCCTCGAGCCCCTCGTACTCGGCCTCCAGGTCGGCCAGCACGTCGCCCACCGTGGCCCCCTCGGGCACCTCCCGCTCGGTCAGCTTCGAGCCGACCGCCTCCCGGAAGGTGGCGAAGAACTTCAGCGTGAGTTGCATCTACGTGGGGGGTGGGCGCGGGTGGCCAAAAAGGTGTACCGCGATCGTGGGTCGTTCGTGAACTCGCTGCCGGGGCGTTCGAGGTCGTGTTCCCCGGCTGCGAGCCCGAACCGGAACCTGCAACGGAGCTCCCTGGCCGTACCCGCACTAATCGTCCGCGGTCGCCTCCACGTCCGGGTCCGCCTCCGACTCCTCGCCGTGCAGCTTCTCGCCCCGCAGCAGGCGGGCGGCGATGCTGAACGTCTGCTCGCGCTCGCGCCGCGTCGGGAAGTGGGCGGCCATGTACCGGGCCGCGGCGACGAGCATGTCCCGCGCCTCGGGCGGGATCTCCCCGCTCCCGTCGTACCGGCGGTCGAACTGCCGGCACGCCGCCTCGTACGCCTGGAACGTGTGGAACCCCGCGTCCTCGCGGAGGAGCGCGTGGCCGAGTTCGGCCTTCAGTTCGGCCGGGTCGCCGCCGCCGTCGAGGAAGTGGGCCGCGTGGGCGGCCGCGGCGTTCACCTCGCCCTGCTGCTCGAAGCGGAGGAGGAGCTGTTCGAGCGCCTCCGCCGGGTCGGCGTCGGGCTCGACCGACGGCTCCGGCGCGGGCGGCGTGTTGAGGAACCGGTCGAGGTAGACGTTCACCGCGGCGTCGAACACCCCGCGGTACAGTTCGGTCGCGTCGGTTCGCTCCGCGGCGCGGTGGACCGCGTTCGCGTAGGTGAACGTGTGGTGGACCGTGTTCCAGTCCGAGAACTCGTTGCCCGTCGAGAACAGCGCGACGCGCTTGCCCGCGGCGTGGGTCACGGCGGCCGCGAGTTCCTCGACGGTGGCGCCCCCCCGGATGGCCGACTCCAGCGCGTCGAAGGCGACCTCCGGGTCCGCCGAGTGGAGGCGGTCGGTGAAGTCGTCGGGTCGCTCCCACGTCTCCCCCTCTCCCGCGGCGACGAGGTCGTCGAGGCGGTCGAACGAGTCCTCGCACATCGCCGCGAGGTCGACCGGCTGTCGCCACGAGGAGCGCTCCTCGGCGCGGTCGGCGGTCGCGAGCCCCCGGACCAGCGAGGCGAGCACGTCGTCGGCGTGCTCGTGGTCCCAGCCGATCAGGTCGAGCGCCTCCGTGGCCTTGTTCACGAAGTCGAACGCGTGGCCCGTGTCGAGGTAGCGGTGGTCCGTCGCGGCCGAGACGAGCAGTTCGGTGAGCTCCGCCTCGTCACACCCCTCCGCGACCGCCGTGCGGAGGACGCGCTCGGCGCCGTCGGCGTCCCGCACCTCGACGTTCTCGCGGAACCAGGACTTCAGCCGCGAGAAGGGGACCTCGCGCGCCTCGAACTCCTCCTGGTCGAACTTCGGCGGCTGGTCCGCGCAGTCGCTCGCCACCTCCGTGAGCCCCTGGAACAGCGCGCGCTTGCGGTCCTCCTCCTCGAGGTCCGGCAGCCGGTTCGCGAGCGCGACGAGGATGGTGAGCCCCGAGGACCATCCGCCCTCGCGGTAGCGCGTCCCGAACAGCACGCCCGTCTCGACGGTCTCGGCCGCGTCGACGCCGGCGTCCTGCAGCGCGACGGCCGACTTCGCGAGCACGAGGCTCAGGTTCTGCTCCAGTCCGTCCTCCAGGCGGCCGCGCCAGTGGACCCCCGGCGGCTCCGACCGCTTCGGCTGCGGATCGACGTACACCACGCCGTCCCGGATCTCGGTCGTGTACGTGTCCACGTCGTCGGCCCACGGGTCGAACGTGTCCCCGCAGGAGAGTTCGAAGCGCGCGTGGTGCCAGTGGCACGTCAGCACCCCCTCGTCGACGCTCCCCTCGGTGAGCGGGAAGCCCATGTGGGGACACCGGTTGTTCACCGCGCGGACCTCGCCCTCGTGGTGGAACAGCGCGATGGGCGTGCCGTCGGCCTGCATCAGCGCTCGACCCTCCTCCTCCAGTTTCGCCAGCGGGACCGCTTCGTGGAAGGCGTCTGCCATGGAGCGAGATACGCTACCACCACCCATGAACGTTCCCGGAAGGGCGTTTTTGTAATTTCAACATCACATCCACGGTGCGGTCGTACCAGCAGCAGTACTGCGAGGGAGGGAGGCGCGGCGAAGCCGCGCCGACCGAGCGAGCGGCCTTTTTGGCATGAACGGGTTTTGCGGGGGTTCGACGAGCGAGCGCGCCGAAGGCGCGCGAACGAGGAGGACCCCCGTAAAAGAGGTTCGTTAATCCGCGGCGACGGGCGTGCGCGATCGCCCCGTGAGGTCGAGCACCTCGTCGAAGAAGCCGAGCGAGTCGTGCGGGCCGGGGTTCGCCTCGGGGTGGTACTGCCGCGTCACGACGTCGTACTCCTCGCTCGCGAGCCCCTCGGCGGTGTCGTCGTTCACGTTCACCTGGGTCACGTCGAGCCTGCCGGGGTCGGCGACCGAGTAGCCGTGGTTCTGGGTCGTCATCACGACCGTTCCGGACTCCAGGTCGCGAACCGGCTGGTTCACGCCGCGGTGGCCGAACGCCATCTTCTCCGTCTCGCCGCCGAACGCGCGGGCGACGATTTGCTGGCCGAGACAGATGCCCGCCAGCGGGAGTTCGCCAACGAACTCCTCGACGAGCGACTGCGTCTCGCCGAAGTTCGCCGGGTCGCCCGGCCCGTTCGAGACGAACAGCACGTCAGGGTCGAGGTCGGCCACGGTCGCCGGGTCCGCGTCGTACGGCAGGACGTGGACGTCGGCGCCGCGCTCCGCGAGCGAGGAGGCGATCGAGCCCTTCGCGCCACAGTCCACCAGCGCGACGTCGTACTCCCCCCCGCCCGTGACCGTGTAGGGTTCGGGCGTCGACACCTGCGCGCCGATATCCGTGTGCTCGCTCATCCCCTTGCACTCGGCCAGTTCCTCGCGGGCGGCCTCGGGGGTCGCGTCCTGGCCCGCGGCGATGCCGCACTTCATCGCCCCCTCCTCGCGGACGGAGGTGACGAGTTCGCGCGTGTCGAGGTGGTCCACCGCGGGCACGTCCTCCCCGGCGAGCCACTCGGCCACGTCGTCCGTGAACTCGCGCGCGACGGCGGCGCGCGGGTGGACGCGGTCCGACTCGAACCGCTCGTCTCGGACGCCGTAGTTGCCGATGAGGGGGTAGGAGAACGTGAGGACCTGCTCCTCGTAGGAGGGGTCCGTCAGCGACTCCTCGTACCCCGTGTACGCGGTCGTGAACACCAGTTCACCACGTGTGCGGCCGGGCGAACGGCTCCGTGCTTCGAACACGCGGCCGTCCTCCAGCGCGACGTAGGCGTCCGCCATTACGAGATACGCACGGACGCCGGCACAATAAGTGCGTCGTTCGAAGCATGGTTACGAAATTCGTAATCGGTAAGGCCCCCGGGCGACACGGCCGTGTATGGACGACCTCGATCGGCGCATCCTGAACGTCCTCAGGCGGGACGCGCGGACGCCCTACACCGAGATCGCCGAGCGCGTCGGCACCAGCGAGGGCACCGTTCGCAACCGGGTCGACCGGATGACCGAGGAGGGGGTCATCGAGCGCTTCACCGTCACCACGCGGACGGGGAACGTGAAGGCGATGGTCGAGATCAGCGTCGACATGAACGTCAACACGAGCGAGGTGTCCTCGACGCTCGCCGAGTGGGAGGAGGTCGACTTCGTCTGGCAGGTGTCCGGCGAGGAGGACATCGTCCTCATCGTCGACTGCGTGGACACGCGCGCGGTGAACGAACTCATCACCCGCGCTCGCGAACTGGCGGAGGTCGAGGGGACGAAGACCCGACTCATCCTCGACGAACGGCTTGGGTAGTCGCCGGCGGTACCCGGGCTCCGACCCGACGCTTCGCTATTCGTCGCCGCTCTCGCGCGTGCCGCTCCCGCCCGTGCTGCTCTCGCCCGCACCGTTCCCGCCCGCGCTGCTCTCTCCGTCGCGCGTCCCGCCGGCGGTCCCCCTCGCCGACGCCTCGCCCTCCCTGGCCCTGAGCCACCGGCGCCCCCTGTGTACGGCGGTGTACCCCCGGTCGATGAGCCGGTGGGCGTGGCCGAGGTTCGAGACCGGCGAGACGCGGCCCGCGCGGATCGCGTCGGCCACGTCGGCCGGGTCGGAGGTGTCCGCCTCGAGGACCGTGTACGCCCGCCCGACCTCGATCGGGTAGTGCGCGTCGCTCCCGCCGACGACCGGGAGGTCGCGACGGTCGGCGAGTTGCAGCGTCCGGGCGTCGTGCTCCGGGTTCTTCCCGTTCAGCTCCACGGCGTCGAAGTCGGCCTTCGACTCCCGGGCGGAGCTGTTCCGGAACGGGTGCGCGAGGACGGCCGCACAGCCGCGGTCGTGAGCGCGGTCGACGAGTTCGCCCGGCGTATACTCCCCGGGGGTCGTCCGTCGCGGCGGGTCGGGGCCGACCACGACGACGTGGCCCATCGTGGTGGACACCTCGACCCCGGGCACGACCGGGAGGCCGGCGTCCCCGACGTAGGCGTAGTCGTGGTTGGTGACCGCAAGCGCGTCGAGCCCCCTGAGGCGGGCGACGAGGCCGTGCAGGCGGAGCCCGACGGGGTCGTACGGCGTCGACCGGCCGACGAATCCGTGGAAGAACCGACTGTGGTTGTGGAGGTCGACCGCGAACTCTGGCACTGGGGGCGGTAGGGGCCGACACGGCTTTGCAGTTGTGGGCGGACGTGGCCCCATGGGAAGTCGCGTCCTCGTCCGGAACCCGGAGAGCGGCGACCAGCGACGGAGCGTCCAGGCGGCACAGGAGGCCGAGGAGCGCGGGTACGAGGTGTTGAACACCTCCGAGGAGGGCGAGGAGGTCGACCTCGCCCGGGAGGCGGCCGCCGGCGGCGCGGACGTGGTGGTCGCCTGCGGCGGCGACGGCACCCTCAACGGCGTGGCCCGGGGGGTCGACCGGGCGGGACGGCTCGAGGAGGTCACGCTCGGCGTGGTTCCGGCCGGCACCGGGAACGGCTTCGCCGGCAACGTCGGCATCGACGGGGTGACCGAGGCGTTCGAGAGCGTCGAGGCCGGGCGGACGCGCCGCCTCGACGTCGGGATGGCCGACTGGTCGGGCGAGTCGGGCCGCGGCGACGGGAGCGACGCCGGATCGTCGGGAGCGGGAGACGCGGGGCTGGCGGGCGGCGACGCCGACGAGACCGCCCGGCCGTTCCTGAACTCCTGTATCTGCGGGCTGACGGCGGAGGCGAGCGCGCGCACGGAGCCGGCGCTGAAACAGCGGCTCGGCGTCCTCGCGTACGTGTTCACGACGCTCCAGCACACGGGCGACTTCGAGGGGCTCGAACTCGACATCCGCGCCGGGTCCGAGAGCGACCCGGTGTGGTCGGGCGAGGCGGCCCTGCTTCTGGTCGGGAACGCCCGGCGGTTCCCCAACCGGCAGGCGAACGTCGAGGACGGGAAACTGGACGTGGTGGTCATCGAGGACGCACCGACCATCGACTACCTCGCGCGCGGCGCGGTCGAGCGACTCTTCCAGGGGGAGGTCTCGCATCTCACCCGGCTCCGGGTCCCCTCGCTCGTCGTCGACGCGGGCGAGCCGCGGCAGTTCTCGCTCGACGGCGAGATGGTCGAGCGCGAACGGCTCGAGATCACCACGCGCGAGCGGGTGATGGAGTTCGCCGTCGGGGAGGGCTACGATCCGAACCCCGTCGACGACCGGGCGGACGGCGAGTAAACCGGCCGAGCCATCCGGGCCGAGCGGGCCGATCGGACCGTCAGGGACCCCGGTCGCCGACCTCCACGCCCGAGGAGCCGGCGGGGTCGGCGAGGGTCGCGCCGGTCGGGGCGTCGCGGTCGGCCTCGCCGCGCGGGAGTTCGTCGAAGCTCGCGACGCGGTGGTCGGCGCGGACGCAGCGGCCGCGCTCGTCGTAGCCGTGGCGCTCGACGTGGACCGCGTCGAGGCCGGCGTTCCAGGCCGCGCCGACGTCGCTCGCGCCGTCGCCCAGCAGGACGCCCTGCTGGGTCGCCGCCTCGACGCCGAGCGCGCTCATCGCCGCGTTCACGGGTTCCGGGTCGGGCTTCCAGCCGGTCTCCTCCGAGCAGGAGAGGACGACGTCGAACCAGTCGGTGAGATCGAGGTGCTCGACGACGGGGTCGGCGAGGAACTCGGCGCAGTGGGTGACGACGCCGACTGGGACCTCCCGCTCGTGGAGCGCCGTGAGCAAGCGCGCGGCGTCCTCGTGCAGGTAGGTCGCCTCGGCGCGGGTCATGGGGTCCTCGACGGCGTGGAACGCGGGCCAGAACTCCGCGGGGTCGATGCCCCACTCGCGGAGTATCGGGTCGCGCGAGCCCTCGAGGCCGTGCCAGAGCACCTCGGCCTGGCGGTCGGTGAACTCGCGACCGAGGCGGCCGCCGACCCGGTCGAACACCTCGCGGGTGTAGGTCCAGTCGGCGTCGACCACGGTGCCGTCGAGGTCGAACAGCCAGAAGTCGTAGGCGTCGGGGACCATTCGGGAGGGACCAATAGGGCGTTCTCCGTTAAGTGTCTTGCCGTGGTTCTCGACGGGTGCTCACCGTGGGCGTGTTCGGTCCTTCGGTCGGGCCGGTCGTCGCTGGGAATTTCGATCCGCTCCACGACCCATGCATAGCTCTACGAATCGAACCGACTCACCGAACGTGGATCGAGGAGCCGAAGTACTTGTGTTTCACCTCCGTGACCGAGTCCGCCCGGAACGCCGCCAGGTCCCGACCGATCTCGTCCTCCAGCGCGTCCAGGTACGCCTCATCGGTCTCGAACTCGCTGAACGTCGCCGACAGCACCTCCACACCCTCCGGGAGCCGCTCGGCGACCAGTTCACGGGCGTACGTCGAGTCGTTCTCCTCCCCGCGCCAGAGCGCGTCGCGGAACAGCAGCCACCCCTCCTCGCCGGGCGTCGCCGCCGGCACCCGCGCGGTCGTCTCGAACTCCTCCGGGTCGAGCCGCACCCCGCGCGGCGAGAGGGTGAACCGGACCCGGAAGACGTAGGCCGCCTCCATCACGCCCCCGCCATCAGTCCGCGAGCTCGTCGAAGCGCTCGGCGAGGTCGATGTCGCTGTCGGTGATGCCGCCGGCGTCGTGGGTCGTCAACCGGGCCTCCACCTCGCGCCAGCCGATGGTGAGTTCGGGGTGATGGAACGCCTCCTCGGCCAGCCCGCCGGCCCCGGCCGCGAAGCCGACCCCCTCGAGGTAGGAGTCGAACTCGTACGTCCGGACGATCTCGTCGCCCTCGCGCTCCCAGTCGGCGGGTAGCCGCTCCGATACCTCCTCGTCCGAGAGTAGGTCTGCCATGTGGGAGTGTGTCGCGGGCGAGGGGGAAAAGCGCTTCCCGGATCGTCGACCGACCCGGTCCGGATCGTCGGCCGACCCGGTCCCGGGACGGGGCCGGTGCTCGAACCACGACCGGGCGTTCGGTTCCGACGTCGGGGCCCGACGGTCAGCGGTCGCTCGCCGCGCTCGCGAGTTCGTCCTTCGCGTCCGCGAGCGCCGAGAGCGTCCGCGTCCCGGCCGCGAGCACGGGGTACGGCGACGGGAGGCTCCCGTAGAGGTAGTCGTACCAGAACGGGCGCTCGGACTCCCGCTCGTGGACGGTCGACTGCCGGTCCGCGAGCAGCGACTCCACCTCCCGCTCGTGGTACTCCAGGCGTTCGAGGTCGGCGACGAAGTCGCGGTAGCTCGACCGCCGGAGGTCGCGTTCGTCGATCTCGTCGGCCGCGGCGACGGCGGGCGCGAGCGCGTCCTCGGCGGCCTCGATCGTCGCTTCCTCGCGGTCGAGCGCCGCGAGCAGTTCGTCGCGGTCGCGCCGGGCCCGCTCGGCCCCGGTGGCGAGCGCGGCGTGGAGCTGGGGGGTGAGCGTCCCGCCGTCGGTCAGGGCGCTCGCGACCGTCTCGGAGAACTCCGCGCCGACGTTCTCCGCGAGCGACTCGTCGTACTCCTCCTCGTAGTGCGAGGTCGCCATGACGGTCTCGCGGTAGGCGCGCCGCGCGTCGGCCAGCGAGGCGTCGTTCGCGACCCCGCCGCCGGCGACGGCCATCACCCCTCCTCCGCCCGGCGTCGGGTCGGGTGGCTGCGGGTCCGAGGGGTCGAGCCCGGCGACCCGCTGGCGGAACTGCCGGAACGCGTCCCGCTCGGCGCGGGTCCGCGTCCGCTCGGTCCCGAGGGCGTCGCGCGCGTCCGACAGCCTGGTGAGAACGAGTCCGGAGAGGAGGAGGAAGAGGGCGGTGACCGCGAGCACCGCCCCGGCCGCGACGAGGTCCGGATGCGCACAGCCGGCCACGTAACAGGCGGACTCGACGCTCTCCTCGACCGAGGATGCGGGGAGGCGTCCGACGCCGCCGGTCGGATCACTCATGGGAACACGTGCAACGGCATCACACATCACCCTTTCCCCGGGTGGAGAGACAGGTCCGCTCTTCCGAGAGGATCGACGCCCCGAGACGACGGCCGAACGCGAGCCGGTCGGATCCTGCAGGGCGCAGTCGTCCGGAAGTCAGTCGTCCGAGAGACGGTCGGCGACGCCCTCCCGGGGGGTCATCCCCGCGCCGTCGTCGGACGCGACCGGCACGTCGAACTCGGGGTCGAACAGGCGGATGGCCGTGTGGATGGTGGTCCAGTCGTCCTCGAGGGCGGCCTCGCGGAGGCTCTTGGTCGGCGCGGCGAGCAACTGGCCGACGAGCGCGTCCGCGAGCGACTCGACGGTCTCGCGCTGCTCGTCGGTCAACTCGCCCTGGGCCTCGAGTTTCGTGAGTGCACGGTCGAGCTCGCGCGCCTTCGTCACCTCGGCGCCCTCGTACATGGCCGAGATGGCCTCGTCGGCGCGCCTGCGCTTGAACGACGCGAGCAGGCGGTCGAGTTCGGCGTCGACCATCGCCTCAACCCGTTCGGCCTCCGCGCGGCGGCTCTCCCGCGTCTCGGCCGTGACCGCCTCCAGCGCGTCGAGGTCGTAGACGGCGACGCCCCCGCCCGCCGCCGCGGGGTCGACGTCCCGCGGCTGGGCGAGGTCGATGCACACGGTCTCGCCGGCGTCCGCCAGGTCCTCGGGGCCGAGGACGGGGCCGTCCGCACCGGTGGCCGCGACGAGCACGTCCGCCTCGCCGGCGACCGCGGGGGCCTCCTCGATCCCCACCGCCTCGGCGGCCACGTCGAGTTCGCACGCGACGTGCTCGGCGTGGGGGACCGTCCGGTTCGCGACGACGATCCGGTCGACGTCCGCCTCCGCCAGCGCGCGTGCCGTGAGCGTGCCCATCTCGCCGGCGCCGAGCACGAGCGCGGTCGCGCCCGTCAGCTCGGTCTCCCGGGCCGCGAGGTCGACGGCCGCGGAGCCGAGCGAGACGACGCCCTCGTTGATGGCCGTCTCGGTGCGGGCGCGCTCGCCGACGTGGACCGCCTTCGTGAGCGCGTCCTCAAGCGTCTCTCCGATGCCGCCCGCCGCGCGTGACTCCTCGATCGCGCGTTTCAGCTGGCCGACGATCTGGTCCTCGCCGAGGACGAGCGACTCGAGGCCCGCGGCGACGCGCATCAGGTGGCGGAGCGACCCCTCGTGGTCGAGGTGGACGACCGCGCCGTCCCTGACCTCGGGCGCGAAGTCCGCGAGCGCGCGGGCGCCGTCGGCCGCCTCGTCGGCGACGACGTACGCCTCCGCCCGGTTGCACGTCCGCACCGCGAACGCCTCGGTGACGCCATCGCGTGCGAGCAGCCGCGAGACGACCGCGCGGGCGCTCCCCCCGCCGGCGGCCTCGATCTCGTCCAGGTCGGCGTGTGCGTGGCTGACGCTGACGCCGCAGATGATCCCCGCCTCAGTCATCGAGCACCTCCCGCGTCTCCTCCTGCATTACCCGATTCGCCTCTTGTCGACCGTTTGCGACGCCGTCTTGTAAAGCCTTCCAAACGTCCGACGACTCGACCACCGCCCGAACCGCCTCGTGGCGGGCGGTCGCCGGGACCTCGGCGGCCGCGAGTTCCGACCGGATCTCCCCGGCGAGTTCGGCCATCGCGCCGACGTCCGGGAACTCCGCCTCGATCCGCTCGCGGAGGTGCCGGGAGAGCGCCGGTGCGGTGCCGCCGGTCGCGACCGCCACGGTCACCGGGTCGTCCTCGACGGTCGCGGGGACGACGACGCTCCCCGCGTCGCGCTCGCCGGCCCGGTCCGCCCGGTTCACCAGCGCCCCGGCCTCCCGCGCGGCCGACTCGGCCGCCGCGTTGACCGCCCCGTCGTCGGTGGCGGCGACGACGAGCGCCGGGGCGAGGTCGGCGACGAACTCGCCCACGTCGGCCGGCGTGGGTTCGGTCCGGACCAGTTCCGCGTCGCCGAAGTCCGCGTCCGCGAACGCGGGGCTGACGACGACCGTCCGCGCCTCGCGCGCGAACCGGCGGGCCTTCCGCGCGCCGACCGTGCCGCCGCCGAGGACGAGCACGGTCTCGTCCGTGAAGTCGTGGAAGAGGGGGATCATCTGCGCCACCTCGGGGTCGGGGCGGTCGGCGGGTTCGATTCCCGGCCGGCCGGCGGGACTCCCACAGAACCAGCCGCCACGGCGCGCGCGACGCGAGCCCCCTCGTGGGGTTCTCGTGAGCGAAGCGAACGAGAGTACGCGGGTCGAGCGCAGCGAGTCCCGCGAAGCGAGCACACGCGCGCGAGGGACGAGCACCGCAGGCGAGCGACCGCAGGGAGCGAGGCGAGGGGCGCAGCAGTCGCACCGAGCCGAGCGCCGCGGGGGCGTTCGGGACGTTCCCAGTGAAGCGACGGCCGACCCGTTCGAGCGATCGAGCTCATCCGAACGATCACTCCACGGTCTTCACGTCGGCGCGCTCGTCCAGCCTGATCCCCGTCTTCTTCAGGATGCGCGTCGAGAACAGCGTGTCCCAGTCGTCCTCCCCGACGTCCCAGAACTCCGTCATCGTCTCGCGCACCTGTTCGACCCGGCGCTCGCTCTCGGCCTCGTCGCGGCCGTGGGTCATCGCGAAGAAGTTATACGGCCAGACGCCCTCGTGGCGCGGCCGGTGGTAGCAGTGGGTGACGAAGCCGAGCGAGGCGACCGCCCCGCCGACCTCCTCCAGAACCCCGTCGGGCACGTCCCAGACGGTCATCCCGTTCTCCGTGTAGCCGAGCGCGTAGTGGTTCGGGATGACGCCGACGCGTCGCACCTTCCCCTCCCGGTCGAACCGCTTGATCGTCTCCACGACCCACTCGGTCGGCTGCCCGAGTTCGGCCGCGACGTCGGCGTACGGGGTCCCGGTGATCGGCAACCCGCCCTGGATCTCCACCACCAGGTCGCGCTCCTCGGGCGTGATGCTCCGGTCGTCGGTCGGCGTCACGTCCGGCCCCAGGTCCGAGAGGTCGAGGTCGCCGTCCGACACGGGTCCGTCGAGCAGGAACTTCGCGCCGACGTGGAATTCCCGCCGTTTGGGGAGGTTGTACGTCTCCTGCCCCGTGTCGGCCTCTATGTCGGCCAGCACCCCCTCGACCCTCGACTCCTCCGCGACGCTGAGCACGAACCACACGTTGAGGTGGGGGTGCTCGCGCTCGTAGTTGTGCGCGACCTCGCGGTAGCCGTTCACGGTCTCGACGACCTCCTCGAACCGCTCGGGGGGCGCGTGCATCGCGACGAGCGTCGCGGTGCCGCCGATCTCCTCGGCGTTCACGAGCGCGCCGAACCGCGAGAGGACGCCCCGTTCGTCGAGGTCGCGGACGGCCGCGAGCACGTCGGGGCCGGTGGCGTCCACGCCGCGCTCGCGGAGCGCCGCGGCGGCCGGCTCCCACGGCCGTTCGACCACGGGGAAGCCGCCCTGGAAGGCGTTGACGACGGCGCGGTCGAGCGTCGAGAGGTCGGCGTCGGACTCGACCCGGTTCATGTCCACGGTTCGGGACGGGCGGGGGATAAGCGTCGCGCTCCCGGACTTTCCGGCGGGAAGCTCGGAGATCGGGCGGGCGGGCCGGGTCGGCCGGGGGTCGGACGGACCCCCGATCAGGGGACGACCGTCGCGCCGTGGCCGAGATCCTCGACGCCGGCGGCGATGGCCTCGGCGTCGGCGGTGGCCTCGAAGTAGAACACGATGTCGAAGGTGCCCTCGCGGAGCAGCTGCTGGCACTCCCAGACGAACTCCTCGTCCTCCAGGGTGAGCCCCTGGAACTGGTTCGAGGCGAAGTCGGTGTCGTCGTTGCCGGCGTAGATGTACGTCTCGCCCTTCCCCGCGTGCTCGGCGATGACCTCGTTGAGGTCGACGGTGAGTTCGTGCATCTCGAGGTCGTCCTCGCTCCCGAGGTCGGTGTGGACGATGACGCCCTCGAGTTCGATGTCGCCGGGTTCGAGCAGCGCCTTCGTCCGCTCGTAGAGGTCCCTGTCGAGCGCGTCGGTCATTACGGTTGGTTCCGGGCGTCGAGGATTTACGGCTGGCGGTTCGCTCGCCCCGATTCCTCGTTCGCTCCGATTCGTCGAGTACGTACGGTGGGGTCACCACCGTCTCGAAAGCCCCTTGCCTCCTGCGCTACCGGAAGACGGTCCGGGCGTGCGGCCTCGCTCCGCTCGGGCGGTCCGGGCTGCGACTTCCGTTGTCACCCTCGCTTCGCTCGCGGGACTCCCGCGGACCGCGCTTCGCTCCCTCGCCCTGCGGTGCTTGCGGATCCGGGGTTCGCGCAGGAGGCCGGCCCCGTTCAGTCCCACCCGTGGGACGGTCGGTAGTCGGGCCTGCCGCGCTCGGTCGGGAAGCCGGCAGGGCGGGACTGGAAGGGGCCGCGGGTCTCGGCGCTGTTCTCGTGAGCGCAGCGTACGAGACTCAGAAGAGGAGCGGAGCGAGACTTCCGTAGGCGCGGACCGCCAAGCACCGCAGGAGCGCAGTCGGCCGCACCGAGCCGAGAGCCGCGGGGGCTTCCGGGACGTTCCCGACGGCACCAGCGACCGATCCAGGGACTTCGCCGCAGGCGGGCGGTTCGGAGACGTTCCGAACCTCGACGGCGAAGTAGAGGCGGACGAACCCCGACGCAAGCACGGATGGACCGAAGTTGTCTTGGTCCCACTCGAACACCCACGACCATGAGCACGGACGACGCGGGCCCCCGAGCGGACGTCGCGAGCGGCGCGGAGCCGGACCACGAGAACGCGCTCCAGGACGTCGTCGCGGTCGACGCCGACGACGAGCCCGAGGGCGTGGTGAACCGACTCGAGGCCCACACGGGCCACGGCGTCCGCCACCGGGCGTTCACCTGCCTCGTCTTCGACGCCGACGGCCGCATTCTGCTGGGCCAGCGCGCGCCCGGCAAGCGCCTCTGGGGCACCTACTGGGACGGCACCGTCGCCTCCCACCCCGTCGAGGGCCAGTCGCAGGAGGCGGCCACCCGCGAGCGACTCGACGAGGAACTCGGCATCACCCCCGACCAGTACGACGACCTCCGCGTGACCGACCGGTTCGAGTACAAGCGCTACTTCGAGAACGCCGGCCTCGAGTGGGAGGTCTGCTCCGTGCTGAAGGTGACCCTGGAGGACGACGCGATCGACCCCGACGAGGACGAGATCGCCGGCCTGCTGTGGGCCGACTACGAACACCTCCACGAGCACCCCGAGTGGTACCGCCAGCTACGGCTCTGCCCGTGGTTCGAGATCGCGATGCGCCGTGACTTCGAGTAGCGACCCGAACGACGACGGCCGCGATCCGAACGGCGACGACGGTCCCGCCACGGACGACCGGGACCCCGACGCCGACGCGCTCGTTCTCCCCGCGTCCGTCCGCGAGACGCTCCACGATCGCGCGGCGTCCGGCTTGCCCGAGGAGGTGTGTGGCGTACTGATCGGTCGGCGGACCGACGGCGACTCCGACGACCCGGACCGCGTCCGCGAGGCGGTTCCGGTCCCCAACGTCGCCGACGCACCCGAGACGCGGTACGAACTCGACCCGGCCGCGACGCTCCGGGCCGTCGAGGGGGCCGAGGCCGACGGCGGGGACGTCGTCGGCTTCTACCACAGCCACCCGCACGGCCCGGTCGAGCCCTCGGCGACCGACCGCGAGCGCGCGACGTGGACGGGCCACGTCCACTGCATCGTCTCGCCGGACGACCTCGCGGCGTACCGCTGGACCGGCGACGCGTTCCGGCGGCTCCGGGTCGAAACGCCGTAGTTCCCCCGGCACCGAGCGGGGGACATGAACGACGACGCGGGCGAGGCGGGGGACCCGGGCGGCGATGCCGGCAGGGGACGCGAGGGGGGCCAGCGGACGGCCGAGGAAGCGGAGCCGGAGCTGTACGACGACCTCTCCGGACAGGTCGCGCTCGTGACGGGCGCGAACCGCGGCATCGGCCGGGAGATCGCCACGAACCTCGACGACCTGGGCGCGACCGTCTTCGCCGGCGTCCGGAGCGTCACCTACGACCTCCCGGAGGGGCTGAACCGGGTCACCCTGGACGTGACCCAGGAGGGGGACGTCCAGGCGGCGCTGAACCGGATCGGCGAGGAGGCCGGACGCCTCGACGTCCTCGTCAACAACGCCGCCGTCTCCCACGGGGGCGGACCGCTCCACGAGGAGCGCACCGCCCACCTGAACCACACCCTGTCGGTGAACCTCCGCGGACCCACGTTGCTCTGCAAGTACGCACTCCCGCCGCTCCTCCGAACGGAGTCGCCCCGCATCGTCAACCTCTCCTCCGGGATGGGCGCGCTCGGCGAGGAGCAGTCCGGCGGGTCGCCCGCCTACCGGATCAGCAAGACCGGGCTGAACGGCCTGACGCGGTACCTCCACGGCGAGTACGCCGACGATGGGCTGCTCGCCAACTCGGTCTGTCCGGGCTGGGTGCACACCGAGATGGGCGGCGAGGAGGCGCCCAGGAGCCCCGAGGAGGGCGCGGAGACGCCGACGTGGCTGGCACGGTTCAGATCCGGGCCGAGCGGGCTGTTCTGGCGGGACAGGGCGGTCATCGACTGGTAGCGCCCAGGGGAGCCCGGGAGAAGCCGGCCCATGTCGACGACCGGACCTGTCACCGAACCCGGTACCACTAAATGGGGTCCGTGACTGCACACCGTGCAATGGACGAAGGAATCAGTATTGATAGGCGGAGGGCCCTCCGAACCGGCGCCGCGACGGCGCTGGCTCTGGGAACCGCGGGGTGTACGAGCCTCGGCACCGGTCAGTTGGGACGGTCGAACGGCGGCGACTCGGGCGTCGACCTGCGTTCGATCTCGGTCGGCGAGACGAAGGAGGGACACGTGGACGGGAGCGACGGGACCGACCCCGAGTACGACGACGTGGCCGAACCCGTCGAGTTCGAGATGGACCGGGCGGCGGCAGTCTCCATCACGATGGAGTCGGACGCGATGGACGCCTACCTCGTGCTGGAGGCCCCGAGCGGCAGGGTCGTCGCGGAGGACGACGACGGGGCGTCGGGCTACGACAGCCGGATCGTGTTCCCCGTCACCGCCGGCACCTACACCGTCTGGGCGGGATCCTACGAGGGCGACGCCACCGGCGCGTACACGCTGACTGTGGAGGAGACCGACGATCCGAGAACGGGCGAGGACGGGACGGCCGGGGACGGGGACGAGCCCGACCTCCGCTCGATCTCGTACGGCGAGACGAAGCGGGGGTACGTCGACGGCGAGGACGGACGCGACCCGTCGTACGACGACGTGGCCGAACCCGTCGAGTTCGACGGCGAGGAGGGCGATCGGGTCGCCATCACGATGGTCTCGGACGCGATGGACGCGTACCTGGTCCTCGAGGCCCCATCCGGCGACGTCGTCGCCGAGAACGACGACGGGGCGGCGGAGGACGACAGCCGGATGGAGACCACGCTCCCGGCGTCCGGAACCTACACAATCTGGGCCGGGACCTACGAGGGCGACGCCAGCGGGCCGTACGACCTCACGCTCGAGCGGGTCTGAGCGGCCGGCCGCCGCCGACGGGCCCCGGGCGGTCCGTGCCGTTCGTCACCGGTCGCGGGCGGCCCCCGTCGCTCGGGAGTCGTCGACGAGGTCCGCTGCGGCGTCGCCGTACGCCTCGCGGGCCGCCTCGGGCGTGAGCTTCCCGAGTCGCAGGTCCCGTGCGACCGCGTCGGGATCCCGGTCCGCGGGGTCGCCGTACCCGCCGCCGCCGGGCGTCCGGACGCTGACGACCGCGCCCGCCGGCAGGTCGCGGGTGTGTTTGGCCGCGAGCTTCTCGAGGTCATCGCCGTCGTCCTCGACCAGGTACGCCGCGCCGTTTTCGCCCGGTTCGCCGCCCGCGAGCCCGTATGGCCGCGACTCGTGGCGCTCGGCGAGCAGGCTGAACCGCGCCTCGTGGTCGCGGACGCGGATGTCGCGCCGCAGGCCGAGGCCGCCCCGGAACTCGCCCGCACCGCCCGAGTCGGGCCGGAGGCCGTACCGCTCGACGCGGAGCGGGTAGGCGGTCTCGAGCACCTCGGCTGGCGTGTTCATCGTGTTGCTCATGTGGACGTGGACGCCGTCCATCCCGTCGCCGGTCGCCCGGCCGCCGAACCCGCCGCCCTGCGTCTCGTAGAAGGCGTAGGGGTCGCCCGTCCGGGGGTCCGTCCCGCCGAAGGTGACGTTGTTCATCGTCCCCTGGCAGGCCGCGACGACCGCCTCGGGGTCGGCGCCCGCGAGCGCGCCGAGCACGGCGTCGGTGACGCGCTGGGATGTCTCGAGGTTCCCGCCGACGACCGCGGCCGGCGGGTCGGGGTTGACGATGGTCCCCTCGGGCGCGTGTATCTCGATCGGCCGGTAACAGCCGTGGTTCGGCGGGATCTCGGGGTCCGTCACGCACCGGACCGCGTAGTAGGTCGCCGACGCGGTGACCGCGAAGACGGCGTTCACGGGCCCCTCGGTCTGCTCGGCGGTCCCGTCGAAGTCGACCACGACCGAGTCGCCGTCGACCTCGACGGCCACCTCGACCGGGAGGTCCTCGTTGCCCCGGCCGTCGTCGTCGAGCACGTCCGAGAACTCGTAGGTTCCGTCCGGCAGTTCGGCGATCTCCGCGCGCATCCGGCGCTCGGAGTAGTCCTTGATCTCCTCGAGCGCCGGCGCGAGGTCCTCGCCGTACTCGGCCGCGATCTCCCGGAATCGGCGCCGACCGGTGGCGTTCGCCGCGGTCTGTGCGCGGAGGTCGCCGCGGCGCTCCTCGGGCGTGCGGACGTTCGCGAGGATCATCGAGAGGACGTCCTCGCGGACCTCACCGCCCACCTCGGCGGCGTCCTCGGTGCCGCCTCGGGCACCGGCTTCGAACTTGACGGGGGGGATCCGCAGCCCCTCCTGGTAGATCTCGGTGGAGTCGGCGGCGACGCTGCCCGCGGTGGAACCGCCGACGTCGGCGTGGTGTGCGCGGTTCGCGGCGAACGCGAGCAGGTCCTCGCCCGACTCGTCGAACACCGGCGTCACGAGCGTCAGGTCCGGGAGGTGCGCGCCGCCCCGGAACGGGTCGTTCAGCAGTACCGAGTCGCCGGGCGAGAGCGTCTCCGGCGGGAACGCCTCGACCGCCGCGGCGACGGAGAACGGCATCGCGCCGAGGTGGACGGGCATCGTCTCGGCCTGCGCGATCATCTCGCCGTCGGCGTCGAACAGCGCGGTCGAGCAGTCCCGCCGCTCCTTGATGTTCGGCGAGTAGCCCGTCCGGACGAGGTTCGCGTTCATCTCCTCGGCGACCGCCTCGCAGGCGTTCCGGACGACCTCCAGGGTCACCGAGTCGACCGCGCGGTCGGTCGTGGCGTCGTGCTCGACGCTCCCGTCGCTCGCGTCGTGCCCGCCAGGTCCGTCGCCCACGTCATTCGCGTCGTCCCCACCGTTCACGTCGTCCGCGTCGCGTCCGTCGCTCATCGGCCACCCCCGGGTCGGACGACGAGGTTCGCGTCGCCGTCGACGGTGGCCGTCTGGTCGGGGTGGACGACGACGGTGCTCTCGGCGCCCTCGACGACTGCCGGGCCGTCGAAGGCCGCGTCGGTCGGCAGGCGCTCGCGGTCGTACACCGGCACGTCGTAGGCGTCGCCGTCGAACAGCACCTCGCGGGTGTCGTCGACCGCGTCGTCGGGGTCGCCCGCGCGGTCCTCGACTGCCAGGTCGGGCGGGTCGACGACGCCGCGGGCGCGCAGGCGGACCGTCACGAGTTCCACCGGCTCGTCGCGGTAGGCGTGGCCGTACCGGCGCTCGTGGGCCTCGTGGAAGCGCTCGACGACGGCGTCGAGCTCGGCGGCGTCGACCGGTCCCTCGACGGGCACGCCCAGGTCGAACGACTGCCCGGCGTACCGGAGGTCGACCGTGCGCTCGAACCGTCGGTCGGCCTCGTCGTGGCCCGCCGCCGCGAGTTCCTCGCGGCCCTCCACCTCGAACCCCGCGAACGTCGACTCGAGGGTCTCGGGCGACACCTCGCCCCACCGGCGGACCATCGAGGTGGAGTAGTCGTAGGTGACGTCGCTGATGAGCAGCCCCAGCGCGGAGAGCACGCCCGCGGCGCGGGGGATCACCACTTCCGGCACGTCCAGCGCGTCCGCGAGCGCGGTCGCGTGGAGCGGCCCCGCGCCGCCGAAGGCGACGAGCGCGAACTCCCGGGGGTCGTAGCCGCGCTCGACGGAGACGACCCGGAGCGCCCGCTCCATGTTCGCGTCGGCGACCTCGAGGACGCCCGCCGCGGCGTCCTCGATGCTCCCGCCGACGGCGTCCGCCAGGGGCTCGAACGCCTCGCGGACCGCCGCCGCGTCGCGGGAGAGCGCGTCCGGGAGGAAGCCGGTCGGGTCGATCCGACCGAGCAGGAGGTGCGCGTCGGTGACGGTCGGCGCGGTGCCGCCGCGGCCATAGCAGATCGGGCCGGGGTCCGCGCCCGCCGAGCGGGGGCCGACGCGGAGCGCGCCGCCGGCGTCGACCGCGGCGATCGACCCGCCGCCCGCGCCGACGGTGTGGACGTCGACCGTGGGGACCGAGACGGGGTAATCGCCGACCTCCGTGTCGGTCGTCACGAGCGGGTCGCCGTCCCTCACGAGCGAGACGTCACAGGAGGTGCCGCCCATGTCCATCGTGATGAGGTCCGAGACGCCGCGCCGGCCGGCGACGTGGGTCGCACCGCGGACGCCCGCCGCGGGGCCCGAGAGCAGGGTGTTCACCGGGCGCTCGCGCGCGGCGGGGGCGGCCATCAGCCCGCCGTTCGACCCCATCACGCGCAGGGGTGCATCGAGGCCCAGTCCGGCCGCGCCCGCCGAGAGCGCGCCGAGGTAGTCGTCCATCACCGGCTTCAGCGCGGCGTTCAGGCAGGTTGCGAGGCTGCGCTCGTACTCGCGGATCTCGGGGAGCACCTCCGCGGAGAGCGAGACCGAGGCGTCGACCCCCTCCTCGCGGAGGAGTTCCCGGACCCGTCGCTCGTGGTCGGGGGACTCGAAGGAGAACAGCAGCGAGACGGCGACGCTGTCGACGCCCGCGTCCCGGAGGTCGGCGGCGACCTCGCGGACGGCGTCCTCGTCGAGGGGGGTGAGCACCTCGCCGCGCTCGTCGACCCGTTCGGGCACCCCGTACCGACGGTCGCGCTCGACCACCGGCGTCGGCTTCTCGGCGGCGAAGTCGTAGATGTCGGGGCGATCCTGTCTACCGATCTCCAGCGCGTCGCAAAAGCCCGCGGTCGTGACCAGGGCGGTGTCGGCCCACTCGCCCTCGAGCACGGCGTTCGTCGCGACGGTCGTCCCGTGACCGAGGAAGCCGACCTCGGCGAGCGGGGCCTCGAGGTCTCGGAGCCCCGTCAGCACGCCCTCCTCGGGCGCCGCCGGGGTCGAGGGCGTCTTGTCGACGTCGACGCGGCCGTCCCGGACGGTCACGAGGTCCGTGAACGTGCCGCCCACGTCGACGCCGACGCGCGTCCCTGCGTCGTCCATACCCGAGGGTGCGCCGGGAGGGTTGTATGCGTTCGCTTCGCGGTCAGGCGGCGGCCCGGTCGGCCGCGAGCGCCACCCCGGCCACCGTCGCGACGGCGGCGATGGCGGGCGCCCGAACGACGGCGTGCGCGTAGCCCACCGCCCGGAGAGGCAAGCCGGTGGTGGCCATGACGGAGTCGGGTCGAAGGAGGACGCTCACGGCGATGGCGACGACCGACGCAGCGAGGCCGGCCGCGAGACAGACGAGGCCGACCCGACCGAGGTCGAGGTCCGCGTCGGCCGCGGTTCGTCCGCCGGCGTAACCGACGGTCACGGCGGCGACGGGCACCAGCAAGAACGCGAGCCACGTGGTCACCGAGTAGTACGCGGCGAGCGTCGTCGCGTCCGCGTCGGTCCACGCGTAGACGAACGGGACGAGTCGGTCGCGGAGCGTCGCGACGCCGGCGAGCAGGCCGGCGAGGGCGGGGTATCTCGTGGAGACCATATCGGGTCACTGACACAGCGCCCGTTAGTCGTTTCGACCCAGGCGGTCGGCGACGCGCCGTCCGCCTGATCGCAAGCCGTCCCGGCGTCAGTACGTCTCTATCTCGATGCCGTCGAGCCGCTCGAAGTCTTTGACGTTCCGCGTCAGTACTGGCTCCTCGACGATGTCGGCGGTCGCACCGATGATGACGTCACCGTCGCCGATTGGCGTCCCATCGTTCGCGAGTTCGCCCGAGAGACGTCCCCCTTTCCGCATGACAGCGGCGTCTGCGGGGTGGATCGGCTTCGAGGCGAGGACGTCCTCGACGGTCGCTCGCTCCTCCTCGGACTGGTCCGAGCGAGCGACGCCGTGGTAGAGTTCGAACAGCGTCATCGCCGAGAGGCGCTGCTGGACGAGATCCTCCTCCAGTTCCACAGCCTTCTCGACCGCGTCGTCGTCACCCCGCAGTAGGTCGATGAGGAACGTCGTGTCGAGCAGCACGGCTACGCCTCACGTAGCCGTTCGGCGATCCCCTCGAGCTCGTTGCGGCGACGAGCGCGTCGTTCGTCGATCGCGTCCGCCAGCGCGTCGGCCTCCTCGTCGTCGAGAATCCCTGCGAGTTCGAGTAGGGATCGTTCGCCGGCGATCCGGAGCACGACCTCGGAGAACGTCTCGTCCTCCCGCTTGCGGGCGGCGAGGCGATCGTAGGCCTCCTCCGACAGCCGGATGCTCTTGGACATGTGCATACGGTCGTATGCAGTCTATACCTATCAGTGTTTGCGGTGGAGACACTACGGCGGGACGCCCCAGTCGACGAGCATCGGTGCACCCAATCAGTCCGGGCCGTTCCGGCCGGTAATCGTCCGGTCGAAGCGGTGATTCCGTCACCCGCTTCGACCGGGCCGTTTCGGGATTTGCGGGCTCTCTCGTCCCCGGAGGAGTACGTGGACTGTCTCGACACTGGTATCCACGGGTTCGAGTAGGAAGTCGAGGGTGGTTCGAACGCCGCTTGCTGTATGAAGTGATCGGCGAGATTTGTACAGTAGTTCCTGATGCAAACTGGCGCGTATGGCACGGCCTCCTCGAATCGAGGTCGACCCCCGTGACCATGTGCCCACCCCTGTCGTATCGTACCAGTCGGCCACAACCACGCACCGACGAGTCGGCCTTCACCACCTAGAGGACACTGTGTCTCCGTCTCAGCGATCATCCACAACCTATCGACCAGAGACGTCGACCGTGGCACGGAGGAAGTCAGGAATCTCGGGCCGAAGCCAGACCCAGTTTCACGTGATGTATAGCGTCGAGAGCGTCCATCGAGGTTGCCTGTAGAGTCAGGTCTTATCCAAAACGGAGGCGTTCCTCCGCAAGCGTCACGAGTTCCCTCTGTGGATCGGAGCTAGGAGATCCTGGCCTGAATTCCGTACTCGAATGAGAGACTGCAGAATCGGTCCCGGTCAAGTCTCTCGGGGTACGCCTCGTACTCGCGGAGCAACCCCCACCATCCTGTAGGCGGGAATCGCATGCAGGTAGCCGTGTTTGGAAGTCCGATCGGCGGTCGATGATGGGGTGACGAAACGGTCTGGCAGCACTGGATCGCCGAATGGCAGTCTCTGCTCACGGTTTTGATGGGGTCCGATCTGGATATCGTCGTCACCATCATGTCCCTAGCTGTAACCCACAGACAGATGGAGTGGTTCTTGCGGCGCTGTGACCGAGTCTGGTGTCGATGTCCGCCCGTTTCTACCCACGAGCACCGCTATCCACGTCGCTCGATCTGTAACACGGAGTTTGGAGACGGCCAAGCCCTCCACTCGTGGCGACCAGGGGAAATACGAATACCGGCAGACTCGACGATGGCGGTGGGCGCGAGCGAGGACTGCCGCCCCATCCAGAACGCTGCTCCCGTGTGTCAGCATTCGTCCCGCTCGCAAGCTAACCAGTACCGGCGCAGATCGGAGCGAAGAGGGACGCAACCGCGGTCAGCACTCTCTAGCCTAGCGTGAGACACCTGTATGGTCTCACCGCGCCTTGAGGTGCACACCTCCGGGCCGGACGTGTTCACCAGCCCTCCCACTCGCGGAGGCGCTCGCGGGCCGTCGCCGCGTCGGCGTCCTCGGTCTCGAGCAGGAGGTCGAGGCGGTGCTCGAACTCGGCCTCGTCGATCTCGCCCGCGGCGTACCGCTCCCGGAGGCGGGAGAGGGGTCGGGCGTCCCCGCGTCGTCCGCGTCCTCGCCCCGCCACTCGGTCCACGCGTCGACGACGCGCTCGAGGTCCTCGTCGCCGTCGTCGAGTCCGAACACCTCGTCGACGAGGATCGCCGACAGCGGCGTGAGGAGTAACCAGCCGAGGATGACGAGGGCGGCGGCCGCGTCGGGGCCGACGAGCAGTCCGGCGAGCGCCGCCGCAGGGAGGGTGACCACGGCGAAGACGCCGGGGGCGGCCGCGAGGAGGCGGCGGAGGGTCGGTGTCACGCCGGCAGGTCGGACGCCCCGTGTCAAAGTAGTTACTGTACACTGACGGGGGGGCCGCCGGGTTAATCGGGGCCACGTCGCCGAATCGCCCCGGCTAACAATGCGGACGGGTCACGAACTGGTAGCCGAAGCGTCCTCATAATGTCCACTCCCGACGCCAAGCGGACGGCACACGATCGATTCCGGCTGTTCATCGCGTGGTACACGGCCATCCTCGGCGGGTTCGCGATCCTGCTGCTGGGAATGCTCGTGCTCATCGCGTACGTCTTCGGGGGGAGCGTCCAGCTGTACATCGACCGGTTCGGAGAGGCCGGCGTCGAGGTGGCGGCGTTCGCCGTCGTCTGCGGGACGGTGCCGTTCGGCCTCTACGTCATCGACAGCTACCTCCGGGACGACGCACGGGGGGAGTGACGGTCCGTCCGGGAGCGGTCGGTCCCGTGGAGGACATCCCATTACGGGTAGCCTCGAGAAACCTAATGCCCGGACCGAATCGAGCGAGACGAGCGATGGAGACGCCGGTGAACACCTACTCGTACAGTTGGTGGAGGAATAACACGAACGTCACCATCATGACCGCGAGCCCGAATATCTCGATGGACTGGTCGAAGGTACTCACGGAGGCTCGCAGTTCGCCCGCGAGGATGTGGAACCAGTAGAGGAGCACGAGGAGGGACGTTATCCCCACGGACAGTTGCGCGGCGACAATCAGCCTGAGTACGGGCTGTTCGAATCGCCCCGCCGGAAACTTCAACCGCAGGTCCGGGAGTTCAGCCTCGTCGGCCGGCATGGCGGGACGAGTATTCCGATAGATATTAAATTTTGACGTGTCCGTCGTGCGAGCGCTCAGCAGGGTATCTCGCGGGTAGGGCAGGGACGAGTTCCCGTACCCCCACTCGCCAGTAGCGGGTCGTTGGCGCCGAAAAATTGGTCGTTCGGGTGGCTATGCCTGTTCGCGGCCGTAGACGACGTACGCAGCGCCGGCGATGGCCAGTACCACGATCACCAGACCGCCGATCAGCAGCGGGCCGGGTCCGTCGTCGTCGGGTTCGGGCGAGGTCACGTCGGTCGTGCCGTCGTCCGGCGTGCCGTCCACGGGCGCCCCGTCGTCAGGGGTGCCGTCGTCCGGTGTCCCATCGTCCGGCGTGCTGCCGTCGTCAGGGGTGCCGTCGTCCGGCGTTGCGGTCGGCGTGTCGTCGGTGTCACCGTCGTCGCCGCCGGTCTGACCGCCGCCGGTGTTGCCGCCGCCGGTGGAGTCATCGTCGTCGTCGGCCTGCGCGACGGCAAACGGCGAGAGGCCGCTCGCAGTGGCGTCGAGCGTGACGTCCTCGCCGTCGGTCGTCACGTCGGTGCCGAGTTCGGACCACGAGCCGTCGGTGTAGTGGAGCAGCACCGCGTCGTCGGTGGCGATACCGGCGTCCTCGAGCGCGCTCGCGTCGACGGTCACCGAGACGGTAACGTCGTTCGAGACGTCCACGTCGGCGGCGATGTCGAGGTAGACCGCGACGTTGTTGCTCGGCGCGGGCGCGCCCCCGGTCGGGGCGTTCGCCTCGTACACCGTCACCGTGCTCGCCCCGGCTGGGAGGCCGGAGACGGTCACGCTGCCGGTGCTGCCGTCACCGTCACTGAGGTCGACGGTCGCGCCACCGTTCTCGACGTCGGAGTCACCATCGTCGACCGGATTGTCGGTCGGTGGCTCCTCAACGCCGTCGAAGTCGATCCTCTCGGAAGTGCCAGAGGAGAAGGCAGTCGTCTCCTCTGCCCCTTCCACCTTCACCGTGAGAGTCTCGCCATCATCGGCGTCCTCAGCCGGGAACTTGATCTCGTAGTACCCGTCCGAGTTGGTCGTCGCGGTGATCGAGTCGCCATCCGTGTCGGAGACCGTCACCGACACACCGGAGACAGCGTTACCCTTCTGGTCCGTGACGGTCCCGAACACCTCGTGGGGAGGATCCGGAACTGCGGCGACGGACCCGGCGCCGGCTGTCGCGACCATCAACGCGATGGTGACGGCTGCGAGTACACGAAGCGCGGATGTCTTCCGTATCATTTGTTGTGTCATCTGTTATTGATTACCCCCAAATAAATTTGGAAGTCAGATTGCGCTTCGCGATTAGCTGGCCTTCTCGATCTCGTATTCAGCTGCCGTGTAGACCTCGTCGTCCTCGACGAAGACCCAGTAGGCCTCGCCGGGTTCGAAGGTGCTCACGGATTCGTAGCTGAATTTACCGGCGGAGTTCTGACCCCAGACGTTCGTCGAACTGCTCTCGGAGATGGTACCGAGTGCGACGTCCGTCGACTGGGAGCCCTCCTGCCAGTGACCGACCAGGTTCCAGCCTTCCTCGAGCTGCTGGTCACCGGGTGTGGCATCCTCGGCGGTGGTGCCGGGGTTCTCGTTGCGGACGGTCACGTCGACCGTGTCGTCCGAGGCAACGTTAATGATGTACCCCTGGCCACCTTCGAGTTCCGTGAAGTCCTGCTCGTCGCTGGGCTTCTCGGGGTTGAAGGAGTGCCACTCACCATCGTCGTAGGTCATGATGCTGGTGACCTCGCTGTTCGGGAACTCGGAGTTCTCGATGTCGAGCGAGCCGAACTCGGCCGGCACGGAGACGAAGTTCACGCCTTCCGTGAAGTCGAGTTCGATCGTGTTGATGACGACCTGCTCGTCCGAGAGTTCGGAGTAGTCACCAGTCAGTTCGAAACCATCATCGGGATCGAACTGGGTGACCTGTTCGTCACCAGTGGGGAGAGTGCCTGCCAAGGTGATCTCGTAGGAACCCCAACCAACCTGTTCGAGGGACAGGAATTTCTCCCTGTCATTCAGATTGACAGGTTCATTGAACTGAACAGCGATAGTGGTTGTCTCGCCGTCAGCTTCAACGATTTCCGCATCAACAGGATGCGGGTCCTCGTAGTCAACGACAACATGGTCGTCTACCGAGTCGTCGCTGGCTTCGGTTCCGCTAACCGACTCGATGCTCTCGAGATTGAGTTCGTAGCTACCGTCGCGCGGAACGGTGTAGTTCACCGTGTAGGTGTACTTGTCACCGTTCTGCTCGACGGACGCATCCTCGATGTCGAAAGTCTCGTCGACGTTCTCCTGCTCGAGCATCGTGTGTTCGCTCTCAAGCGTTGCAGTGAAGTCTGCCAGCTCCTCGGAGGAGTTGAACTGAACCTGCACTGTGCCGTCAGAGAGGTTGCTCAGTTCGACATCGGTGATATCCACATCATCAGTGATGACTTGGCCGACCCCGTCCGCCCGGTTATCCTGCGAGTCGTCATAGGTCCCAAGGATCACGTCACTGCCGATGTCGTTGGCGGTGAGTGAACTGTTGAGAGTGACCGTCGCGGATATAGCACCCGCGGAGTGATCGACGGATTCGATCTCGTAGTTCTCGCCGCTTTTGTTCACGTACGTGAAGTTCTCAGCGGAGAGAGCACCGTTGGAGCCGTTGTAGACCCTCTCGAAGAAGGTCAGTTCGACCGTGTCAGAACCGTTCTCGGTCGTGGCCGAGATCATGAACGGCTCTTCATCGTCCGTTAGCTGAACTTCGGACGTGTCAGCCTCGGTGCCGTTAACATCGGTGATTCCCGACGTAGCGGCGACCGTGACGTTCTCGTTGTTGAAGTCACCGGGCTCGACCGAATCGTCGAGCATGACGCTGTAGGTGTTCTGCTCGGGGGTGAACTCCGAAACATCGATCACCGACAGGTTCTCGAAGCTGTACGCGCCCGTACTGGTAGCGCCAGTGACCTCCTCACTGAACGTGACGTAGAGGAACTCGTCACCAGCGTCAGCCTGTACCTCCGTGATGGTCGCGGATGTGTTGTCCTTGACCGTGCTCACGGAGGCGTCGTTCGTCTCATCGACACCGCGGTCGGTGACCTCGGCCACGATGGTGACGTCACCCTCTTCGAGACCCGTGAGGTCGAACTGGACGTCCGCGGAGTCCGAAGAGATGTCGACGGAGTTGTTCTCGGCGTAGACATCGCCGGACGAGTTCTTGACTGCGACGTTAACCGTGTCGACCGTGTCACCGTCGGCGGTGACCGTCACAGTGTACTCGCCCTCGTTCTGCGCCGTCACGGACCCGGCCGTGATGTCTGGTTCGGCCGGGGGCGTGGTGTCGTCAAGCGCGACCGTCGTCGTGTCGACCTGCGTGTCAGCAGAGTCGTTGATCGCGCCCTCGCGGGCGGAGATGGTGTCGTTGCCGAGGTCGTTCGCATCGACCGCGGCGTCGAGCGTGATCGTGACGGTGCTCGTCGGCTCCGTCACGTCAGAGACGGAACCGATCTGCGTCGCACTACCACTGTTGACGTCTTCGTACGCGAAGTCGTCAGCACTGAGTCCATCATCGTCCGCGTGGACAGGTTCCGAGAAGGACACCGTGACCTCATCGGATCCCGCTTCGGCTTCCACCGAAGTGATAGACGGGACTTCGTCGTTGATCTCGAAAGTCAGTTCGCCGTTTCTCTCGGCACCGTTGCCGACGTAGTCCTCCGCCGAGACGTTGACTTGGGTAACGCCGTCAGCGTAGGTGAGACCGCTGACTTCGACCTTGTCGGCGTCCGCATCGTAGGTGACACCGCTCTCGGCCGTCGTCAGGACGTGTTCGGTCCCATCGGACTCCGTGACGTTGACCTCGATGGTACTCGGGTCGACATCAACGGATCCCTGTCTAGCGACAGAGACGTTGAAGCTCGTCGCCGGGTCGGTGTTGTCGATGTCCGAGAGTCCTCCACTGAGGTCCGGCGCTTCGTCGTCGATGATGACGACGTCCGAACCAGTCTGCGTGGAGTTCGTGTTACCGAGCGTGTCGGTCACGACGACCTTCACTGCGTAAGACCCTTCCAGGTTGCTCACGTCGGAGGCCGAACTCTCCGAGATCTCGTCAAGGTCGAGCGTGACTGTCTTCGCGTTGTTCTCGTTGCTGTACTTCGAGTCGTCTACATCGTAGACGAAGTTATCGGTCTCGTCAGCTGTGTCGTTCAGGACGATCTGAACGTCGGACGGGTTATCGTCCGCGTACCGGTACGTGACGTCCAGCGTGCCATCGGTCGTCTTGTTAGTCTCCGAGTTCGGCTGGTCGACGGAGACGGGGTTCGCCTTGTCCGTGTCGATCGCGACTTCGGAGAGGTCCGCTTCAACACCAGAGAAATCGAGGACAGCGTCGTTCGAATTGCCACTCATATCTTCGAGGGCGCCTTCGCTACCAAGTTCGAACGAAGTGCTGTTGTAGTCGACCGAACCCACACCGTCGTCATCTTCGAGAGTGTAGGTGAAGGTCAGGTTCGAGTTCGAGTCGCCGGTGCCCGCAATCAGAAGCGCATCAGACTGCGGAACGCCGGGGATGGAGAGGTTGAGGTTCACGTCGTTCGTGAGGCTCACACTCTCGGAGTATTCGACCTCGAAGTCGAGCGACTCACCCGACCCGTAGGTGCCGAACTCGGGACCGGTCATGTCGACCGGAGCCGGCGCGGCACCATCCGACGTTTCCGTGTACTCCTGCTTGGACTCAATGGAGTTTCCGACTCCGTCTTCGATCGAGTTAGCGGTCAGATTAACCTGCGGCGTGACGGCCGTGTCGACGCCGAGGCCGGAGACGGACAGGTTGACCGAGTCACCAACTTCGACACCGTCCACCGATGCACCGGCGACTTCGAAGTCGCCGGCGTCGATGGTCGATTCATTGGTGTCGTCCAAGAGCGTAAGCGAGATCTGGTCGACCTCACCGTTATTGTCCAGGTCATGCGTAACTGCGTCCTGAATGGTCGGACCAGTCGTGTCGACCGTGAACGCGCCCGTGTTCGAGATGGAATTCGAATTTCCATAGTTGTCGTCGGCGCTCACCGACACGTCGACATCGCCGTCGTCAAGCGTGACGCCTCCCTCCGAGACATCGACGGTCAGTGTTCCAGAGTTGTAAGACACGCCGGTCGTCCCTGTCCCAGCGGCGTCGATTTCGACGTTGTCATCAGCCTGGTCATCGACGGTCACCGTGATGGAGTTCGCGTCTACCCCGCTGCCGTCGTCGGTCACGTCAACCGTAATCGTCGGCTGATTTTCGTTCGTGAGATCCGTCGGCGAGTTGTACGTCACCGAAGGTCCGGTGGTGTCAACGGATACAGTTCCGGACTCTGAGCTCGAACCGTCGTTGCCCGCGGCGTCGGCTGCCGTATTGAGCGTGACGGTGTAGTCACCATCGCTGCTACCCGTGTAGGTAGCCTCGTAGGTGTAAGTACCGTCAGTGTTGTCGGTTTCGTCGAAGTTCTCACCGATGCCGGAGAGACTGCCATCCTCCGCACCGGAGACAGTCGCACTCACGGCCGAGAGCTGCTCGTCAGCCGTGACCGAGACCGTGACATCCTGTCCACTCGGGTTCGTCACGGAGTAATCCGAGATGGTCGGCGCGGTGTTATCAACCTCAAACGTACCGCTCGTACTGTCAGGAGTTTCTCCACCACTGAGAGCACTACCTTGCTGAACGACAGCTATCTGGTAGCCCGTTCCTTCAGCAGCGTCAGTAGCGAGCTGGATGCTACCAGCGTACGTCTCAGTCGCTGTTAGCTGGTCACTGGAGATCGTTTTTGTTGTCTCACTAGTCTGATAATCGCCACTACCGTCGGCGTCAATCCAGACCTGTACATCTGTATCACTATCATCAGGAGTGAACTCGAAGCTGACCGAGTTCCCCGATTGATACGGTCCTGACGAAGTAGCCGTCAGGCTGTTTGCAGCCGCCGCAGCCCCCCCGGATAGCGCCACCGTCCCCACCATCACGGAGAGGACCATGAGCGCCGCGAGGATGACCGCGCGCGCCTTTTCGCGTTGCGATGTTTTCTTGGTCATATTTGCTTGTCATGTCCGAATGGGAGCTTCATGACCACGTGTATATCCCATTCGCACATACCAACGGTATCCGAAGGGGCTCACTTAACATTATGGGAATCCTACCAGTTTGTCCATCGGGGTATTCCCCTAATAACGCCCTTCTGTCGGTCGATTTCGGCTGAAAATATCCACCCGCCCGACCCGCGAGGCCCACGGTTCGACGGGCTACTCGTCGGCCAGCGTCGCCTCGACGAGCGCCTCGAAGTCGGTGCCCGCCTCGCGGTAGCGGTCCCGGACCGACAGCGCCGCGCGCCCGCGGGCGCTCAATTCGTACAACCCCGAGTTCGTCGCCGGGCCGACGCGCTCGACCAGGCCCAGGTCCTCCAGGGCCCGCAGGCGCGTGTTCACGTACGACCGGTCGCGGTCCAGCCCCGTCGAGATGTTGATGGCGTTGTTCCGGCCGTGCGACTCGAGGAACGCGAGCACCTCGAAGTCCGTCGGCTCTACCAGCCGCATCGGTCCCCTCCCGGACGATCGGGCCCGGCTCCGCTCCCACTGAACGTCTGCATACCTGATGGTATATACCGATAGTATGAAAAACGTTCGTCCCGGCCCGACCGGTGGACGGGAGGTGCGCCTCGCGGGCGAAACCCGGGGGAGACGAGGATGGAGGGCGACGGACGCCCACAGAGGAAATCAGACGCCCACGGAGGAGATCGGACGCCGGCGGAGAAGATCGGACGCCTGCGGAGGAGATCGGGCGGCCGGCCGGGTGGCGGGTGGGAGGGCACGCGCCGGCGGCGAACGCGGCGCGGAGCGGTCGACCGACGGCTCAGTCGGCGACCTGCTCGGCCAGCAGGTCCTCGAAGTTATCCTCGCCGTATCGGTCCCGCAGTTCGTGTGCCGCCAGCCCGCGCTCGGTGATCTCGTAGAGCCCGCTGTTGGGCGCCGGACCGACGCGCTCGACGAGGCCGTAGTCCGCCAGCACCGGCAGCCGCGTGTTGATGTACGACCGGTTCTTGTCGAGCACGTACGAGAGGTTCGCCGCATTGTTGCGCTTCCCGTCGGAGAGCGCCTCCAGGATCTCGAAATCCGTCGGGGACGTGAGCCTCATTACCGGGCCAAGGAGGCGTCCCGACTAAAATACTCCCGTTTGCGAAATCAACGTTGATACGATGAAACAAATATTGCAATCCGGTCACGCTCGGTTGGGGGTTCCGGCGGGACGGAAACCGACCGCGTCCCCCCGTCGGCGTCCCCTCGATCAGTCCGCCTCTTCGGTCAGCGTCTCGATGCTCTCGCGGGCGAGCGTCAGGTCCTCGATGATCCGACGGTGCCGGTCGATCGCCTCCTCGATGTGTCGGGTCGCGCTCTCCGGCGACGCGTCCTCCCGATACCGGGTCCGTAGGAGGTACGACTGGAGGGCCCGGGACGTGAAGTCCTGTGCCTGGATCAGCGAGTTGACGACCGCCCAGTCCAGGTCGTCGTCCCCCTCGCTCCCCTGCAAGGCCCCGGTGGTTCCTGTAGAATCTACCATCAATCTGAATTACATGTCGTTGGACCTTAATCCTTAGCCATCTGTCAACACCGCCGCAGCGTGAAAGGAAATCCAGGGACGGCGTTACGGTCAGCGCTCCTCGGCGTGGCGCACCCGTACGGGCGCGCTGAGGTTTGGAAATCGTGGCGAGGGAGTTGCCAGCGCGTCGATGACGTCACGGAGGACGGCCCCGGGCAGTTGTCCCGACGCGACCTCCGGGCCGATTTTCGAGGCTTCTTCATGCACGGGTGCTCGGGAGCCAGCCACTCGAGAAAACTGCTCTTTCGGACACAGGAGTCAAATATGGCTCCGGATCTGGCCGGCCTGAACACGCCGTCGGCGGTATAGGCGGCCTGTAACAATACTGTCCAGATAGCTACTGGTTGATGTAGAAACCAATAAGATATGAGTTCATTTGCCAATCGGTTGTATACCAGATCGGAGCCGACGCGCCCGTCACAACGGATCCTGGCAGGTTCAGGGTGCGGCAAACGCAGCGAGTCACGTCGACGGCGAATCCAGCAGGAGGTGGATAACCGGCGGCGGACACCAGCCGGCGTGATTTGCTCCGAGAAACGAACGCGCGAGCGTAGCGTCCAGCGTCACCCGGTTCGAGTGGCACCGTGCCTGCTCGCACGTCGTTCGCGACGACGACCGGGCATTCGCACGCCCCGACTCGAGCGTGCGGCTCCTGTAGTGGGGTTCGATTGAGTCAGACAACCATGGAACGAAGGCGCTTACTGAAAGTTAGTGGAGGTATTGTTGCGGCAGGACTCGGCGGTGTGGCCCTCTTCAGCGGCGGGGCTGCCGCCGAGATCGAGGACTACACGGTTTCGGCGACCGACATCACCGGCAAAAGCGACGACGGGACGCTCGAGCGGATCGACGTCTGGGCCAAGGACGTCCAGTACGGGTACCGGGGCCTCGAATCGCCAGCTACGAAGTCGACGGTCGAACTTCAGGCGAAGTACGAACCCGACGGCGACGTCCAGGCGTCGGGATACGATTGGCAGACGCTGGGCGGCGACGACGCAACCTTCTCCGATGAAACCATCGGCGGGCAGAGTCAGAGCGGTCTCAAGGTGGGCCGCCTCGAGGCCGACCTGCTCTCACACGACGGGCTCGATGCCAGCCTGTTCGAGGAGACCGAAGACGGTGAGAAGAACGTCGTCGACGATGTATCCCTTCGCCTGAAGGTCACGATCGAAACGAAGGACAACTACGGCGTTACGGGCGACGTCAAGACGGACCTGTCGGTGGCGATGCAGAACATCCCCGAAGACGCCGAGCCCGAGGGTGACGCCGGCGGGCAGATCGTGAGTGCGGAACTCATCGGTATCTCGCCCGAGAACGCGGAAGCGGACGTGGAAACCGAGGGCGTCCTCTCGGTCTACGGCCACCATGACGGTGACGAGCGCGTGTTCACCGTGCTTCTCGACGAACCTTGGTCGGACGGGGATGAGCCTCATGCGAACGTCGGCCTCGGGTTCGACGTCGACCAGAGTGGTCGGTGGGACTTCCAGGTGAACTGGTCGTCTGCGGACGGGATCTTCACCGAGAACGACAACCGTGACGACTACAGCACGTCTCCGGACTTCACGGGCGAGAAAGACGGCGAGAAGCTCGTCTTCCGTATCGACGAAGACGAGTTCGATGGCGATACGTTCGAGTTCGTGGCGAACGCCTCGTACGGTGGCGCGACCCACGCGAACGTCTCGTCCGACCCAACCAAGTCGTGGTCGCCGGAAGACGACTTCCGGTCCAGCGAGTACTTCATCACCGTCGACGTGAGCGCCTGAGCCGATGAAGCGCCGTAGCGTCCTGGCCGTGCTGGCCGCCGTCCCGCTCGCCGGCTGTGGAGACGCAGTCCCGCGTCTTGGCGAGGAGGCGCCAATCGACGAACCAGGGACCGAATCGCCGGCGCCTCAGACGAGCACCCCTGACGACGACACGCCAAGAGAGACCCCCGATGACAACACACCGACCGACCCCCCCGATTCGGGCACGCCGACGGAGACTTCCGACGACGACGATGACGACAACTCCGATGGCGGAGGCGGCGGTGGGAGTAGAGGCGATGATGACGATGACGACGGTACGTCCTCCCCGCCTCCATCGGATGGAACCGTAACCGTCTCCGGCGAAGCCGGTGGAGAGATCGGAACGTAACGGACCAATGCGGTAGTCTCCGCCCGCATTGACCCGTACTCGTCGGATGTAGTGATATCGTCCAGCGCCGGCCGTCATTCCGTCCGGTGCCAGAAAAAAGCGACGACGACTACGGTCAGCGCTCCTCGGCGTGGCGCACCTGCACGGCCTCCCCGCGCGTCGACGAGCGCATCCCCGGGCCGGACATCCGCGCCCGTCCGACCGCGAACGCCGACGGCCCCTCGACGACGACCTCGTCGCCGACGCGGATCCCCCCGTCGGCGTCGACGACGCCCGGCGCGAGCACGCTCCCGCGCGGGACGAAGTCGTCGATCTCCACCCGCTTCGTCGGCGCGTCGCTCTCGACCCACCGCCGGGCGCCCGCGAGCGTGAACGCGAGCACGCCGTAGTTGGGCACCATCGTCGCCAGCTGCTCGCCGGCGTCGTCGCGGACCTGGAGCTTGGGGTAGCGGCTGGTCGTGTTCAGCTCGTCGAACAGGTCGTCGCCGGCCCCGTCGCCGAGCATGTAGTCGGCCAGCGCGCGGACCGTGTTGTGCTGGCGCTCGCGCTTGCCGTACTTCAACTCGCCCTCGAGCGTCGACATCAGGTTCGAGATCGAGTCGGTCGTCGTCGGGTGCTCCTCGACGGTGTACTCGAACGGGACGTCGACGTCGGCCTCGACGCGCTCGCAGATGTCGCGGTAGCCCTCGTCGGGGACGTGCGCGATCACGCGCGGGTACTCGTTCCGCTCGAGGTACCGGCCGAGCACCGCGGCCACGAACTCCTTCTCGTCCTCGCTCCACCGCCCGGTCACCACGGTGTCGTAGTGCTGTGCGGGGTAGGTGAGTTCGAGTTCCTGCGGCACGACCCCGATGGGCGAGGTCATCGACGCGAGGTGCGCCCGGTACTGGACGGCGTCGTGGAACTGCGCGTGGCTCTGGCTCTCGGAGTACGGCTTCGTCGCCGAGCACGGCACCAGCACCAGCGGGTTCCGGAAGCGGTTCACGTACCGCCCGGTGACGCGCTCGGCGAACCGCTGGATCTCCACCCGCCGGAGGGTGTCCTCCGTCGCCGCCGTCAGCTCGGAATCCCGGACGAGCGGCGTCCGCTCCTCCAGGTAGCCGTACTGCCCGTCCAGTTCGCGGAACGTCGCGGTGAGCCACTGCTCGTGGCGCGCCTGCCCCTCGACGTAGTCGCGCAGGCGGCCCTCCTGGATCCGCTGGCGGACCCGGCGGAGTTCGCCTGCAAGCACGTTCACGTTGTGCTCCTCGCAGTCGAGCCGGTCGAACTCCTCGCGCGGCACCTGGCACGCCGGACACGAGCACGGTAGCTCCTCGAGGTCCTCGAGGAAGCGTTCGTCGTCGGTCGCGAGATACTTCCCCTGTGACCCCTTGATCCGCGCCCGCTTCGCGTCGAGCAGGTCGACGCCCGCGTACGCCAGCGTCGCGGCGTTGGCCGGCGTCGCCACTCCCGAGAGATACAGCGCGGTGTCAGCAGGAACGGCCTCGCGCACGGCGATCACGGCGTCGACGAACGCCGAGGCGTGGCCGACGAACCCCTGCGCGTCCGCGAGGACGTATGCGTCCACCGGCGCCCCGGCGGCGCCGGCCGCCCCCGCCGCGTCGCTCTTGACGACGGCCGCGGTCGGCGCGTCGACGTCGGGGTACTCGACGGCGAACGACTCCACGACCGGGTCGCGCGTGCCCGCGGGGAACGCCCGGTGGGGAAGCACCGTCAGGGCGTCGGAGTCCCCCTCGGGCACCTCGCGGTCGGCGCCCCAGAGCGAGCCCGCGTCGCGGAGCGGGACGCGCGTCCCCGTCCCGTCCCCGGCGGCGCGCTCCGCCTCCCCGTCCACCAGGGCCGGAGTGGTCACCGGCGAGGAGAGCCGGAGCTCCCCGAGTCGGGCGGCGCCGTCCCGCTCGTGGATCTCGAAGTAGTCGGTCATGCCCGGCCGTGCGCGATGGACGGGTTAGGGGCTTTCGTTACGCTCGCCCAGCGCGGAGAGGTCCTCCAGCGTCACGGACGTCGGAACGAGCGCGAGCGCGTCGCCGTGCCAGCCGTCGTGCGCCAGTGTGACGTCGGCGTCCGGGTTCGCGGCGACCAGCGCGGCCACCCCCTCCGCGGCGGCCCGCTCGGCTGCCGCGTCGGTCCGGTCGGGCGTCTCCGCGGTGAGCGGGTACGTCTCCGAGAGCGCGCGGGGGAACGGGCCGAACGGCGGGACGACCCGCCACACCTCGTCGTACCCGTGGCCCGAGGGCGCGCCGTACTCCGAGAGGAGCAGGCGGTCGGGGACGGCCAGCCTGTCCAGCCGGTCCTGGTGGCGGCGCACCTCGGGTCGCCGCGCCGACTCGTGGGAGACGGCGAAGAACGTCCCCTTGCTCGCGTGGTCCTCGCGCTCCAGTTGGGGGGCGTGGTCCAGCAGCGCGCGGTAGCCGTCGAGCATCGCCGGGTGTGACCGGGCGCGCTGCTCGACGAGTTCGAGCAGGTCGCCGTCGCGGATCGCCCCCTTCACGCGGCGCATCTCCTCGAACGTGACGTGGAGGTTGTGTTCCGCGAGCAGGCGCTCCCGCTCGTCGCCGTCCGCCGCACGCAGCCCGGCGGGGTCGTACTCGTGGCAGATGGGGCACGAACACGGGAGGTACTCGAGGTCGTCCAGGTGTTCGGTTCCGGACACCGTGAGGTAGCGGCCGTCGCGGGCGTAGAGGGCGTACGCCGCCGAGTCGAAGAGGTCGCAGCCGAGCGCGACCGCCAGCGCGAACATCATCGGGTGGCCGGCGCCGAACAGGTGGACCGGGCAGTCCGCGTCGAGACCGCGCTTGGCCGCGGCGACGGCGTCCACCATGTCGTCGTAGCGGTAGGCGTTCAGCATCGGCACCACCGCGCCGACCGGGAACACGTCGAAGTCGGTCGCGGCGGCCTCGCGGCCGGCGCGCTCGCGGAGGTCGGGGTAGGTGGCGCCCTGGACCGGGGCGTTCACCAGCATGTCGCCGACGTCGACGGTCGCTGCGTCGGCGAGCGCCTCGGCCGTCGTCTCCAGGTCGGCCTCGGCCCGCTCGCGGGAGGCGTCCGGCGGCGTCGGGACGTCGACGGGCGTGCCGACGTCGCTCCCGATCTCGCGCTGGAATGCGAGTATCTCGCGGGTCGTCGTGTCGATCTCGCCGTACTCGGCGAGCTGGAAGCTCCCCGAGTCGGTCATGATGGCGCCCTCGAAGCCGAGCATCTCGTGGAGCCCCTCGCGCTCGGCCCGTTCGCGGAGGTCGTCGTCGTTGCGGACGATGTAGGAGTTGGTGATGAGGATCTCCGCGCCGAACTCCGACTCCAGGCGCGCGGGTTCGACGGTGAGGAGGTTCGGGTTGACGACCGGGAGGAGCGCGGGCGTCTCGACGGTGACCCCCGCCCGGGGGACGGTCAGCTCCCCGAGTCGGCCCGCGGCGTCCTGGTCGCGGACCTCGAAGTTGTCGCGCATGGCCGGGAGTTCCGCCGGCCCGTCGGTAAGGGTTGCGTTCGGCGGCGTCCGCGCCGTTCGGGCTGACAGGCGACACGGGGTGCGTCGACGGCGGCGGTCGACGCCGAGCGCGCGGCGCCGTGTCGCACAACCGCGAGACGCCGCGCGACGACGGTCACGTCACGCGACGGTCTGGTTCCGTTCCGGTACTTGAACCCTCGGGAGGTGTCGACGGCGTTCGACGTCGCACCGGGACGACCACGTGGCGCGAGAGTCGACACCCGCGGGGGCTTTCGAAGGCGTCCGCCTGGCGTTACTCACCAATCCATGCTACTCCGAACGTCCCCGACGGAACCGGACCGGATCAGCCGAACAGCGGGAGCAGCACGGCCCCGGCGCCGCCCTCGGGCCCGAACCTCAGCGAGACGTACAGGCTGGTGAAGAGGAACGCGTTCCAGATCCCGTGGATGAGCGCCGGGACGACGAGGTTGCCGGTGTACTCGTAGGCGGCGCCGAAGACGAAGCTGGGGACGAGCAGGATGCCGATGGTGACCGCGCGGGCCTCGAGCCCGCCGGTGAGCGCGGTGACGTGGATCGCGGCGAACAGCACCGCCGCCAGGGTGATGGCGACGGGCGCGGAGAACGACTCGCGAAGCCGGTTCTGGACCCCGCCACGGAACAGCGTCTCCTCGCACGGCCCGATGACGAGGAGGGAGGCGGCGATAAGCAGCGGGATGACCCGGGGGGCGTCCATCGCGAGTTCGGCCGTGGAGTTCTGCGCGGGCGTGAGCTCGAACACCTGCGTGACCAAGAGGATGGTGCCGAACGCCAGCCCCAGCACCGCGAAGAAGCCCGCGACGACGACGCCGAGTTCCCGGATCGTCGGGACGCGGACGCCGAGGTACTCCCGGACGTCGGCCCAGCCCATCCCCCGCCAGCGCCGGAGATACAGGAGCGGGAAGCCCATGAACGGGAGGTACTGTCCGAAGACGAAGCTGACGAGGAGGAGGGCGACCGTCGACGCGGTGCCCGCGAGCGAGAGCATGAGCACGGCCGGGAGCGTCAACAGGAGCGCGAGGACGACGCCGGTTATCCCGAGCCCGTATCCGACGGCGAACGCCCGGGAGCGGGGGGAGAGCGTGACCATACGGGGGCATCGAACGGGCGGACCAAGACGCTTGTCACTCGATTACTCGTCGCCAGCGAGGCCATCCGCGCCGGTCACGCCGGACCCGTGTTCGGCCTCGTACCGCGAGACCGCGAGGACGGCCCGCCCGTCGCGTACCTCGCCGCCGAAGACGGCCGCCCTGAACTCGTCGTAGTCGGCGACGACCGGGCGGATGCTCTCGTTGAAGTCGAGGTCCTGCTCGGCCGTCGGGCGGCAGCCGCGGGCGAGGAAGTGGTGGTGGACCGAGTTGGCGATTCCGTTCTCCGGTTCGACCGTGACGAGGTGGGAGAGCGAGTCGGCCTCGTGTCCGGTCTCCTCGCGGAGCTCCCGCCGGGCGGCGGCCTCCAGGTCCGCGTCGTCGCCGTCCTCGACGGTCCCCGCGGGGAGCCCGCGGTTCACCCGGCCGACCGCCTGGCGCCACTCCTCGACCAGCACCACGTCGCCGTCGGGGGTGAACGGGAGCACGACGACCGCGGGCGGTTCGTCGACGTAGTGGAAGTCGGTCTCGGTGCCGTCCGGGAGCCGCACGTCGTCACGGCGGACGTCGAACCCCGGACAGGTGTAGTCCACGCCGGAGTCGACCGTCTCCCAGGCGAGGTCGTCCGCGTTCATGTCCGGCGGTTGGCGGCGGGCGGGAAAAATCGACCCCTTCGGCCCGCACCCCGCGTCCGTCGGTCCGACCGGCCGTCGCGGTCAACTCACCCGGACGCCGGGGTCAATCCGACCGAACGTGGACGACCCCGCCGCCGAGCGCGAGCGCGAGCGAGACGAGCGTGAGCCCGATCTGCGTCTCGGCGAACCAGACGGGCGCCCAGGGCGCGACCGCCCGCAGGCCGACGACGAGCGTCGAGAGGACGGGGACGCTCCCGGAGCCCGCGACGTGCGTCCCGTCGCCGTCATACCGGGGCAGGTCGGCGGTCACGCCGCCGGTCAGCTCGCGGGGTTCGCGGTCGGCCTCGTACGGGATGCGCTCGGTCTCGACGCTCCAGACCACGGTACCGTTCTCGTCGACCTCGAAGACGCGCTTGTTGAGCGTGTCCGTGACGACCGTGTTCCCGTTGGGCAGGCGGTCGGCGTCACGGGGCCAGCGGAGGTCCATTCCCTCGGCGCTCTCGAGCACCCAGACGGGCTCCCAGTCGCCCTCCGCGTTCCGGTGGAGTTCGACCACGCGGTCGTTGTCCGAGTCCGCGACCAGGACGGCGCCGTCGCCCAGCCACTGCGGGTTGTGCTGGTGGTTCAGGACCGACGGGTCGCCACAGCGCACGTCGCCGTCGCCGTCGGCGTCGCGGAGCTGACCGTTCTTGGTACAGGAGGCGTCGCTCCCGCCCGTGTCCTCGTTGACGATCTCGACGACCTCGCTCCCGCCGTCGTCGGTCCGCTCGACGATCACGAGCTGGTTGGCGTTCCGGACCGAGACGAGGAAGCGGTCCTCGCCGATCCGGTCGACGTCGTTGATGTGGAGCCAGTCGGTCCGGGTGGGGTCGTCGGGTTCGTCGTACAGCTCCGAGGCGTTCCACTGCCAGACCACCTCGTCGTCCTCGACGATCAGGATCCGCTCGCGGTCCATGTCGGTCATGGCGTAGCCGCCGTCGGGGAGCGGCTCGGCGTCGTGGATCTCGCTGTTCGACTGGGACCGGACGGGGAAGCTGTACTCCTCGACCACCTCGGGCCCGCCCTCCGCGTCGGGGTCGACGATGCGGATTCCCGTCCGCGTGCACGGCGACTCGTACTCGCCGCACTCCTCGTAGCCGGAGTGCATGAACCCCGCGAGAACGGTGCCGTCCTCGAGCCGCTGGACGTCGAAGTAGCTGTCCGCGCTGTCCTCGCGCCACTCCACGTCGCTCCCGTTCAGCAGGTAGATGCTCCCGTGTTCGTGCCAGCCGGGTCCGCCCCCCTGTGAGCCGACGAGCGTCGCGCGCGTCTCGCCGTCGGGCGCGGCGGTCGTCCCGGCCCGGTCGGGCGCGAGCGCGCCGCTCACCCCCACGGTGAGCACGAACAGCAGGACGCCGGCGAGGACCAGGTGCGACCCGCGGTCTCCGGTCATCATCGTGAGGAACGGCGGTTTCGGCAAAAGCTTTCGGCATCGGGGCGGCCCCGGACGTCGGCGCCGGCGCGGCCCCGGTGGTCGGCGCGACCCCGGCCAGATATAAATCCGCTCGCCCCCTCGTTCGGCCCATGACGGCGAGTTCGGCCGACACGGACGGGGTGGCGACATGAGCGAGGGGGGCGACCCGAGCGACGAGGGCGGCCGGGAGGTCGGCGAACGCCTCGTCGAGCGGCTCGGGGAGCGGGGCGTCGAGTACGTCTTCGCGACCTTCGGCACCGACCACCCGACGCTGATCAGGGGGTTCGCCGAGGACGGCGCGCCGACCCCGATCCTCGCGCCCCACGAGATGGTCGCGGCCAGCGCCGCACACGGGTACGCACAGGCGACCGGGGACCCGGGCGTCGTCCTCGTCCACGTCGACGTCGGCACGGCGAACCTCGGGGCGAGCCTGCACAACGCCGCCCGCTCGCGGGTCCCGCTGCTGGTCGTGGCGGGGCGGACGCCGCTGACCACCGACGGCGAGACGCCGGGGTCGCGCAGCATCTTCGTCCACTGGTACCAGGACGTCGCCGACCAGCACGGGATCGTCCGCGAGTACACCAAGTGGGAGTACGAACTCGAGGCGGCGGAGAACGTCGACGGCGTCGTCGACCGCGGCCTCGACGTCGCCACGGCGGACCCGGCCGGCCCGACCTACCTGACGCTCCCCCGGGAGGTGCTCCGGCGGGAGGCGCCGGCGCCGACACCGAACCGGACCACGGCGACCGAGCCGGCCACGCTCGACGCCGGGACGCGCCGGAGACTCGCGGATCTGCTCGCGGAGGCCGAGCACCCGCTCGTCGTCACGAGCTACCTCGGTCGCGAGGAGGCCGCCGTGCCGGTGCTGGAGTCGTTCGCCGAGACCGTCGGCGTTCCCGTCGTCGAGACCGCGCCCGCGTTCGACCTGAACTTCCCCCGCGACCACCCCCTCCACTTCGGGTTCGGCGCCGAACCCCACCTCGACGAGGCCGACCTGCTCCTGGTCGTGGACTGTGACGTCCCGTGGGTCCCCAAACGCGCCAGCCCGCGGGCGGACGCGACCGTCGTCCACGTCGACGCGGACCCGGAGAAGCCGATGTACCCGATGTGGGACTTCCACGCGGACCTCCGGGTGCGCGCGGACGCGCAATCCGCGCTCGCGGACCTGACGGAGGCGTTCGACCCCGCGGACGGCGCCGACCGGGCGGACCGGTTCGGCGAGCGCGGCCTCGCCCGCCACGAGCGACGGCGCGACGCCGTCCCCGACGCCGCGGACGCCGACCGGATCACGCCCGACCTCCTCTCGCACGCGCTCGGGGAGGCGCTCGACGACGACGCGATCGTCGTCGACGAGACCGTGACGAACACGCCCTCGGTGCTGCGCCACTGCACCCGCACGAAGCCGGGTACCTACTACTCGTACTGTTCGAGCGGACTGGGCTGGGGCCTCGGGGCCGCGGCGGGAGTCGCGCTCGCGCGCCCGGACGCGACGGTGGTCGGTGTGGTCGGCGACGGCTCCTTCGTCCTCGGGAACCCGCTCGCCGCCGTCCAGATGACCGAGGCGTACGACCTGCCGCACCTCACCGTCGTCTACAACAACGAGGGGTGGGCCGCCGTCTCGGACGCGATCGCCGACCAGTACGACGAGGTCGGGTTCGATCCGTCCGAGTTCACGCGCTTCGACCCCGGCACCGACTACGCCGCGCTCGCCGAGGGGTGGGGCTGTCACGGCGAGCGGGTGTCCGAGCCCGCGGAACTCGAGGCCGCCGTCGAACGCGCTCTCGGCGCCGTCGAGGACGGCACGCACGCGATCCTCGACGTGGCGGTGCGCTGATGAAATAGCCGGAGCGCCCGTCTCGGACGCCCGGCGGCGGGCGGCCGTCGGGGGATCAGCGGGACGTGACCGAGTCCTCCCGTTCGCGCCACTCCCGGCGGAGGAGCCCGTACTGCACCGTGTCGACGTACTCGCCGTCGACGAACCGGTCCTTGCGGATCCGCCCCTCCTCCGCGAACCCGAGCGACTCCAGCAGGCCGCGGGAGGCATCGTTGAAGTCGTAGGCCACCGCGCCGACGGCGGGGTGGTCGTAGGCCACCGCGCCGACGGCGGGGTGGTCGTACGTCCGGAAGACGTGGTCGACGAGGAGCGAGACGGCCTCCGACCCGTGGCCCTCGCCGTGGACCTCCGGGACGAGCCAGTAGCCCAGATCCGGGCGCCGCCAGTCGGCGTCCGCGACGTGGACCGCGCCGAGGCGCCGCACGTCGTCCTCGTCGGGACGACCCGGTCCCGCGTCGACGCCGTCGAGGCAGACGAGGAAGTCGTCGCTCCCCGCGTCGTCGTCCGCCACGTCGATCCCCTCCCGGTTCCTGACGGGGTTGCCGATCGGGTACCGGATCCCGGGGTTGGCGAAGGCCCGCTGGAGGAACGGGACGTCCTCGCTCTCGACCGTCCGGAGCGTGATCCGCTCGCCGCTCGCGACGCGTGCGCCTGGCATGCGGACGGCGTGACGGCCACGGACGATACGCTTTGTGTCTCGCCGGCGGCCGTCCCCGTCTCCGCCCCACCGCACGCCGTGCTCGGTTGCGTCCGTCGGCACGCTCAGCGGCGCGTCGCCCGCCGCCAGGCGTACAGGGCGGCCGCGGCGGCGCCGAGCGCGGCCGCGGCGACCCCGGCCGACGGCCGACGCTGGACGAGCCTCGTGTAGAGGCTCGTTCCGGCGACCGGCCCGTCGTAGTCGCCCCGCTCCTCGAGGTCGCCCGCGGGGTCGTCGAGGCCGTTCCGCTCCAGCGGGCCGGCCTCGCGGTCCGTCCGCTGGAGGCCGAAGAACAGCCGCTCCATGACCGTGTCCATCACCCCCGACGCGACGCGGCCGAACACCGACAGGCCCGCGCCGCCCGCCCCGACGAACACGTCCCGCTCGGGACGTTCCGCGGCGTGGAGGACGGCGCGCGCCACCGTCTCGGGGGCGTAGAGCGGCGGCGGGAGGCGCGCCTCCCGGTCCATGTAGTTCTTCGCGTGCGCCGGATACGGGGTGTCGATCGCGCTCGGCTTGACGAGCGTGACCGAGACGGGCGCACCCTCCTCCTCCAGTTCCATGCGCAGGGCGTCGGTGAACGCCTTGACGGCGTGCTTGGAGGCCGAGTAGCTGCCTTGCAGGGGCAAGGCGCGGTCGGACGCGACGCTGCCGACGTTGAGTATCGCGCCGCCCCGCTCCCGCAGGTGGTCGGCCGCCTCGAGTGAGCCGTACAGGAGCCCCCAGACGTTGGTGTCGAACTGCTCGCGCATGTCCTCGACGGGGGTCTCCTCGAGGGTGCCGTAGAGGAAGACGCCCGCGACGTTGACCCAGGTGTCGAACCCGCCGTACGTCTCCCGGGCCACCCGCGCGACCTCGCGGACGTCGTCCCGGTCGCTCACGTCGGCGACGACGTACGTCGCGTCGCCGCCGTTCGCCGCGATCTCGTCGGCCAGTTCCGCCAGCGCGCCCTCGCTGCGCGCGACGAGCACCACGCGCGCGCCGCGCTCGGCGGCCATCCGCGCGGTCGCCAGGCCGATGCCGGACGACGCGCCGGTGATCACGACCACCTGCTCCTCGAGCGGTTTTAGCTCGACGGTCACGGATGCGCGCCCCCGGTTCCCGGACCGGACCCGCCGGCTTGCGTTCGTCCCGGGCGTCGCTGTGCTCCGCCGTCGACGGCGCCGAGCGTCTGTCTCCGGATCATCGTCGGTCCCTCACGAGCGGGGTGACACCACGGGCCGGACGCGCTTGCCGCCGGCCCCTGTATTCTCATGGTGGAACCGTCGCCGGAGGTTCCTCGACGGTCCTCGGCGAAGGTTCCTCGACGGACGTCGTGGAAGGCAGTCGCTGAACGCTCGTGCCGGCGTCAGGGGGAGAAATCGCGAGGGAATCGGGGACGTCCGTCGTCGATCCGCGGCGTCAGTACCGGGCGTCCACCTGCTGGCGGGTCTCGGGCAGGGCCCCGGAGTTGTCCACCGTGAGGTCGGCGGCCTCGACCGCCTCGAACTCCTCGCGGAGCAGTTCGTGGACCGCGAAGTCCGCGTCGCTCGCGTCGTCCTCGCGGGCGGCGATGCGCTCGCGGACGACCTCCTCGCTGCACTCGACCTTGACGAGGTCGAACGTCGCGCCGAGGTCGGCTGCCGTCTCGCGGGCCTTCCGCCGGTAGCGTTCCTCGCGGAAGGTCCCGTCGAGCACGGCCGCCCCGCGCGCGGTCACGGCCCGGGCGGCCCGGTCGAACAGTTCCCCGTACACCCGGCGGGTCTCCGCCTCGGTGTAGTCGGGGTCCGGGACGACGTCCTTGCGGACCACGTCGGTCCGGAGCAGTTCCCCGTCGGTCCGGTCGGCGATCTCCTCGGCGACCGTCGTCTTCCCCGCGCCCGGCAACCCACACACCACCACGAGCCGTTCCCTTCGGGACATCGGTCAGGTTCGGATGGATGCTGTTCGGGTGGGGTAATGGTGGTTGCGTTTTCGCGTCCGGTCGGTTCGGGACGAGTACACGAGGGCGGACGCCGGAGGGCCGAGCGGGGCCGGTCAGCGTCGGCGCCCCTCGGCGGTACACCACCGGTGCCGCGGGTGGACCCAGTCCCAGCCGGTCACCGCCTCCCGCTGGAGGTACTCGCCCTTGCGGCGCGGCCCGTCGGAGTCGCCGGGTTCCTCGAACCGGTCGACGCCGTCGGCGTCGAAGGCGGCCCGGACGGCGGTCCGGGTCAGGTGCGCCCAGTACACCGCGCGCTCGCAGCCGTCGACGAGGCCGAGCAACTCGAAGGGACCATCGTCCCGGTCGAGGAGCCGTTCCGTCATGGCGACGGCGTCGGTCGGCGATCTGTGCTCCGCGATGGTCCACGCGAGTTCGCCCTCGAGGTGCGTGAACGTGCCGTGATCGGTCGTTTCCGGCATGGTGTTCCCACCGTCGGGCGAGGAGGGGAAAGGGGTGAGCCGGAGGCGGACGGTGGAACTGAAAGTGGACGCCACCCGGTAACCGGTGCCCGACGGCCGGCGACCGAATCGAGGATGCCTCGAACCGAGAGGGCCGAATCGATAGCGGCCGAATCGACGACCGGCGCATCGACGGCGGCTGAACCGACGACCGACCCGCCGGCTACTTCAGTCGGTTGGAGACCAGCTGCTGGAAGCCGCGGACGAACACCCCGAGGTCGTCAGGGTGGGTGTAATCGAAGTAGGGCTGTCGGTACATCGACCGGAACTGCTCCCGGAGCGTCCCGAGGAGCCCCGGCCGCTCGACGTGGGGGGAGTCGTCCCGGAGGACGCTCACGAGGTAGCTGACCTCCCCGTTCGGCGAGTGGGTCCCCCGCCCGAGCTCGTAGCTCGGGTCGATCTCGTCGGCCCGACCGGTCGCCCGTTGCCAGTAGTAGTACGGGAAGTCGGCGCCGGCGTGGACCGTCGAGGGGAGCGACTGCCACATCCGCGGGTTGACCTCCGTGAGCACGAACTCGCCCGTCTCGGCGTGGCGCATGTACTCGATGCAGGCGAGCCCGTGCCAGTCCAGTTCCGAGAGCAGCGCCCGGGCGGCCTCCTCCAGCTCCCGGACGTACACCGACTTGCGGTACACCCCGCCCCCGCCGACGTAGGAGTCGCCCCTGATCTGGCGGTGCTGGAACGTCGCCAGCGGCTCGCCGTGGTCGTACAGCCCCGCGAACATGTACTCGCCGTCCGTCGGCACGAACTCCTGGACGATCGGAACGTGGTACATCCCCTCGACGAGCGCCTCGACGCCCGGCGTCTCGCCGGGTCGGACGTGCGTGACGTCCTTCGCGGTGTCGGCCCGCCCGGACGGGAACGACTCCACGTACTCGTCGGTGAGGAGGTTGTACCGCGACTTGACGACGTACCGGCCGTCCCAGTCGTCCGCCTCGTCGAGCGGGCGCGTCTCCGGGATCGGCACGCCGGCGCGTTCCGCGGCCTCGGCCAGCAGCATCCGGTCGTGGACGGCCCTGAGCGTCCCCATCGGGGGGACGACGAGGTCGACGTACCGCTCGAACTCGTCGGCGTACCGGGAGAGGACGTACGCGTCCTCCTCGCGCATCGGGACGACGGTACACACGTCGGGCCGGGCCGCGAGGCCGACGAGCGCGTCCTTGTAGGCGACGAGGTCCTCGCGAGGGCGTGGGAGGCGGGCCGTCTCGTCGCGGAACCGGGAGGCGTACACCGGCGGGTGCTCGTGCTCGGAGGCGAGCAACGTGTCGATACCGCGGGTGGCGAGCGAGCGCAGGCAGGGGTAGCTGCTCATGGGACTGAGCGGTGCCGGCAGCAGGACTCTCCCCGTCTCGCGGTCCTCGCTCACGGGAGGAAGCGTTGGACGCCGTCCGGCATCAATCCTGCACCGTGTTACGACGTTTATCAATCGCCTATCGCCACCGTTTCGGTCGTCGACGGGTCAGGACGACGGCTACGTGTGGCTTTCCCGTACGTAACTGGTCGGCAGCTGTCCGCGCGCGCGGAGCACGGCGCTGCTTCTCCGGTTTCGACGCCGGCGAACCCGACCGCCGGGGCGGCGGGACCGGTCCGTCGAGGGCCGTCCGGAAGTTAACTGACCAATTACTAACCAGGTACGTTCCGGACGTGTGATCGCGATGAAGGTAACAGATGAATTTCAGGTGCCGGAAGCCGACAAACGAACGTTCCTCAAGCTGCTCGGCGGGAGCGCCGCCGTGGGCGCCGTCGGGACCGGAACCGTCAGCGCCCAGGAGGCCATCGACGCCGAGCTCGAGGGGCCGCTCGAGGGCGTCGACGAGGCGGCCGGCACGATCGACGTCATGGGGATCGCCGTCGACGTCTCCGACGCCTCGATGAGTTCGCCCACGGCCGACCTGATGATCGGTGACCTCGCGGGCGACCCGTTCCCCGGCCGGGGGTCGACGCCGGGGTTCCTCGGCGGGACCGCCGCCCCCGTCGGGACGACGATGGACACGGGCGGGGTCGTGACCGCCGACACCCTGTTCGTCGAACCGGCCGAGAACGTGATCGTGGGCGCGGTGACCGAGAACACCACCGAGACGAACGGATCCAACGAGGACGCCATCAACGAGGGGACGTTCGCGGTCCAGGACACCGTGATCCGCACCGCGCAGGACCCCCGGTTGCCGTTCAGCGCGGTCGTCGAGGCGGGGTTCACCGTCGACGTCAGCACCGTCCCCGAGGGGAGCCTCGCGGAGGTCGAGGGCTACTACGGCGACGACGGCGTCCTCTACGCCCACACCCTCGTCGTCGAGGAGGGCGAGACCGACGGACAGCCGTCGACGAGCATCACGCGGGCCGAGTGTGACGACGACGACGGCGAACTGGAGGTCCGCGGCGAGTCCAGCACGCCGGACGGGTCGATCAGCGTCTACGACCACAACACGGACGAACTGCTCGGGACGACGGCGATAGAGCAGGGCGACGGCAGCACGGGCGAGTTCAGGCTCCGGGCGAACGTCGAGGAGTGCCCCACCGTGGTGCGTGCCGAGAACAGCAACGGGTCCCGGGACGTCTCCGACGTCGAGGTCGACTGACCCGAACGCCGCGTTCCCGGGTCGACTTCCCTTCTCCGACGACGGCCGGCACTCACTCCCGGCGCAGCCGTCGGAACTCGTCGTTCCCGCACCGGCAGACTCCCTCGATGCCGATGGGGCGCAACGTTCCGTCGTCCAGTCGCTGTACGGGGTACACGTGGCCGCAGTCAGTGCACCGCGCGAGGTCGTCGGGGTCGCCGCCAGAGTTCGGGTCACCCCCCATCGCCATCGGGTGCGCGGTCGTCGTACATGAACGGATAGACGTGGTCAAACGTTGCGTCTTGACCGGCCGGTAGCAGGTTCGTTCCGACCGACACCGGATGTGGCGTGCCGACCGTCGTCGCCCTCGGCGGTCCGTTCGTCGCCTTCGGCGTGCGGCTCGCCGTCCTCGGTGGCCCGCTCGTCGCCTCCGCAACCTCCCGTCGAGCCGTCCGTCGCGACTCCGGACCTCCCGAGCGGGTTCGACTCGATCGTTCCGATCCGACCGGACTGATCCGGCCCGACGTGGTCCCCACGCGACCCGGGTCCCGCGACCGGACCGACGAATAAAGCCATTAACTCGGGCCCCATACGTATGAACTGGAACTCGACCGCGACCGGTTCGAGGTCGTCGACGACGTGGTGACGTCGATCGACGCCAGTGACCACGCAGGGATCGACGTGGGGGACGCCCGTGCGAGCGACTGTCAGACGGAACCCGCCGGGCCACCGAACCACGAACACGACATGCAGTTCCCCCATCACGCGATCCCGGACGGGACGACCTGGGCGCCACACCACGTCTACATCGGCGTGCTGGTGACGCTGGTCGCGCTGCTCGTCCTGTGGGACGACGCTCGACGCTCGGAGTCCTGGCTGCTGCTGGCGGCGTTGTTCGGCGCGACGTTCGCGTTCGCGCTCGTCTGGCAACACTACGCAGCGGCGGGCGCGGTGCTCACGCTGACGCTGCTCGTCGTCGCGCTGTCGGTTCCCCTGTTCGGGCCGTTCTGGCGCGACTACCCGCTGTTCGGCTGGCGCGGCGTTGCCATCGTCGGCGTGCTCCTCGCGCTCGACGACGCGATAGAACACGCCTTCGGCTGGCCGATGCCGGCCGACTGGTTCTGGAAAGCCTGGCTGCACGGCGCGATCACGTGAGCGTCGGGCGCCGGGCGGGCCGACGCTCCGCCGGAGACGACACGCCCTTCGTGGCTCCGTCGCGTCGGCGCCCGGGAGTTTCGACGCGGACGGTCGATACACCAGACAGCTACGTCGGTGAACGCATCCGCTCGGCTAATTACGGTCGCGGCACGAGCCACGACAATGCCCCGCTGGTCCCGTCGCCTGTCGTGGCTGGGCCTCCTGATCGTGGCAGTCGCGGCCGGACACACGATCGAGAGGATAGTCAGGGAGGGAGCGATGGTGGAGCCGTTCGTCGAGTTCGCCCTGATCGGCTTCTCCGGCGTGCTGGTCCTGTCGGTCGGGAGGTGGCTGTCGCACAGCGAGATCGATCCCGAGTTCTACCCGCGGATCGTGTTCTGGTGTCTCGGCGGGGTGGGGGTGCTGTTCGTCTTCCTCGTCCTGCGCAGCGTTCACCCGGGGGTTTCCAACCCCTTCACCTACTGGCTTCGGGCGATCGCGCTGGCGCTCGGGTCGATCGCGGGCCTCGGCATCGGCGTTCACGACGCCCGGGCCGCGACCCGCGAGCGGGAAGTGACGAGGCGGAACGAGGAGCTGACGGCGACGCGAACGGAACTCGAGCGAGCGATCCAACAGGTGGAGGCGTCCAACGAGCGGCTCGAACAGTTCGCGTACGCCGCCTCCCACGACCTGCGGGAGCCCCTGCGGATGGTGTCGAGCTACCTCCAGTTGATCGAGGGCCGGTACGGGGACGAGCTCGACGAGGACGGCCGGGAGTTCGTCGGGTTCGCCGTCGACGGCGCCGACCGCATGCGGAACATGATCGACGGCCTGCTCGCGTACTCGCGCGTCGAGACGAAGGGCAACCCGTTCGAGCCAGTCGACCTCGAGGCGGTCCTCGAGGACGCACTCGCGGACCTCCAGGTGATGATCGAGGAGCGCGACGCCGAGATCACGGCCGGGCCACTCCCCCGCGTCCGCGGCGACGCGACCCAGCTCCGGCAGCTCCTCCAGAACCTGTTGAGCAACGCGATCGAGTACTCCGACGAGCGGCCCCGCGTCGACGTTTCCGCCGAGCGGCAGGGGTCGGAGTGGGAGATCTCGGTTCGGGACGAGGGGATCGGCATCGACCCGGCCGATCAGACGCGGATCTTCGAGATCTTCCGCCGGCTCCACGCGGTCGACGAGTACTCGGGTTCGGGGATCGGGCTGGCGCTCTGTCAGCGGATCGTCGAGCGCCACGGCGGGCGCATTCGGGTCGAGTCCACCCCCGGCGACGGTTCGACCTTCTCGTTCACCGTCCCGGCGTGCGGGAACGGGCCGGTCGACGCGGACGCGGGTTCGAGTTCGTGATGGTCCCCCATCGTCGAGGGCCGTCCGTGTCGACCTCGTCCGGCTCATCGATCCCGCGGACGTCGAACCGCGCGGTCCTGACGCCCCGGAGCATGTGGTCCCGGAGGATCGCCCGCTCCCAGTCCGCGGTCGGGCCGAGCGGTTCGTGCTCGCCGCGGAACTTGTCCCCTTCCATGCGGTCCACAGTCAGGTGAGATGTGATTGCTAAATGCAGAGGATAGGGACCGTCGAAGTTTCCTGATGGAGGTACGCCGTTGTATGATCAACGCTCGCTGGTGATACGCTCCCACCGATCAGGGGACAGCGTGCTATAGGCCGGGGATGCGTGTCCTTCCTCGTCGATGCGAATATAGAGGTGGTTGCAGGTTACCCGCCACGAATGCGTGGCCGTCTCACCGCCGTGGAGTACGGATACGACGTGTGAACGGAGATCAGTGAGGACGTTTGCTACGTGGGCGACTTCCGGATGATAGGTGTGTCCCTGAGCATCCGTCGCTGCAGGAACTTCGAACGTTTTGGAGAACACGTTCCGCCCAAGCAACCCGGTCTCGATCTCCACCGACACGGATTGCGGGCCCCCTCTGTGGTTCTCGATGAGGACGCCGAACCGTGACGGCGGGGCACACGCGGTTGCTTCTCTCGCTCGCGAAAGACGCCCGGCGCTCGACCCGAGGATCCCGACGGGGAGTGCACTGACGATCCCTCGCCGCTTCATGCTCCGCAGGAGCAGGCGAATCGCAAAGTCCTTTCGTGATACAACTTCTGTTTACCTTGCTGATTTGCTGATCTACGGAGGAACTGTCGCGCACCTTCTCGGCCAGAAACGAAGCTTCGTGAGGACAACAGTAGTCCCTCTCGTTGCTGGGACCTGTTTCGTCCGGACTCTACCGGTTCCCGGACGTTCAGCGGTCACGGTCAGGTGAGGGGATCGGCAAGTACAGGGGAAGCATTTATCGATAGACTGTCATCCGTGGAGTATGTTCAGCCCTCCATCCCGTCGTACGGTCCTCCAGCTTTCCGGGCCGACTCTCGTCTCCGTCTCAGGGAGTCTCTGGGGTGGTCTCTCGGACCTGGCGTACTCTAACCGGATGGGGCGAGACATCGTCGTGACGACTACCGTCACGCGAGTTACTACCGGAGAGACGGTGTTGTCTGATACGAAAACGATTCCCACGGACGACTCAGTTAGTTACGGAAACCCGATTAAGCGGGAGGAACCGTTCTTGATTCGCGTCTCCGTAGAGAACGGACCGGAAGAGACGTACGAGTGGACTCCTTCTGATTCTGATGCAGTCGGACTCTCGGTCCGTATCTCGGGGGACGCCATCGAATTCACGGAGGTCGTCCGGTAACCGTGACACGTGAGTTTTAGTGGTTCAACGAGAAGCTCGCAGGCTCACATCGCCGCTGTTGCGAGCGCTCTCGATCAGAATCGAACTCGGTTGGGACCATATCGTCCGGGATTGCACTCCTTCTCGGACGCCCGACGGTCCACAGTTCGGCGGGAGGGGATCGCTACGTACAGATGAACCACGAACCATTCGAATGGAGTGCATTCATATGCGCACGGAGACAGTCTGCGAGCAGACGCCGACAGTATGAGCCTCCTCGAAATCCTGCTCGGAACTGGACTCGTTGCCGGGGGAGGTGTAGCGGGTCTCGTGTATCTGGACTGTGCGCGGCGAGGAATGCCAGTACCCAGTCGCCTCGGACGGGCACTCGCCTGTGGTGGGGGCAGTTTCGGTAGTTTCCTCGTCCCCCACGTGTTCTCGCAGGAACTGCAGTACTTGTACTTCCGGGCGCTGAAACCCCGGCCAATCGCAGTTTCCCCCCGTGAGTGGCTTTCGGTTAGTCTCACGATCGGGCTCGTAATCGGAGTCGTACTCATGAGTCTGTATTTCGCTGGGAGCCGATTCCAGAGCAGAACGCAGGCCGAAACGCAGTAGATGCCAAATCGCTGGGTGCGCAGACCCAATTAGCGGCTGTAGCGCTCACTTTTGACCGGAGATGAATTTCAGAGTGATAACACCAGTCCCTCCTGCCGGCTGGGACCATATTGTCCGGGATTCACTCCTTGTCGGACATCCGACGGTCCACATTCACGTGAGACACGATCGCTAAGTACGGTTCAAATATTGCCCACGAGACGTCCGGCTGAGGCGCGAATATATCCCTTCTCAACTTGGATTTCATCCAACTTTTCCACTATTATTCGGATATGGTCCATCATAATCGCCCCATTGGGAACATAGTACACCAAAGACATTTGCTTTTGCACTAACTCTCTGTGAGTATGACTGGAGTCGGAATCGCCGAACGCATCTTCACTGCTCCCGAAGCCGAGGTCGAAATGAACGAACGCAGTGAAGTCGAGGCCGTCGCTGGAAGCGGCCTTCGGGGCGACAGATACTTTCGCGAAATCGAAACCGGGACCTTCGTCACGTGGGGGCCGAACGAGGAGCGCCACGATGGCTACGATCTGACGCTTATCGAGCGAGAAGCCATCGACGCAATCGACCGCGAGGCAGACATCGAACTCGCTCCCGGCGAACATAGGCGAAACATCGTCACCCGGGATACCGCCCTCAACCATCTCGTCGGCAAGCGATTCCGTGTCGGTGAAGCCGTCTGTCGGGGTGATCGGCTCTGTGAACCCTGTGGGTATCTTCAGGACATCACCGGGAAGGACGTCCTGGACGCCCTGGCCCATCGGGGTGGGCTTCGGGCGGACGTCATCGAAAGTGGGACGATTCGTCCCGGTGACGAAATCGAACCGCTCGAGAAGTAGCCGTCACGGAGTCGACGCGGAAAGAGTCGATTCATACACTCGCAGGTTCTTCTTAGCGGCTATCACGTGCACAGTCGAGTGAAATCAAATGGTCCATCGACGAGACCGTCGAACGGTTAGCGCGCGTTCGAGGTCGCGGTCGGCACTCACGCGGACGACTCGCCGTCGCTCGTCGTTGCGAAGTGGGGTGAAAATGGGCCGGCTCAGATTCGAACTGAGGTTACGGCCACCCGAAGGCCGAAGGATACCAAGCTACCCCACCGGCCCGCGTTTCGAGGGTGGCCGCGCGCTCCTTTAACGCTTCCGAAAGGGCCGCCCTCAGGCGCTCACGCCATCGCGACGCCTCAGTACGACGTGTAGCCGTCGGTGTCGAGGTAGTTGTGCGTCACCGCGATGGCGTGGTCCGCGTGGATCGCCTCCGGGCCGACCCGGAGCCTGGCGTCCACGCGGTCGGCCAGCGACTCCGCTTCGGCGTCGGTGAAGTCCGAGTGGTCCGAGAGCACGAAGATCGGGTCCGCCGGCGGGTCGTGCTCGGCGGCCGGTTCCCCGTCCTCGTGGAGCTGGACGAGCGTGCCGGCGAGCGCGTCGAGCGTCTCCGCGAGGCCCATCCGGTACAGCTCCACCCCGGGGGCGACCTCCGCGGGCATGTGACCGATGGCTTCCTCCCGGACTTCGAGCGCCTGGCGGACCCGCGCGGCCGTGCTCCGCTCGTCCGGGTGCAGCCCGCGCGCGGTCGCGCCGTCGAACCTGACGACGTACTCGTCCCGCAGGACGAGGTGGACCCGGCTGTCCTCGCGGATGCCGTGCGAGAGGAACAGCCCGGCGTTCACGCACCGCGCGAGGAGGTCGAGCCTCCCCGCCGCGCCCGGCAGGTCCTCGAGCGGGAAGTCGGGGGTCGTTGGGGCCTCGTGGCCGCAGACGACGAACTGTCGCATACCGCCACGGGGTGCCGCGGCGCCTTATGCCCGCCGACCCGCCGCCGGGCGCGGGGAGCGGAGGCGAGCGCCGCACCCGTGAGGAACGTCGACCGTCGGCCCCCGGTCGACGCCGGCTCAGTAGCCCTGCGCGTTGCCGTCCTTCCGGGGCTCGGTCGCCGCCGAGAGCGTCCCCTTCTCGTTCCGGACGATCTGTGCGCCGCCGAACTGCCCCGAGGGGAGCGTCCGCACGTCGTGGCCCTTCCGGGCGAGCTTCGCCGCGACGTTCGAGTCGAAGTGGGGCTCCAGCGCGAGGCTGCCGTCCTCGCGGTAGCGCCACCGCGGCCGGTCGAGCGCCGCCTGCAGCGGGAGGTCGTAGTCGACGACGTTCGAGATCACCTGGAGGTGGCCCTGCGGCTGCATGTAGCCGCCCATCACGCCGAAGGCCGCCCAGTCGTCCTCGTCGAACCTCGCCAGCGCGGGGATGAGCGTGTGGAACGGGCGCTTGCCCGGTTCGAGGCTGTTCGGGTGCTCCGGGTCGAGCGAGAACGACGAGCCGCGGTTCTGGAGCGCGATGCCGGTGTCGCCCGCGACCAGCCCGGAGCCGAAGCCGGCGAACCGGGAGTTGATGTAGGAGACGACGTTCCCCTCGTCGTCGGCGACGCAGAGCAGGACCGTGTCCGCGTCCTCCGCGTTCGCGCCGGGGACGCCGAAGGTGACGTCGTGGTTGGCCGTCTCGCCGACCGCCGCCGCGCGCTTCCGGGCCCACCCCTTCGAGGCGAGCGGCGGGTGGTCCTCGAACTCGGGGTCGGTGATGTAGCGGTGGCCGTCGTGGAACGCGAGCTTCAGCGCCTCCGAGAAGTAGTGGACCCGTTCGGGCGAGTCGAGGTCGTGCTCGCCGGCGCCCAGCTCCTCCGCGACGTTCAGCGCCTCCAGCGCGACGAGCCCCTGGTTGTTCGGCGGGAGTTCGAACACCTCGACGCCGTCGTACGTCGTGGAGACGGGGTCCAGGAACTCGGGCTCGAAGCCGGCCAGGTCGTCGGTCGTCATGAAGCCGCCGGCCCGCCGGACCTCCGCCGCGATCGCCTCGCCGATCTCGCCCTCGTACACCACGTCGGCGCCCTCCTCGGCGATGCGCTCCATCGTCGCGCCGAGCTTCGGGAGCGTGACGGTCCGGCCCGTCGACGGCGCCTCGCCGTCGAAGAGGAACGCCTCCCGGGCGTGGTCGGACTCGAACAGCTCCTCCCCGTGCTGCCACTGGGCCGCGACGACCTCCGAGACGGGGTAGCCCTCGGTCGCGTAGCGGACGGCCGGCCGGAGCAACTCGCCGAGCGACTTCTCCCCGAACGTCTCCGCGGTGAGCTCCCAGCCGCGGGCGGTTCCCGGGACGGTCACGGCGTGTGCGCCGGTTTCGGGCATCTCCGCATCGGCCGGGTCGACGCCCTCCTCCTCGGCCACGGCCTCGCGCACGTTCCCGATCGTCGCGCCCGCAGGTGCCGGGCCACAGGAGCGCATCGCCCCCACCTCGCCGTCGGCCGTGCGGTACAGCGCGAACACGTCGCCGCCGAGCCCCGTCGAGGTGGGCTCGACGACGTTCAGCGCGGCCGCCGTGGCCACCGCGGCGTCGAAGGCGTTGCCGCCGTCCTCGAGCACCGAGATGCCCGCCTGCGAGGCGAGCGGCTGGCTGGTGGCGACGACGCCCCGCTGGCCGTACACGGTCGAGCGGCGGGAGGCGAAGCGGTCGAGGTCTGGTTCGCGCATACGTGGCCGTGGGAGCCGCCGCGTAAAAGTCACCACCGAACGCGGCTAGATGTCCGCGGACACGTGCTCGGCGCTCACGACCTCGGGAACGACCACCTCGTCGGCGCCGACCCGCCGGGCGAGCGCCTCGTCCATCTCGTCGCCCGCGCGGACGACGAGCCTCACCGTCGGCACGAGGTTGCTCGACGCGACCGCGATCTGGACGTTCGCGCTCGTGTCGTCGATGGCGGCGACGACCGTGGTCGCCCGTTCGACGCCGGCGTCGGCGAGCACCTCCCCACGCCTGGCGTCCCCCTCGACGGCGAGCAGCCCGTCCGCGAGCGCCCGCTCGAACCCCTCGGTCCGGCGCTCCACGACGACGACCTCGCGGCCGTTCTCGCTGAGCCGCGAGGCGACGGTCCCGCCGAAGGTGCCGTAGCCGCAGACGATCACGTGCCGGTCCAGCTCCTCGATCCGCTGTTCCGTTCGCATGTGTTCGAGTTCCTCCCGTATCCGCCCGCCGAACGCCGCCGAGAACACCGTCTCGCCCGTCCACAGCCCGGCCACGACGAGCCCGCTGAGCACGATCAGCGCGTACGCCTTCACGAGCGTCTCCGGCCCCTCGTGCTCGCGAAAGTGGAGTTCGATGCTCGTCGGGTCGAGCAGCCAGAACAGCGCGTCCACGGCGCCGACGCTCGCGAGCGCGCCGAACCCCGCGACGCCCGCGGCGACGACGGCCACGAACGCGACCAGCGGCCGCAACAGCCGACGGAGCAGCGTCCGCCGGACGACCGCCTCGACGAGGCGGCTCGGCACGCTCACGCCCGCTCCCCGCCGGTGGCGGCCGGCCGGTTCCCGACCGGCCGGGACGCCGTGCGGGGTCGGTACCGGACGTCCGCGAACCCACGTAATTGGACGTTCGAGTTCCTTTTCTCGGTTTTCGTTCGTTCTTCGACCACTGTTCGGACCCAGTAGAAAATTATCCCACCCTTAGAAATAGATTCCTACGTTACCATAAATCGTTATCGAGCGGCGCTCGGATCGGCGTCGACGCGACGCCGGCTGGCTCCGTCACGTCGCCGGCGGCCGTCGAGCGCCGGGGGACGTCGGCCGGGGGTCCGCCGTCGCGCGGCCGGCGAGTCATCGGATCTGATAATTTGTCCGGTAACGTAAAACGTCGGACCGGACCTCCATCAGGTAGTCGCCGACCCGCCGGTCGTCCCCGTACTCGGCGGGCAGCGCGGAACCACAGATGAGCCAGACACGACGAGCACGACGGGAACGACGCGGGCGGGAACGACGAGCGCCGGACGTCCCCCGGCCGAACGCGCGCCGCGGGGTTCACGGATGAACGTCGACCCGCGTCGGAGCTACACCGCCAAGGTGGTCCTCGGGGTCGCCGCCGTCCTGCTGGTCGGCGGGATCGTGGGGGCGGCCGTCTACGCCGACGTCACCGACCAGGTCCGCAGCGAACAGCGGGACGGCCTCGCGGGCCAGGCGAACATGCAGGCGAGCGTGCTGGAGACCGTCCTCGCCGACGTCGATCGCTCGGCCGACACGACCGCGAGCGAACTCTCCCGCGTCTCGACGTCGACGACCGACGGCGAGGAGCGGCAGTGGCGCATGCAGTCGGTGCTCACCAGCCGGGCCCTCGGCAGCGACCGCGTCAGGGCGGTCCACTACGCCCGGTACGGCGGCGAGATATCCGCCACCTCCGGCGACGGACTGACCGGGAAGAAACTCGCCGACGTCGGCCTCGAACCGCCCGAGGACGCGAACGCGGGGATCCAGTACGTCGAACGCGACGGACACCGGTCCTGGGTGCTGTTCACCCGGACGAACACCGGCGGCACGCTCGTCACCGAACTCAACGCCACCGCCATCGCGGCGGAACTGGAGACGATGGTGCCCGGGTCGCGGACGCGCGTCGTCGACGCGAACGGCGTCGTGGTGCTCGACACCGAGTCGCCCGAGGCGGTCGGCACCCAGCACGTCGAGGGCGCGGGCGTCGACTCGCCCGCCGTCGTCGCCGGTCTGAACGGGACCGCCGGGGCGGCGACCCTCGAGGCGGGCCGGTCCGGGAGCGACGGGCGCGCGGTCGTCGCCCACCGCGGCGTCGACGGGGCGAACTGGGCGATGGTCTCGTCGGCGCCGCCGTCGACCCTGTTCGGCCTCGCGGACGCGGTCGGGCTCCGCGTGCTCGGACTGCTCGCGGCAGTCGGCGTCCTGCTGGTCGGGTTCGCGCTCGTCGTCGAGCGGCCGACCGTGCTCGCGCTCCGTGACCTGACGGCGACGGCCAGCGACCTGGAGGCGGGCGAACTCGACCGCGAGATCGACAGCGACCGGCGGGACGAACTTGGCGACCTCTACCGGGGGTTCGACGCGATGCGGGTCGGGCTCCGGGAACGGATCGAGGCCGCCGAGCGCGCCGAGGAGGACGCGCTGGCCGCGAAGCGGGAGGCCGAACACCTCTCCTCGCACCTGGAGGAGAAGACCGCCCACTACGGCGCGGTCATCGGCCGCGTCGCGGACGGCGACCTCACGGCCCGCGTCGACCCCGGGAGCGACGCCGAGGCGATCCGACGGCTCGGGACCGAGCTGAACGAAGTGCTCGCGGAGCTCGAGGACACCCTCGCCGAGGTGCAGGCGTTCGCGGACTCGGTGCGGGGCGCCAGCGACGACCTCGCGCGGAGCGCGACCGAGGTCGGGCAGGTGAGCAGCGAGGTCGCCGAGTCGATGACCGAGGTGAGCTCCGACACCGCCGACCAGCGGGAACGGCTGGGCGAGGCGGCCGACGAGATGAACACCGTCTCCGCGACCGTGGAGGAGGTCGCCTCCACCGCCGGCGGCGTCGCCGCGACCGCCGAGGAGACCGCCGCCGAGGCCCGCGAGGGCCGCCGGGCCGCCGAGGACGCCGTCGAGGTCGTCGAGGACGTCGAGACGCGCGCCGAGGACGCGGTCGCGGAGGTGGAGACGCTCGTCGAGCGGATGGAGGCGGTCGGCGAGGTCACGGAGGCGGTCTCGCAGATCGCGGACCGGACGAACCTGCTCGCGCTCAACGCCAACATCGAGGCGGCCCGCGCGGGCGAGGGGAGCGAGGGGTTCGCGGTCGTCGCGGAGGAGGTGAAGTCGCTCGCGACCGAGGCCCAGGACCGGGCCGAGGAGATCGAGACCCAGCTCGCCAGCATCCGGACCCAGACCGAGACGACCGCCGACGACATGCGGGGCGCCCGGGAGCGGCTCGGCGAGGGCGCCGAGACCGTCGAGACGGCCGCGGACGCGCTCCGCTCGGTCGCCGATCTCGTGGAGGAGGCGAACGCCGGGATGCAGGACATCGACGGCGCGACCGACGACCAGGCCGAGAGCGCCGAGGAGGTCGCCGCGATGATGGACGACGTCCGGTCGGCCGCAGGGGAGACCGCCAGGGAGGCCGACGGCGTCGCCGCGGCCGCCGAACGGCAGACCGCCTCGCTGGGGGAGGTCGTCGGCGTCGCCGACGACCTCGCGGAGCAGGCGATGGAGCTGGACGGCGCGCTCGCGCAGTTCGAGACGGACGTGGACGAGGGCGCCGGGGCGACGGGGGACGGAGCCGTCGACGGGGACCTCGACGACGGCGAGATGGAGTGGGTGGGCGGCGACGTGGCGGGCGGATCCGGGTCGGGCGACGCGGCAGCCACCGACGGCGGGAGCGAGTGACTCCCCGCCACCGATCGGCGACGACCGGCCGGATGTCCGCGTGAACGGCCGCATCCGCGGCCGACGGCGACCGGCGACACAGCCGGCGGCGGCTCGCCCGGAACCGTCACGGGCGGGACTGAAAGGGGCCGCGGCTCCGCGGTCGCGCGTCTCGCTGTGCTCCTCGGCTCGCTCACTCCGTTCGCTCGCCTGCGGTGCTTGCTTCGCCGTGCTTCCCGCGGAGCCGCGGGGGCTTTCGAGGTCACGGTTTCGGATCCGAGTCACGCCGTCCCGACGACCGGAGCACGGCCAAACGAGTGGCCTACTCCGGATCGTCGTACGGCCAGCGCCCGCCCATCTTCAGCTCCTGGACGTACCCGTCGTCGATGGACTCGGCCATCGACGCGCGGCTCCGGCGTGGCGTCTCCACGTCGTCGCTCGCGAGCCTGGCGACGGCCTCCGCGACGAGGACGGCGACGTCGCGGAGGTCCCGCGAGTCGAGTTTGTCGAGCGTGTCGGCGTGGGTGTGCCCCCAGCCGCGACCCGACGACTCCGAGACCGTCGAGGTCATCACCGCCGGGACGCCCTCCTGGACGAACGCCCACTGGTCGCCGTGCGGGGAGATCGTGTCGTCGGTCGCGAGCGGGGCGTCCATGTCGTCGGTGACCTCCTCGAACACGGCCTCCACCGACTCGAAGCCGTTCGAGCCGACCCGGAGCGACCGGCTGGAGCAGGCGCCGTCGAGGTTCACGACGCACTTCACCGAGTCGAGGTCCAGCGTCTCGGCGGCGTGGTAGGCGCCCCAGAGGCCGATCTCCTCGGAGCCGAACGTGATGCATCGCACGCGCGTGTCCAGGTGTACGTCCGTCAGCAGCCGCCCGACCTCCGCGACCAGGGCCGAGCCGGCGCCGTTGTCGTTCGCGCCGTCGCTCACGTCGTGAGCGTCGACGTGGGCTGTGAGCAGGACCATCTCCTCGGCTTCGACGGTCTCGTCGGCTCCGCCGCGGCCCTCCGGACCGCGCGGGTCCACGTCCGCGACGACGTTCCGCGAGGTGGTCGGCTCGTTCCGGCAGTCCACCGAGACGGTCACCTCGCAGCCCTCCTCCGCGTAGCGGGCGAGGCGGGCGCCCGCCTCGCGGGAGACGCCCAGCGCCGGGATCGGCCCGGGGCGCTCGTGGTAGCCCACCTCGCCGGTCGGGGGCACCGACCCCTCGACGTGGTTGCGGAACAGGAACGCGACGGCGCCGCGGTCGGCGGCGTTGACGTACTTCTCCATCCGGTGGATCCAGCGGTCGGCGTCCTCGGGGGTGTTCGAGGAGGCGAGCGCGACCGCACCCTCCAGCTCGTCCGCGTTCGCCTCGAACTCCTCGTAGGTGCCGTCGCCGACGTCCACCACGCGGCCGGTCGCCCCGCCCGAGGGGCTGCCCGGCAGCGCGAGCACGTCCTGCTGGCCGTCGTGGACCCGCTCGTGCGGTTCGTGGATCTCGAGGGACGAACTGCCCCGCCACCAGCCGGGGATCTCGAACTCCTCGAGGTGCGGGTCGCGCAGACCCGCCTCGGCGAACGCCTCGCGGACGACCTCGGCGCCGCGCCGCTCGCCCTCCTGACCGGCCATGCGGTTGCCGACGTCGACGAGGTCGGTGAGCGTGTCCCACGCGAACGCGCTGGTCTGTGCGTCGCCGACGACGGCGTCGGGCAGGTGCATGTCCATGGGTTCGCTCGCACGGACAATAGCCTCCGGGTCGCGGTGGTCCACGGACCGACTCGACCGCATCGGCCGTTTCGGGCGAGGATCGGTAGAAACTATCGGGGCACACTTTTCATCCGGTAGATGTTAACTTATGTCATGGTATCGCACGGGGACGAAGTTCTGGGGCTCCTCGCCGACGCGGGGTACCGGGCGATCCTGACGGTCCTGTGGGAGGCGGAGGGACCGCTCCACGCGACCGAACTGGCGGACCGGCTCGTGACGGGCGAGGCCCCACTGCTCGACGCGTCCGAGTACGAACGGGAGACCGAACGCACGCTCGTCTCGCTGCACCACCATCGCCTGCCGAAGCTCGCGGACGCCGGCCTGGTGGAGTACGACCGCGACGAGCGGACCGTCGACGTGTGCGGCTACCCGGACGTCGAGGCCGAGTGGTTCGACTGCGGGATGGTGGACGAGGCGCTGGCCCGGTTCCGGCCCGGCCGTCGATCCGACGAGGAGGGGGTCGGAGTCCTCGAGGGGAGGGAGGACGTGTATCGGTACGCCCGACGGCTCGCCGACGAGGCCGAGGAGGAACTGTTCCTCATCTACGCCTCCGACGACCTGCTCGACCAGGGCTGTCTCCCGCAGGCGAGAAACGCCATCGAGCGAGGGGTTCGGTTCTGCGTCGGCTCCGGCGACCCGGCCGTCCGCGAGTTCTTCCGTGCGAACCTCCCCGGGGCGACCGTCTGGGAGCCGCAACTCGACTGGGCGAACGACCCCTCGGCGTACCCGCGGGTCGACCGGCTCGTCTTCGCGGACCGGGAGGCCATCGTCCTCGGACTCCTGGATGGGGCGGACGCCGACGGCGAACCCGCGGCGGCCCCGGTCGGGGAGACCGCGACGGCCTCCGACGACGGGCCGACGGCCGGGACCGACGGCGAACGGACGGAGACGGCGATGGTCGGTCGCGGCGAGTCGAACCCGCTCGTCACGTTCGCCCGCGAACTGCTGGGACCGCGGCTCGACCACCTCGACCACCAGAGCGAGGGGTTCCGGGACGAACTCCGGGGCCGGTCGTAACCCCCTCCGGACCGCCCGGCTCCGCGGCGACGCCTCGACCAGACGGCACCGAACGGTCGGCAGCCGTCCCGTCAGGACCCGCCGGGCGGGGCGTTCCCGCGACCGGCCGGACCCATGTCACGGCGTCACGTGGGGCCGCTACTTTCATGTGGTATGCTATCGAATGACGCAATAGATGCCGGAGCCCGGTACGCTGACCGACACGGACAGACGCGTCCTCGGCTACCTGCGGGAGTCCGGCGCCGACTACCCCGCGCTCGTCGCGGGCAATACCGGCGCCCACATCCCGCTCGTCGAGCGGCGCATCTCGGTGCTGGTCGACCGGGGGCTGGTGGAGGCCGTCTCGGGCGAGACCGTCTACCGGATCACAGCGGCCGGCGAGGCGGCCATCGACTGTCCCGAATCCGACCCGCAGGCGGGGCGCTCGACGCTTGGACTGGAGTGACGAGGGGGTCGGCGAACCCGGTTCCGGTTCCCGAGTTCCGACGCCGATCCGGCTTCCGAGTCCCGACGCTGATCCGGCTTCCGAGTCCCGACGCCGAATCCCGTCCCGCTCGCGGGTTCCCGTTCGACCGCGCTTCCCCGCCGGGAAGCGTTCGCGAGGCCGAAGACGGGGTCGGACGAGGCGACGCACCGGCGGGCAGGGAACCCCCCGCCGTCGACGGTCGGCGCGGGGGAGGGGACCTCCGGTCACCCGCCGCGGTTCGGGGTGTCCGTCGCCCCCTCGGCGCGTGCGACCCGGCACCGCGACCTGCCCACGTCGCGGCCGACCACGACCACGCCCGCTTCGCCGTTCGCCTCCCCGTCCAGTCGCCGCAGGCGGAACTCGTGGGGGACGGTCACACCGTCGTTCGTGACGAGATCGACGTCGAGCGTCGCCTCCCCCGTCCCGAACGCCGTCTCGACGGCCCGTTCGAGGGGCCCCCAGTCCGCCTCGTGCACGAGCTGGTAGATCCGCGTCGCCTCCAGTTCGGCGCGGTCGTACCCGGACACCGTCGCGGCCGCCTCGTTCGTCCGGTGGACGTCGCCGCCCTCGTCGAGCACGAACACCGCGTCCTCGAACGCGTCGACGATCCGGTCGAAGAGGTGGTCGTCCCGGACGATCCGCCCGTGGCGTTCGTCCGGTTCCGCGAGACCCTCGACGAGACAGATGATGCTGCCGTCCTCACAGATCGAGAGCGCGTGGTCCACGAGCACCCGCTCGCCGTCCTCGCACACGTACTCGGTCTCGCCCGTCCACCTGCCGGTCGTGGGGACGGTCGGCAGGATCTCCTCGTACACGACCTCGGCCCCGTCCGGGGGGTACAGCAGCTCCAAGTGTTCGCCCACGAGTTCCTCGCGCTCGTAGCCCACGACGTTCGCGTACGCCTCGTTCACGTACGTGAAGTGGCCGTCATCGTCGAGGATGCCGATCCCCTCGCGGGCCGTCTCGAGCGCCCGGAACCCCCGGTCGGCCTGCCGTTCGGCGCGGTGGCGGGCGACGGCGTTCCGGACGCGGTTCGCGAGCACGGCGTACTGCTCGGATCCGCCGCGCTTCTGGAGGTAGTCGGTGACGCCGGCCGAGACGGCCCTGCTCGCGATCTCCTCGCTCCCCTTGCCCGTGAAGAGGATGAACGGGAGCGAGGGATGCTCCTCGCGGACCGAGTCGAGGAACGCCAGGCCGTCCGTTCCGGGCATGTCGAAGTCGCTGACGACGCACTCGACGTCGGCGGCGGCGAGCCGTTCCAGGCCCTCGGCCGCGTCGTGGGCCGTCACGACCTCGATTCGGTCGTCCGCCCGTTCGAGGGAGATGGCGACGAGGTCGGCGAACGCGGGGTCGTCGTCGACGTGCAGGACCCGGATCGGCGTTTGGGAACTCATGGTTGGGGAACCGCCTGGTGCGAGATGTTCACACACCACCAAAAAGCCACTGCGTACGCGCGACCCGTCGTTAAACCAAGCCGGCGCCGGATCGAGGGAGCGAGGCCGGCCGCTCCGCGGAACGGACGGGTGGCCGCGATGCCGCCCGTTTCGACCGACCGGGCCGGAGCGGTTCTACCACTCGTACGCCTCGCGCGGGTCGACGCTGTCGGCCTCCCGGTCGAACACGTGCCGGCCCTCGACGACGACGTGCCGGCTCCGCGTCTCGAAGCGGTGGAACGGGCCGTCCCAGACGACCAGGTCGGCGTCGGTGTCCTCCGCGAGCGAGCCGACGCGGTCCTCGATGCCGAGGATCTCGGCGGGGTTCGTCGTCACCACGTCCAGCGCGACCTCCTCGGGGAGCCCCGCCCGGACCGCGAGGCCGACGCAGACGTCGAGGTGCTTTTGCGGGAGAACGGGCGCGTCGGTCTGGATGGCGACGGTCACGCCCTCCTCGTGGAGGATGGCGGGCGTCTCGAAGGTGATGTTCCGGAGTTCGTACTTCGAGGCCGACGAGAGCGACGGGCCGACGATCGCCGGGACGTCGCGCTCGACGAACTCGTCGGCGACGGCGTGGCCCTCGGTCGCGTGCTCGATGGAGAGCTCCTCGACGCCGAACTCGTCGGCGATGCGGAACACCGTCACGATGTCGTCCGCGCGGTGGGCGTGCACGCGCAGGGGCAGGTCGCCCGTGAGCACGCGCGAGAGGTTCTCCATCCCGAGGTCGCGCTCGAACGGTTCGCCCTCGGCCTCGGCGTGCTCCCTCCGGGCGAGGTAGTCCTCCGCCTCCATGAGCGACTCGCGGAGGGTGGCGGCGACGCCGGGACGGGTCGAGGGCTGGCGCCCCTCCCGCTCGCCGTGGAAGCGCTTGGGGTTCTCGCCCATCGCGGCCTTCATGCCGTCCTCGCGGACGAGCATCCCGTCGGCGGTGCGCCCGTACGTCTTCATCGAGCAGATGATTCCCCCGATGACGTTGCCGGAGCCCATCCGCGAGGAGACGGTCGTCACGCCGTTCCGGAACGCGTGCTTCAGTTCCTCGTCGCGCGGGTGGAACCCGTCGAGCGCGTTCACGTGGGGCGTCGTCGCGCTGGTCCCCTCGTTGAAGTCGCCGTCCTCGGGTTCGCCCCACTCGGCCATCCCGGCGTGGCTGTGGGCGTCGACGAGCCCCGGCGTGACCTCCATCCCCTCGGCGTCGATCACCTCTGTGCCGTCGGGCGCCTCGACGTCGCCGACGGCGGCGATCACGCCGTCCTCGACGAGCACGTCCCCCTCGATCGTCCCCCGTTCGGTCTGCGTGTGGACGGTGCCGCCCCGCACCACGAGCGCGTCACTCATGGGCGTGGGTTCGCAGGAGGTTCCCAAACCCTTTCGGTTCGAAACAGGGTGGGCCGTCCGCTCCGGGTCGTGCGGGAGCCGAGTTCCGATTACCGCCCCGCCGCCGGGGTCCGTCTGCGGCGGCGGACGCCCACGACGAGCACGACGAGGGCGCACGCGGCCCCGAGGACGCCGGCGACCCAGTAGTCGAGCACCTCCCCGAGGCCGACGAAGTACGGGACGACGAGCAGGACGAGGAGGATGCGCTGTCGTCGCTCGATGCGGGCGAGGCGGTCCTGGAGGGCGGACTCGCCCATACGGAACCGGGACAGGGAGCGGACACAAAGTCGTTCTCCTCGGCGGTTCGGGGGCTGCTTCGGTCGACGTGCGACGAATCCCCGTGGCGCGCGGCGGCCAAGCGGAGCGCGGCCGCTCGTGCGAGGCTCACGCGAGCGCAGCGAGGGTGAGTTCCGAGGGGCTCGCTCCGAGGTGAGGCGAGGTCCCGACCGAAGGGAGGGGCCTCGCCGGTTGGGGAGGGTGAGGCGTGGATGGGACTGAAAGGGGCCGTGGTGCTGGACGACGGCCGGGCGGTCAAGCACCGCAGGCGAGCGACCGACGGGAGCGAGCCGAGGAGCGCAGCCGGCCGCCCGAGTCCAGCACCGCGGGGGCTTTCGACATCTGTTCCGCAGCGACTGAATCAACCACCGAGTTGACAGCCGCGGAGGCCTTCGAAGCGATCGTATCCCCACATTCCGGCCCCTGGTGGACCCAGCATTGACCAACTCTCCTGAGACGCCGACCATCCCATGCCACACCACCACATGGCGGGAGAACCGTTAAGTGAGCACACACGAACGAAGCAGGTACCGACGCAAGTCGGCCGGACTCCGATGATCGCCACTACCACCACCGGCACGCTCGCTCACGCGACCAGTGCCGGCTATGGTGGGTGGCGGTCCGCATCCCCGATGGCGAATCCGAAGGGGAACGCGTCCGGACTCCGGTTCGACGTACGGTCCGCCTCCATCGCCGCGTGAACGCGACGACGCTTCGGGCGCTCGCCCGAACGGAGGCGGACTCTCCTGTCCTTCCTACCGTTCGGGTTCCCGTCCGGCGACGCCGACGTTCCCGCGGCCACTCCCACGGAACCGCCCGTGGTGCACCCCGTGTACCGCGTCGCGGAGTGGCCGAGCGCGCGTTCGACCCGCGCAGGGAGCCTATGTCGGTCCAACTGGCCCGACTGGCCGATGCCAGCATGACAGTCGCGGTGTCCCGTGCCGCCCCCGGCGACCTCGCCGCGGGCGTCGAGACGAAGCTCCGCCGCCTCGACGGCGTCCGCGCCGTCGAGTCCATGGAGCTCCGCGGCCTCCAGCCCGGGCTGAACGACCTCACCGTCGAGGTGGAGGTCACGCTCGCGCTGGACGCCGACCTCCCCGACGAGCCGTCGGCGCTCGCCGCCGGCTTCGAGGACGCCTTCGGCGTCTCGGCGGTGACCGTCGAGGCGACGCGCGGCGTGCCCCCCGATCCCGGCGACGGCGCCGCCGCCGACGCCGTCTGAGCCGCGGTCCCCCGCTGACGCGGGTCGACCGGCTGACCGGCCCTCCAACCCCCTCCATCGCCCCCGAACCGCCCTCCCGGCCCTCCAAACGAAAGACGCTAGTGGCCGCCGCGAGCAGGGAGGAGCATGGACGTTCTCCCGTCGGCCCGCGCCCTGCTCGCGACCGGGCCGCTCTGTGACAACTGCCTCGGGCGCCCCTTCGCCGACCGTTCGTTCGGCCTCGGCAACGGCGAGCGGGGCCGCGGGCTCCGGGTCGCGGCCGCGCTGGCGGACGACGAGGACTTCGACCCCGGCGACCCCCACGACTGCTGGGTGTGCGAGGGCGCGACCGCCCGGTTCGACGAGTGGGCCGAGCGCGCCGTCGAGGCCGTCGAGGGGGTCGAGTTCGACACCTACCAGGTCGGCACGCGCGTGCCGCCGCTCGTCGAGGAGAACGAGGTCCTGCTCCGGGAGGACGCCGGACTCGAACCGGACGCGGGCGAGCCGCTGCGCAAGGAGTACAACCGCGAGGTCGGCAAGCGGTTCGGGCGACTGACCGGCGCGGAGGTGGAGTTCGGCCGCCCGGACGTGCAGTTCCTGCTCGACCTCGACGAGAACCGCGTCGAGGCGACGGTCAACTCGGCGTTCGTCTACGGTCGCTACCGGAAGCTGGAGCGGGACATCCCCCAGACCGAGTGGCCCTGCTCGGACTGCCGGGGATCGGGTCGCGACGGCGCGGACCCGTGCCCCACGTGCGACGGGACGGGCTACCTCTACCCCGAGAGCGTCCAGCAACTCACCGCGCCGGTCGTGGAGGACGTCATGGACGGCGTGGACTCGGTCTTCCACGGCGCCGGCCGCGAGGACGTGGACGCGCTGATGCTCGGCACCGGCCGCCCGTTCGTGATCGAGGTGGAGGAGCCCCGGCGCCGCGACGTCGACGTCGAACGGCTGGAGGCCGACATCAACGCCTTCGCCGACGGGAAGGTCGAGGTCGAGGGGCTCAGGCTCTGCACTCACGGGATGGTCGAGCGCGTGAAGCGACTCGACGCGAGCAAGCGCTACCGGGCCGAGGTGGAGTTCGGCGGGGACGTGACCGCCGCCGACCTGACCGAAGCCGTCGGGGCGCTGGAGGGCACGACCGTCGAACAGTACACCCCGAACCGGGTGGACCACCGCCGGGCCGCCAAGACGCGCACCCGGACCGTCCACGACGTCGAGGGCGAACTGGCCGACCCCCGGCACGCCGCCGTCGAGGTCCACGGCGAGGGCGGGCTCTACATCAAGGAGCTGATCTCGGGCGACGAGGGGCGGACGGAGCCGAGCCTCGCGGGCCTGCTCGGCGTCTCGGCGACGGTGACGGCGCTGGACGTGCTGGCCGTCGAGGGCGAGGACGAGCCGTTCGAGGACGAGGCGTTCTTCCTGGACTGAGCAGGGTCGGCTCGGACGACCGGCGCGACCGTTTTCACGCCGGTGTTCCCGACCGCTGGAGAGGCGAGACCGTCCAACCGGCGCCGACGCGCGACGCGAGCCCCCTGGTGGGGCTGAGTCGACGCGCGCGCGAGGGACGAGAAGCACAGCGGGAGTGACCGGAGGGAACGGACGCGAGCATCGCAGGAGGCTGGTCACGCGAGCGAGCCTGCGAGCGAGGGTGATGGTTCGAGACGGCACCGCCGTCTCGTCACTCCGCGAATCGGAGATTCGCTGAGGCCACGAGAGCGAAGCTCTCGCCCGCTGCCGAAGATCGGAGAGTTTCGTGCGGTTCCGCGGAGCGCGCTCCGAGGTACGGGAGGACGAGGTGCGGTGGGTGGGACTGAAAGGGACCGCGGGTGGCGACGAACCCCGACCCCGGTGAGGCGAGCGGAGTCGTTCGAAAATCTCGATTTTCGTGATGACGAGGGAGCTTCGCTCCCTCGAACCGCGAGGCGAACCTCGGGAGTCGCAGCCCGCACAGCGTAGCGAGCAGGACCGTCTCCCGTAGCAAGCACCGCAAGCGCGACCGGAGGGAGCGCGAGGAGCGCAGCGTGGGTCGCGGGAGTCGACACCTGCGGGGGCTTTCGGGAACTGTTCGGAGACGAATCGACTGACTCGGAACCGAGGAGCACGGAGGTTTCCGTAGCCATCCCGTCGGTCACCCCCCACGGACGTCGCCGAAACTGGCAATCGAGCCTAGAGGTGACCGACGGTTTTTCACTCTCACGCGCCAACACTGCGTGGGGCGATACCATGTGCCACCACAGGGAACTCGCGGAGTGGGAGGAGATCCGTGAACGGCTCGACGAGGCGGAGGAACCGACCGAGGAACCGGCGGAACTCGAGGAGGAAATCGGCGAAACCGACGAGGAGCGCGACCGGCCGGACGTCCCGACGCCGCCGGCGGACGACTGACCGGACCGTCACCCCGCCAGACCCGACCCTTTTTCCCCAACGACCGCCGCGACCGCATGACAACTGCTTAGTCGTCGCTGCCCCACCCACCCTCCATGCTCGGCGCCGACGAGGCAGGCAAGGGGCCCGTGCTCGGCCCGATGGTCGCGGCCGCGGTCCGCGCGCCCGAGGCGGCCATTCCCGACGGCGTCGACGACTCGAAGCGACTCGCGCCCGCGCGCCGGGAGGAACTCGACGCCCGCCTCCGCGGGCACCCCGACGTCGACGTCGGCCTCGCGGTGGTGACGACCTCCCGCATCGACGACCCCGGGACCGACATGAACTCGCTCACGGTGGCCGGGCAGGCCGAGGCGCTCGCGGCGGTCGCGGCCGAGGGGGACGAGGCGATCGTCGACGCCGGCGACGTGAGCGAGGCGCGCTTCGCCCGTCGCGTCGGTGAGGGCGTCGCCGGGACGGAGCCAGGCGTCGACCTCGCCGTCGCCGCGGAACACGGCGCCGACGAGTCGTACCCGATCGTCGCGGCCGCCAGCGTCCTCGCGAAGGTGGAGCGCGACCGGCTGGTGGCCGGCATCGCCGAGGAGTACGCCGCGTACGGCGAGGTCGGCAGCGGCTACCCCTCGGACCCGACGACGCGGGAGTTCCTCCGGAAGTACGTGCGCGAGGAGGGCGACCTGCCGGACTGTGCCCGCCGCTCGTGGGCGACGTGCGCCGACGTGCTGGCGGCCGCCGAGCAGTCCGCGCTGGGGGAGTTCTGACCCGAACGGGCAGGTAGAACGCAGGCGTGACGTTTCGAATCCACGTCGTCCCGGTTCTTAGCGTATTCCGATCTCGCACGGCGCGGGGGAAGAAGCAGCCGTCCGTTTCGACCGGGAACGCTCACACGGGGCCGCGAGCTTCGAAGCTCCGATTCCGGCTCCAGTCCGGCGATTACGTCGAGAAAAACCCTCGACGGGAAGGCCGGGAGAGGGACACCGTTCCCGGTCAGCGGTCCGTCATCAGCGCCCGGAGGATGTCGCCGTAGGCCGGGCGGGTGATGAGCACGCCGACGAGCACGCCGAGGATGGTGAAGATGGCGAAGCCCTGGAGGTCCCCGAGCGAGAGCACCGCGAGCGGCGACATCGCGACGATGGTCGTCGCGGCGGCCGCGCCGATGACCCAGAACGCCTTGCGGAAGCGCGACTGGAACACCCGCCGGGAGTTCACGTCGCCCTCGCTCATCACCTCGTCGGCGATGATGACGAGGTCGTCGACCCCGGTCCCGATGACCGCGATGAAGCCCGCGATGACCGCGAGATCCAGCGGGTACTGGATGAGCGCCGCGAACCCGAGCAGCGCGACGACCTCCGAGAGCGCGGTGACGACCATCGGCGCGGCGACCTGCGGGTCGCCGTACCGGAAGAACACGACCACGCTCACGGTGAGAACGGCGATGACGCCGATGATGAGCGAGTCGGTCCGGAACGTCTCACCCTGCGCGGCGGTGATGGAGGTGGTCGTCCCCTGGTCCACCGCGAGCGGCGCCGGGAGCGCCCCCGCGCGGAGGTCGACCGCGACCTGCTGGGCGTCCGAGAAGTTCCCCGTCACGAGGATGAACGTCGGGTTCTCGGCCCACTCGCCGCTCCGCATCGACCCCGCGAGGTCCCCGTCCATCCCGAACGAGGAGACGACGGCCCCGTCGCGGACGACGAGGATGCACGGCTGGGTGCTCCCCGGGTCGGACTCGTACGTGCAGGTGGTGCCGCCCTCCCCCGCGACGCCGGTCTCCACGAACGTCTGCTGGACGCGGTTGGCCTCGCTGTCCTTTACGGCCACCTGGACGTGTGGGCCGGGACCCTGGTCACCCTGCTGAGCGCCGCCGATGCGCTGGAAGTCCTCCTGGCGGATGACCGTCGTGTTCGTGTACCCGTCCGACTCGTTCTCGGTCGGGTGGTAGGCGACGACGCTCACGCTCCCGCGGGAGGTGACGAGGTCGAGCACCTCCGAGCGGTCCTGGTTGGGCACCTGCACGAGGATGAAGTCCTCGCCGGTGGTGGTCGTCGTCGTGGTGACGCTCCCGCCCGAGAGCCCGGCCTCGTTGATCTTCGATTCGAGCACGCGGACCGTCTCCTCCAGCGTCGCGTCGGTGACGCCGTCGTTCACGTCGCCGTGCGCGTAGCCGGCCTCGTCGAGCGCCCCCGACAGTTGCTCCCGGGTGACGTTCCGGTCGACGACCTCGACGGTGCCGGTCGTCGGGCCCGTCTGCCGGGCGATCACGTCGCTGGAGTCGGTGCCATCCAGGTTCCGCGCGACCGTGAGTTCGACGTTCGAGAGGCTCTCGTCGCCGAACTCCACCTCCGTCGCGGTGATGCCGTCGACCGGCGCGCGGACGCGCGTGCCGCCCGAGAGGTCGAGGCCGTACTTCAGGTTCGTCGCCGTGTCCGCCGCGGCGGGGCCCTGATCGCCGAAGCCGGGCGCGAAGAGGAACGTCGCAGAGAGCACGAGCACGACGACCAGCAGGGCGACCCGCCAGTTGTCCCGCAGGGAGTCGAGCACGCTCATCGCGCCACCCCCTCGTACTTGTACCAGCGGAGCAGGCTGAGGTTCAGCATGTAGGTGTTCATCAGGTCGGCGGCCAGCCCGAACACGAGGATGGTGCCGATGCTCGAGAGCAGGCCGATGCCGAACAGCGTCGCGGTGATCGCCATCACGGCCATCGCGGCCAGCGAGGTGAGCGTCATCGTCACGCCGGTCCGCATCGCCCGGTGGGTCGACTCGTAGAAGCCGCCCGAGCGGCGCAGGACGTGGTCGTTCAGCAGGATGTCCGAGTCGACGGAGTAGCCGATGAGCATCAGGAGCGCCGCGACCGTCCCGAGCGTGAGTTCGATGCCGAACAGGTTCATCAGCGCGAGCGGGATGACGATGTCCGAGAACGCCGAGATCACCACGGCGATGCTCGGGACGAACGTCCGGAACATGGCGAACACGAGCGCCGCCATGCCGGCGAACGCGACGACGATGCCGACGAGCGCGAGCCCCTGGGTGTCCGCGCCGAAGCTCGGGGAGATGGAGCTCACGGATCGGACGTCGAAGCCCGCTTGCTCGGCCTGCGTCTCGAGTTCGTCGGTGGAGGCGTCGGCCTCCTTGAACGTCACGATGACCACGTCGCTCCCCTGGACGTGCTGGATGCTGTTCGGTTCCGCGGAGAAGGCAGACTGGATCTGTGCGTCGGGGTTCTCCCCGTCGACGGCGACGCGGAGCTCCGTCCCGCCCGTGAACTCCACCCCCGGGTTCACCGGCGCGCCGGTCGCCGCGTAGAACCCGCCGATGACGAGGAGGGCCGCCACGAGCACGGCGAGGGGAACCGCCGCGAGTTGTCGGTTCGTGTACCGGGTGTAATCGACCTCCGGTACCTCGAATCGAGCCATGCAGCCGTCTCCCCCCGCACGCCGAATAAGCCTTCTTATGTTCGAGGACGGCGGTTCGTCGGGCGGTGAGAGGCCGGATCGCTCCGCAGTCGGGTTCCGGTGTGAGAGCGTCGTCGAGTCGAGCGGCTCACCTCGCAGGACGGCCGCGTCGCGGCCGCCCCCATCGTTCGCCGTTCCGGGTGCGCTCCGGTTTCCGTTTCGGCCGAGGAGCGTTACGTTACGATCGACGGCTGCCGAGCCAATTACGCGGATTTTAGAGCCTCAAACAACCCCTATACATCTAATATGCTCTCTCAGACTTTATTTCATATGTTATAACTAGATTAATTCGGCGGCGTCCGCCCTCGCCTGGATTCGATATAGCATCATGAGGTTCATTACTATTGCTCATTCGTCCCCTTATATACCCGAGGGCGCGTTCGAGACGCTCGAAATCCGCGGATCGGGCGTCGTCTCGGTCCGGGAGTTCCCGCGGCGTTCGGGCCCGCCGGCGACAGGTCGATGTGGCTCGCGCTCGAACGGTCGAGCATGACCGACGGAACGGCCACGAGGCTCGTGCTCTCGTACCCGAGCGGGCTCTCGGAGTGGGGGCGCGACCAGATCGGGACCGACCGGTATCGGGGCTACCTCCGGCGCGTGTTCGACGCACCCGCCGTCGGCGACGAGCGCGAGGAGTTCGTCGACGTGGGGTGTTGCGGGAACTCGCTGGACCTGACCTTCCGCGTCGAGTCCCTGGAGGGTGGCGGACGAGTCGACGAGGGGACCGAGATCGAACTGGTCACGCGCGAGGAGGACGTCGAGGGCGGCTGGCGGGTCCAGAGCGCGGGGGGACCGCGATGAGCGACTGAACGGCGGACGTCCATACGCCGGACGGCGACGACCCTCGCGGAGGCCGACGCGGCACGACGTGCCCGACTCCCCTACCGGTCCGGTCTGAGCGACCGGAGCGAGACGGATCGAGAGCGAAGGGTTCCACGAGTTCGTCCGCGGGGAACTCGAGCGGGCCGCGGTCGGCGACGCGGTCGAACTGCAGTACGACGTCGGCCGCTGTGGCGGCATCGTCGCGCGGCTTCGGGTGGAGAGCGTCGAGGGTGGCGGGCGTCGAGGGCAGAGAGACGCTCGGTCCGGAAGACCTTCGAACTCGGACGACGGAAGAACCCGCTCCAGGGGCTGTAGCGACGATCACGATTCGGGAAAAGCGGCGAGCGGGACGACGAGTGTAACGGCACTCGGGCGGACGAGTCGACGGCTCCGATTCCGTTCGCCTGCTATCGGTTCCTCGTGTCGCGACGCTACGGAAGGTACCGCACCACGACGACGCCGGGGGCGGATCTGACCTCGACGCGGCGGACGCCGAGTCGGGCCGCGCGGGCGAGCGTCGCGTCCCGGTCCTCCAGCACGTCCGTGACGGCGTCCTCGGTCTCCCCCTCGGGGACGGAGACGACGTGGAGTTCGCCCGTCCCGGCGCGTTCGACGCGCGTGAGTTCGCCGACGTCCTGCTCGGCGGCGACCTCGAGGGCGTGTCCGGTCGCCGGTTCGTCGCTCTCGGAGAGCGAGAGTTCGTGACGCTCGCCCACCTCGACGACCTGCCAGGAGACGTTCATCGGCGGGTCGGGCGCGAGCGTCCCCTCGACGGCCTCTCCGGCCTCGAGGCCCGGGTTCGAGGAGAGCGCGTGTACCTGCCCTGAGTCGACGTCGCGCAACACCGCCGAGTCCGCCTCGGCGTGGGTGACGAGGAACGTCCCGTCCTTCTCGTCGGAGTCGCCCGTCGGCGCGGCGTCGGTCGCCTGGCCCGCGAGCGCGCGTTCGAGCGCGTCGACGTCGAGGTCGCGGTCGGTCATGGCCGCGCTACGCGCCTGGAGGGTTTCGGGGTTTCGCTCCCGTCCGGGCGCGCCGGTCGGCCCGCCTCGCGGGGTGCTGCGGGGGCAGGTGGGGACGAGGGGGGCCGCTCGGTCGGCGGCGCCACCCTCACCGACGGAGCCAGTGGGCGAGCGCGACGAGCGCGGCGCCGAGCGCCGGGATCGACGCCCCGACGGCCTGCGGGAGCGCGTAGAGGAACGCCACCGCCGGCGCGAGGGGGCCGGAGGGCGGGGGTCTGATGACCGTCTCGCCGTCGAGGACGAACGTCTCGGGCATCGCCGCGACCAGCCCGAGGTACAGCGAGGCGAGAAAGAGGTAGCCCGCGAGCGCGAGTCCCGCCTCGTAGCCCGGCCGTCGAGGAACCTCGCGACGGCGCGTCCGGGCGACGAGCAGCACCGGCGCGACGGTCGGCGCGACGGCCGCGAGGCCGACGAGGAAGAAGAACGCCCGGACGACCGAGAAGCGGGCCCGGGCGGTCGCCCCGAACAGGCGGACCAGCGCGAGCGCGAAGATGACCGTGAGCAGGAGCGCCGCGACCCCGCCGACGACGACGTAGCTCCGGAACAGCCAGGAGTCGCTCGCGCGGAAGGCGTACGGGAACGCGCCGAACACGCCCCGGTACGTGTGCTCGTCCCGTTTTTTCGGGGTATCTCCGGTACCCGCCTCCGGTGCCATTGTCGCGGATTGGGGGCGGCGGCTGTTAAGGGCCCCGTCATCCGTCGTCGGGTCGTTTGGAACGGTTGGTGCAGCGCATACCGCAGTGACGACCGCGAAAGCCCCCGCAGCCGTCGGCCGGGGGGCCGGTTCGGTAATCGTGGAGAAGTCCCGGAAAGCCCCCGCGGCTCTCGGCCTCCCCAGCCGATTGCGATGCTCGCTCCCTGCGGTCGCTGCGCGTCTCATCCCTCGCGCGCGTCCGGCGGGCACTACCCGGGACCTGCGGTCCCGTGAGGTCACCCTCGCTCGCAGGCTCGCTCGCGTGACCGGAGGCCCGCCGGCACGCGCCACCGCACTGACCGGTCCACGCGGCGCGCGGCGGCCAAGCGGAGCGCGGCCGCTCGTGCGAGGGACGAGCACCGCAGGTGAACGAGCGGAGCGAGTGAACCGAGGAGCGCAGGAGGCTGGGGAGGGTGAGGCGCTGTGCGGTCGGGTGGGACTGAAAGGGGCCGCGGGGACTTTCGAGGACCGTGCCGCGACGACCGGACCAACCGACGAGCCGACAGCCGCGGGGGCTTTCGGGAACTGTGCTGCGAGGACAGCACTAGTCGCGAAGCCGAACACCCAGAATCAGGCAGTAACCGTTTTCGGCCCCCGGCACGGCAACACGAGCATGAAGGCGGACATCGGGAACGCGCTGGACGGCGCCCTCGGCCTCGACCGCGCGGCCCTCGACGACCTCGACGAGCGCGTCGCCGACGCCCACGAGCGGATCGCCGGCGGGCGTCGGGAATCGGAGCACGGCTACGCCGCGCTGAGCCTGCCCGAGACGTGCGACCCCGAGCCGATCCGCCGCGCGGCCGCCGGCTTCGACCCGGAGACGGTGCTCACCGTGGGCATCGGCGGGAGCGCCCTGGGCGCGGCAACCGTCACCGACGCGCTCGACTCCCCGGTGGACGCCCGCTACCTCGACAACGTCGACCCGGCGTGGGTCCGCGACCTCGTCGCCGACCTCGACCTCTCGGAGACTGTCGTCAACGTCGTCTCCCGCTCGGGCACGACCGCCGAGACGCTGGCGAACTTCCTCGTCGTCCGCGAGGCGATGGAGTCGGCCGGCGTCGACTGGACCGAGCGAACCGTCGTCACCACCGGCCCGGAGGGGAACCTCCGCTCGATGGCCGAGACGCACGACCTGCCCGCGCTCGACGTGCCGGACGGGGTCCCGGGCCGGTTCTCGGCGCTCTCGACGGTCGGGCTGTTCGCCGCCGCGGTCGCGGGCCACGACCTGGACGAACTGCTCGCGGGTGCCGCGAGCGAGGCAGGGAAGCTCTCCGGGTCGCTGTACGACTCCCCGGGGTACGCCTACGGCGCGGTCTCGTACGCGCTCGGCGAGCGCGGCGCGGCCGTGAACGCGATGATGCCGTACGCCGAGTCGCTGGAGCGGTTCGCCGAGTGGTACGCCCAGCTGTGGGCCGAGTCGCTCGGGAAGGACGGTCGCGGGCAGACCCCCGCGCGGGCGCTCGGCGCGACCGACCAGCACTCCCAGCTCCAGCTCTACCGCGCCGGACCCGCGGACAAGCTCGTCACGCTCGTCCGACCGCTGGAATCGCCCGACACCGGCATCCCGGAGACGGACCTGTCCGGGCTCGAGTACCTCGGCGGCTCGACGCTCGGCGACCTGCTCGACGCGGAGTTCCGCGCGACCGAGGCGAGCCTCGCGGCCGCCGGCCGGGAGAACGTCCGCCTGGAGATCGACCGCGTGGACGAGCGCGGGCTGGGGGAGTTGCTGTACGCGATGGAGGCCGCCTGCGTGGTGTACGGCGAACTGGCGGACGTCTCGACGTTCACACAGCCCGCGGTCGAGTGGGGGAAGAAGGCCGCCCGAGGGCTGCTCGGGGGCGGCGAGTTCGAGGAGGCCGAGGCGGTCAGGGGGAAGCGCCGGCTGGAGGTCGAGTGATGGGTGGGGCGGACGACGGCGGCGACGTCGGGGACGGTGACGACGTTAGGGACGACGGCGGCGTCGGGGATGGCGGCGACGTCGGGGACGATGACCGCGGGAGCGAGGGCGGGACCGTCGCCGTCGAACGCGGCGACGGCGTCGAGGACGGGTTCCGGGGCGGGACCCGACCCGACGACAGCGTCGCGCTCCGACTCGGGCAGTCGCTCCTGGCGGTGGTCGCGGCGCTCGTCGCCGGCGCCGCGCTCGCCCCGTGGGCCGGGCGCCTGGGGCTGGCGCTCGGCGTCGCGCCGGAGTCGCCCGAGTTCGTGGCGGTCCGGAGCGCCGGCCAGTTCGTCGGCTTCGCGCTCGCGATGGTCGTCTTCCTCGCCTACGCGAACGACCGCGACCTCGTGTCCCTCCGTCGGCCGACCCGGCACGAGGCCGGCCTCGTTCCCGTGGCCGCAGGCGGACTGGTCCTCGCCCAGTTCGCCCTCGTGCTCGTCCTCCAGGCGGTCGGGATCGGGGTCGCGACGAACCGGGCGCTCACGCCCGGACAGGACGCGCCGCGCTACTTCCTCTACATGGTCGCCGTGTCGATCCTCCTCGTCGGCCCCGCCGAGGAACTGGTGTTCCGCGGCGTCGTCCAGGGGGAGCTCCGGAAGGCGCTGTCGGCGCCGCCGGCCATCGGCCTCGCCGCGTTCCTGTTCGGGTCGCTCCACTTCGTCGCCGGCACGGGAACGATCGTGGAACAGACGGCCTACGTGCTCGTCGCCACGCTGCTCGCGCTCCCGCTCGGCTACCTCTACGAGGCCACGGGGAACCTGACGGTGCCGGCGGTGACCCACGGCCTGTACAACGCGGTGCTGTACCTCGTGCAGTACGCCGACGCGACCGGGTTCGTCTGATGAGGTCGGTCGCACGGAGGTTTCGGCCGGACGCGCGGCGGCGACCGAGATCGCCCGACTGCGGTTCGATTCGGAGGGTCAGGCGGGGTTCTTCCGGGAGAGGTCGCTCCCGCACACCGGGCACCGCTCCTGGTCCTCGTCGAACTCGCGGCCGCAGCCGGCACACTGGAACGTCCAGTCGCGCCGCTCCGAGATCCCCTCGCGGGCGATGACCTCGACGTCCACCCCGAGCTTGTCGGCGACGTTCTGCATGGCGTAGTCGTCGGTGACGAGCGTCGCGTCGAGTTCGAACGCGGCCGCGAGCAGGCGCGTGTCGGTCTCCGAGAGCTCCCCCGCGTCGCCCGTCTCGCCCGAGGCGCGACGGACCTGATCGACCGTCTGGGCGTCGGGAACGTGGATGTGCATCCCGGCGCCCTCCATCGCGTCGAACCGGAAGGCGTGCTCGCCCTCCAGCTCCTCCTGGACCATCGGGATCGACGCCGTCGGCTCGTCGGTGTGGTACTCGTGGATGAACGCCGAGGAGTCCAGTACTCGCATCCTACGACGTGTTCACGACGATGTAGTCTTTCACCGCCTGGACCGCCCCGACGGGGACGTGGATGCGACCCGCCTCGTCCCGGTCGAACGGGATGCGCCCCGGGGGAAGGTCCTCGTTGGGGGTGACCAGCAGGTCCGAGAGCGACCCCGTCTTCAGGTCCATCGTGATGTTGTACAGCATGCCGAATTCGGTCCCGTCCGAGCCCATGACGGCCTTGCCCGAGAGGTTCTCGGCGAGGATGTCTGCCATACCTCGCCCATCTGGGTGAACCAGTATAAACGCCACGACGGCGTCTGACGGGGGACCGACGAAGGTCGGCGACGGGGACGAGGGCGGAACCCGACGACGCAAGCGACCGCCGACGGCGGGTGAAATCGCCGGACTGCGGCGCGAATCGGAGAACACGCTGCCGGCCCCCACCGGCGGTCTGAGGGAGCCACCGCCGGGGGAGCGCCGCTCGCGCCGGCGAGCGGTCGCGTCCCGCCGATTCGAAGCCCTTACGACCACGCCGGGACAGGTTCGACCAACGACCGTTCTTCGGGGATTCCGCCATGTCAGACACCAACGCCGACGCGAACACGGACGGAGACGCACTCCGCACGCCCATCGTGGCCGTGCTGGGCCACGTCGACCACGGGAAGACGACGCTGCTCGACCGCATCCGCGGCTCCGCCGTCCAGGAGGGGGAGGCGGGCGCCATCACCCAGCACATCGGCGCGACGGCCGTGCCGCTGGAGACCGTCTCGGAGATGGCCGGCGCGCTCGTCGACCCCTCGGACTTCGACCTCCCCGGCCTGCTGTTCATCGACACGCCGGGGCACCACTCGTTCTCGACGCTTCGCGCGCGGGGCGGCGCGCTCGCCGACATCGCCGTCCTCGTCGTCGACGTGAACGACGGCTTCCAGCCCCAGACCGAGGAGGCGATCGACATCCTCCGGCGGACGGGCACGCCGTTCGTCGTCGCCGCGAACAAGATCGACACGACGCCCGGATGGAACCCCCAGGAGGACGTCCCCATCCAGCAGTCGCTCGAGGCCCAGTCCGACCGCGCCGAGTCGCGGCTGAACGAGAACCTCTACGAACTCGTCGGCGACCTCTCGGACGCGGGCTTCTCCGCGGACTTCTACTGGCGGGTGCAGGACTTCCAGAAGAACGTCGGCGTCGTCCCGCTGTCGGCGATGACCGGCGAGGGCGTCCCCGACCTCCTGACCGTGCTCATGGGCCTCTCACAGCGCTACCTGAAAGGGGAGATGGCCGTGGACGCGACGGGGCCCGGCAAGGGGACCGTCCTCGAGGTGAAGGAGGAGCGCGGCTTCGGCGCGACGCTCGACGTCGTGCTGTACGACGGCGTCATCCGGATCGGCGAGACGATCGTCGTCGGCGGCCAGAACGAGCCGATCGTCACGGAGGTCCGCGCGCTCCTCCAGCCGCGCCCGAACGCCGAGATCCGCGCCGAGAAGCGCTTCGAGACGGTCGAGGAGGTCGCGGCAGCGGCCGGCGTGAAGATCGCCGCGCCGGACCTCGACGAGGCGATGGCCGGCGCCCCGGTCCGGGTCGTCCGCGACCGCGACGTCGACGAGGTCGTCGCGGAGGTGCGCGAGGAACTGGCCGAGATCGAGGTCGAGACCGCCGAGGACGGCGTCGTCGTCAAGGCCGACACGCTCGGGAGCCTCGAGGCGATGGCGAACGCGCTGGCGGAGGCCGAGATCCCGATCCTCCGCGCGGAGGTCGGCGACGTCGCGCCCCGGGACGTCGCGGTCGCCGAGACCGCCAACGAGGAGAAGTACCGGGTGATCCTCGGGTTCAACGTGGACACCCTCTCGAACGCCGAGCGCGAACTGGAGAGCAGCGAGGTCCGCCTGTTCTCGGACGACGTCATCTATCAGCTCGTCGAGGAGTACGAGGAGCACGTCGCGGAACTGGAGCGGGCCCAGCAGGAGACGGTGCTCGACCGCATCGTCCGCCCGGCGCGGTTCCGCATCCTGCAGGACCACACGTTCCGGCAGAACGACCCCGCCGTCGTCGGCGTCGAGGTCGTCTCGGGGACGCTCCAGAACAACCGGAACGTCGCGAAGTTCGACGGGAACGAGCCCACGCGCGTCGGGCAGCTCTCGGGCATCCAGCACCAGGGCGACGACGTGGACGAGGCCCGAGCCGGCGAGCGCGTCTCAGTCGCCATCGACGGGCCGACGGTCGGCCGGCAGATCGAGGAGGGCGACGAGCTGTGGATCGAACTCCCCGAGAAGCACGCGAAGATCCTCGAACACGAGCTCTCCGAGGACATCCCGGCCGACGAACTGGAGACGCTGAACGCCTACCTCAACACGCGCCGGAAGTCCGACCCGTTCTGGGGGAAGTAGCGGCTCCGATTCGGACTCCCGTACCCGGGTTTCGGAAAGATATTTGTGGTGCCTCGCCGTCAGTTCACCACGGTGAGCGACGATGAGCGTACGTGACCCTGGGAGCGCCGAGATCGGCATCGTTCCGGAATCGCCGACGCGATACGACCTCCTGCTGGCCGGGATCCCGTTGCTGGTGCTGTCGGGGCTGCTCCTCGGAACGACGGGCGCGGTTCCGCTCGCCGTCGGCGCGGCGATCGGGTCGGCGCTCGCGGCGTCGCTGGTCGGCTACGCGCTGTTCGTCGCAGTGCCGGGCGGGCCGCGGTCGCGGCCGGAGAACTAGCCGGAGATCAGCGGGCCGTCGGTTCGAGGTCGTCGCCGACGGCGTTCATCACCTGCGCGGCCGCGCTGGCGGCGAGCCCGCGCGCGACCTCGTCGCGGTCCGTCTGGTCGAGTCCCGCCTCCAGCTCCTCGAGATCCGGCGTGAACCCGGCGCTGACGGGATGGCCGACGGGCGGGCGCACGGCGACGGTCGCCTGCGGGCCCTCGGCGCCGTAGGAGAGTTCGGAGCCGACCGCGTAGCCGTCCGGCAGGTACGACTCTGTGCGGGAGACGATTCCGGCGACCGCGCGCCGGAGCGCGTCCTTCTGCTCGGCGCTGAGGTCCACCTCCGCCGGCCGCCCGGCGTCGACGACGCCCGGCGCACCGGCGTACGGGTTGTTGCCGTTCATTGAAGATGTGCCCGGGATAGGCGGTTGGCCGGGATAAAGGCGTCGGCGGTGGCGAAGACGGTGTTCCGGCGGACGTGCTTCGAGAGGGCCAACCGGCCGGCGCGCGCGACGCGAGCCCCCTCGCGGGGCGAGTAGACGCGCGCGAGGGACGAGCACGGCGAGACCGAAGGTCTCGCTAGCCCGCGGGCGACTTGCGGGTCGCCCGCGGACACCGCAGCGTGAGCGACCGGAGGGAGCGAACGCGAGGAGCGCGGGAGGCTGGGGAGGGCGAGGCGGCGGTGTGTGGGACTGAAAGGGGCCGTGGCTCTCGGCGAACCCCGACGACGCAAGCACTGGAGCGCGACCGAAGGGAGCGCGAAGCGCGCAGCGAGGGTCGCGCGAACGCAGTGAGGGCGACATCGGAAGTCGCAGCCGACGAGCGCAGCGAGCAAAGTGAGCGAGCAGGACCGTCTTCCGTATCGCGCGAGCCGACACCCGCGGGGGCTTTCGAGTTCGTTATCCCACGTTTCCCCGCCGTATCTCGCTCGAAAGTCCCGGAATCACCGAGAGATCACGCGATCGGTTCGCTCTCCCCGTAGGCCGCGACGACGACCGCCGCGGTGTAGGCGTCCTCGCTGGTCGCGGCGCTCGCGAGGCGGACCTCCTCCCCGTCGAACGTCCAGTCGCGGAGGTCGGCCCCGGTCGCGAGGCCCTCCCCGATCGTCCGCTCGACGGAGTCGACGTCCGTGCCGTCGGCCTCGTAGAACAGCCCCGGACCCGGCCCGGTCGCCCAGCCGAGGCCGGCGACGACCCGCTCGGTCTCGCGGGCGTCGGCGGGCGATGCGGTTCCGTGCGCCTGCACGACCGTCAGGCGGTTGCCGGCCGGGCCGAGGTCGGGGGCGCGCTCGACCGAGCGCACCTCGGCGTCCGCGGGGACGACCGAGGACACCGGCACGAGGTTGTAGTTGTGGAGGTTCGCGTCCGCGAGCGCGGCGTCGTAGGCCGCCATCGCGGTGGGGGCGCGGGCCGTCCCGGCGGCGACGTGGATGTCCATGTCGGTACGCGGCGGGCCGGGCGAAAAGGGGTGTCGAAAGCGAGGCTTGCGTGTTCGAGCCGCCATCGTCTGCGCGGAGGTCGAGTGGTGGATCACTACTGCCGAGCGTGATACGCCACGCGCCTCCCCAGCCGATTCGCTCTCGTCCGGCGCGCCACGAGGGCGCGCCAGTTCGCTCATCCCTCGCGCGCGTCCGGCTGGCACGGAGGCCAGTCGGCACGCGCCACCGCGGCTGTTTGGGTCTGACGCCGAAAAACCGGGCTTCGGAGAGAAGCCTCCTTCAGTACTGGTACGCGCCGAAGCCGTCGTGGGTGATCGTGCCCTCGTCGCCCGCCTCGACCTTCTCGCGGGCGCTCTCGAAGTCCTCGCGGGTCACCGTCGTCCGGTCCTCGCGGATGGCGAACATCCCCGCCTCGGTACACAGCGCCGCGATGTCGGCGCCCGAGTAGTCGTCCAGTTCGGCCGCCAGGTCGCGGAAGTCCACGTCGTCGGCGACGCTCATGTCGGCGGTGTGGATGTCGAGGACGCGTTCGCGGCCCTCCGCCTCGGGCTTTGGCACCTCGATGAGCCGGTCGAACCGGCCCGGCCGGAGGATCGCCTCGTCGAGCATGTCGAAGCGGTTCGTGGCGGCGATGATGCGGATCTCGCCGCGCTCGTCGAAGCCGTCCATCTCCGAGAGCAACTGCATCATCGTCCGCTGGACCTCGGCGTCCCCGGACGTCTTCGAGTCCGTCCGCTTGGCCGCGACGGCGTCGATCTCGTCGACGAAGATGACGGCCGGTTCCCGCTCGGAGGCGAGTTCGAACAGGTCCCGGACCAGTCGCGCGCCCTCGCCGATGAACTTCCGGACGAGTTCGGAGCCGGCCATCTTGATGAACGTGGCGTCCGTCTCGTTGGCGACCGCCTTCGCAAGCATCGTCTTCCCCGTGCCGGGCGGGCCGTGCAGCAGCACCCCGCTCGGCGGTTCGACGCCGACCGTCTCGAACTGTTCCGCGTTCACGAGCGGCGCCTCGACGGCCTCGCGCACCTCGCGCACCTGGTCGTCGATGCCGCCGATGTCGTCGTAGGTCACCTCGGGCGATCCGTCGACCTCCATCGCCTGTGCCCGCGCGTCGGTCTCGTCGTCGAGCACCGTCTGGACGCTGAACGAGTCGTTGATCGCGACCCGATCGCCCGGTTCGAGGTCGTCCTCCAGCCGGGAGGAGACCTCGGTGAGCACCTCCTGGTTGTTGCCGTGCTGTTTGATGACCGCGCCGTCGTCGGTGAGCTCCTCGACGGTCGCGACGTACAGCGAGGAGGTCTTCAGCGCCTCGTTTCGGCGCTTCAGCTCGTCGACCTCGCCCTGGAGGTCGTCCCCCCGCGATTCGGCGCTCTCGAGCCGATCGTCGAGTTCCTCGTTCACCTGAACGAGCCGCTCGAAGTGCTGGCGCAGTGCCTCCAGCCGCTCCGCCTCGCTCATGTCCGGGTCGAGGTCGAGGCGTGGGCGATCTGGGAGGGACGGACTCCGAGACATTCGTGCCCGAGTTTCGGCCTTGCCGTTAATGTGGCTTTGGGTCTCGGGAGCTTTTTCGGACGATCGTCGGCCGGTCCTTCCCGGCGGAGTCGAGGCGGTCTCCGACTCGCGGCTCCATCCGCGCGTTCCCGTCGGGCGGGCGGACTGGACGGACCGCACTCGACCCGGGGGGCGGTACGGGATCGCGGTCGCGGGGGCTGACGACGCCCCGGCGCCTACAGGTCCAGAAGCTCCTCCGCGCGGTCGAGGTACTCGTCGTACACGCGGATCGCGGACTCGATCGGCTCGGGGGAGGTCATGTCGATGCCGGCGACCTCGAGCACGTCGATGGGGTACTCGGCGCCGCCGAGTTCCAGCGCGGCCCGGTAGTCGGCGGCCGCGGACTCGCCCTCCTCGCGGATGCGCTCGACGACGGCGGCCGCCGCCGAGACGCCGGTCGAGTACTGGTAGACGTAGAAGTTGTAGTAGAAGTGCGGGATGCGCATCCACTCGCGGCGGACGTGGTCGTCGACGGTCGCGTTCGCGTAGAACTCCTCCTTCAGGTCGCCGTACAGTCGGTCGAAGACGTCCGGCGTCAGGGGCTCGCCGGCCTCCGCGTGCTCGTGGATCGCCAGTTCGAACGCGGCGAACATCGTCTGGCGGAACAGCGTCGAGCGGAAGCGTTCGAGGTACTGGTCGAGCGCGTGGACCCGGAGTTCGTCGTCCTCCGCGTTCTCCAGCAGGTGGTTCGTGAGCAGCGTCTCGTTCACCGTCGAGGCGACCTCGGCGACGAAGATCTCGTAGTTCGCGTACTGCCACGGCTGGGCGTCCTTCGCCAGTTCCGAGTGCATCGAGTGGCCCAGTTCGTGGGCGAGCGTGAACATCGAGGAGACGTCGTCCTGGTAGTTCATCATGATGAACGGCTGGGTGTCGTAGGTGCCCGCCGAGTACGCACCCGAGCGCTTGCCGCGGTTCTCGTACACGTCGACCCAGCGCGACTCCAGCCCTTCGCCCATCCGCTCGCGGTACGGTTCGCCGAGGGGTTCGACCGCCTCGACGACGAGGTCCTTCGCCCGCTCGTAGGGGATTTCGGGCCCCTCGTCGCCCGTCAGCGACATGTAGAGGTCCCACATCTCCAGGTCGTCCACGTCGAGCGCGCGGCGCTTCAGGTCGGCGTGCCGCTGGAGGGAGTCGAGGTTGTCCCGCACCGTGTTCACGAGGTTGTCGTACACCTCGACGGGGACGTTCGGGCCGTCGAGCGCGGCCTCGCGGGCCGTCTCGTAGTTGCGGGCCTCCGCCATCTTCACGTCCTTCTTCACCGACTTCGAGAGCGTCGTGCCGACCGCGTTCCGCACGCCGGCCCACTCCCCGTAGAATGCCTCGTGGACCCGCCGGCGGAACTCGCGGTCCGGCTTCTGGAGCAGCGTCGTGAAGTTGCCCTGCGAGATCTCGACCCCCTCGCCGTCGGGCCCCTCCACGGTCGGGAACGTCATGTCTGCGTCCGAGAGCATCGAGTACGTCTCGCTCGGCGCGTTAGTGACCTCGGAGAGGTCCGCGAGAAGCTCCTCCACTTCGGCCGAACGCGTGTGCGGCTTCATCCGCAGCACGTCGTCGAAGTAGTGTTCGTACTCCGCGAGCGCGGGCTCCTCCTCGACGAGCGCCTCCACGTCGTCGCGGTCGAGTTCCTGCAGTTCCGGCTCGATGAAGCTCGCCGCGCTCGACGCCTCCGAGGAGAGCGACCCGGCCTTCGCGGCCATCGCCTGGCACTCCTGGTCGCGCGTGTCCTCGTTCGAGCGGAGGTTCGCGTACTGGACGACCGTCGACACCTCGCGCATCACCGCCTCGTACGTCTCGAGCAGTTCGCGGAGGGTCGCCGCGCTCCCGGTCGTCCGCCCCTCGTAGGCGCGGACGTCCTCGAGCGAGGCCTCGGCCGCCTCGTACGCCGCCTCCCACTCCTCGTCGGAGCCGTATATGGACCCGACGCTCCACTTGTAGTCCGCGTCGACGTCGGACCGTTCGGGAACCGAACTCATGGCCGTACGTGCCCGTCCCGACCCCTAAGTCTTGTCTAACCGTGGCGGACGGGGTTCCGAACCCCGGCCACTGCTGCCGGTTCCCGGCGACGAGTGGGCGGACGCCGGGCGCCCGCCGGAACGTCTCCGTGGCGGCGATCAGACGCCCGGTCGAGGCGGGCTACCGTCGAACCGCGTCGGCGTCGCGGGCCCCTCGCCCGAGTTCGTTCGTGCGGGACCGACGACCCGCGGGACGACAAGCGCCGGCGGTAAATCGCATGCGGCGATACGAAATCGCCGGCGGCCGCCGGGGGCACGATGGCACCCCCGGATTTCGACGGCGCTCTCCCGCCCCGGTTTCTGTCGGACGGTCAGTCGGAGGCGTCCCCGGACCGGTCGGCGTCGACGGCTCCCATCTCGGGCGCGGGAGCGTCGCTCCCGGTCCGCGCCCGCAGTTTCCCGAGGCCGACGCAGCCGACGTAGATGGCGACCGCGACCAGGACGATGACGCCCCCCGCCGTCGCCTCGGCGTAGTAGGAGACGCCGATGCCGAGGAGCACCGCCAGTTCGGCCAGGACGACCGACGTGAGCAGCGACCCCGAGAAGCTCCGGGACACCTGCGAGGCCCCCGCGACGGGGACGACGAGCATCGCGGCGACGAGGATGACGCCCATGATCTGCATCGCGCCGACGACCACGAGCGCTGTGAGCATCACCATCACGCGGTTGTACCAGCTGACCGGGATGCCCGACACCTCCGCCGCCACCTCGTCGAAGGTGACGTACAGCAGCTGGTTTCGAGTGAGCGCGACCGTCGCGACGATGACGCCGAACAGGACCAGCAGGATGGCGGCGTTCTCCGCGGACACCGTCGCGAGGTTTCCGAACAGGTACTGGTTGATGCCGACCGCGAGCCCGCCCGCGTTGATGCTGATCAGGACGGTCCCGAGCGCGAACCCCGTCGAGAGGACGATCGCCATCGAGACGTCGTTGTAGGCGTCCGTGTGCTCGGAGATGAGTTCGATGAACAGCGCCGCGATCACCGCGACGACGACCGCGGAGAGGTACGGCGAGACGTCGAGGTTCAGCACGGCGTTGACGAACAGGCCGACCGCGACCCCCGCGAACGCGGTGTGTGCGAGCGCGTCGCCGATGAGCGCGAGCTGCCTGTGGACCAGGAACGTCCCGATGAGCGGGGCCATCACCCCGATGCAGAGTCCGACGAGGACCGCCCGGTGCATGAACGGGTACTGGAGCAGTTCGAGGCCCGTCACCGCGGCGACCCGGAACATGAGCTCCGACCACAGCGAGAGAGCCCAGTACAGCGGCGCCAGAAGCTGGTCGAGCGGGCTCGCCTGGAGCGGACGGCCGGCGATCCCCGTCACGACGAACCACCCGTGACGGTCCGGGCAGTCCCGAACGCCCGCCCGAGCGCGTCGCTCTCGACGAACTCGGCCGTGGGGCCGTCGAAGTAGACCTCCCGGTTGAGACAGACGACGCGGTCGGCGTGGTCCGTCACCGCACCGAGGTCGTGTTCGATCAGGAGCACCGTGATCCCGTCCGCGTTGAGCGCGTCCAGCAGGTCGTAGAACGCGTCGACCGACTCGACGTCGACGCCGACCGTCGGCTCGTCGAGCACGAGGAGGTCCGCCTCGCTCGCGAGCGCCCGCGCGATGAACGCCCGCTGCCGCTGGCCGCCCGAGAGCCGCGTCACGCGGCGGTCCCCGAACGCGGCCATCCCGACCACGTCGAGGGCGCGATCGACGATCCGCCAGTCCCCCTCCGAGAGGCGACCGAAGCCGACGTGCGGGAACCGCCCCATCTTCACGACCTCGCGGACCGTGATCGGCATCTCCTTCGAGGCGCTCGCCTCCTGGGCGACGTAGCCGACGCGCGCGCCGTCGTCGAACTCGTGGGCCGGCTCGCCGAACAACCGGGCCTGGCCCTCGTCGGGACGGAGGAGCCCGAGCATCAGTTTCATCAGCGTCGACTTCCCCGACCCGTTCGGGCCGACGACGGCGGCGTACTCCCCCGCGTCGATCCGGACCGAGACGTCCTCGACGACCGGCGTCGCGGCGTAGCCGAAGTCGACGTCGGACAGTTCGATGACCGGCCCCCGAGCGCCGGGTCCGGTCGTCCCGGATCCGGTCGTCGTGCCGTCGCCGGCCGATTCGGTCCTCCCGGTCCCGCTCTCCGTCGCCGCCGTCTCCCCGTCGGTGGTTCCGTTCATCTCGGTCACTCGAAGTTCCGCCACTGCTCGTCCCAGCCCTCCGGGCCGGCCTCCTCGGGGGGTGCGTTCCCGAGGACGACCTCGAACGTCGGCATGTTGACGTTGTAGGCGATCTCCTCGTACCCCCAGTCGTTCTCCACCCAGTCCTCGCGAACGCCCGCGTACGGGGTCACCGGGTAGTACGCCTCCACCGCGGTCTCCGCGATCAGTTGCCGGGCCGGCCGTCGCGTCTCGAACACCCCCGCGCCGATGTACTCGATGTCGTTCTCGTCGATCACCCGCTTGGCGTCGGTGACGTCGGACGGCTTGACGTCCCCGCTCGCCGCGAGGTTGGTGACCAGCGGCCGCATCCGGACGCCGTAGCGGACGCCGACGTACTGGAAGGCGTTGTGCGCGGCCAGTTGCACCACGTCCCGCTCGGCCGCCTCGAAGATCCGTTCGTAGTCCGCGTCGATGCGGTCGAGCACGTCCGTCTTGTACGCCGCGGCGTTGTCGCGGAACGTCCCCTCGTGCTCGGGGAGGAGTTCGACGAACCCCTCGGTGATGTTGTCGACGGACTGCTTCGCGCGGCGGGGATCCAGCCAGAAGTGTGGGTCCTTGCCGCGGCCCTCCCCCACGCCCTCCTCGTCGGGGTCCAGGCTCGCCGCGAGCGACACGAGTTCGACGCCCTCGCGGACGTTGATCAGGTGCGTGTCGACGCCGTCGTCCTCGAGGGTCCGGATCGCCCGGTCGGCCCACGGCTGGAAGTCCTCGCCGACGTGGACGAACGCGTCGGCCTCGATGATCTCCCGCGTGACGCTCGCGTCCGGTTCCCAGCCGTGGCCGTGGAGGCCGGTCGGGACCAGGTTCTTCACCCGGAGCGGCGTCTCGCCGGCGATCCTCCGCGCGAAGTCGTAGAAGCTGAAGAACGAGGCCACCGCGAGGGGCCCGTCGTCTCCGGTCGTCCCCGACGCGCCGCCGACGCGGCCGTCGCCGAGACAGCCCGCGACGCCGGCGGCGACGAGACTGCCGCCCGCCGCGAGCGCCCGGCGGCGCGAGAACGGAGGGTCCGTCCGTCCGCGTGGGTCATCGCTCACGCCGCTACCCCGCTGGCTCCCCGGGGTCGGGGCGGGGCGACCGCCGGACCGGTACTGGGCGCGGTTGGACGGCCGAATCGCGACCGCGACGAACGCGCCGGCCCGGACGGAGCCGTCACGGGCCGGAACGGCGAAGTCGTCCGTCGCCCGCGGGGGCCCGATCGCCGTCGCGTGCGGCGGGCGGAGCGTCTCCGAGCGACGGGTCGTTCCTCCTCGAATGCAATTATTAGATCCATCTAATTCCCTGTCGTCCACCGAGACTAAATATGATTCGGTCCTGCGAACGAGGTGGTCGGCGGCGGGGAACGATCGTAGCCGGAGGGGGCCGGAGGTGGCTGCGCCGCCGGGGCCGATGCGCCGCTCGACCGCGCGCTCGTCGTCGGGTACCGCATCGAGAACGTGACGGGCGGGGGCGATGGCGACCGGCCCGACCGACGAGTCCGGGGCGAGCGCCGAGCCCGAACCGGATCGTACCGGTCGCCGACCCGGACGGAACCGGCCGCCGACTCCGGGCCGAGACGGACGTCACCCCCGGATTTTTTGCCCGCGCTCGGCGACTCGACACCCATGGACGACGCGCTCTCGCTCGATGACGACCTCGCCGACGCCGTGGGACGGGCGTGGCTCGACGACCGGCCCTGGGAGTTCCTCACCGACCTCACCGCGATCGGGAACCGGATGGGCGGGAGCGAGGGGGAGGCCCGCGCGGCCGAACTCGTCGCCGAGGCGTTCCGGGACGCCGGCCTGCGCCGCGTCCGCGAGCAGCCCTTCGAGGTGAACGAGTGGCGGCGCGGCCACACCGACCTGGAACTCGTCTCCCCCGACGATCGGACGTTCGAGGCCGTCGCGCTGCCGTACTGCCCCGCGGGCGCGGTCCGGGGCGAACTGGTCGACGTCGGCTACGGCACTCCCGCGGAGATCGACGAGGTCGACGTCGAGGGGCGCGTCGCCGTCGCGAGCACGACGACCCCCTCCGGCGGCCGGTTCGTCCACCGGATGGAGAAGTACGGCTACGCGGCCGACGCGGGCGCGGTCGGGTTCGTCTTCGTCAACCACGTCCCCGGCCAGCTCCCGCCGACGGGGTCGCTGACGTTCGGGGAGGAGGCGTCCATCCCGGCGGTCGGGGTGAGCAAGGAGACCGGCGCGTGGCTCTCGGAGTACGCCGAGGCGGACGGCGAGGTGGAACTGACCGTCGTGGCCGAGACCGTCCCCGGCGAAAGCCGCAACGTCCTGGGCCAGGTCGGGCCGGACACCGACGAGACCGTGCTCGTGCTCGCCCACTACGACGCCCACGACGTCGCCGAGGGGGCGCTCGACAACGGCTGCGGGATCGCGACGATGCTCGTCGCCGCCCGGGTCCTCGCCGCGACGGACCTCGACCTCGGCGTCCGGTTCGCCGCCGTCGGCTGCGAGGAGACGGGCCTGCTGGGGTCGGAACACCTCGCCGCCGGGACAGACTTCGACTCGGTGAAGGCGGTGGTGAACCTCGACGGCGCGGGCCGGTTCCGCGACCTGGTCGCGATGAGCCACGCCTCCGCGGCGACCGCGGGCGTCGCACGTCGGCTGAGCGAGGCGACGCGTCACCCCATCGAGGTCCGCGAGGAGCCGCACCCGTTCTCCGACCAGTGGCCGTTCGTGCGGGCCGGCGTCCCCGCCCTGCAGTTGCACTCCGACAGCGGCGAGCGGGGCAGGGGGTGGGGCCACACCGCGGCCGACACGCGCGACAAGGTCGACGACCGGAACGTGCGGGAACACGGCGTGCTCGCCGCCCTCCTGGTCCGCGAACTCGCCGTGGAGTCGGTCGAGGTGCCCGCGCTCGACGAGTACGACCTGGAGGCGGCGTTCCGCGAGGCCGAGTTCGAACCCGGGATGAAGGCCGCCGGGCTGTGGCCCGAGGGCTGGGACTGAGGAGGGCGGGGGCGGCCGCCCGCGCCGTGCCGCGGCCGCCGGTCAGACGCCGTCCAGCACCTCGTCGGCGACGCGTGCCCGGACGAGGCCGTCGCGCCGGCGGTCGGCGAACACCTCCCGGAGCGTCGCCGTCGCCACGGGGTCGGGTTCGAACGTCAGCCCCGGGTAGTCCACGCCGACGAGGACGAGGGGTTCGGGCGGGGCGGCCGGCACGCCCGCCTCGTCGGCCAGCGACTCGTCGCTCAGCACCCGGTCCAGCCGGTCGGTCCCGTCCGCACCCGTCGCCTCGCCGGTCGCCACGCCGTGGATGACGGCCACGAGCTTCCGGACGAAGTGCCGCGGGAACCCGCCCGCCGCCGCGGTCACCACGAGGAACTCCCCGTCCCGGTCGACCGTACACTCCAGGTCCCGGACCGTCCCCTCGTCGTCGGTCGTGAGGTTGTGGAAGTCGTGCTCGCCGGAGAGCCTCGCCGCGGCATCCCGCGCGCGGCCGAGCATCGCGTCGGTTCCGGGGGACGCGTCGGTCCCGGAGGCCGGCGCGTGGAGGTGGTACCGGTAGACCCGCCGGACGGCGTCGTGGGTGGCGTGGAAGCCGTCGGGCGCCTCGGCGCTCGCCCGGACGCGGACGGTCCCCGGGAGTTCGGCGTTGAACGCGCGCGGCGCAAGCCAGTCGGGGGCGTCGAACGCGAGGGTCTGGGCGACCGCCGAGACGCCCGCGTCGGTCCGGCCGGCGGCGGCGTAGCCTGGCGGCTTCGGTTCATCCGGGCCAAGCACGTCGAGCGCACGGAGCCCGTCGAACAGCGTCCCCTCGACGGTCGGCACGTCCGGCTGGCGCTGGAAGCCGTAGAACGGCCGGCCGTCGTAGGCGACGCGGAAGGCGCGCACGAGCGACGCGAGGGGCCCGCCCGACTTAGGCGACGCGTTCGAGCGGGAGCGCGACGATCGATGCGTCGCCGGTGCCGACCAGCGCGTACCCCCCGGCGATCTCGACCGTGAACAGGGTCGCGAGGTCGCCGAACGACCGACGGCGGGTCGCCTCGCCCGCGGCGGCGTCGACGGCGTACAGCGACCGCCCCTCGGCGAACCCCTCGACGACGGCGACGTCGGCGCTCGCGGCGACCGGCCACGCGTACCGCTCGCGCGGGTCGAACGACCAGCGGTGCGCGCCGTCGGGGAGCCCGAACGCCTCGGTTCGCGCCCCGCCGCCGCGGGTGTACAGCGTCCCCCGCTCGGGGCCGAGGAGGAGTGGGTGACCGCCGTGGACGTCCGCGCGCCAGGCGAGCGAGCCGTCGGCCTCCAGCGCGAGCGTGACGTCGCCCCCGGCGTACAGCCGTCCACGCTCCGGGTCGAGGAGCGCGTCGCGGACCCGCCGGCGCTCGCCCCACTCGCGCGTCCCGTCGAGGGCGTACCCGCGTACGGGACGGCCCGCCGGACCGCCCTCACCGAGGAGGAACACCCGGGCATCGGTCGCCGCGACGGCGGTCCCCTCCGTCCCGGTGTCGACGTCGAACCGCCCGGTGCCGTCGTGGTCGAGGCAGGTCAGCCCGGTTCCCGCGGCGACGACGACGCCCGCCGGGGAGACGGCCACGTCCGCGACGCCGGCGAACGGGCGCGACCAGCGGACCGTCCCGTCGGCGGCGTCCACCGCAAGGAGGTCGGTCGGCAGCGGCGCCTCCGGCGTGTCGTGGGAGTGTTCGGGCTCGAAGAACTCCAGGGACGTGACGTAGACCACGCCGTCGTGAACGCCGCGGACCGCGAGCGAACGGTCGCGGCGCAGGCTCCAGTCCACCTCCCCGGTCGTCCGGTCGAGCGCGCGGAGGGCGGTCCACTCGTAGCGGTCGGCGTGGCCCGTGACCGCGAACACGCGCCCGTCGGTGACGGTGACGCCCCACTGGTCGTCGCCGTCGTTCCACTCCGCGTAGGTTCGCCCCTCTAGTTCGCCCGGCGTCGACGTGTGCCACAGTTCCGTCCCGTCGGTCGGATCCAGCGCGGCGACGGCGTTCGGGCCGCCCTCCGAGGAGAGCGAGGCGTAGACGGTCCCCTCGCGGACGTCGAGTCCGAGGACGTGTTCCCCCTCGACCGAGCGCGTCCAGTCGGACTCCCAGTCGGGGAGGTCCGCCGGCGTCGACGACCCGCCGGGCGGGTCGCCCGGACCCGGTTCCGGCGACGGGGACGAGTTCGGCGATCCGGTCGGCGTGGCGCTACCGCCCGTTCCGTCGGTGCAGCCGGCGACCGGGAGGAGGGCCGCGCCGGCCAGCGCGAGGGCGTTCCTGCGGGAGACCATGGGGGAGGCCGTGTCGCGTCCGGCATAAGCCTTCTACCGTGACACGACCCGGCGAGTCGACGCCGGGACGGCGCGGGTCCGTCCCGCTCAGGCCTCGTGGACCGTCACGTCGACGTCGCCGTCGGCGACCGCCGCCGTCATCATCGTGGCGCCGTCGGCCCTGCCGACCCCCGTCGCCGACCCCGGGTTCAGCACCCGAACGCCGTCGTGGACCTCGTCCTCGACCTCGTGGCTGTGGCCGCCGACCCCGACCAGCGGCTCGTCCGCTCTCGCCCGAGTCGTGTCGGCGATCGCGTCGAGCCAGTCGTCACGCCCCATGACGACTCCCTCGGATCCGGACACCGCCCGCTCGACGGGGTTGACGATGCCGTGGACGACGACGAACGTCACGCCGCCCGCGTCGACCGACGCGACCGCGGGCAGGTCGACGTCGTGCAGGTCGGCGTTCCCGTACACGGCGGTCAGATCCGGGTTGAGCGCGCGCACGTCGGCGAGCGCCTCGGCCGAGCCGAAGTCCCCGGCGTGGACGACGTGGTCGGCCCCTCGAACGCGCTCGCGGAACGCGTCCGGGAGCACCCGGGCCTGCTCGGGGACGTGCATGTCGGAGAGAATTGCGACCTCCATACGGCCCGGATGTCGGACGACGAATAAAAGCTGGCGGAGGAGTTCCCGAACCGCCGGGCCGACGGACCGGCGCCTCGACTACGCGAAGTCGTCGTACGTCGGCCGGTCGCGCTCGCCGGGGAACTCGTCCACGGGCGCGGTCGTCTGGTCGCCCGAGCGCATGTCCTTCACCGTCACGTTCCCGTCGGCGAGGTCCTGCTCGCCCACGATGACGACCGTCTCGGCGTTCACCGAGTCGGCGTAGCCCATCTGGGCGCCGAAGCTCCGGCCGGCGAGGTCCGACTCCACGACGTGCCCCTTCGCGCGCAGGTCGCGGGCGACCCGCGCCGCGACGTCCCGGGTGTCGCCGACGCGGAGGACGTAGTAGTCGGTCGACAGCTCCGCGTCCGGCATGACGCCGGCGCGTTCGAGCAGGAGCGTCAGCGGCGCGTAGCCGGGCGCGACGCCGACCGCTGGGGTGGGCTGGCCGCCGAACTCCTCGATGAGGTCATCGTAGCGCCCGCCGCCGAACACCGAGCGGGACACCTCGCCCGTCGAGTCGAAGCACTCGAAGACGGCGCCGGTGTAGTAGTCCAGCCCGCGGGCGGTCCGCAGCGAGAGGTCGCAGTGCTCGCCGGCGCCGAAGTCGTCGGCCGCCGCGAGCACCGCCTGCAGGTTCTCGACCGCGTCCGCCAGCCCCTCGGCGTCGGGCGCGAAGTCGGTGAGTTCGTCGAGGTTCGCCGGGTCGGTCACGTCCAGCAGCGCGTCGAACTCGCGGGCCTGGTCGTACGCCAGCCCGGCGTCGTACAGCAGGTCGAGGTACTCGTCCTCGTCGACCTTCTCGGACTTGTCGACCGCGCGGATGGCGTCGGTCACGTCCACATCGGCGTCGAACGAGCGGAGGAGGCTCCCGAGGATGTCGCGGTGGGAGACGCGGAACTCGAAGTCGTCCGCCGTGAGCCCCAGGCCGGTGAGCGCGTCGGCCGCGACGGCGAGCACCTCGGCGTCGGCCTCGGGTTCGCTGGAGCCGAAGACGTCGACGTTCGTCTGGTAGAACTCCCTGAAGCGCCCCTGCTGGACCTGCTCGTAGCGCCAGAACGGTCGGGTCGAAACCCACTTCACGGGTTTCGAGAGCTCCTGGGCCTTCGCGGCGTACATCCGCGCGACCGTGGGAGTCAGCTCCGGGGCGAGGGTGACGTGCCGGCCGCCGTGGTCCTCGAAGGCGTACAGCTCGTCGACGATGTCGTCGCCGCTCTTGTCGGTCCACATCTCGGCCCGCTCGAGCCGCGGCGTCTCGATCTCCCGGAAGCCATACCGCCGGGCGGCGTCCTCGACGACGTCGATGACCTCCCGTCGGGCCGCCATCTCGGGGGGGTAGAAGTCGCGGAACCCCTTCAGGCGCTCGTACGTGGGCATGGGTCGAAGTATTCGCGTGGCGTGGTTTAAGGTCGTGGTTCTTCGGTTTCTTCGTTCGGGGTACTACGACGTTCTCGAAAGCCACCGCTCCCTCCCGCACCGAAGTCAGTTCCATCGTTGCTTCGACTGCCTCGAAAGCCCCCGCGACTCTCGGCTCCCGCGAACCACGCTGCGCTCCTCGGCTCGCTGTGCTCGCCTGCGGTGCTTACGGGTTCGGGGTTCGTCGAGAGCCGCGGCCCCTTTCAGTCCCGCCCAGTGCGTGTTCGGGCGGTCGTCGCGGACGGACTTCCATCGCTACCCCCGCGCGGGCAGATCTAGAGCAGTCAAGCCAGTTCCCGGTTCGAACGACGGAACGCTGCTCTGAGAGACCGTGCTGTCTTCCCAAAGAGGTATCCAATCGTGCCGAACTTGACGGCGGCATCCACGACGAAAATCACTGCCCCCAGAATCACTAGTGCCTGAGATTGCGGATGTAAAAAGTAGTTACCACCGATCGATGCGGCATAGAGTCCACATGCAGCGATACCAACGCTAATCAGCCACCCGTCATTTGCGTATGCGACAAGTGCGACTGCACTGAGCAGCGCAAACCACGGAACAAAACCGTCATATGCAAACACAACAGCGGGTACGTCGAGTCGATTAAGTGGAGATACAGCCCAAATCTCGTCACTGAATAGGGTACTCACCAATCGAGTAGCGGCTGCAACGAGTAAGGCATAGAGAAGAAAAGATATTGATCGATGCCAATTACATCCGAGGAGAATCTGTTTTATACGCATACCTGTTCTGAATAACGAATTGAATGAACAAAAGTATGCAGTCCCAACTGACTCTAGAGATTGGGTGCCGGTCACCCCCAGTCAGAAGCTGATTGGTGTATTATTTTGGAGATACCAAGCTGCGATTCCACCACTGTAGTTTTTCTCAGCTATCCCAGAACAACCGATATCAACAGTACCACCGCCATTGTATTGGTTGATGGCGAGAATGAACGCGGTGTTGTTGTCGGTGAGGAGGAAGATAGGCCCGCCTGAATCGCCATTGGCACCATTGTTTCGCATGTCGATTCCTTTTTCGTAGTTTGAGCAATCATCATCAAAGGGAGCATAGTGGTTCAAGATCGAGTTCTTCGTTCTTCCGGTCTCGGATCCAACCTTAAGAAATTCTCTCCCATTTGATGCATACGTTTCAACCCCTCCCTCTGTAATCCACCCGTTAACCGGGTACTCAGTGCCACTCGGGAGTCGGATAGTATTATCCAGATCGTAATCTGAGTTTAGGTCGATTGTTGCCCAATCCTGGGATGCCGATAGGTTGTCGATTGACCCTATCTGCCGCTGCTCGTCACTATCTTGGTAAACTGGTTCCTTTCTACAGAGAGTCATATGGGAGACAGTTAATAGACGGGGAGAACCATTATACGTGACTTTACAGCATGCAGTTGCCTTCAACCCTTGTTGGTTGAATATACCCGTGCCACCCGGAATTGGGTCGAAGTGTCCTACGTTCTTGCATGCGGACGCTGTACGATTGAGATTTTCTCTCGTTTCAACTCCAATTCCATTAACTTCCTCAGGGAATGGACCGTTCGGCGTGTCGGATCCAAGTGGAATATTTGGAGCTTCTTCTGTGTCAATTTCAATAGCTATTTTCTTCTTTCGGTAGCCTTTGATTCGCTCGTCCGAAATTGTCCGATAGGCGCTTTTGAATCCTTTAACGCCGCTGTATTGTTCTCTAACCTTTTCCACTACCCTCTTTGATGTTTGAACATGCTGCCACCACGCTCGGGGGACTTCCTCTTCTTCAACGACTCCTTGCTTTGATCTGAGAAGAGGGATTGTAATTTTGGGCGTGAATGAAAACCTATCGAGGCCGAACACGGTGGCCCCTGCGCCCATTGATTTCACGTACTTACGTCGGCTGACTTGTGGATCTCTGGACATCCAATCTTCCATATAAGTATATAATAAATAAATGTTATTTACATAACTATATAAGAATATAACTGGCTCGAATTATGGTAGGATGTCGATATTATTGTTATTTAACTGAATTTTGTACCTCCGCGCAAAGCGTCCTTCTAAGGGACTTCTGTGAATGTCTCATTCCTCTCGGCTTCGATCCTAGGTCACTCCGGAGCGAGGTGAACGTTGAGCTTCTGGTCGCCTACCGGATCTTTTGTAGGTGCCGTTCGGTGTGAATCTCTGAAATTTCGGAGTTACTCAATCAGAACTCGGTACCACACGGCGGCCCTTGGCCGATATAGCCGAACTTTCTGCCCTCATAAAGTTTCGTCACTCAACACTCGCCGAAAACGCAAGGGGACGGCGACGACGATTCCCGGCTGGAGGGGCACTGTCGGGTGTCGGGCGGCGACGGGAAAGGGGCGCGATTCCGGTCGGGCCGGGGGGTGGAACGGGGAGTCCCCGACGCTAGTCCAGCGTGCCGCGCACGTACGTCTGCTCGTGTGCGGGGAACACCTCGGCGACGGCGTCGTCGCCGCCGTCTTCGCGGAGGAGTTCGCGGAGTTCCCCCTCGTAGTCGGCCTTCGGGATCTCCTCGCTCGGTCCGGACTCCACGTCGAGCGTCTCCTCGACCAGGCGGTCGACCGCGTTGCGTCCGAACCCGGAGAGGGGCGCGATGTAGTCGACGTCGTGGCGGTCCTCCAGCGACTGCGCGAACGCCCGCGACACCGAGGGGACGCGGTCGTCACGGCGGGTGCCGTCCGCCACGGCGTCGACGTCGAGCGCGGCGACCTCCTCCAGCGCGTGCTCGTGGACCCGCTGGATGCCGTTTCGGGGGTAGCCGTCCTCGCGCATCGTCTCGACCGCCTCGGCGGCCACCTCGGGGTCGAGTTCGTGCGTCTCGAACGGCAGCCCCAGCGCCTCGGCGGCCCGGCGGGCGTGCTCGTGGTCGTCGGTGACGTCGAAGTGGGCCGTGACGAGCCGCACGTCGTAGAAGCCGTCGAGCACGAGCGCCGCGAGCGAGGAGTCCTTCCCGCCGCTGTACAGCAGCGCGAGCTCCATTCAGCGCCGGCGGATGTCGAAGCTCTTCTGCTCGGGCTGGAGCTCCCGGAGCAGCGACTTCATCTGGTCCTCGTCGATGCGGTCCTGGATGCGACCGCTCCGCGCCAGCGCGGTGACCTGCTGTTTCACCTGCTGTGCGAACTCCGGCTTGCTCATCTCGACGGCGTTGAGCCGCTGGCGCGCGCCGTCGGTGAGGTACTGTTTCAGGAGGGCGTCCTGCTGGCGTTCCGCCTGTTCCTGGGCGGCCTGCTGGGCCTCCTCGTCGGCCTCGCCGCCGGCGCGGTCCTGTAGCTCCTCCATCTTCTTCTCCCGGAGCTCCTCCAGTCGGTCGTCGTCCGGTGTCTCGCTCATATATGGGTGTGTAACTGTGGCGCGGGCAAAACGATTGCGGGTGAGCACGAGGTTCGAGGGGGCGACCCGCGGGTGCGTGAGGCGCCCGCGGTGGACGGACCGAACGGCCCCGCCACCGTCCTCCGCCGAACCGCGTCGCCCAGGGTTTGGCCCCGAACGGCCCGAAAGCGCGAACGGACGGGCTTTTACGGCCTCACGGCCAACGAACACGCAATTAACCACGAATCGCCATGATATTCGAAAACCTCCCCACCACGCCCCGCGCCGAGGAACTGGTCGACAAGGCCTTCTCGCGCGCGGCCCGCGCCGGCCGCGCCAAGGGCGGCATCGAGGCCCAGGAGTCGATGCTCCGCACCGCCGGCAACATCCTCTCGGACAACCTCGAGAACGTCTCGAACGACTGGCCCGACTTCGAGTACGAGGTCGACCCGTTCTACTACGAACTGGCCGACGCCGTCGTGAACGTCGACGAGCTCCGGCAGGCGCTCTCGGAGGTCAACTGGGCCTCCAACCGGATCGCCGAACTCCGCTCGGAGTACGCCAGCAAGATCCGGAGCTCGAACGTCGAGACCGCCCGCAAGCACCGAAAGCAGGCGTTCGCCCGGATGGCCGACGTCGTCGACGAGGTCGCCGACGACCTCCTGACGGTCGGCGAGGCGCGCGACGCGCTGAAGACCCTGCCCGACATCCGCCCGGACGAGCCGGCCATCGTCGTCGCCGGCTACCCGAACGTCGGCAAGTCCTCGTTCGTCAACGCGGTCACCCGCGCCAGCAACGAGATCGCCTCCTACCCGTTCACGACGAAGGCGGTCCAGATCGGCCACTTCGAGCGCGATCGGATCCGCTACCAGATCATCGACACGCCCGGCCTGCTCGACCGACCGGCCGAGGAGCGCAACGACATCGAGCGCCAGGCCGTCTCCGCGCTCACCCACCTCGCTGACGCGGTGCTGTTCGTCGTCGACGCGTCGGCCGACTGCGGCTACCCGCTGGCGGACCAGCTCGCGCTCCTGGAGGAGGTGGAATCCACCTTCGACTCGCCCGTCCTGGTCGTCTGCAACAAGAGCGACCGCTCGCGGGACGTGGACGCCGACGCCTACATGAGCGTCACCGAGGGCGAGAACGTCGACGGGGTGCTCGACCTCGCGGTCGAGGCGGTGGGCTACGAGCCGGACCTCCCCTCGCGGAACTGAGCGGGCGAGGGTCGGTCGCGGGGGCACCCGTTCGGGTCCGTCGCGAACCCGAGCCCCGGTTCCGTCGCTACTCCAGTTCGTAGGTCACGGTCACGGACGCGGAGACCGTCACGGGACCGGGCTCGAACGAGGTGGCCGAATCGGCGGCCTCGGCGGTGTATCGGACCTCGTGGGGGGAGTATCCCTGCGAGCCGACCTGCATCGAGAGCTCGGAGCCGACCGTGCGGTCCGCGGCGCCGGCGACCGCCTCCGCGTCGCCGCGGGCGTCGCCCACGGCGTCGGCGAGCGCCTCCCGTCGGAGTTCGGCGCGGTGCTCGTCGTCCAGTTCGAACCGGACGTCGTTCACCGCGGCCGCGCCGTTGTCGACCGCGAGGTCGACGGCCTCGCCGGCGGCGTCGGGTTGCGCCTCGAACTCGAAGACGTGGACCGCGCGGTAACCGACCTGCTCGCGCTCGCCGCCGGCCCGGTCGAACTCGGGCCTGAGCCGGAAGTCGACCGTCTCGACCTCGTAGCCCGCGTCCGCGAGCGCGGTCCGGAGGGCGTCGGCGTCCTCGGCGACCTGCGTGCGGGCGGCGGCGGCGGTGTCGGCGGTCGACTCGGCGGCGACCGTGATGGTCGCGACGTCCGGCGCGGCAGAGACGGTGGCGCTGCCGGTCGCGGTGACGGCGTTCGTGTCGGCCGAATCGCCGGATCCGGCGTTCGGCGCGGCGTTCGTGACGGCTCCGGCGCAGCCGGCCAGGAGGACGACCAGCACCGTGAGGAGGGTGGCTACTCGCTTCACGTCGAACCCGTCGATCCCACCGGGCTTCAACGTACTCTAGGCACAAACGGCGATTTGTCTCATTCGCTCCCACGGACGCCGACCTCGCGCTCCCGGATCGTGGCCTCCTCGATCGGGACGAACCGGACCGAGATCGAGATCTCGTCGGCCCCGTTGATCCGGAACTGTGCCGGGGTGTCGTCCGCGAGTTGCTCGGCCAGCGGCTCCGCGACGGGGGGCGGGTCGGTTCCCGCCTCGTGTCCGACCGTCACGGTGACGGCGGTCGGCTGTCGGAACGGGAACCCGCCGTAGGACACGTCGATCCCGAGGACGATCCCGTCGTCGCCGACGATCGCCCTCGTCTCGTCGACGACGGTCTGCTCGAACGTGGCGCTCTGGTAGGAGGCGTAGGTGATCCCGACGAGCACGACCGTCGTGAGCATGATGGCGACGCCGAGCACGACGATCCGTTTCGTCGTGGCCGACCGCACCCGGTCGAGGTGGAAGAAGCTCTCCGGACGATACCCCTTGTACCAGAGCACCGCGAGCGCGGCGAAGTTGATCGAGAGGAAGTTCACGACGACGAGCAGGGCGGCGCCGGCCACGGTGAGCGGCGCGCCCCACGCGATGCCGATGCCGACGACGGCGATCGGCGGGACGAGCGCCGCGGCGATCATGACGCCGACCAGCGCCGTCGAGACGCCCGAGGAGATCGAGAGGGCGGCCGCGATGCCGGCGCCGAGCGCGATGGGGAGCGAGAGCACGTCGGGGGCGAGCCGTTCGCGAACCTCGTTGATGGTGAACACCTCGGTCCCGGGCGGGACGACGTTGCCGAACCGGACCATCGCGGCGAACAGCGCCGCGCTCGCGACCGAGAGCACGGCGCCGAGCATCTGGAGCCTGACCCCCCGGCGGAACATGTCCGCGTCGTCGATGACCGTGCCGACGCTGGTGGCCATCGCCGGCCCGATGAGCGGCGCGATGACCATCGAGCCGACGACGACCGCGGGCGAGTCGAGCAGCAGGCCGGCGGTGGCGACGACGGCGCTGATGACGGTCAACGTGACGTAGGCGCCGGTCCGCGGCGCCATGTCCTCGGCGCGGGCGGCCAGCTCCTCGCGGGCGATGCGGTCCTCGTTCTCCTCGGAGTCGGCGTACCGCTCCTCGAGCTGCTCGAACCGCTCGGAGACGACCGTTTCGGCGTTCAGTACGACGGTGTAGGCGTCGCGTTCGATCCCCACCTCACGCAACCGCTGGAGCACGGGTTCGACGGCCTCGGTCGGCAACGGGAACGAGACGACCGCGGTGTACTGCCGTCCGCTCGTCTCGTCCGAGAGGACGAAGTCGATCCCCTCCTCGTCCAGCGTCGAGAGGACGGTCTCGCGCTTGCCCGCCGGCACCATCACCTGAACGAGTCGCACAGGTACGCCACGCGTCGGCGAGGCAAATAATCCCGGGATACGGGGGAGGTGGCGGCCCGCGTGGGAGTCCGTCGACGTCTCACCGCGGGTCGAGCCGCCGAAGGACCGGGATCTCGGCCAGCGTTTCCTCGCCGAGCGCCCCCCAGTCGATCCCCCGCGGCCGCGGGCCGCGTTCCGGACGGATCGTCCGCCCGGGCGTACAGATCAGGTCCAGCGGCACGTCGTGGTCGTCGAGGTCCACGTCGTCCTCGACGACCTGTCGCTCGTGGACGGTCGTCGCGACCGTGGTCCCCGAGTCCGCCGCGCCCAGTTCCGAGAGGACCGCGAACTCCACGTCGGCGAACCCCTCGCCCTTGCCGACGCGGCCGCCGGACTCGGTGACCGCGACGCTGCCCGAGACGATCAGGTCGACGTGTGGCACCTCGTCGGGACCGACCGGGACGCCGTGGTCCGAGGCGCCCGAGACGGTGGTCGCCGCGTCGACGTCGGGCACCTCCTCGGGGGCGAGCCGCAGGAACGGGCGTTCCTCCCGCAGTCGCGGGACCGCCACGAAGACGGTCTTGCCGGCGCGGAGCGCGGCCCGCCTGACCGGAAGCTGGGGCGCGTCGGGGTTGCACTTGAGGACCTCGGCGTCGGCCCACTCGTCCGTTTCGGTGAGGCGGTCGCACGCCTCGTCAGCGCCGGCGAAGTTCGGGATTCGCCCGTGCGGCGGGAAGGGGAACCGGGCCACGCCCGACTCCTCCAGGTCGTCCCAGACCCGCTCGCGGAGGGGCTGCTTGTCCATGCTTGGAACCCGGTCCGGGCGCCACTAATACGTTCCACCCCGATGGGCCGTCCCGGCCGGTTCCGTCGGGACCGCCGGAGCGACGTGACGACCGGCCGACGATGCCAGTTCCCCGCCGTGTGGCGCCGCGGTCGGACGGACGTGTCCGGGTACCGCTTCCCCGCGAAACCGTTCCGTAACGCTCACGGGTCGGGTACGCGTCCGGGAACAGATTATTAACGGTTGCGAACCGATGGGAAATAAGAGTCGCTCGGCAACCACCGTACGCGGTCGTCAGCACCATGGACCCGCCGACGCCCCGCCTCGCACTGGCGTGTGCCCTCTCGCTCCTCCTGTTATCGACCGGACTCGCGGTCGCCGACGCGACCCCCGGCGACCCGTCCGGCGTCGTCGACGAACCGGCGAACGAACCGGTCGAAGCGTCCGACGAGACGGCCGGGACGGTCGACGGAGCGACGAACGAGACCGTCGAGACGACGAACGCAACCGCCGAGGAGTCCGACGGAGCGGCGAACGACACGACCGGGACGCTCGACGAACCGTCGAACGAAACGGTCGAAGCGTCCGACGAGACGACCGGGACGGTCGAGGACGCCGTCGACGGGACGACGGACGAGACGCTCAAGGAGACGACGAACGCCACCGTCGAGGGGATCGACGACGCGGGCGAGCGCCCGGAGGAAACTGTCGACGGGGCGACCGACGAACTCGACGGGACGGTCGAAGCGGCGTCCGACGCGCTCCTCGGGACGGTCGACCGGGCCCCGGACGCGCTCCACGGGCCCGTCGCGGAGGCGGGGGACGGCGTCCACTGGGCGGAGTCGCGGCGGACTGCCGAACACGAGTCGAGCGGGTGGATCCCCGGAAGCGGGACCTCGCGCCGCGAACCGAGGGGGGACGAACGAGTACCGGACGAGGAGTCGGACCACGGCCACACGGCCGGGGCCGACACGGGCGGTGAGTTCCCCGCATCAGGGTCCGGCGGCGGCCCGGCCGCCGGCCTCCTCGCGGTCGTCGTCCTCTCGGCCGCGGCGGGGGGAACCGCGAACGCGCTGGCGCTGAGCGGGACGCTATGGCCGCAGGCGGAACGGATCGCGCTCCGGATCCCCCCTGCGGACGTGACCCGGCCCTGGCGGTACGTCCTCGCCCTCCGGTTCAGTCGCCACGACGGGTCCGACCCCCTCGATCACGAACGCCGGCGCGCCATCCACGACGCCATCGCGGACGCACCGGGCGTCTACCTCTCGGAACTCGGGGAGCGGAGCGACCTCTCGCTCTCGTCGGTCCGGCACCACCTCCGCGTCCTCGAACGGGAGAACCTGATCCGGACCGAGAAGGTCCGGGGCAAGCGCCGGTTCTACCCGATCGACGTGGACGGCACGGCCCTCGTCGCGGCCCTCTCGGACGCCGCCGTTCGACGGCTGCTGGAGACGCTCGCGGCACTCGGCGAGGCGCGCAACGACCGACTCGCGGACGAACTGGACCGGAGTCCCAGCACGATTTCGCACCACCTCACGTCGCTCGAGGAGGACGGACTCGTCGTCCGCGAGCAGGCGGGTCGCGCCACCGTGAACCGACTCCCCGCGACCGTCATGAACGCGCTCGGCGGGACCGCGACCGACGGCGGCGAACCCGCGACCGCTCGCGATCGGACGACCGAGTCGTGAGCGACGCGACTGCGGTTCCCGTCGGCGATGGCACCCGTCCCCGCCGCACGACGGCGCCCGCGACGACAGTTCGACGCGTTTGTCCCTACGTTCAACAGCCGTCCGTCGAACCGTCCAGCGTACCCATGACCGAGGGCCCCCCGCCTGACTGCCCGGAATCGGGTGACGACGGGTTCCACGCGTACGCCGTCTCCGAGTACGAATCGTACCCGGAAGCGGTCGTCCGGGGCGTCGGGATCGCCGCCGACAGCGACCCGCTCGGGATGGAGCCGCTGGCCCACGCCGTCGACCCGGACGCCATCGAGGACGCCTTCGACCGGCGTCGCGGGCGGACGCCGAACCGGCTGGCGTTCACGTTCGAGGGGCACAGGGTCGTCGTCACGCCGGAGTGGGTGTACGTTCGGCCCGAGGAGTAGGACCACCGTCCAACGCACACGCCGGGGACGTCGGATCGGCGGACGGGCGCTCGACGGCTCCGTACCCTTATCCGACTACTCGCCCAACCCCGACGTATGACCTTCGATGGACGACCCGACCGCGACGCCGAGGTGGTGCTCGTCGGCCGGTCGAACGTCGGGAAGTCCACGCTCATGCGCGAGCTCACGGGCCACGACTTCACGACCGGAAAGAAGCCCGGCGTCACCCGTCAGCCGAACCACTACGACTGGGCGCCCGAGAGCTTCATGTTCACCGACCTCCCCGGCTTCGGGTTCATGTCCGGCGTCGAGGAGGACCGCCGGGAGGCGATCAAGACCGACGTGGTCCGCTACGTGGAGGAGAACGCCGAGCACGTCCTCGCGGGCGTGCTGGTCGTCGACGGCAAGAGCGCCGTCGACATCATCGACCGGCACACGAACGACGAGGAGATCCCCCACGACGTCGAACTGTTCTCGTTCCTTCAGGACGTGGACGTGCCGCCGGTCGTCGCGGTCAACAAGATGGACAAGGTCGAGGACCGCGACGCGCGCCTGAACGAACTGTGCGAACGGCTGGGGCTCTACCCCCCGTGGCAGCAGTGGGACCACATCGTCGCGCCCGTGACCGCCAAGCGCGGGAGCATCGAACCGCTCCGCGAGATCCTCCGGGAGCGGTTCCGCGAGGCGAAGCGCGACGACCTGCTGAAGTTCGTCTCCTGAGCGTCGGGGGCTGCTGGGCGGCGAACGCCCGTCTCGAAAGCCTTCACGGGTGTCGTTCCGCCGTCAGTGCAGTCGCCGCAGTGCTGTGTCGAAAGCCCCCTCGCCCTCCCTAGCCTCCCGGGCTCCTCGTATTCGCTCACTTCGTTCGCTCGCCTGCGGTGTCCGCGGGCGACTTGCGGGTCGCCCGCGGGCTAGCGAGACCGACGGTCTCGCCGTGCTCGTCCCTCCCACGAGCGGCCGCGCACGAGGGGCGGCCACCGCGCGCCGGACAACCAGACCCCGTCACGTCGTCCGTGCTCGCCCCCCCTGGATTCCACCGACCCGTCCTCAGTCGCTGATAGCCGGAGGACAACCTTCTTCCCGCGGCGCCCGAGCCGTCGGGTATGCACAGGCCGGCCATCGACGACGCGGTCATCGAGGCCGTCGCGGCAAACACCGACTTCGAGCCGTCCGACGTGAAGGTGGGGCTGCGGACGCTCCACGACGCCGTCCGCGACCGACTCGCCGAGGAGTTCGCCGCCGCGCGCGACCCCGAGGGTCCGGACCACCTCCTCCTGTCGGGGCCGGACGCGGCGTGGTTCGCCTTCGGCTTCCGCGAACTCGAGTCGGCGCTCGCGGACGCCGGCTACGAGGTCGACGAGGACCTGCTGGCGGCGGCGGCGGCGACGAACCTCCGGGCGTTCCAGGAGGCCGAGGGACGCACCGTCTCGTTCTCGCGGTCGCTCGCGAGGACGTACGAGGCGCCGTTCCTCTACCCGGTTCGGGTGAACAAGCCCGAGCCGTGGCGGGCCGCCGAACGTCACGCGTTCGCGACGGTCGCCGACCTGCTCCTCGCCGGGTTCGCCCCCGACGCCGCCGTCGACGCCTGGGCGGTCGAGTCGATGGGGCTCCCGGCGGCGGAGTGGGCCGAGCGACGCGGCGTGGCGGCGGCGAGCGTCCGCGAGGCGGCGGAACGGGCCCGCGAGCGTCACGGGACGCCCGGCAAGCGCGTCGACCCGGCCGACGACGTGGCCGCGCCTCCGACGGACGAGGCGCCCGCCGAGTCCGTGTACGACCCGGGGACGGACCGCCTGTTCGTCCCGACCGACGAACGCCGGGCGGCGCGAGGTGGGGGCGACCTGCTCGCGGACGACGCCCCCGGAGAAACGTAGATACGCCCGGGCCTCCTTCGACCGACCATGATCGACTGGCGCGCCGTCAGCTGGGGGTTCGTGACGTTCCTGATGGTCGCGGTGATCGGCTCCGGGCTCCCGGTGGTCGGCCAGCTCGGCGCGGGCATCGTCGGCGGCCTGGTCGCGGGGTATCTCGCCGGCGGCGGCGTCCTCAACGGCGCCGTCCACGGCGCCATCGCGGGGTCGCTCACCGGCGTCGCCTTCACCCTCCTCGTCGCGTTCTTCGGGGGCCTCCTCGGCCTCGCCGGCGGAGGTCCGTTCGGCGGCGTGGTCGGGGGGACGGGGCTGCTGGTGCTCGGGTTCCTCGTGACGCTCGTGTTCGCGCTCGACTCGGCGGTCGCGGGCGCCATCGGCGCCTTCGTCGCCGAGTGAGAACGGGCCGGTGGCGGGAGGGCGGGCTCAGCGGTCGAGGTACTCCCCCTGGACGGCGACGACGTCGGCGGAGTCGGCGCAGTCGGCGTACCGCCGGAGCGGTTCCTCGTTCAGTTCGAGGAACGTCTCCCCCCAGGTGAACTTCGAGAGGATCCGCTCGGCGCCGTCGTCCTCGCCGAAGATGCACAGCGCGGCCGCGAGCGCCTCGACGGTCGTGAGCCGCATCGGCCGGCCGAAGTTGACGGGGTTGGCCGCGACGAGATACGGGAGCGCGCGGTGCTCGCCGGGGAGCGAGAAGCGGGCCTCGCCGGCCGACTCCCACGAGCAGTCGAGCGCGACGAGCGGTCCTTCAGCCGATCCGTCACCGTCCCCGGCGGCGTCGGCCGGCGAGAGAGCACGCTCCGCGTGCGGGTTGAGCACGACCCCGTACGGCGTCGCGCGGTCCGACCGGTGGAGTTCCGCGAGGTCGAAGCGCGCGAGCTTTCGCGCCGTACACTTGTCGGGGTCGTCGTCGCCCTCGTACCTGACGTGCAGGTCCACACCACGACTTCGGGCCTGGCCGACAAAAGCGGCCCGGAGGCGCCGGAACGAACCGGCGTCCGCGGGAGCTACGCCTCCCGGATGTCCCCCGCCATCGCGAGTTCCAGGTACGGGCGCACCTGGGCGATCGCCCCCGTCCCGGTCACCGTCTCGGCCTCGCGGTCGTAGACGACGAGCCCCGTCTCGGTCAGCTTCGGCAACTGGACGTGGTGGAGTCCGGTGAGGACCCGTTCGTAGTGGTCGTAGGTCGGATCGTCCTCGAGGACGGCGACCCGCTCGGCGAGCTCGCCGAGCGAGACCCCGCCCACGCGATGGTCGAGATAGTGCAGGAGATAGCGACAGCGGTCGTTCGCGAGCACGCCGAAAACGTCGGTCGTGGACAGCGTCGCGTCGTCGGTTCCGGGTCCGGCCTCATCAGGCGTCTTGGTTTTCATGCGGCCTCCTGTGTGCCACCGGCGCGCCAGCCACCCACCCTGCTACCCGAGCGGCCGTCCGACCGGTGGGCATGGGCCTACATTACGCCACCATCACATAAACGTTCTGTACCGAACAACAATATTACATTATGCCGTCCACGTGGCCCGGGATGGTGGCCCGATACGGACCTACTCGATGAGGTCCGGGTCGTACTCCGTCTCCGCCCCGGCCGACTTGACGATCTCGACGGTCCACTCGGGGACCGCTCCGACGGAACCGCTGATCTCCCACGTTCCCTCGACGACGGCCCCCCTCGCGAAGGCGTTCACGAGCAGGGACTCCAGCTCCCGTTCGAACTCGCGGGTCACGGCTGCCTCCTCCTCGTAGGGATCGGTATCGTTCATGATGTCTCCGGGGCCGGCGGGTGAGCGATCGCACCTCAGCGGCCTCGCCCGCCGATAGGTAAAGATGACTATATACGCTTATCGCTGTCCTCCCGGCGGGTCGGCGGATACCGGTACGGTGAGCTGAGAGTTCGAGGTACGACCCTCGCAGGCGCGTTGCGGGGAACGGGGTAGCCGGGGGGTCCGACGGGCGCGAACGGACCCGCCACGGCCGACCGATTCAAGCACCCGCCGTCGAAACACCGGCCCGGATGGACCGCGAGAACGCCGTCAGGCGATACTACCGGGCGATCGACGACGCCGACTACGACTCGCTCGCGGCGCTCCTCGGGCCCGAGTTCGTCCACCGGCGGCCGGACCGGACGCTGTCGGGCCGGGACGAGTTCGTCCGGTTCATGCGCGAGGGGCGACCTCGGACCGACACCGTCCACGCGGTCGACGCGGTGTATCGGACCGTCGACGGCGACGCACGCGAGGGTGCCGGCGCCGACGCCCACCGGCGTGGCGACGGGGACGACGCGCCCGCCGGCGCCGGTGGAACCGACGACCGGGGACCGGGTCGGCGGGTCGACGAGGTGGCCGTCCGCGGCCGCCTGCGCGACGACGGCGAGGAACTGTTCGGGTTCGTGGACGTGTTCGCGTTCGAGGGCGACGCGGTCGTCGAGTTGACCACCTACACCGACTCGTTCGCGGACGGGTGACCCCGGGTCGTCACTCCACCTCCGGCAGCACCTCCGACTCGTAGAACTCGAAGAACGACTCCTGGTCCGGGCCGATCTGGTGGACGTAGACGTGGTCGTAGCCCGCGTCGACGGCCTCCTCGATGCTCTCGAGGTGGGCGGCCGGATCGGGGTCGGTGACGACGCTGGACTCGGCGATGTCCTCCCGCGAGACCATCCGGCACGCCTGCTCGAAGTGGGTCGGCGTCGGGAGCTGTGACGCGAGTTCGCCCGGGAGCGCCGTGTTGGGCCACTGCTCGTAGGCCGTATCCACCGCTCGCTCCTCGTCCTCGGCGTAACAGACGTCGAGCTGGCAGTACCGTGGCCCCTCGCCGCCCGCCTCCTCCCACGTCTCGACGACGTCCTGCGGGCCGACCGTCCAGAGCCCGTCCCCGTACTCGGCGGCCGAGCGGGCCGCCCGCGGCCCGTAGGCCGAGACGACGATCGGCGGGGGCTCCTCGGGCAGGGTGAACAGCCGCGCGTTCTCGACGGTGAAGTGCTCGCCGTCGTAGCTCCGCTGTCCGCCCTCCCAGAGGCTGCGGAGTATCTCGATCGCCTCCTCCAGCATCGCCAGCCGCTTCGCGTGCGGGGGCCAGTGCTCGCCGACGACGTGCTCGTTCAGGAGTTCGCCGGTCCCGACCCCGAGGACGAACCGTCCGGGGAGCATGTCGGCGACGGTCGCGGCAGCCTGCGCGACGACGGCCGGGTGGACGCGCATGATGGGGCAGTTCACCCCGACGCCGACGGGGACCTCCTCGGTCGCGCGGGCGACGCCCCCGAGCGTCGACCAGACGAACGGGCTCTGGCCCTGCGCGCCGATCCACGGGTGAAAGTGGTCTGAAATTGACAGGAAGTCGAACCCTACCTCCTCGGCGCGCGCCGCGTTCTCGACCAGGTCGTTCGGCGGATGTTCCTCGCTGGAGAGCGTGTAGCCGAGTTCGACCATTCAGCGACACCCCCGTCGCCGCCCCCGGACTCCCTCCGACCGGTCGGGCCGCCGCGTCCGGGCCGCCGGTCGCGCTGGCTCCGTGCGTCGCTCGCGGGTCGCGCCTCCGGGTCCTGACATGGCGTTCCGATTTCGGGACGGACCGGCAAAATCGTGGTGCCCAGTTACTCCTTCTCGCCCGCGCCGATCGCCGACTCGCCGACCTTCTCGCCGCCGGTGATGACCTCGCGCCCGCCCATGTACGGGCGGAGCGCCTCGGGTACCTCGACCGTGCCGTCGTCGTTCTGGTAGTACTCCATGACGGCGACGACGATGCGCGGGACCGCGAGCCCCGAGCCGTTGAGCGTGTGGAGGTACTCGGCCGACTCGTGGCGCTCGGGCCGGTAGCGCAGGCCGGCGCGCCGGGCCTGGAAGTCCTCGAAGTTCGACACCGACGACACCTCGAGCCAGCGGCCGCCCTCCTCGGGGCCGTCCTCCATGTCGTCGCCGGGCGCCCACACCTCGATGTCGTACTTCTTCGCCTGCGTGAACCCCAGGTCGCCGGTGCACATCTCCAGGATGCGGTACGGGAGGTCGAGGCGTCGCAGGACCTCCTCGGCCTCGTCCACGAGGCCGTCGAACCGCTCGTCGCTCTCCTCGGGCCGCACGAAGTTCACCATCTCCACCTTGTTGAACTGGTGGACGCGGACGATGCCGCGCGTCTCGGTGCCGTGCTCGCCGGCCTCCTGCCGGAAGTTCGGCGAGTACGCCTGGTGCTTCAGCGGGAGGTCGTCGTCGAGCAGGATCTCGTCGCGGTACATGTTCGTGACGGGCACCTCCGCGGTCGGGAGCAGCCAGAGGTCGTCCTCGTCGTACGGCTCGTCGTTCCGCCCCTCGATCCGGTAGGCGTCCCCGGTGAACTTCGGGAACTGGCCGGTGCCCTCCATCGACCGCGACTTGACCGGGAGCGGCGGGAACACGTCGACGTACCCCTGCTCGCGGTGGAGTTCGAGCATGAACTGGACCAGGGCGTGTTCGAGCATCGCGCCCTCGCCCTTCGCGAAGTAGAAGCCGCCGCCGGACACCTTCGCGCCGCGCTCGAAGTCGAGGACGTCGAGGTCCTCGCCGAGGTCGTAGTGGGGCACGACCTCATCGGGCAGCTCGCGCAGGTCGTCGAACCCCTCCCGGCGGCGCTCGACGTTCTCGTCCTCGTCCTCGCCGACGGGGACGTCGTCCTGCGGAATCTGCGGGATTCGCAGCATCGCCTCGTGGAGGTCGGCCTCGAGTTCCTCGGCGCGCTCCTCGATCTCCTCGAGTTCGGCCTTGAGCTCCTGCGACCGCTCGATGGCCTCCTGGGCCTCCTCCTCTCTCCCCTCCTGTTTGAGTTCGCCGATCCTCGAGGAGACCTGGTTCCGCTCGTGGCGCAGGGTGTCGCCGCGGCCCTTCAGGTCGCGCCACTCGTCGTCCATCTCGACGATGCGGTCGAGGTCCACGTCGTCGACGCCCTTGTCCTCGAGGGCCTGTCGTACGGTGTCGGGCTCGTCCCGGAGGAGCTGCCGCGAAATCATTTGTCGTGGCTTCAGGTGGGTGCCGCAAAACCGTGTCGGGTCCGTTCGACTGGTTAGCATGGTATCGTTTGGGTCGAAGGCGTTCGGTTCGCAAGGGTGGGTTCTGCGCTTCCTCCCTCACCGCGGCAGGGCCTGGCTCGAAAGCCCCCGGGCCGCTGGACGACGTTCCCGTCCGGGCGGTACGTCTGGAAATCGAACGGCAGACCGCGAGAGCCCCCGTGGCAGTCGGCTCGGTGCGGCCGCTGCGCTCCTCGGTCGCTCACTGCGTTCGCTCCTTGCGGTGCTTGTCGGTCCGCGCCTGCGCCGACGGCCACGGCCCCTTTCAGTCCCACCCACCGCAGACCGCAACCACGCCCTCCCCAACCGATTGCGCTCCTCGCGCTCGCTTCGCTCGCGCTCCGGTGCTCGTCCCTCGCGCGTGCCGGCGCGGACGGAGCCGCGCCGGCACGCGCCACCGCACGTCCTGAACCGAACTACGTGGCGCGCGGCGGCCAAGCGAAGCGCGGCCGCTCGTGCGAGGCTCACGCAAGCGAAGCGAGGGTGAGTTCCGAGGGGCCTCGCCGGTTGGGGAGGCTGCGGTGCAGTCGGGCGGGACTGAAAGGGGCCGCGGCTCCCGACGAACCCCGGACCCGCAAGCACCGTGGTTCGAGCGAGCGAAGCGAGCGACGAGGAGCGCAGCGCGGTCCGCGGGAGTCGAGAGCCGCGGGGGCTTTCGAGTCACTCCGATTCCCCCACACGCTCGACTCCCTAGACGGATGCGAAGAAACCGTAACCCCTACCGACTGAATTCGATCGCCGCGCCCTGCCCGAACCCGACACACAGCGCCGCGAGCCCCCGGTCCACGTCCCGCTTTCTCATCTCGTGGATCAGCGTCACCGGCAGCCGAGCACCCGAGGCGCCCAGCGGGTGGCCGACCGCGATCGCGCCGCCGTTGACGTTGTACCGTTCCTCCGGCACACCCAGCTCGCGACGCGCGTACTCACACTGGGAGGCGAACGCCTCGTTCAGTTCCACGAGGCCGTAGTCGTCGATGGAGCGGCCGTTCCGCTCCAGCAGGCCGCGGGTGGCCGGGACCGGGCCGATTCCCATCACCGTCGGGTCGACGCCGGCGACGTCGTTCGTGCCGACCTCCGCGAGCACCTCCAGGCCGCGCTCGTCCGCGAACTCCCGCGAGCAGACGAGCGTCGCCGCCGCGCCGTCCGAGATCTGCGAGGAGTTCCCGGCCGTCACCGTGCCGTCGCCGGTGAACGCCGGCGCGAGGCCCGCGAGCGTCTCGACGTCCGTGTCCGGACGGATGCCCTCGTCCTCGGTCACCACGCCCTCGTCCGTCTCGATGGGGACGATCTCGTCGTCGAAGCGGCCCGACTCCGTCGCCTCCGCGGCGCGGCGGTGGCTCCGCGCCGCGTACTCGTCCTGGGCCTCCCGGGAGACGCCGTACTCCTCGGCGACCTTCTCGGCGGTCATCCCCATCTGGAGCTGGAACACGTTGTACCGCTCCGAGAGTTCGGGGTGGAGGTGCTCGTAGGAGTCGCCGTCCATCGGCACGCGGGACATGTTCTCGACGCCGCCGGCGAGTATGCAGTCGCGGTTCCCGGCCGCGACGGCGTCCGACGCGGAGATGATCGCCTGCATCGAGGAGGCGCACCAGCGGTTGATGCTCGTCGCCGGCGTCCCCTCGCCGAGCCCCGAGAGGAGCGATACGACCCGCGCGACGTTGTTGTCCTGCTCGCCGCGCTGCTGTGCGACGCCCCACATGAGGTCGTCGACGTCGTCGGGGTCCAGGTCGTACTCCTCGAGGACGTGGTCGACGAGCGCGACCGAGAGGTCCTCGCTGCGCGTGTCGGCGAAGACGCCGCCGCCCTTGCCGAACGGGGTCCGGTGGGCGGCCGCGATGACGGGCGTTGCCATGGGGCGAACTCCGGAGGCCATGCCAATAAATCCGGGAGAACCGTGCACCCGTTGGCCGGCGTTGGAGCCGTGACAGGGTTCGACCGACGACTCCCGTCGACCGAAGCGGACGCTACAGTACGCCGGTGGTTCGAGCAGTATCCGACGACCGCGTCGGACGGGGTTCGTGCCCCGTTTAGCGGAATCCGCCCCGTGAATAGTCGACGCGTATTTCGAGCCAGACGCCCCCGAACTGGGTGCCGTCCGTGTCCAACCGGTAACAAAGACAAATAGCGAGAGAACGGTGGTTCACACCTGTCGTCATGGAGGGACCGCCGTACGAAGTCGTCCGGATGGCCGACGACGACAGCGACGAGTGGAACCGCCTCGTCGGGGAGGCCTCGCAGGCGACGCCGTTTCACCGGTACGAGTCCCTGGAACTGTTTGCCGACTCCAGCGACATGCGTCCGCACCCGCTCGTCGGCTACAAGGGGCGGGAAGCCGTCGGGTTGTTCCCCCTCTTCGAGCGCTCCTATCCGTTCGTCTCGACCGCGTTCTCGCCGCCCCCGAACCTGAAGGTGCCCTACCTCGGACCGGTGCTCGTCGACCACGACCACCTGTCACGGCGGAACGTGGAACGGCGCCAGAACCGGTTCGTTCGGTCGTGTCTCGATCACGTCCGCTCGACGATCGGCCCGAAGTACGTGCACATCCGGACGACGTTCGGCTACCGGGACCCCCGCCCCTTCGGCTGGGCGGGGTTCGACTTCAGCCCTCGTTTCACCTACGTCGTGGACCTGACGCCCGGACGGGAGCGCCTGTTCGACCGGTTCAGCGGGGACGCCCGCTCGAACGTCCGGGACTGCGAGGACGCCGGCTGCGTCGTCGAACTGGGCGGGGTCGAGGGCATTCGACGAACCGTCGAGCAGGTGCGTGAACGCTACGAGGAACAGGGTCGGTCGTACCCCCTCGATTCGTCGTTCCTCGAGGCGCTGTACGAGCGGTTACCGGCCGGCGTCGTCCGACCGTACGTCTGCACGCTGGGCGGCGAGTTCGTCGGCGGCAACGTCATCCTGGCCTCGGGGGACTCGGCGTACGCCTGGGTCGGCGCTGCGACGCCGGACGTTCGGGTGGGGGTCAACGACGCGCTTCACTGGCGGGCGATGAGGGACGGCATCGAGCGAGGGGAGTCGTACTACGACCTGGCGGGGGCCAACAAGCGACGCATGTCGTCGTACAAATCGAAGTTCGCCCCCGACCTCGTGCCGTACTACGTCGTCCGGCGACGAACGCCGTACATGAGGGTGGCCGAGGAGATCTACGCTCGCGTCGTCTGACCGCGCTCCCGCCGGTAACGCGACGCCGATCGGTCCGGCCGGTGGATGAACCTACCGGGGTACCACGAACCAGCGCGTACGCCAGCAGGCGAGGAGCGCGTACGCTTACGGGGACCAGCATCACGACGAACGCGGACCGCTCGAAGCGGAACGTTGGAACCGCCCCGTACTGGAGGGAGGACACGGCCGGATGGTCGCCGTTCGATGCTCGTACCGTTCACCGCCGCCGACGCGTCCGCGTCGGCCGAGTCGGCCGCGGCCGACGACCGCGACTCGGCAAGACACTTACACCAGGCCGTCGGAGTCGCGGCCGTGACCTCCCGCGCCGACGACCGGACCCCGCTCGCGTCCCTCCGCGACCCCGTGCGCGCGGTCCCCCTCCTCGCGCTCCTCGCGCTCGTCCTCCGCCTGTGGGATCTGGGCGCCCGCGCGATGCACTTCGACGAGGCCCGCGTCGGCTACTGGACGCTCCGCTATCTCGACACCGGCCGGTTCGCCTACAGGCCCATCGTCCACGGGCCGTTCCTCGAGATCGCGACGGCGCCCCTCCTCGACGCGTTTGGCCCGAGCGAGTTCGTCGTCCGCCTGCTCCCCGCGCTGCTGGGCGCCGCGCTCCCGCTCGCCGCGCTCGCGTTCCGCGACGCGCTTGACGACGCGGAGGTGGTCGCGCTCGCGGGCTTTCTCGCGCTGAACCCCCTACTCCTGTACTTCTCGCGGTTCTTCCGCGCGGACGTCCCCCTCGCGGCCTTCGCGTTCGGGGCGTTCGCGCTGTCGTACCGCGCGTACCGGACGGCCGGCCGCTCCGGCCCGCGGCCGACCGGCCACCTCCTCGCGGCCGGCGTCCTCCTCGGCCTCGCGCTGACGGCGAAGGAGAACGTCCTCGTCTACCTGCTCTGTGTCGCCGGCGCGGGGGGCGTCGGACTCGCCGTTCGCCTGCGGTTCGAGGGGCGAGACGGGGTCCGCGACGCGGTCGCTCGGCTCCGCCCGCTCCTCGCTCCGGCGGTCCCCGCGCTCCTGCTCGCCGTCCTCGTCGCCTGGTTCTTCTACGTTCCCCGGGGGTACCCGCCCGGACTGGACGGCCTGTCGACACGGCCGGTCGCGGTTCTCGCCGCGGGCACGGTCGGCGCGTGGGGGACGTTCGCGGGCAGCCTCTGGACCGGGACGCACGCCACCCCGTACCTCCCGTTCCTCGCGCACCTGCTCGGCAGCGTCGCGCTCGGCGGGGCGGCGCTGTACGGCGCGGCGCTGCTCGGCGTCGCCGGGGAACTCCGCCGGGAACCGCCGCGCCCGCTCACCTCGGCGGAGGACCCCAGGCCCCCTCGGGCACTCGTCGTCGCGACGGCCGCCTGGGGGCTCGCCGCGATCGCGGGCTACCCCGTCGCGGCCGACATCATGGCGCCCTGGCTCGCGGTCCACGCGCTCGTCCCGCTCGCGGTGCCGGCGGCAGTCGGCGCGGTCGCGGTCCTCCGGCGGGGCCGCAGTTGGTGGGCGAGGGGCGACCGACTCGCCGCGGGCGCGCTCGCCTGCGTGCTCCTGCTCGTGTGCGCGCAGGCGGGGTTCGTCGCGGCGACGACGTCCTACGCGGAGCCGACGCCGCGCGTGAACCTCCTCGCTCAGGGCGCACAGCCGGGCGACGACTTCGAGCCGCTGGCGGCCGACGTCGAGGCGTCGGCCGGGAAGGGTGGGGTGCTCTACTACGGCGAGCGCTTCCGGTTGCCGAACGAGTCCGTGGCGGACGCGCCCCCGCGCACGGACCCGGACTGGCTCGGCTACTGGCTCCGCCGGCTCCCGCTCCCCTGGTACGTCGAGCGCGCCGGTGCGGACGCCTCGCACGCGCGCTCGCCCGAGGCCGTCCCGGACGACCCGCCGCCGGTCGTGGTCTCGACGCCGGGGGACGCCGCCGAGGTCGCGCCGCTGCTCGACGGGTACGAGCGGCGCGAGTACGACGTCCTGCTGTACGGGGGGACCGTCGTCGTCTTCACGGATCCGGCCCTCGACGACGGATCAGAGCCGGGCGGCGGGATCGGCGCGTGACCCGCCGTGCGGGCCGAATCGCGTCCCGAAGCGGGGCGAACCTTCGTCCGCTTCGACGTGCTTAAACGGGGCGGGCGGGAAGGGTAGTGGGATGAGTGACCCGGCAGTCGACGTGGTCGAACTCCTCGTCACCGCGCGCCGATACACCGACGACCGCGCGCTCGACGCGGACGACCTCCCGCCGCGATACCGCCGCGTCTTCTGGAGCGACGCCCCGGACGACGAGGGCGGCCCCGGCGGCGTCGAGCGACCGCTCCACGTCACCGAACCGAACGCGACGACCGCGACCGGCGTCGAGCGACCCTGGGAGGCGATCTCGGACCTCCTGTTCACCCAGCGGACCGACTTCTCCGGCGAGCTGGAGCTGACCCAGCCCGACATGGCGACTGAGTGGCTGCTCGACCGCGTCGACGACGAACGGCTCCTCGCGAACCCGGTGCTCGCGAAGGTCGCCGAGGAGTCAGGCGCCGAGTTCGGCGTCGGCCACGAGGAGGCGCGCGACGAGAACCGTCCCATCCGCGCGGACCGCGTCTGGATCGACGCGCTGCTCGACGAGTACTTCGGCGACGACGACGACGAGGACGGGGACGACATGCTCGATCTCGTCACGGTGAAGGCGCCCGAGGAGATCGAGATGACCCTCCAGGACCTCGTGCTCACCGAGGACCAGGAGGGCGAGATTCACAAGCTGATGAAGGCCATCGAGCACCGCGAGTACCTCGCGCAGATCGGCCTCCGCGAGATCGGCAAGCTCCTGTTCGTCGGCCCGCCCGGCACCGGCAAGACGACCGCCGCCCGGGCGCTCGCACACGAACTCGGCCTCCCGTTCGTCGAGGTGAAGCTCTCGATGGTGACGAGCCAGTACCTCGGCGAGACGGCCAAGAACGTCGAGAAGACGTTCGAGGTCGCCAAGCGACTCGCGCCCTGTATCCTCTTCATCGACGAGTTCGACTCGGTGGCGAAGACCCGCCGGAGCGACGAGCACGCGGCGCTCAAGCGCGCGGTCAACACCCTGCTGAAGTCGATCGACGACATCTCGCTGGTCCGCGACGAGGTGCTGCTCATCTCCGCGACGAACCACCCCGACCAGCTCGACGCAGCCGCCTGGCGGCGCTTCGACGAGATCGTCAACTTTCCGAAACCGGACCGGCAGATGCGCTCGGACATCCTCGAGATCATCACGCGCCGGATGGAGATCGCGGAGTTCGACCCGCAGGAGGCCGCCGAGCGGACGGAGGGCCTGACGGGGTCGGACCTCCGGATGGTGCTGCGGGAGGCCGTGCTCGAGGCCCTGACCGACGAGCGCATGTCCATCACCCAGGAGGACATCATGAACGCGGTCGAGGACTTCGAGGAGCGCGACAACCTCAAGAACATGGACATGATCGAGGGGGAGGGCGCCGAGGTCCCGGAAGTCGCCGGCGACGGCGGGGAGTCGTCCGGCGGCGGATCACACGACCACCACGACGGTCACGACCACTCGCACGACGACTGAGCGTCCGGACCGGCCCCGTTCCCGCCCTCACCCGCCCGTCACCGCACCGGATCCCCGGAGGTGCCGGTACGGGTTCGAGACCGCAGTGACGACGCCGTACCACTCGGGACACGCAAGCGGCACCGTCCAGGCGGACATCGACTCCTCGACGTAGCCACTGCCGAACGAGGCGTGAGCGCCGACGAGGAGGAACTGTCGGGGAGCGTGAAAAGCGAGACGGACAGCGGCGGGAGCGCGCTCGCGACGACGCCGACCAGCAGGACGCCGAGCCCCCGGAGGAGACGAAACGACGCGGCCCGTGCGACCTCGGCGAAGCGGCCGTGTCCGGGGACACGGACGGACGCGTGCCCGCGCCGGAGGCCGGCGACGACGGCGGCGGCCGGGAGGTACCAGAGCGCGATTCCGGTCAGGACGTCGAGCGTCATGAGCGGGGACGACGGGCCGACGATATGATCGGTGTGACTCCACGCGTACCACGGCCAGTAGAAGTGGAACTCCGTCCACTCGTGCTACCCGCCGGTCGTCCACGTCCGCCACTCGCGGTGGACGGCCCACAGCGTCACCGCCGTCGCCAGCACGAGCGTCGTCCACGTGCGAGCGAGGGCTCGGAACAACCGTCGCCCAGTTTCGGGCGACGAGACGCAGTCACGTCCGCGGGAAGCCCGCGTTCGCGCGTCGGAAGGGGTCCGCGTCCCCTCCGAGCCGGTTCCTCGAGCGGTCACGTCGGGCGAGTTGGACGAGAGAACTTGTTCCGGTCCGGGGCCCTCCTCGGCGACCGCCTGGGCCGTGCCGGTCGGGGCCCCGGGGTTCGAAACGCGACCTCGGGCGGTTCCACGACCGTCTTCCGTTCGCGAAGATATAATTTTTCTATCTATTATTTACATTCTATGTTTAGGGGGCGCGCCGAGGCTCCGGTGCGCCGGCGACAGCGGGGTGACGCCGTGCCGACATCCGGTCCGGGCGGCCGACTACGTGGCTCCACTCGGTCGTTTTTCGCCGTCGTCCCCGACAGTCGATGCGGTCCGACCTCGATTTCCGTTCGTCGAAGGTGAATCCGCCTTCCATCCGCCCGATCTGAATGGGTTTCCCAGTTATAGCGAACGATGTTCAGTCCCATCCCCGTATTTCTTCGTTCCGCCATCCTCCTCTCGACCGGCCGCGTGTAGTCTCGCTGCCGCCGATTTTGTTTATGAAATCGTATGATTTTTTAATCTTGTAATTTCTTCTACTGTTCGGCTCCCGTCGACCCATATGGGTCCACGGATGGGGTCGGACGCCCTGTATCGATCGGACGTCACGAGGCGGCGGGGCCGCGCGGTTCGACCCGCCACGGGGCCTCGTCACGTCCGTGACTACTCGGTGAGCGAGGAGACCTCCGCCTCCACGGCGCGGGCGTGCTCCCGGCCCTCGTCCGCCGTGGCGGCGACCTCCTCGATGCGGCGCTCCATCGCCTCGAGCTCCTCGACGGCCTCCCCGATCATCGCCGAGATCTCCTCGGCGGAGGCCGCCTGCTCGTCGGTCGCCGTCGCGATCTCGCCGGTCCCGTCGACCGTCTCCTCCGCGGCGGTGACGATGGACTCCAGGGCCCCGGTCACCCGGGCCACCCGCTCGCGCGCGCGTTCGACCTCGTCCGCCATCGCCTCCAGTTGGTCGGCGGTCTCCCCGCTCCGCGCCTGGATGCGCGCGACGATGTCGCTGATCTTCTCGGCCTCCTCCTGGCTCTCCTCGGCGAGCGACTTCACCTCGTCGGCGACGACCGCGAACCCCTCGCCCGCCTCGCCCGCGCGGGCCGCCTCGATGCTCGCGTTGAGCGCCAGCAGGTTCGTGCGCTCGGCGATCGTGTTGATGACGGCCGTGATGTGGTCGACCGCCTCCGCCTGGTCCCGCAGCGTCTCGACGGTCCCCGTCACCTCCGCGGCGGCGGCGTCGACGTCGCGCATCGCCTCGTCCGCGGCCGCCGCCGCGGTCTCCCCGTCGGCCGCCCGCTCGGCGGCGTGTTCGCTCGCGGTCTCGACCTGGGCGGCGCTGGCCGCGATCTCCTCGACCGCCGCGCTCAGGTTCGACACCTCCTCGGCAACCTCGTGCATCCGCTCGGCCTGTTCGCCGGCGAACGCCTCCGTCTCCTCTGCGAACGACGCGACGTCGTCGACCGTCGTCACGACGTCGTCCACGCGCCCGCTCACCTCGGTGCGGACCTCCCGCTGGAGGCGCTCGAGTTCGCGCTGCCGGTCGACGTGTTCGGAGACGTCCGGGGCGACCACGAACGCCCCGGTCACGTCGCCGTCCGGGTCGCGAAGCGGGATGCCGTACACCTGGAAGATGCAGTCGGTCGTCGGCACCTCCCGGACGTCGTCCTCCGCGACCGGTTCGCCCCGCCTGAGGATCTCGTCGGAGAGCGGTTCGCTCTTCCCCTCGGGATCGATGACGTCGGCGGCCCGTTCCCCGACGGCCTCCTCGCGCGGGACGCGGAGATCCGTCCCCAGCTTGTCGTTCCAGTGCGTGAGCGATCCCTCCCGGTCCGTGATCAGAACCCCCTCGGGGAGTTCCGCGACGAGCTGGTCGAACAGGCCGCGCCAGAAGTCGCGCTCGTGGCGGAGCCGCGTTCGCTCGTCCAGCGACTCCCCGCCCTTCCCCGCGACGTACGGGTCGACCAGCCGCTCCGGTTCGGAGAACCAGTCGTCGTCGATCCCGGCGGGTCCGTCCTCGATCGCGTGTCCGCTCATTGGTCCCACCAGACGGGACGGTTCCTTATAATCGACGGTTAGGGTACATTCCGAATGCGTGGCGGCCTCGGAATAAAATCGGTCGGCCGCCGACCCCTCCGACGCGAGGTCGGGCCGGCCGCCGTCCCCCGGCCCGCGGGACGGCCGACGCTACCAGACGTCCTCGAAGAGCGCCTCGTACTCCTCGACGGGCGCCTCGTCCGGGACCGACGTCGCGTAGGTGGCGACGATCATCACGAGCAACTGGCTCACGAGGATCGGGACGAACGGGAGGAACCCGAACGTCAGCCCCTCCGGGAGCAGGCCGAGGTCGAACGCCCAGATGAGTACGAACCCCCAGACGAGGCCCGCGTACGCGGTCGTCTTGGTCGACCGCTTCCAGTAGAACGCCGCGACGATGGGGAAGAACATCAGCGCGTAGCCGGAGAACGCGAACGTCGCCGTGTCGACGATGGAGTCCTTCGTCAGGAGCGCGCCGGCGTAGGCGGCCGCGAAGATGGCGACGAGGAACACCCGGGAGTACCAGATCTCGGTGGCCTCGTCGGCCTCGAAGAACTCGTGGACGACGTCCTCGGAGAACATCGTGCTGAGCGTGAGCACCTGTCCGTCGAGGCTCGACATCAGCGCGGCCAGGATGCCGGCCAGCGCGAAGCCGATCGCCCAGACCGGGAGCAGTTCGGCGACCACGGTGGGGAGGATGAAGTCCGGGTTCGCGATGTCGGGGAACTGCGCGAGCCCCCAGAAGCCGAGCAGCACCGCCGGCACCCACGTCAGGATGACCGCGACCGGGTAAAGGACGGAGGTGTTCTTCAGCGTCTTGACGGAGTTCGCGGTCATGTACCGGATGAACAGGTGCGGGTAGACGAACGCGCCGAACGCGACGATGAGCGCCTGGGAGAACCACGTCCGGGGCGCGTACGGCGGGATGCCCGCGCGGTCGAGGAACACCCCGTCGTTGATCTGTGCGACCGCCGCCGTCGCCTCGTCGAAGCCGCCCAGTTCCAGCGGCACCCAGAGGAAGACGGCGAGCAGGAACACGATGAACACCGCGCCCTGGAACGTGTTCGTCCACCCGGTGCCGCGCATCCCGCCCTGATAGACGTAGAACCCGACCACGGCGAGGGTGACGAGCGCGCCGAGCCAGTACGGGACGAGCCCCTCGGTGATCGCCTCGAGGGTGATGCCCGCCCCCTGCACGCCGACGAGGACGTAGGGGACCGTCCAGACCGTGAACAGGACCATCAGCAGGAGGCCGAGGTAGTCGGCGTTCCAGCGGTGGTTGACGATCTGTCCGGGCGTGATGTGGCCGAACCGCTTCCCGACCAGCCAGATCCGGTAGCCGATCGTCATGACGAACACCGGGAAGAGGAACGCGAACAGCGAGACGAAGAAGCCGTACGCGCCCGCTCCCGTGCGATAGGCGAGCCCCGGCGCCCCGATCATGACGACGGCGGTCATGTTCGTCGCGAACAGCGCCGCGAGCAGCACGACCGTGTTGAACGACCGGTCGGCCATCAGGAAGTCCTCCCTGCTGGCGGTCGTCGTCCGGGAGGCGTACTGTCCGACGCCGAGGACGGCCAGGAGGTACGTCCCGGTGATGCCGAGGATGACGAGGTTCGCGGTCGAGACCATCAGCGTTCCTCCCTCGTCGGCTCGAACGCCGCGGGCGGCGTCGGCGCGGCGCGGTACATCGCGTAGAGGATCAGGACTCCCACCAGGTTGAAGCCGATGTCGAACGCGAGCTGGATCGGCAGCCAGCCGAAGACGAGCGTCCCAGCGTCCATCAGTCCGAGGAACTCGCTCTGGTGCAGGAAGACCATCCCGACGACCACCACGAGGAGCCCGAATCCACGGGCCGTGTTCGGGTACCAGAAACTGTCGCGTAGCATGGTACTTGCCCTCATTCCCCGTCTACTACAAAAACGTTGCGTATAATCGTGAAGGTGGCGCCTCGATCGTCGCAGCCCGGAGGGCCGTTCCCGCCGAGACGTGGCGGGTTGCGCGGACGACGGCGTCGGGCCGGGAACGGGGGTCGTGTCGACCGGACCCGTGGACAATAATTAATACGGAGTCCCGACCAGTTCGAGGCGTGACGAGCGAGAGCCTGCCGCACGCGGGGACAGCACGGTACAGCAACCGCCGGTTCCGCCGGGCGACGAGCCCGTCATGGACGTAGCCACGATCGGCGGGGGGCCGGGGGGGCTCTACGCCAGCCTCCTGCTGAAGCGGACCCACCCCGACTGGACCGTCACCGTCCACGAGCGGAACCCGCCGGACGTCACCTACGGGTGGGGGATCGTCCTCCCGAAGCGGACGCTCTCGAAGCTCGCCGAGGCGGACGGCCCCTCCCACGACGCGATCGACGGGACCGCGACCCGCTGGGAGCCGTTCGACCTCTACTACGGCGGCGAACGCTACCGCTCCCACGGGCACACGTTCCTGAGCATGATGCGGACCGACCTGCTGGCGCTCCTGCAGGAGCGCTGTGCCGAGGTCGGGGTCGAACTCGTCTTCGACCACGCCGTCGAGGACCCGGACGCGCTGGCCGCGGACGCCGACCTCGTGATCGCCGCCGACGGCATCCACAGCGGGACCCGCGAGGCGTTCGCCGACGAGTTCGGCGCCGAGACGATCGACGGCGAGACGCGGTTCTCCTGGTTCGGGACGGACGCCGACTTCGAGGCGCTGAGCCACATCTTCGTCGAGAACGACGACGGGATCTGGTGTGCCCACACGTACCCGGGCGAGACGAGCACGTTCATCGTCGACTGCGACCGGGAGACCTGGACGAACGCCCGACTCGACGAACGGCCGGAGGAGGAGTACCTCGCGTACCTCGAGGACGTCTTCGCCGACCACCTGGACGGGCACGACCTGCTCTCACAGCAGGACAAGTGGCGGACGTTCACCACGGTCACGAACGACCGCTGGCACCACGGGAACGTCGTCCTGCTCGGCGACGCCGCCCACACGGCACACTACTCCATCGGCTCGGGGACGACGATCGCCCTCGAGGACGCCATCGGCCTCGCGGACGCCCTCGACGGGTTCGACGGCGACGTCGAGTCGGCGCTCTCCGCGTACGAGTCCGAACGCCGACCGGCCTCGCGGTCGCTCCAGCGGGCGGCCGAGCGGAGCAGGTTGCACTTCGAGCACATCCGTCGGTTCTTCGACCTCCCCGGCGTCCAGTTCGCGCTCCACCACATGACCCGGACCGGCCGGATCTCGTACGCCAGCATGCGGCGGCGCGACCCCGACCTCGTCGACCAGTTCGACCGCTGGTTCGCCGCGGCCACCCCCGGCGGCCCGGACGAGCCGGCGTCGGTTTCGGAGCCGTCGCCGCCGCTCACGCGGCCGCTCGACCTCCGGGGGCTCCGCCTGCGGCGGCGGACGGTCAGCGTCGCCGGGCCCACGACCTCGTCCGTCGAGGGGGCGCCCTCCGATCCCCAGCTGGCCGCGTTCGGCGAGCGGGCCGCGAGCGACGCCGGGCTCGCGATCACCGAGCCGCTCGCGGTGTCACGGGACGGCCGCATCACCCCCGGAAGCCCCGGGCTCTACGAGGACGCCCACGCGGACGCCTGGCGCGACGCCGTGGACGCGGCGCGGGCGCCGACCGGAACCCAGCTCGTCCACGCGGGCGACCGCGGCGCGGTCCAGCCGCGGGCGTTCGCGCTCGAGGGGCCGACCCGGCGGAACGAGTCGTGGGCGCCGCGGATCGACGACCGGTACCCGAACCGTCCCGGGACGTTCTCGCCGGGAGCGATGACGCGGGAGGACCTCGCACGCGTGAAGCGGTCGTTCGTCGACGCGACCGAGCGGGCGGACGACGCCGGGTTCGACTACCTCCAGCTCCAGTTCGGGAACGGCTACCTCCCCGGGTCGTTCCTCTCCCCGGTGACGAACGACAGGGCCGACGAGTACGGCGGCCCCGTCGCCGATCGCCTCCGGTTCCCGCTGGAGATAGCGCGCGAGGTTCGGGCGGCCTGGCCCGAGTCGAAACCGCTCGGCGTCGCGCTGCAGGCCACCGACTGGGCCGACGGCGGCCTCACGCTCGAGGAGTCCTTCGAGGTCGGGCGGGCACTCGTCGACGCGGGGGTCGACCTGCTCGCGCCGGTCGCCGGCGGGGTCTCCCCCCACGAGTCGCCCGACGACGTCGAGGGGCTCGCCAACTACGGCGACCACCTCCGGAACGAGCTCGACGTCCCGACGATGGCGACCGTCGGGGCCACGACCGCCGACGAGGTGAACACGCTCGTGGCGACCGGGCGCGCGGACCTCTGTACGTACTACGGCGAACCCGGAGCCGACCGGTAACGGACGGGTCGGGCGGGCCGACCGGTCGACGGTGCGGCGGCCTGGTGCCGACGACGCGGCGGGACCAAGTCGACGGTGCGGCGGGTCGACGCCGCCCGGTCGCGCGGCCTACACGGGCCCGGACTCGGCGTCGGTCTCCTCGGCGATACGTTCCTCGAGCAGCTTCTTGTCGAGCTTCCCGACGCCGGTTCGCGGGAGCTGCGACCTGACCTCCAGCCGCTCTGGCCGTTTGAACACGGCCATGCCGCGCTCCGCGAGGAACTCCGTGAGCTCGTCGAGCGTGAGCGACTCGACCCCCTCGGCGAGTTCGACGAACGCGCACGGGCGCTCGCCGAGCCGGTCGTCGGGCATCGCGACGACGGCGACGTTCGCGACGCTCGGGTGTTCTGCGACCACGTCCTCGACGCCGGGGGCGTAGATGTTCTCCCCGCCGCGGATGATCGTGTCCTTGATGCGGCCGAACACCTGGTAGTTCCCGTCCTCCCGGCGCGCGAGCACGTCCTCCGTGTAGAACCAGCCGTCGTCGTCGAAGTTCTCCTCGTTCTCCTCCTCGTTCCGGAAGTACCCCGTGAAGTAGCCGGGACCCCTGACCGAGAGTTCGCCTGTCGTGCCGTCGGGAACCTCGGCCTCCCGGTCCATGTCGACGACCCGCACCTCGGCGGCGTCCGCGATGGGGCGGCCGACCGTCTCCGCCTGGACCTCCACGTCGTCGTCCGGGCGCGAGCAGACGAGCGGCCCCTCGGCCATGCCGAAGATGTTGCAGAAGCCGACGTCCCAGCGGTCGACGCACTCCCTGACCACCCGGGGCGGGACCTTCTGCCCGCCGCTCACGAGCACCTCGAGGCTCGAGAGGTCGTACTCGTCCACGTCCGGGTGCTCGAGCAGGTCGATGAGCTGGGTCGGGATCGGGAGCGAGTACGTGCCGCCCACGCGTTCGATCAGTTCCAGCAGCGCCCCCGGTTTCAGGACCGGTTCGACCGCGACCGTCGCGCCGGCCCAGAACGCCGCGCCGACGATGCAGTTCAGCGACGCGTTGTGGCCGATGGGGACGCTGGGGAACGCGACCCAGTCGTCCTCGACGCCGGCCGCCGCGGCCATGTGCTCCCACTGGAAGAGGTAGTCGTTGTGGGTCCGAGGGATGCCCTTCGGCATGCCAGTCGTCCCCCCGGACAGGAGCATGACGCCCGGGTCGGTCGGAGCCACGTCCACCCCGTCGACGCCGCCCTCGGTCGGCTCCTCGCGGAGGGTCGCGAAGTCGAGCCAGCCGTCCGGCAACCCGTCGCCGGACTCGGTCACGGCGACGTGCGTCTCGAGGTGGGCGAACTCCCCGGTCAGGTCGTCGACCAGCCCCACGAAGTCGAACCCCATGTCGTACCGGTCCCCGGCGGTGACGTACGCGGTCGCATCGAAGAGATCGAGCAGGTGGCGGACCTCGGCCTCCCGGTGTCGCGGGAGCGCCATGACCGGGATGGCGCCGAGACGGGAGCACGCGAAGAACGCCTCGAGGAACTCGACGCAGTTCGGAAGCTGGAAGAGGACGCGCTCGTTCGGGGCGACCCCCCGCGCGCGGAGCGCGTCGGCGAGCGACCGCGAGTTCGATGCGAGTTCGGCGTAGGTGAGCTCCCGGTCGGGGCCCACGACCGCCGTCGCGTCCGGGGTGGTCGCCGCCCGATCGTCGACGAGGCCGTGGAACGTCGTGTCGCGCCAGTACCCCTCGTCTCTGTAGGCGGCGGTTCGTTCCTCCGGGAACGGTCGGTATCCCTCGAGGGAGGCGGGGTCACGGTTAGCGCCCATGTGTGAACGTGCCACTCTAGCCCGAAACACACCTTAAATCATCGGTATCCGCGGTGCGTCGCCGTCCCGCCCGCCCGGTGTCCGGCGAACCCGGCGGTTCCCGTGCGAGCGGGCCGGCAGGCCGCGCGACTCACGCGGTCAGTGACTGACCGCCCCCCGCGGTTCCCGACACCGTTCGCGGAACGGTCGAACGACGAAACGAACGGAGTTCGCGAGCTTGGAACGGGAGGAACGCGGGCTCGATCCCGAATCGTCACCGTAAACGAAACCGTATGAAGATTTCTTCCTCCATCCGTTCAACTCCCCTATCAACTGGTTCCGTTCTGTGAGGGGGAACCGATCGCGCGAGTCGCCGGGTGTCCGGTCGGATCCCGCCCGTGGTTCCGTCTCGAGGAACAAATGACGGCGCGAACCTGTCGGTAACTATACGCAACGCATAATGGGGCCCCGGGAGAGTGAGCGGGTATGAACGCGAGGCCGACGGACGGGACGGTGAAATCGGACGAGACGCTCTTCGAGATACTCGGCGCGCTCCGGGAACGCGACGGCGGGCGGGTGACGACCGTCGCCGAGGAGGTCGGGGTCTCGAAGAGCACCGTCCACCGCCACTTCGCGACGCTCCGGAAGCACGGGTTCGTCGTCAAGGACGGGTCGACGTACGAACTCAGCCTGAAGTTCCTCGACGTCGGCGGCTACGTCCGCGAACAGAACCCGCTGTACAAGCGGATCAAGCCGACGGTCCGGACCATCGCCGAGGAGACCGGCGAGTTCGTGTCGTTCCTCGTCGAGCAGGAGGGGCGGGGCGTCTACCTCTACAGCGAGCGGGGCAGCGAGGGCGTCCAGAACGACGTCCGGATCGGCCGGCACGTCCTGCTCCACCAGTCGGCGGCCGGGAAGGCGATCCTCGCGTCCCTGGACCCCGACCGCGTCCCGCGGATCGTCGCCGAGCACGGCCTCCCGCCCCGGACGCCCGAGACGGTCACGGACGAGGCGGAGCTGTACGAGGAACTGGAGACGGTCCGCGACAGGGGGTACGCCTACGCCCGCGGCGACCACACGAAGGGGCTCTGGGGAGTCGGCGTCCCGGTCCACAACCCTGACGGCGACGTCGCCGGCGGCCTGATCGTCGCGGGGCCCACCCACCGGATGCGGGGCGACTGGTTCGAGGACGAACTCCCGGAGTACCTCAAGGGCGTCGTGAAGGAGTTCGAACTGAACATGTCCTACTCGTAGGCTGGTTCGGGGCCCGCCCGGAGGACCCCGTCCCGCCGTTCGACGGGGGCCGTCGCGGTTCGAGCACGAAGCCCCGACCTCCGAACGGATAGATTACAAAGGTACGTGTGTAATCCCTGCTACGTGCTCGGTCCGGCCGCGGGACGGGAGCGACCCCTCGCGTTCCGGTCGGGAGTCGTCACGAGCGTACCGGAACGGAGTGGCTCGGACGGGACTCAAGCACGAATGGCGACGTATTTACCATACTTCTACACATTATGTATATCTAGTAGTTCTGTCGGAGTACGGCTTCGACGTACGTGCGGGGACCGGCCGCCGCGAGCGGAGGGACGGCCGGGGAACGGTCCGTCCGTGAGGGCCGCTACGCGCGTCGAACTGGAGGAACGAGATGTCCCACCGTGTGACGGGCGGGACGGGGGGATCGGAAGGGGCCGACGTCGGAACCGGACGGTCGGCGCTCGAACCGGCCGTCGCTCGCGTCGGCGGGACGCGCGGCCGAGCGTCGACCTCGTGCGCCGCGGAACCGTCCGACGGCCGCGTCGCCGTCGCCGGATCGTGGCGGGCGTCCCGGTCGGACATGGGATCCGAGCGGCGCTGCGACGAGGCTGCCGGGACGATAGGTCGTGCGCACGTCGGTGGAGCGGCCGTTCGACGTCGGCAATGACGGTCTCGCCCTTTCGGGCGTACGCCCGGCGCGACCTCGACCGGAGTCACTCCTCGGTCACGCGACCTCGTTTCGAACGTAATTCTGATAGATATACTATGTGTTCTCATTCATATTGATTCCATTATGTTAAACGGCCGGTCGGTTCCGCTCGCGCGCCGCCGCCGGGGCAGTCCGGCGCGTCGACCCCGGTCCGCCGACTCCGATACCCCTTACTCCCCCGCCCGCCTTCGCCCGCCTAGCGAATGCGCGTCACGCTGCTCGGCACGGGCGACACGACCGGCACGCCGACCGTCGGGTGCGACTGCGACACCTGCCGGGCGGCCCGCGAGCGCGGCGTGGAGCGCTCGCGCTTCTCCGTCCACGTCGAGAACGAGCGGACCGGCGAGTCGCTCCTCGTCGACTTCTCGCCCGACTTCCGCCGGCAGTTCCTCGACTCGGGCGTCCCGCTCCCCGACGCCGGAGTCGTCACCCACGTCCACTTCGACCACCTCGACGGCCTCGGCAACGCCTACCGCGTCTTCGACGAGTTACCCGTCCACGCGGCCGACGAGACCGACCCCGCGACCGGGGAGTCGGTCGCGGACACGATCCGCTCGAAGTACGACTACCTCGACCGCGTGACCGTCCACGACGCCACGCCCCATGGGGCGGCGCGGATCTGCGGGCTGGACGTGACGCTCGTGCCGGTCGACCACCCGCCGCTCGTCTGTTACGGGCTGGCGATCGAGGACCCCGTGACGGGCGCGAAACTCTCGCTCTCCGGCGACACGAGCTACGACGTGCCGCCCGCCTCCCGCGAGGCGCTGGCCGAGCCCGACCTCCTGCTCGCGGACGGCATCGTCCCCGCGAGCCTCTGCGAGCGCCACCCGCTCGGGGGGACGGACCGCGGCCCGGACGGCGTCCCGCGGACGTTCGGCACCAAGCACATGACCCGCGAAGGGGCGCTCGCGCTCGCCGACGACCTGGACGCGGGGGAGGTCAGGGTCGTCCACGCCGCGCACTTCTACCCGCCGGCGGAGGCGTTCGAGGACCCGCTGGCGGTGGACGGCGAGGTGTACGAGCTGTAGTCCGGAGCGGCCGGGTCGGGAGCGCGTCGTTTCCCGTCGGTACGGGACCCCTCGGTCACCCGTCAGCGGCCGGATCCCGCCGGAACCTCCCTAACGCAGCACGCGGGGCCTTCGAGGCGGTCCTGCCGGCGCCCGAACCCACGCCGGACGGCCGACGCCGAACCCACCTCCGCCGTACACGAGGCGTTTTTCCCCGCCCGCCCCGGACGACCCACGAGCATGGAGTTCGGCTTCGAACTGGCGCTGTGTGCCCACCTCGAGCGAGCGGAGGAGTGGGTGCTCGCCCGCCAGCTCGGGGCCGCCGTCGTCTCGCCCGGCGCCCGGGTGATGGACGTCGTCGCGATCGAACCCGGCCCCGGGTTCGCGGACAGGGCGCGCATCACCGACCGGGCCATCCCCAACGCCGCCGTCGAGGCCGACGTCGGCGTGGGCGAGGCGCGCTACTGGCGCGACGCCTTCGACGGCCACCCCGACCGCGCGCGCGAGCGCGTCGACGCGGCCGTCGAGTCCGGCTTCCTCGCGCGCGAACGACGCGGCGGCCGGGAGTACGTCCGGCAGACGGCCCGCTACCCGGACGACTGGGTCGGGAAGCTCGTCGGGATCGAGAACAAACCCGACCTCGGGAGCCCGGGCGAACTCGAACGCCAGCTCCGGTTCGACGTCTCGCTCGGCCTGTTCGACGAGGTGGTGCTGGCGACCGCGAGCCACGTCACCCGCGCCCACCTGAACCGGATCCCGGAGGCGGTCGGCGTCTGGCGGTTCGACCCCGACTCCGGTCCGACGTCGGCACACGACCGCGATTCCGACGCGGACCCGGGCGGGCGGACCGTCCTCCGCGAGCCGACGCCGCTCCGGCCCGACGCCCCGGGGATCGAGGTCCTCGACGAGCGCCCGCTCCGGACCGACGTCGCGGTCGTTCCCCCCGACGAGAAGGCGAAGGGACGCCGCCGGGTCGCCGAGCGCGCCTACGGCAAGGGCTGGCGGACCTACGACCTCCCGGACTGCGCGCGCTGTCGGGCGACGGCGGACGGCCGTCCCGGGTGCGGGCACTTCGACCGCGTCGTCGACCCGGCCGTGGCGTGCGGGTCGGACTGTCCCGGGTTCGAGGCCGGCGACGCGCCGTCGGTGGACGCCGACGCGCTCCGGGACGCGAACACGCCCTGGGAGCGCGACCCGGCCGGGACCGCCCGACGACAGAGCGGGCTGGGTCGCTTTCTGGAGTAGCGGTTCACCTGTTGGAGTAGCCGGACCGACGCCCGAGCGACGCGGGGCTCAGCGTCGCCACCAGACGACGAACCCGCCGACGAGCGCGACGACCGCGACTCCGACGACGGCCCCGACGGCGGGCGAGATCCGACCGATCGACCGGCCGGCGCTGCCCGGCGGGACGGTCGTGTACGTGCGGTCGGTTCCGGCGTCCCCGCCGGGGCCATCGGGCCCGTCAGTTCCCGACCCGTCTCCGGCACTCCCCCACAGTTCGTCGTCGGGGACGAGCCGGCTCCCGCCATCCCAGCCGGTGATGAACGCGGAGCAGGCTTCGATGCGCTCGACGTCGTAGCCGGCGCTGCCCCGCATCTGATGGGTTCCCTCCGCGCCGATCCGGCGCATCGTGGGCCCCTCGGAGCCGGGGTCGGTGCCGACGCGCTCGGCGTCGTACGGCTGCCACGGCGCGTAGAACTCCCAGACGACCTCCCCGCGCGGCGTGACCTCGAGGATGCGCTGGCCCCGGCGGTCGGTCACGAGCGTGTTGCCGTTCGGCAGGCGGTCGGCGTCCCGCGGCTCGTCGAGGTCGCCGCCCTCGAGCACCCACGTCCGCTCCCACCCGCCGTCCTCGCGGGCGTACTCGACGACCCGGTCGTTGAGGCTGTCGGCGATCAGCACCGTTCCGGTGCCGTTCTCACCCTCGAGGTAGTCGGGGTTGTGCTGCTCGTTCATGACCTCGTAGTCGTCGTCCGCGCCGAGCGTCCAGACGACCTCCTTCGTCTCGCGGTCGATGGCGATCGTCTGGTCGAAGTTGCGGACCGAGACCATGAACACGCCGTCCTCGATCTCGTCCACGTCGTTGACGTGGGTCCAGTCGTCGCCGTAGGGTCCGCCGCCGTCCCGCGGGAAGCGGTCCGTGTGCTCGTCGAACCGCCACTCCCAGACGATCTCGCCCTCGGTGCGGTTGTAGACGACGACGCGGTTGCGCTCATCGCCCTTGTCGACGGTGACGTACTCGCCGTCGCCCAGGTAGTCGACGTCGTGGGCGTCCTCGACGTTCCGCAGGCGGTCGACGGCGACGTGCTCGCCGGTCGCCGGGTCGACCCGTTCGAGGACCGAGATGCCCGGCTCGGTCGTCGCCATCAGGAGGTCGCCGTTCGGCAGCGGGTCGACGTCGTAGGCCCACCACCGACCGGCCGCGGCCTCGTCGTGGACGCCGACGACCGAGCCGTTCGGACGGACGCCGAGCAGGACCGCGGGCGTCTTGTCCCCGCCGCGGGCGCCCTGGATGGAGATCAGCGTCGTGCTCGACGGCTCCTCGCGGATCGTTCCGACGCAGGGGTTGAGACCCTGCGCCGTCCCGGCGGCGCCGTACCCGGCGACGCCGTTCACGCTTCCGCCGGCCGTGCCGCCGCCCGCCGCGCCGGCGCCGACGGCGCCGACGGCGCCGACCGCCGGCGCGAGCGCGAGCAGGCCGACGAGGAGCGCCACCGCGAGGACGTCCCGCCCGCGGCTCGACCGCCCCGACCGTCCCGTCATGCGGACGCCTCCAGCCTGACGAGCACGTCGTCGCGCTCGCGGGGGAACGGCTCCCGGGCGCGGCCGTCCCTGTTCGAGGTGATGGCGTACAGCGCACCGTCGGGGCCCTGCTCGACGTGACGAACCCGGCCGAGTTCGTCCCCGAGTCGCGCGTGCGCGGTGACCGTGTACGCGTCGTCGAGCCAGTCGGCGTCGAAGCGGCGGCCGTCCCCGACCGGCGGCGGCTCCGCGTCGGGCGGGGTGAGCGTCGCGACGAGCAGTTGCTGGCTGTTGAGGCCGCCGACCAGCAGCCGGTTCCGCCAGGACGGAACCCCGTCGCCGGTGTAGAACCGGCAGCCGGTGGGCGCCCACGTCGTCCCGCCGCTGCTCGCGAGCGGCCGGTGGACGTCCGCGGACGCGTCCCCGTACTCCTCACGGGAGCGAACGTCCGGCCAGCCGTAGTCGGCGCCGGGTTCGAGGCGGTTTATCTCGTCCTTCGCGGACGGCCCGTGTTCGGACGCGATCGGGGTCCCCTCCGGGAGCCAGGCGGTCCCCTGCGGGTTCCGGTGGCCGGAGGTGAACACCCGCGGGTCGCCGCCCTCGACGTCGGGGTTGTCCGGGGCCGGTTCGCCCCGGACGGTGACGCGGAGGACCGAGCCCGCCAGGCTCGACGGGTCCGCCGCGAGCGACTCCTCGCCGGCGTCGCCGACGGTGACCCAGAGGAACCCCCGCGGCCCGAACGTGAGGCGGCCGCCGTTGTGGATGTTCGAGGCGGGGATCTCGTCGATCAGGACCGTCTCGGCCGCCCCCGGGTCGTCGGCCGACAGGTCGAACCGCGAGACGCGGTTCCGCACGTCGCCGCCGACGCCCGCCACGCCGCCGACGTCGGCGGTGTAGTAGACGAACAGCAGCTCCGCGTCCGGGTAGTTCGGGTGGACCGCCACGCCGAGGGTGCCGCCCTCGCCGCCGTCGACCCACCAGGGGCGGTCCTCGTGGCCCGGCGGCACCGAGCCCGCGTCGATGGCGTCCGCCGGCGCGAGCACGGACTCGAGGTCGCCGGCCGAAAAGCGCGTGACCCGTCCGACGCGCTCGGTGAGGAACAGGTCGCCGTTCGGCGCGACCGAGACGTCCCAGGGGATCTCGAGGTTCTCGACCAGCACGTTCGCCTCGACGTCGGCCGTCGGGGCGTCGTCGGGCGCCTCCCAGCCCTCCTCGGGCGTGAAGGTGACGTCCGGTTCGGGGACCGTCGTCGCCCCGGCGGGCGACTCGGGGGAGGAGCTGCCGGGGGACCCCTCGATCGGAGCGCCTCCCGGCTGGCTACAGCCGGCGAGGGCGGCTCCCCCCAGGGCCGCGAGGGCTCGTCGTCGGGACCAGCGTCGTGACATACGTGTCCGGACCGACGGGGCCGGGAAGTGCTTTCCGGGTCCCGTCGACGACGCCGTCGGCCGGCGCGCGGCGGCCGCCCGGTACGAGCGTCACCGGAGGCAAAAGCGGTTAGTCCCGCCCCACCATCCCCAACGATATGCGAACCACCGAGGCGTTCGTCGGCCTCCGCTGTGTCGACTGCGACGCGCTCCACGACCCCGAGACGACGACCCACCGCTGTCCCGACTGCGGGGGGATCCTCGACCCCGAGTACGACCTCGACCGGGTCGACCTCACGCGCGAGGACCTCGACTCCCGCCGCTTCGACTCGATGTGGCGCTACGAGGAACTGCTGCCGTTCCCGCGCGAGGCGGCCGTCTCGCTCGGCGAGGGCGCGACGCCGCTCGTCGAGTGTCCGACGCTCGCCGAGCGGATGGGCGTCGGCGCGGTGTACCTCAAGGACGAGGGCCGGAACCCGACGGGCACGTTCAAGGACCGCGGGCAGACGGCCGCGATGACGGCCGCGAGCGAGCACGGCGCCGACGAGGTGGCGCTCAACAGCGCGGGCAACGCCGGCCAGTCCGCGGCCGCCTACGCCGCCCGCGCCGGGATGGACGCCCACGTGTTCCTCCCGGACCGCGCGGGATTCGCCCAGAAGGCGATGACCGAGGTCCACGGCGGCGACCTCCGCGTCGCGAAGGGGGAGATCACCGACGCGGGCGCCGCGTACGCCGAGGCGACGGCCGAGGGCGACGTGGAGGGCTGGTACTCCACGAAGACGTTCGTCACGCCGTACCGCCACGACGGGAAGAAGACGATGGCCCACGAGACGATCGAGCAGCTCGACTGGGAGGCGCCCGACGCGGTCGTCTACCCGACCGGGGGCGGCGTCGGCCTCGTCGGCATGCACAAGGCCGCGAAGGAGTTCGACGAACTCGGCCTCTCGGAGGGGCTGCCGGGGATGTACGCCGCCCAGGCCGAGGGCTGCGCGCCGGTCGTCCGCGCGTGGGAGGAGGGCGCCGAGGTCCACGAGGCGTGGACCGGGATCACGACCGCCTGCAACGGCATCGCCGTCCCGGACCCGGGCGCCTCGCCGCTGATCCTCGACGCGCTGGAGGAGAGCGACGGCGGCGCGGTGGCGACGAGCGACCGGGCCATCCTCGACGCAGCGATCGAGGTCGCCCGAACCGAGGGGCTGGAGGTCGGCGCCACCCCCGCGGCCGCGGTCTCGGGCGCGTTCGAACTGGCCGAGCGGGGCGAGTTCGGCCCGGACGACACGGTCGTCCTGCTCAGCACGGGCGCGGCTAACAAGGACGTGGACACCCTGCGGGCGCACCTCGGCGAGCGCGAGGCGCGCGGGGAGTGACCCCGGCGGTGGGGAGCAGCCGGTCGCTCCCCCGACCGCGTGACCGTCTCAGTCGGAGGGACGGGGCATCGACTCGAGCTCCCGAATCCGGGCCGTCTTCTCGACGGACCGGTACTGGCGCCGCCACGCCTCCTCCGGGAACAGCCCGTTGCGGTCGAACAGCTCACGGGCCTCCTCGGTGAGTTCGTAGAACTTGTACGGGTAGTTCCGGAGCCGGTCGCCGACCCCGAGCGTGCGCTCGCGGACGACGCCCACCTCCTCGAGCGCCTTGAGGTGCCTGCGAACGGCGTCGTCGCTGAGCGGCGGGTTCATGTAGTCCAGTTCCTCGACGCTGGGAAGCCCGTGCGGGTGACCGACGACGTCCGCCAGGATGCCGGCCCGTTTCTCGTCGGTCGCCTTCTGGAGCGCCCGCCACGCGTCGAACTCCCCGTCCGTGCCGGTCCCGTCGGTGCCGGCCCCGGCGCCCTGGTCCGTGACGGCCCCGCCCGTCGTCGGCCTCATGTGGCTCACTTGGGCAGCCAGCGACATAAACACTCTCACTCGAACGAGGGTCTTCGCGCGACTGATACCGCAATAGGTTCCCCGAAAGGACCGCCACCTACTTGTTTCACCGGCGGCAGGAGTGAACGATGGGCGACGGCAGACTCGACGAGGGGGGCGCCGGGGGGCCCGCCGGCGATGACGACGGGGCGCCCGACGAGGGGGAGGTGCTCGACCGGATCGAGTCGGTGCGTCTCACCCCGAGCGAGCACCAGCGCGTCAAGGACCTGGTGAACGGCGAGCGGATGGACCGCATCAGGGGGCACGAGCGGCGCTACCTGGTCGTGGGGGCGGGCGGCGAGACTGGGGCCGGGACCCGGCGCGACGTCGTCGCCGACCTGCTCGACGCGCGGACGGACCCGCCGGCCGTCGCCGTGCGGCTGGAGGACTTCGGGCTGACGCCCGAGGAGATCCGTCTCTGGACGCGCGTGTTCGACGTCCTCTGCGGGAGGGCGACCCACGTCGTCGCCGTGATCGAGGACTTCGACGGCGGCTACGTGTGGGAGCTGGGGCTGCTCTTCGCCCCGTCCTACCGCGAGAAACTGTGGGTCCTGAAGCGGCGGTACCCGGACGGTGAGACCGAGCGAGAGCGGTTCGAGAACGGGATGGCGGCCTCGCACGTCGAACTGCTCCTGACCGGCGATCGCGTCCGCGAGTGGGTCGACGCGGACGAACTCCGGGACGCCGTGGACGAGATCCCCTGACGCGGCCGACGCGACTGCGTCCGGGCGGGGCCGACTCGATCCGAGGTCGTCGCCGTTCGGGATCGGCCGGGTCCGGTCCGTCCAGTCGTCCGTACCGGGGTGGACGCGGGTTCTACGACGGATGGCCGGACGAAACCGCGACGAGTAACGGGACCCATCGTGATCGCTCGGTGTAGGTCGAGCGACGGTCGCCCGGTCCGGAAGGAGCACCCCTCACGGAACGGACCTGCCGTACGCCTGCTTCGAGGCCAGGAACTACCGACTGGTGCAGGTCACTCCGACGGTGACCCGCGCTCGTCGTCGTCCGCGTCTTCGACGAGGACGCGACCGTCACTCCCGACGGTCACGTGACAGCCGCAGTATTCGAAGGAGACCTCCCCCGTTCGTCGTGCTCCGTCCACGTCTCGAAAGAGGGCATCGAGCGCGTCCGGGTCGAGGACGTCGTACAGTGGCGGATCGAGCAGAAGTGCATCCGTTCCTTTGTGGACCGCCACGTTCTCGATCACCGTCGCGCTCGGAGGTTCCGTGTCCCGCCGGGTCGCTGCTGGAGGGTGATTCACAGCGTAGTTCAGGGTTCTCTCGGGGATAAACGTCCCGTATGCGTTAGACCAGTCCCGTCCGCAACGATCATCGTTTCCGGAGTTCCGTTTCGGAAGGAACGAGCGTGCTCGTCACCCTCGACCGTCAGTCGTCGATCAGGTTCGACCCGAACTGGTCGAACGGTCGGGTCCGGTGGCGTTTCAGCGTCTCAGAACTGTCGATCGTGAGACCGGGTTCGTCCAGCGCTCGGGTCACCTTCTCCAGTTCGGCGACGCTCCGGCTCACCGTCTCGACGCGGACGTTCCGTTCCCGGCGATCGTCTCCCGGACGTCGACGACTCCGTGGGGGGTCGAGCGTCCGGTCGGCGAGTTCCCGACGCTCGGCGACGGGGGCGGTACACGCGAAGAGCGTGTAGAGCGGCAACCCGGCGTTCCGATGGTCGATTTCGGGTGATCGCCGTCGATGATCCCCTGCTCCTCGAGTTTGGTGATGCGAGTGCTCACGGTGCTGGCGGCCACGCCCATCCGGTCGGCGATCGCCGTGTTCGCGTTCTTCCGTGCATCGGCCCGTAGCAGGTGCAGGGTCGCTCGATCCACGTCGTCGAGGGAATCGGAGCCCACGGGGACGATCCACCGAGCGAACACGCGAGGAAGTTCGACCTGCACACCGTGAGAACTACCGCGTCCGCGTGCCCGCCCGGCCGGACGAGACCGGAACGACGTGGGTGATTCCGCGGCTGCGCACGGCCATCGCGTGCTCGGCTCACCACGCTACGTTCCGGCCGGTGGCGCGAACTCCCCGCTCCCACCCGTTGTGGGTGTTCGTGTCGTTCCCGCAACGGATGCGACGCGGCGTTCACCTGTAGGCCTCGAACTCCTTGCCGAACAGGAGGAAGTAGCCGGTGCCGACGAGTCCGACGACGGCCGCCACGGTGAACGCGAGTTCGGGGCTGACGAAGTCCCAGAGGTAGCCGCCGAGCGCGGCGCTGGGGATGACGACCGTGTTCCGGAGCAGGTAGTACGTGCCGGTGACCCGCCCGCCGGCGCCCCGCTCCGCGGGCCCGACGATCAGTGCCTTGTGCGTGGGCAGGCCCGCGAACCGCAACCCGGAGAACGCGAACACCGGAACCATCGCCGCAGTCGTGGTGACGTACGGCGACGCGAGTTCCGGGACGTTGATCAGGACCAGCGGGAAGACCGCGTAGACCGCGAACCCGAACGCGACGACCGGTTTCAGCCCGACGCGTTCCGCGACTTTCGCCGCCGGCGCCATCACGAGCAACGCGACGAACATCTCGACGCCCAGCAGGTAGCCGAAGAAGGCCGCCGGCGGGAGGTCAACCGCGTACGAGAGGCCGCCCAGTGAAACGGTGGTTTCGAGCCCGACCTCGAAGAACTGGGTGACCACCAGCACGAAGAACACGTGGACCATCCCGTTGGCGAACCGGACGAGCGTGTCGCCGATCAGCAGCGGTCTCAGTTCCTCGGGCATGTCCCGAAGGTCCCGCACGATCCGCTCGATCCCCTCGAACGAACCGCCGACCGCGTCCGAATCGGCGTCGTAGAGGACGTGCTGGACGACCGTCCCGAGGACGCCGAAGACGACCGCGACCCCGAGCACGTACTGGAAACTCACCGTGAACTGCGGATGGAGCCCGATCAGGACGGCCGCCAGCACCGGGCCGATCAGGAACGCGGTCCGGCGGAACGTCTCCGTGCTCGCGAACCCCTCGGCGAGCCGTGACGGGTCGGTCGCCTGTTTGACGACCGCGAAGGTCGCCCCCAGCCCGAAGGACTTCCAGGCCTGGGCGAGGACCAGGCCGACGAAGATCCAGATCCAGGGTTCGATCGTGACGCCGGCGACCGAGAACGCGCCGATCCCGGGCGCGACGAGCCAGAAGCCGAACCCGAGCGTCGACAGGAGGCCGAACAGCGTCAGCGCGTATCGCGAGCCGATGCGGTCCGAAACCGCCCCGCCCGGGTACGGGTAGACGGCTGAGATGACGTTCCCGAACGTGCCGAACAGCCCCACGACGAAGCCCGACGCACCCAGGGCCACCATGTACTCCGGAAGGAAGCGGTTCGTCATCTGGAAGCCGAGGCTGAACGCGAACATGGCCGCCGAGAGGACCAGCACGTCGCGTTCGAGCGAGACGAACCGCCGAAACGGTTCGAACACGCCGATCGGCTCGTCCTCGGTCGCCATCTCTCGTTCCGAGTCGGGGAGTCCGGTAAATATTTTTTACCCTACCGTTACGAGAGCGCCATCAACACTTATGCAGGTACGGACCGTACCCCGACGGGGAACCACGACGACGGATCCGTTCGCGGGCACGTCCCGTACGAGGACCTCGATCGGCGGTCCGGAAACGCGCACGGCACAGTCGGCACGGTCCATGGAGACATGGTCACCCCTCTCACCGTCATCCAGTTCGTCGGCGGGCTTGCGGCGGTAATCTACTTCGCGGAAAAGCTGGTCGATGGAACGGTCGGCACCGCGCGGGGGTTCGGCCTGTCGGCGTTTCTCGTCAGCGTCGTCTTCGTCGGCTTCGACCCGGAGAACCTGTTCGTCGGGACGAGCGGAACCTACGAGGGCGTTGCGGGCATCGCGCTCGGTGCGATCGTGGGTGCAGCCATGGTGGCGATCGCGCTCGCGTTCGGCATCACGGCGCTCCTCGCACCGATGGAGTTCGAGGAAGCCCCGACGCGAATCCTGGTCGTCCAGGTGCTTGCAGTCCTACTGTTCGGCGGGGTAGCTCTCGACGGACGATTGTCGCGACTCGACGGCGGCGTCCTCCTTCTGGGGTACGTCGTGGCGGTCGGCTATCTGCTGTGGCTCGGCGAGCGGGGCGTCGATGTACTCCCGGGAGAGGAACCCGAGTCCGAACCGGACGGCGATCCGCAGCGCCGGTGGAAAGCGGTCGGCCTGTTCGCCGTCTCGTTGGTCGCGATCGTCGCGGGCAGCGAGCTCCTGGTCGCGAGTTCCGAAACGATCATCGAGACGCTCGGGGTGACCGACACGTTCTTCGGACTCATCGTCCTGGCGGCGCTGGTCAGCATCGAGGAACTCGCCCGGGAACTGCCCGCCGCGCTGCGGGGTCGGCCGGAGATTACCTTCGGGAACGTCGTCGGTTCGGTCATGGCGTTCTTCCTGTTCAACGCCGGCGTCATCGCCCTGGTCGATCCGGTTCCGGTCCCGAGCCAGGTGCTGGGATTCTACCTGCCGATCGCGATCGTCACCGTCCTTCTCGTCTCCGGGTTCATGCTCCGAAAACGGGTTCGCCGCCGGGCCGGCGGCGTCCTGGTGCTACTCTACCTCGTGTTCGCCGTCGGCGGGTACGCGATCGCGAGCGGGTTCGTACCGAGGTAGTCGGTACGCGTCCGTGATTCCCGCCCACGTCGGCGCGTGAGAGTCGATTCACCCGGTGCGGCGCGAGGTCATCGCTCGGAGGAACGCCCTCCGTCCGCTTCGAGATCGTCGAAGAAGTCGGAGACGCGCCGTGCGATTTCGTCCCGTTGTCGGCGAACCGCGTCGAGACCGTCCCCGCCCGGGTGTTCCAGGTCCCACCGCTCGCTCTCACCGGTCCAGCCCTCGGGCCGGAACTGGTCGACCGAACAGCCCATCGTCACGACGTAGTCGACGTCCTCGACGTCTTCGGGCGTGATCTGCCGGGGTTTCCGGTCGCTGACGTCGATCCCCTCCTCTCCCATCACCTCGACGACGGAGTCGTGGACGCGCTCGGCAGGGTCCGTCCCGCCGGTGACGACGTCGACGTCGAGGCCGCGCTCGTCGCGCTCCCGCTCCGCGAACGCGGTCGCCATCTGGCTCCGTCCGGCGTTTCCGACGCACACGAAGGCCACGCGTGTCATGGTCTACTACTGACCCTCGAACCGGGTATAGCCAGTGGTCGGCCCGGGGGCGTCACGGCACGAGGAAAAACCACGCCATCCCGACGGCGCCCCCGCCGACGATGAGGGAGGCGGCGTGGACGCCGCGGACGAACAGCCCGAACGTCACGGCCGCGAGCGCGACGGTGAAGGCGTCGGCGAACGACTCGGCCGCCAGCGTGGCGGCGCACCGAGGATCGCGACGACGACCGCCGGGAGCGTCCGGTAGGCGAAGTAGAGCCACGAGAAGAACGCGACGAGGACGAACGTCGGCAGCATGAAGAAGAACCCCGCGGTGATCGCGCCGAGGTTCCCCGCGCGGATCCACCCCATGAAGATGCCGAGTTGCGTGGACGCGGGGCCGGGGAGCACGTTGCAGATCGCGAGCCCCTCCACGAACACCGGCTCGTCGGCCCACCCGCGTGAGTCCTCGCCGGCGAGGTCGTCCTCCGTCATCGCGACGTGGACGAGCGGGCCGCCGAACCCGACGATCCCGATGAACAGGAAGTAACGGACGATCTCGACGAGCTTCGCGGGGCTCGACTGCCCCCCGTACACCTCCGCGCCGCCGGTCGCCCGCGTCTCGCTCATCGATGACCCCTCTGGCCGGCCGATCCCTCGGCGGGTCGCCGTTCGGACGGGCCGTTCGGACGCGAGCCATGCTCTCCGGTCCACCCGATCGGTGAACAAATCTTCTCCACTCGTCCATTCCATTCGATTTACCCCGCGTTCGACGCCGACGAGGCGCGCTGAAAACGCGGGTTCGACCGGACGTCGAATCGGGTCCCGAGTGTGGCGACCACAGTGCGACGGTTCGTCACGGAGATACGCTGACGTGCCCGTGTTGCTTCGAGGAGCACGCCGACCTCACGGCCCCGGGGACGTTCCTTCGAGAGAACGGCGATGCTGAAGTCGGGCCGATGGCACGGCCCGTGCGATTCGAGTGGGACCCCCACGACCGGTCGGGGACACCACACTCACGAACGTCCCGAAGAACCGCGTACGAACCCGCAAGTTGCCTCCGTGGGTGGGTAGCCGAACCCCAACGGGGGAATCCTCGCGCTTCAGGGCGGGGAGGACGTCAAGTTCGCCAGCGGTACTCGAGGACGCCCCAGACCATCGTCGCGACGAGTGCCACCAGCAGGGCGGACAGCTGACCCACCCCGAGCCAGACGGGCGTGACGTACATCAGCCCGTTCAGGTACTTCCCCGGGAGCACGTCCTTCACGCCGATCCAGAACCGATCGACGGGCCCGCCGGTGTGGGACTCGAGCCCGGCGCGTTCCGCGCTGGGTCCGCCGGAACTCTCGTCGCCGGGGTCGAATCGCTCGGCCTCGTACGGGAACCCCACGCGGGTGCTCCAGACGACCTCCCCCTCGGTGTCGACCTCCAACAGGCGGTTCCCGTTCGAATCGGTGATCAGCGTGTGGCCGTTCGGGAGCCTATCGGCGTCCCGGACCCACTGTGCCCGCGCGTCCTGCCACTGCCAGGACTGCACCCACTCGCCGTTCTCGCGCTGGTACTCGACGACGCGGTTGTTCTCGGAGTCCGCGACGAGCACGGCCGGCCCGCCGTTCTCCTCGGGGATGTAATCGGGATTGTGCTGTTCGTTCAGGACGTCGTAGTCGTCCTCCGCGCCGAGCGTCCAGTCCTCGTCCAGTTCGCCGGTCTCGCGGTCGACGAACGCCACCCGATCGTGGTTGCGGACGCTGACCATGACGCGCGAACCGTCGTCGACGAGTTCGACGTCGTTGATGTGGGACCAGTCGTCGGGATGGGGCCCGCCGGTCTCGGCGGGGTCGAACTCGTCGGAGGCGTTCCACGTCCAGACCGTCTCGTCGCTCGTCTCGTCGACGACGAACACGCGGTCGAGGTAGATGTCGGCGACGAGGAGGTGGGTGTCGTTCACCCGGTCGACGTCGTGGTACCGGGTCGCCTCCTTGCCGGGCGTCTGCCGCGACCAGACCGGCGTGACCTCCCCGGTGGAGAGGTTCACGCGCTCGACGCCGTTTCGCGTGCACGCGTCCGTCCCGCCGTGGTGGTCGTAGTACTCGTTCCAGGTGTCCTCGTCCACGCCGTGATCGGCGGGGTCCCACTCGTCGGCGTCCGGACAGTCGGCGCCGTCGACGTGGTCCGCGTACGCCACTTCGACCGTTGCTTCGGTCCCCGGAACGGGGTCGACGTCCCAGTAGCGGGTGTGCGTGTCGTTGTAGTAGAGGACGCTCCCGTTCGGGGCGTACGCGACGAGTTCCGCTCGGCCCCTGGGGCCGTCGCTCTCGTCGCCGCGCCACGAGTTCGAGTCCATCCCGGCGACCGTGACGCCGTCCCGTTCCGGGACGACCTGCTCGGACCGGTCGTTCAGCACTTCGGACTGTGACTTCCCTTCGAACCCGCTGTCGCCGGCGGAACTCCCGACGTACGCGCTCGCGGTGACGGCGAGACAGCCGACGAGGACGAGCGCGAACAGCGCTCGGTACGTTACCCTTCGAGCCATGAGCGGGTGGGTACGGAAGCGGGGGAACCGACCTGATGGTGACCCCTACCGAAGGCGCCATCGACGGGTACGATCCTGATCGGCAGGAACCTGAACGTGGCCATCTACCTCGTAGCGTTCCGGCCGCGGGGTAAACACGTTTCCCATTCTCGTCTATACTCCGACGGGCCGCGTTTATGTGTTCGTGTGGTTCTCGCCCGCGCATGGTCAGTCGCAAGAACGCGATGCCGACGACGGAGGACCGTCGCTGGCTGACCGGCGAGAAGACCTACGACGGTCAACACGCCAAACGGCAACGGTACCAGCGACGGAACGACGTCCGCGACCGGGTGTACGACTCCGTTCTCGACTTCACGATCCTCTTTTGGGACCTCGAGGAGGACGAACGGCGGAAGATCTTCGGCGAGGTGACCGACGACGGAAGCCAGTGGGTCGACGCCGACGAGGAGTTCCGAGACGGCGTCCGCGACGCCCTCGCGTTCCTGCTCAGGGGCATCGGCGTACGGACGCTCGTGCGGGAGTCGGCGGACGAGTCGTCCCCACACGTCGCGGAACAGTTCCTGGCGCTGGCGACGGCTCGGGCCGGTCAGCGGGAGGGCTTTCTCGTCGACGACGTCGAGCTCGACGTCGAGGGCGTACAGGAGTGCCTCCGCGAGCGCGTCCTGGCGGACGATTCGGGAGGTGCGTGATACCCATGACCATCGACACGAAGGAGGAGACGTTCGAGCGGGGGCTGCGGAAGCTCTACCGCGCCGAGATCGAGATCCTGGACCTCCACGCCGACCTGGCGGCCGCAGCCGCGAGCGAGGAGGTCCGCGACGTGTTCAGCGGTCACGAGGGCGACACGGTCGACCAGATCGACCGGATCGAGGAGCCGTTCGAGGTCGTCGACCTGGAACCGCGCGAGCGCGGCAGCCCGATCGTGGAGGGGCTGCTGGCGGAGAAGGACGAGTTCGTCGCGGAGGTGAACGACGACGACCTGCGCGACCTCGACGCGATCAGCGTCGGCATGATCAACGAACGGTTCGAGATCACGCTTCTCGATCGGCTGCTTCTGTTGGCCGACGCGCTCGGGCTTCCGGAGCCGACGCGGTCGACCCTCAAGCGGAACCGTGCGGAAGCGCGGGCAGCGCTCGAGCGAATGGAACGGTTCCTCGAGGAACGGCGAGTCGGGCGAGGAACTACCGCCAGATCGGCACGTCCGTCGGCCCGTTCACGGGCGTTCCGGACGACCCGCATCCAGGGAACGGGGTTTCATCGGAGCCGATCGAACGGCGTTCACGGGACGTTCGTTTCGAGTCACCGAAACCGAGGCGGTGGCTCGGACGAACTGGCCCGTCACGGAGGTCCGAGCGGCGGACGGACCGTCTGCCGATCGAACGAACCTCGTGCCCCACGGGGAATCGAGTACGGTGGCTCGGTCGAAGTCCTTCATCACAGGGTGCCGAGCGGGGAAAGCACAGCATCTACTGATAGACGGCCAGGTGAAACAGCGACGAGTAACGGGAACACGTCCCGGTTGCCAGGTGGAGATGATGCAGTTTCGGTGCCGCCATCCGTCCGCCCTGTCGGTTTCACGAACGGCGGGCCGGTACGGGGGTCGCGTTCGATACTCGAGGTAAACGGATCCGCACCGTCCGAAGATGGTCGAGTCGGAGAACGCGCGCCCCGCACGGGACCCTCCCCGGAGACGGCCGGATTCCCTCGGGCCAATCAGTCCGCATCGGGGAACCGAACGATAGCAATGGCGTAGTTTGGTACCGTCAGGCGGCAAGTACTGTCAGAATAGGCATTTAGACCGTCGAACACGTGTCCGTACGTATGAGTGAGTCCGTTCTCGTAATCGGAGCTACCGGCACACAGGGAGGCGCGGTCGCCGATCACCTGATGGACGACGGGGTCACGGTCCACGCGCTAACGCGCGATCCCGATGCCGACGCGGCCCGCTCCCTCGAAGACGACGGGGCAGAGATCGTCGAGGGAAGTCTCGACGAAATCGGCGCCCTCGAAACGGCCATGGAAGCAGTCGACGGAGTGTTCTGCGTCACGAACTTCTGGGAGCACGGGTACGATACCGAAGTCCAACACGGAAGGAACGCCATCGATGCCGCCGTCGAATCAGCGGTCGAACACTTCGTGTTCAGTTCCGTCGGTGGAGCCGAGCGCGACACGGGAATCTCGCACTTCGACTCCAAGTGGGAGATCGAACGACACCTCGAAGAGTCCGATCTGAACGCGACGGTCGTCCGGCCCGTGTTCTACATGCAGAACCTGGAAGGCAACCGCGAGGACGTCACGCGAGGGACGCTTGCGCTGGCCATGGAGCGACACGTCCCCCTACAGATGCTCGACGTCGACGATCTCGGGGCGTTCGTTGCCCGAGTTTTCGCTGACCCCGACCGCTACGTCGGCGAGGCCTTCGAGCTGGCGAGCGACGAACTCACACTCACTGCGACGGCCATTCGAATGGCCGACGTGACCGGGGTCGACGTGACTGCCCAACACGTCCCGCCTGCCGCGTTGGAAGAGGGAATGGAACAGTTCGGCGAGGAGTACCGTGTGATGTTCGAGTGGTTCAACGAGCACGGCTACGAGTCGCCCATCGACGAACTTCAGGCCGAACACGGGCTCAAGTTCTCCCGACTGGAGGAGTACCTCGAACGGGCCGGGTGGGACCGATAGCCGGGTCCTACGCTCCGACGGCCGGCTCCGGTCTCGATCGCCACGTCCCGCGTGGTCAGCAGGACGTGGCGAACGTGGTTCGTGTCTGACGTAACTCTCCCCGGTCGATACGCGATCCCTTCTGACCGGCTGTTTCACCGGATCGTGTTCGACGAACGGGGGTTCAACCGAATCGAGGAATCCCGGCGCTGTGTCTCGCGGGAAATCGGGTGTGGTGGCTCGGTCGAAGTCCTTCATCACAAGGGGCTGAGCGGGGGTAACCCTCGTCATCGCCACCGTCTACGCCGACGGCGCCGAGGCGTAAAAAGCCTCCCGAGGCCGCCACGTCCCCCGATCCCCGGAGCCGGTTCGTCACATCGGACGGGGGCCGAACCGGCGGGGAAACCCGACCCGTCGCCCGCGACCGGTCGTCGGTTTCCGACCCCTCACTCCCCCGTCCCGCCCGCGAACGTCTCGACGATCGCCTCGCGAAACGCGGGGAGGTCATCCGGCTTCCGACTCGTCACCAGGTTTTCGTCGACCACGACCTCCTCGTCGACCCACTCGCCGCCCGCGTTTCGGACGTCGGTTTGCAGGCTGGGGTAGGAGGTCAGCGTCCGGCCCTCGGCCGCGTCCGCCTCCACCAGCGTCCACGGGCCGTGACAGATCACGCCGAGCGGCTTCCCCTCCGTCACGTGCTCGCGCAGGAGTTCGACCGCGTCCTCGTCGACGCGGAGTTCGTCGGCGCCGACGGTGCCGCCCGGGACGACCAGCGCGTCGTACTCGTCCGGGGAGACGTCGGAGAACGCCCGCTCCACCTCGTGGGTCCCCGCCGGGTCGAGGTCGCTCTCGACGGTCTCGACCTCGCCCGTCTCGGAGCCGAGGACGTCGACGTCCGCTCCGGCCTCCTCCACGGCCTCCTTCGGTTCGGTGAACTCCACCTCCTCGGTGCCTCTGGGCGCGAGGAACAGGCCGACGGTCGTCCCGTCGAGTTCCCCTCCGTCGCTCTCGCTCATCGCCGGTTCGAACGGGCGGCACGGAGGTAGGGGTTGTACTTGCCCCTGCAACCGTACAAGGAGGGGCGGTTCGGGCGGTGACGACGGCGTTGCGGGCCTACGCTGCGACGATGGAAAGCGAGTACTCCCCGGAGACGACGAAGACGGAGACCCAGACGACCTCCTCCGCCACGTCGAACTCGATCGTCGTCTCGACCGGGCCCGGCCCGTTGACGGGCGTGAAGAACGTCTCGCCCGACGCGGTCTGCAGGGAGAGCACCGTCCGCTCCCCGCCGGACGCCGAGTACGTGAGGCTCCGCTCCCCCGAGAAGTCGAAGGGGCCGTACACGTTCGAGGACGACCCCTCGATCCCGACCGGGAACGCCGTCGCGACGTCGTCGGCTTCGTACACGGGCGTCTCGACCAGGGTGATCGTCCACTCGCCCGCGGCGGCGACCTCGAGTCGGTACGTTCCCGGATCCAGGTCGGTCACCCCCAGGCCCGCCCAGTTGTCGATCCCGGCGACGGCGGCGCCCGTCGCGTCGAACACGTCGAGATCGAGGTCCGCGCCCCCGTCGATCAGGAACGCCGTCGGGCCGTCGAGGTTCACCTCGACGCCGTCGACGGTCTCGCTCCCCGACCCGGAGTAGGTCGTCCGGACCGGCGCCGGGGTGTCGCCCGACCGGACGGTCGTCCCGCCGGTGACGTGCCCGCGGAGGCCCCGTTCGGCGGGCGGTCTGGCGGTCGGGTCGGTCGTCGCCGACGCGATTCCGGACGCGCCGACGAGCCCCGCGACCACGAGTCCGCCCCTCGAGAGCCACTGCCGTCGGTTCATGGGGGAACCGTCGTCGTTCGGTCCGAAACCCTTGACGGCGGATTGGCGACCTGGGGTGACCGGTTACCGCCCGGTTCTCGACGGGGTCGGCGTCGGGGGAATCGAGGGCGTCCGCCGCGCTGACGGGCGAGGCGTCCACGGGCCCGTCGTTCGAGGTCGACCCGGCGGACGAACCCGGGCGGGCCCAGCGGGCCTCGCGACCGCCGGTAGGACGACGTTACGCGGCTGGCGTCCCGCGCCGAGCGCGGGCGAGGCGCGGCGTTTCGGCCCCTCGTGCGCGGACTTCCCCCGCTGCGCACGAGGAGCGTTCCGCCAGTTCGGGCCGATCGACGGCCGGTTCCGGGAACGCTTCGACGCCCCTTACCGGGGTATTCCGACGGGGTAGTGACGGGTCGATGACCGGACCTTCCCGGACGCCGACGGGTAGGGGCCGTCACCCGACCACCTGGGAGCCGGCATCCGCGACTGGTAACTACCGTTATGATTCCCCTACCGAACCGCCCCGACGATGTTCGACGTCACGAGACGAGGTACGCTCGAACTGTTCGCGCTCGCGGCGGGCGCCGACCCGACCGCGCTGTCGGGGACGCGGGAGGGAGGCGAGGAGGGGAGCGACGGGGACGGGACGGCCGAGGCGGGGCCGACGCTGACGCGGCTCGCCACCACCGTCCCCGGCTCCGAGATAACCGGCCTGTGCGTCTCGCCGGCCGGCGACCTCTTCTTCAACGTCCAGAACCCGGAGGCCGACAACCCGGAGCCGTTCGACCACGGGGGCGTCGGGGCCGTCGAGGGCGCCTCGCTCGCGGACCTGCCGAGCGACGCGCCGAGCGTCCCGTTGCCCGAGGACGGGGAGGGGGGCGAGGTCAGGACGGCCGCCGGAACCTACCGCATGCTGGCGAGCGGCGGCGACCCGACCGACGACGGGGCGCGACTCGGCGTGCCGTACTCGCCCGACGGCACGGAGCTGACCGACGGGAACGCCCCGGACTTCAACGGGTTCGTCCCGTCCTCGGACGCCGCGGACGAGGGGTACCTGTTCACCAACTGGGAGTCCCGGCCGGGGATGGTGAGCCGGCTCCACCTCCGCCGGGCGGCCGGCGGGTCGTGGGAGGTTCTCGGGGGCACGAACGTCGACTTCCGGTCCGTCGAGGGGACCTGGGGCAACTGTTTCGGCTCGGTCAGCCCGTGGGGGACGCCGCTGTCTGCCGAGGAGAACTTCTCGGCCGCGCTGACGCCCCGCTGGAACGACCCCGACTGGGACCGCGGCGACGACGAGGACGGCGACGAGGTGGCGAACCTCGCCGCGTACCTCGGTTACCATCCGAACCCGTACCGCTACGGCTACGTGGTCGAGATAACCGGGCCGGAGTCCGCCGAGCCGACGCCGACGAAGCGGTTCGCGATGGGACGGTTCGCCCACGAGACGGCCGCCGTGATGCCGGACGAGCGGACGGCGTACCTGACCGACGACGGCTCCGCGAAGTCGTTCTACAAGTTCGTCGCCGACGAACCGGGCGACCTGTCGTCGGGGACGCTCTACGCGGCAAAACACACCCAGGACGAGGGCGAGGAGGTCGCCACGGTCGGGTTCGACGTCGAGTGGATCGAACTCGCCCACGGCGACGAGGCGGAGATCGAGGGGTGGATCGCCGAGTACGACGGCATCGGCTACGACGAGTACGAGGACGACGAGACGAGCTACGTCACCGGGGCCGAGGTCGAGGCCTGGGCGAACGGCGAGGCCGACGACGACCGGGTCGCGTTCCTCGAGACGATGCGGGCGGCGGAGGCGGTCGGCGCGACGACCGAGTTCCGCAAGATGGAGGGCATCAACGCCGCCCCCGGCGCGGAGCCCGGCGACTCCCTGTACGTCTCGATGTCGAAGGTGGACGCCACGATGGCCGACGGGGAGGGGGACGTCCGGCTCGCGGGCAACGAGTACGGCGCGGTCTACAGGCTGCCCCTGGAGTCGAACTACGACGTGTCCCGCCTCGAACCCGTCCTGACCGGCGGGCCGGAGGCGAACGTCTGCGGCGGCTGTCCGTACGACGCGTCGCCGAACGCGGACAGCAGCGTCTGTGCCGACTGCGCGCTGAACCCGCGGCGCGAGGAGGACGACGGGAAGGTCGGATTCCGCGGGACCTCCCTGCTGGGGAACGCCCCGACGGTCGACCCCGAGAACGCCATCGCCAACCCCGACAACCTCGTCGTCCTCCCGGACGGCCGCGTCGTCGTCGGCGAGGACACCTCGGAACACGAGCACAACATGATCTGGCTGTACGACCCGGGCGAGGGGGACGGGTCGGGGACCCGCACGAGCTGACCGCGCCGAGCTTCGATCTCAGCCGTCACCGTCGTCCCACGCGGCCAGCGCGCGGTGCTCCGCGGCCACCGCGCGCACGTCCTCGGCGTCCAGCGGACCCGCCTCGGTGACGACCGTTACCAGGTCGGCCGGCGTGCGGTCGAACAGGGGCGCGAACCCCTCCACGCCATCGGGCGCGTCGAAGCCGGCGGACTCGGGGCGGAACTCGCCCCCTCCGGCGACCTTGTCCCGGGCGGTGACGGCGTACAGCGGGACGCCCTCGCGGGCCGCGGCGAGCGCCAGCGCGCGCGTCCCGACCTTGTTCGCGACGTCGCCGTCGGGCAGCACCGTGTCCGCGCCGACGAGCGCCGCCGACACCTCGCGTTCGGCCAGTACGGCGGCGACCGCGGCGTCCGGAAGGAGCGTCACCCCGCGGTCGGGGTCCCCGTCCGCGAGTTCCGCCGCGACGTCGCGTCCCTCCCCGCCCGGTCGTGATTCCGCGACGAGGACCGGCCCGGCGTGGACGACCAGCGTCGCCGCGACCGTCCCCGAGCGCGACAGGGTGAGGACCGGCCCGTCGAGCAGCGCGGCCGCCTCCCCGGCGGCGCGGTCGTCGACGTCCACGGCGTCCGCGATGGCCTCGATGGCCCGCTCCGCCACGGCCACGGGCGTCCGGTCTGCCTCCGCCATCACGCGGTTCACCCGGTTCGTTACCGCGGCCATCGCCGGCCTGGCGTCGCGGAGGTCGCGAGCCGTCCCCGCGACGGCCTCCCACGACGCCGCGACGGCCGCCCCGTCGCGGAGCGCCTCCAGCGCCCGGACGGAGAGGTACGAGGAGCCGTGTGTGGCGTCGCCGCGGACCGACTCGACGGTCGGACCGACGGCGCGATAGGCCTCCCACAGTTTCGGGACCGTCCCCCGCTCCAGCATCGCGGTCGCCGGCGCCCACTCGTGGGCCGAGAGCTCATCGTTTCGGGTCACCCCGCGCGTCGAACAGTCGAACAGGAACGGGTGGACGGTGAACGTCCCCGCCTCGTCGTCGACGCGAACCGCGTCCCCGGCGCGGACGAGGGTGAGGGCCCCCGGACCGATGCCGACCTCCTCCTCGACCTCCCGGTACGCGTCCTCGACCGGCTCGGCGGCGTCGCCCTCGACGTACCCCGAGACGCCGCCCCACAGGCCGCGGTACGTGCCGACCGCGTCGCTCCGGCGGACGAGCAGCACCTCTCCCCGGTTCCGGAGGAAGACTGTGACGACGTTCGCCATGGTGGCCGTTTCTACCGCGGGCAGTACGAAGGGTGTGGCGACCGTCGATGCGACGAACAGCAGTCCAGTCACTGGCGGTAGCGCTGCGGTGAGGGGTGGCTGAACCGCCGAAACGGATGAGACTGTCACATGATAGGAATTAATACAGAATAGAATGTATGAATTAAAGAGCACACCTGATGTCCCGTGTGCTCACGGCGGCCCGAAAAGAACGATCGATGGTCATCGATGGCATGGTCGGGTCGCCCGTCGTCCGGGGTCATCCGAGGGAAAGAGGGGAAACGAGTGACGGCGGGGGCGGACCTAGCACCCTTCCGCCCCCGTTCCTGACGGCGAAGGAGCCTTACGTTCTCCGTAACCGGTAGTAACAGACGGGTCTACACGGACCAATTGGCCCGAACGACCCCGATACCTCCGGTCCGATCAGTCGTCGGCCGCGGCGGCGGCGGACTCGTGTTCGATCGTCGTGCCAAGCACGTCGAGGAACTCGGCGAGCCACTCCGGGTGGTCTGGCCACGCCTGGCCGGTGACGAGGTTCCCGTCGGTGACGACGCCGTCGACCCACGAGCAGCCGGCGTTCTCCACTTCCGCGCGCACGGCGGGGTACGACGTCATCTCGCGCCCCTCCAGCACCCCGGCGGCGGCGAGGATCTGGGGGCCGTGACACAGCGCCGCGACCGGCTTGTCCTCCTCGAAGAAGTGCCGGACAGTCTCCAGTACCGAGTCGTACGTCCGCAGGTACTCGGGCGCGCGGCCGCCCGGGACGACCAGCGCGTCGTAGTTCGCGGGGTCGACGTCCTCGATGGCGGCGTCCAGCGCGAAGTCGTGGCCGCGCGTCTCCACGTACGTCTGGTCGCCGCGGAAGTCGTGGACGGCCGTCTTCACCGATTCGCCCTCGCCTTTCTCGGGGGCGACCGCGTGGACCTCGTGGCCCGCCATCTGCAGCGCCTGGTACGGGACCATGACCTCGTAGTCCTCGACGAAGTCGCCGGCGATCTCGAGTATCTTCTTGCCAGTCATACGTGGACACCTAGCAGGAACGTGCGGCTCCTGAACGATAACGGTTGTGTCAGGATGGAGTCCTCGCTGTCCGACGCAGGGTGACTGAACGGCCCGAGAACCGGGCCGAGCGACCATTCAGCATGCAGATTCGACCTCCCGGAGGGTGCGGAATGGCGACCTCCACGACTCCTCCTTCGAGGCGGCCATCGAGGGCGTCGCCACGACGGACTAGAGGGGTCTCAGCCCGTCCGAGAGGCCCTGCGAGGGTGCGAAATCCGATCCGGATTCGCGTTCCTCGACGCGAATCCGACCCAGCGAGCGGTACCGCCACCGGCGGCCTTTTGCCCCAGTCGGACGCACGTCCGGTATGGAACTGTTCGCAGTCCCCGACCTCCCCGAGGTGCGTGAGGGGGACGACCTCGCCGCCCTGATCCGCGAGCGGGTCGACCTCCGCGCCGACGACGTGGTCTGTGTCGCCTCCACCGTCGTCTCGAAGGCCGAGGGGCGGACGTTCGACCTCGCGGACTTTCCCCCCTCCCCGCGGGCGGAGGAGATCGCCGGACGGCTCGAAGCCGTCTCGGGAGACGAGAAGGACCCTCGGTTCGCCCAGGCCGTGCTGGAGGAGTCCGCCGAACTGCTGATGGAGGCGCCGTTCCTCCTCACGGCGACGCGGTTCGGCCACGTCGGCGTCAACGCCGGCATCGACCGCTCGAACGTCCCGGACGGCGACCTGCTGCTCCTCCCGGAGCGACCGTCCGAGTCCGCCGAGCGGATCCGCGAGGGGCTCCCCGCGGGCCGCGTGATCGTCACCGACACCTGCGGCCGGCCGTTCCGCCACGGCCAGCGCGGCGTCGCCGTCGGCTGGGCCGGCATGCACGCCGCGCGCGACTGGCGGGGCGAGACGGACCGGGACGGGCGCGAACTCGGCGTCACCGTCGAGAACGTCGTCGACGAACTCGCGGCCGCCGCGAACCTCCTCGCGGGCGAGGGCGACGGCGGCACCCCGGCCGTCGTCGTCCGCGGCTTCGAGTGGGGCGAGCACGGGGGCAGCGACAGCCACTTCCGCGAGGTCGAGGGCGACTTCGTCCGGCAGGCGCTCGAGGGGTGGGAGTTCGATGGTTGACGGGGACGGGCCGGAACGTGAGGGGAGTCCGGATCGCGACGGGATGCTCGGCGTCGAACTCACGCCCGAACACCCCGCGGACCGCCTCGTCGACCTCGGGGTCGCGGCCGAGGACGCGGGCTTCGACGCGGTGTTCGTCTCGCACCACTACAACAATCGCGACGCGTTCCAGGTCCTCTCGCGGCTGGCGGCCGAGACGGACGACGCCCTGCTCGGTCCGGGCGTCGTCAACCCCCTCGAGACGCACCCCGTCACGCTCGCGTCCCGCGTCGCCACGCTCGACGAGGCCTCGGGCGGCCGGGCCGTCTACGGCGTCGGCCCGGGCGACCCGTCCTCGCTCCGGAACCTCGGGCTCGCGGACGAGCGGGGGCTCCGCCCCGTCCTCGAGGCGTTCGAGGTCGCGCGGGAGCTCTGGGCCGGCGAGCGCGTCGACGGCGGCCGGACGTTCGACGCCGACGACGCGGGCCTGAACTACGAACCGCCGCAGGGGGCGGATCTCCCGGTCTACGTCGGCGGCGAGGGGCCCCACATGTGCCGGATGGCCGGCAAGCGCGCGGACGGCCTGCTGTTCAACGGCTCGCACCCGGACGACCTGGCGTGGGCCCGCGAACGCGTGGCGGAGGGCCTCGCGGACCGCTCGGACGGCGTCGACGCCGACGGGTTCGACCTCGCGGCCTACGCCGCCGTGTCGGTCGCGGCGGACGGCGAGGCCGCCCGCGAGGCCGCCCGGCCGCCGGTCGCGTACATCGCCGCCGGGGCGCCGCCGCCGGTGCTGGACCGCCACGGCATCGACCCCGAACGCGCCGGGCGCATCGGCGACGCCATCGCCGCCGGGGAGTTCTCGGCGGCGTTCGAGGCGGTGACGCCCGCCATGCTGGCGGCGTTCTGCATCGCCGGCACCCCGGCGGAGGTCGCCGACGGGATGGCGGCGGTGCTGGAGCACGCGGACTCTCTCGTCGTCGGATCGCCGCTCGGGCCCGACCTCGAGGAGGCGATCGGACTGGCGGCCGAGGCGGCGCCGTAGGTCGGCGGGTCGGTTCGGCGGCGCCGGGTTCAGCGCCGCGGCGGGGCCTCGCGCGGCCCGCGACCCGGCGACGGGAACGGCACGCCGAGTTCCCGGACGAGCGCGCCGAACACGAGGTAGCCCACGAACCCGACGCTGAACGCGATGACGAGCGCCCCGAGGAGCGACGAGACGAGCGCGATCGGGCCGCCGGCCGCGACGTCGACGGCGATGATGCGGAACATCTCGAGGACGCTGGCGCCGAGTTCGACGAGGAAGTCGATGACCGTGACCATGTGCGGGGTTCGGCCCGTCCGGACTTCAGCGTTGGTGCTCCCGCGGGCCGGCCGTTCGGGGGATGAGGGTTCGGTTCGTCGTGGGGCCGTTCCCGGAAGCCTCCGTAGCGGTCGACTCGCTACTTCGGGCGGACGACGCGGCACGGTTCCCGAAAGGGGCCGCGGCTATCGGGTCGCCACTCGCCGCTTCGCGGTCCACGTCGCCCGACCTCCCGCCTCGATCGAACCGCCAGCCCGCATCGAGGATCCCGACGAGAGGGCGAAACCCTTTCGCCCCTCCCCCACCGGTCCACGAACATGGTAACGGGCGCGCCGGCGAAGATGCTCGACCGCCGGGAGGAACTCACGCCCATGCTCGCCCAGTACGTCGACCTCGCCGAGGAGTACGACGACGCGGTGCTCCTCTTCCGCGTCGGCGACTTCTACAAGGCGTTCTGCGAGACGGCCGACGAGGTGGCCCGGGTCTGTGAACTCACGCGAATCGAGCGCGAGGACTCCACGGGCACCTACACCGCCTGCGGCATCCCCGTCGACAACGCGGCCAAGTACCTCGACCGGCTGCTCGACGCCGAGTACCGCCTCGCGGTCGCCGACCAGGTCGAGGACCCGGAGGAGACGAACGGGCTGGTCGACCGGGCGGTCACGCAGGTCATCACCCCCGGTACGGTCGTCGACGACGAACTGCTCGCGGCCGGGTCGAACACCTACGTCGCGTGTGTGACGCGGGGCGGGGGCGCGGACCACCCCGATCCGGAGTTCGGCCTCGCCCACGTCGACGTCTCGACCGGCGAGTGTGCCGCCACCGCCGGGTCGCTCGCCGACGTGCGGGAGGAGCTCGCGCGGGTCGCTCCCGCCGAACTCCTGACGGGGCCCGACGTCGACGCGGGCGGCGACGACCTCGCCGAGGGCGCGATGACGACCGACTACGATCCCGACGCCTTCGCGCCCGACGCCGCCCGCGAGCGCCTCACGGCCTACGCCGACCCCGCCCGCTTCCCGCCTGCCGCCGCGACCGCCGCCGGCGCGCTGCTCGCGTACGCCGAGTGGGCCCAGGGCGACGACGGCCCGCTCGGGCACGTCAACCGCGTCCGGCGGTACGACCCCCGGCGCACCCTGCGGCTCGACGCGACCGCGCTCCGCGGGCTGGAACTGTTCGAGACCCACGCCGGCGACGGCGCGTCGCTGTTCGACACGCTCGACGAGACGCGCTCGGCCCTGGGCCGCCGACGGCTCCGCGCGTGGCTCCGCCGACCCCTGCTCGACCGCGAGCGAATCGAGGCCCGCCACGATGCGGTCGAGGCGTTCGCCGAGCACACGCTGGCCCGCGAGGCGGCCAGGGACCTGCTTGGGGAGGCGTACGACCTCGAACGGCTGGTCGGGCGCGTCACCCGGGGCCGGGCCGACGCGCGCGACCTGCGGTCGCTGCACGCGACGTTCGAGGCCGTCCCCGAGCTCCGGGACGCGCTCGCCGACGCCCCGGAACTGGCCGCCCTCCGCGAGTCGCTCGACCCCATGGCGGACCTCCGCGAACGGGTCGACGCCGCCGTGGTCGAGGACCCGCCGACCGACGTCACCGACGGCGGGGTCGTCCGCGACGGCTTCGACGCCGACCTGGACGAGGTGCGCGGGGTCGCCCGCGAGGGCCGCGAGTGGGTGGCGAACCTGGAATCCGCCGAGCGCGAGCGGACCGGCATCGACAACCTCGACGTCGGCTACAACCAGGTCCACGGCTACTACATCGAGGTGACGAACGGGCAACTGGGGAAGGTGCCCGACGACTACACCCGCCGCCAGACGCTGAAGAACTCCGAACGCTTCTACACGCCGGAACTGAAGCGGCGCGAGGACGAGATCCTCGGCGCAGAGGAGCGCGCCGACCGCCTGGAGTACGAACTGTTCACGGACGTCCGGGCCGACGTGGCCGCCGAGGCCGAACGAATCCAGAACCTCGCGGACGCGCTCGCGCGCGTGGACGCGCTCGCCGCGCTCGCGACCGCCGCGGTCGAGCGGAACTACGCCCGTCCGGAACTGGGCGCCGACGGAGCGTTCGTCGAGGGCGGACGCCACCCGGTGGTCGAGCGCACCGAACCGGAGTTCGTGCCGAACGACGCCGACCTCCCGAAGGGAACCGTCGCGCTCGTGACCGGCCCGAACATGAGCGGGAAGTCGACGTACATGCGACAGGTCGCGCTCTGTGTCGTGCTCGCGCAGGCCGGGTCGTTCGTCCCGGCCCAGTCGGCACGCCTCCCCGTCGTCGACCGGGTGTTCACCCGCGTCGGCGCCAGCGACGACATCGCGGGCGGCGAGTCCACCTTCATGCGCGAGATGCGGGAGCTGACGGATATCCTCCACGACGCGACCGACGACTCGCTGGTCGTGCTCGACGAGGTCGGCCGCGGCACCGCCACCACCGACGGCCGGGCGATCGCCCGCGCCGCGGTCGAGTTCCTCCACGACGAACTCGGCGCGACGGCGCTGTTCGCGACCCACTACCACGACCTGACGGAACTGGCCGACGAGCGCGAGCGCGTGCGGAACCTCCACTTCGCGGCGACCCGCGAGGGCGGGGACGTGACGTTCCTCCACCGGGCGAAGCCCGGCGCGGCGGCGGCCTCCTACGGCGTCGAGGTCGCCGAACTCGCGGGGGTCCCCGACGCGGTGGTGGAGCGTGCGCGGACGCTCGTCGCCGAGGGCGCGGACGGCGGCGACGTCGCGAACGGCGGCTCGCCCGACGGCTCCTCCGACCCGGTCCAGCGCACCCTCGACGACCTCGGGAGCGCCGAACCGGGTCGGACGGGCGTCACGGACCCCGGCGACTCGACCGACGCCGAGCGCGAGACGCTGGCGGCGCTCCGCGGGGTCGACCTCGCCGAAACGACGCCCATCGAGGCGCTGAACCGCCTGAACGAGCTCCAGCGACGGCTGGAGGAGGACGCCTGAGGATGTCCGAGCACCGGGAGGGTTCGAGCGAGGGCGGACGCGGCCCGGGGGCGGTCCGCGAACTCGACCGCGCGACCGTCGAGCGCATCGCCGCCGGCGAGGTGATCACCCGCCCGGCGCGCGTCGTCGCCGAACTCGTGGAGAACGCGCTCGACGCCGGCGCGGAACGGATCGACGTCGAGGTCGACGGCGACGGAACCGACCGGATCCGCGTCGCCGACGACGGGCGCGGGATGGCCCGGGAGGACGCCGTCCGCGCGGTCGAACCGCACACGACGAGCAAGATCCGGGACGCCTCGGACCTCGCGAACGCCGACAGCCTCGGCTTCCGCGGGGAGGCGCTCGCGAGCGTCGCGGACGCGGGCGCCCTGGAACTGACGACGACGGCCGAGCGCGAGGACCTCGGGACCCGCGTCCGGGTCGCCGACGGGGATACGTCGGTCGCGGACGCCGGACGCGCCCGCGGCACGACCGTGGAGGTGACGGACCTGTTCGCCGACCGGCCCGCGCGCCGGGAGTCGCTCGCCTCGCCGGCCCGCGAGTTCGGCCGGATCTCGGAACTCGTCGCCGACTACGCGCTCGCCCGGCCGGCCGTCGCGTTCTCGCTCGTCCACGACGGCCGCGAGACGCTCCGGACGCCCGGAACGGGAACCACCGACGCGCTGGTGGCCGTCTACGACCGCGAGGCCGCGGGGCACGCGACGGCGTTCGACCACCGGGCCGACCTCGGCTCCGGGGGCGGGGCGAGCGGTGGAGAGGGCGGGAACGGCGCGGGGTGTGGGAAAGAGAGCGCGAACGACGCGGCAGTCGAACTCCGCGCGGAGGGCGCGCTCGTCGCCCCCGCGGTCACCCGCTCGACCCGCGAGCACGTCCACCTCGCGGTCAACGGCCGGCCCGTGGCGAACGAGCGACTCCGCCGCGCGGTCGCGTCGGGCTACGGCACCCTGCTCCCCTCCGGACGCGAACCCGTCGCCGTCGTCCGCCTCTCGCTGCCCCCGGGGTCGGTGGACGCGAACGTCCACCCGGCGAAGGAGCGCGTGGCGCTCCGGGACGCGGACGCCGTCGCGGAGGCGGTCGAGACCGGCGTCCGCGACGCGCTCACCACGGCGGACCTCCGGCGCTCGGGCGAGGTGGCGATGGACCTCGACTCCTCGCTCGCGCCCGCGGCGGGCTCGGACTCCGACTTTGCGGACGCGTCGGTGCTCGGGCAGTTCCGCGACCTCTACGTCCTCTGCGAGGCCGACGACGGACTGCTCGTGATCGACCAGCACGCGGCCCACGAGCGGGTGAACTTCGAGCGCCTGCGGGACGCGCTGGCCGACGAGGCCGTCCCCTCCGCGGCGGTCGACCCGGCCGCGACCGTCTCGCTCGACCCCGGAGCGGCCGCCGCGGTCGAGGAACACGCCGACGCGCTCCGGGAGCTGGGCTTCGCGTTCGAGCGGTTCGGCGGGAGCACGTACCGCGTCACGGCCGTCCCCGCGCCGCTGGGTCGCGTCGCGGGCGCGGACGCGCTGGGCGAGGCGGCGTCGTCGCTGGCGCGGGGCGAGTCGGACCCGCGGGAGGCGGCGCTGGCGGACCTCGCGTGCCACCCGTCGCTGAAGGCCGGGGACGCGCTGGACCGCGAAACGGCGGGCAGGCTCGTCGAGCGCCTCGGTCGATGCGAGCAGCCGTACGCCTGCCCGCACGGCCGGCCGACGGTGCTCACCCTCGGGGAGGCGACGCTGGCCGACGGCTTCGAGCGCCACGGCGGTCGGCGGTAGCGACCGTTACCACTCCTTGCAGTCGGCACAGACGTAGGCGCCGTCCTGGCGCCACCGCGTGGTGACCGTCTCCTCGCAGGCCGCGCAGTCGGCGCCGTCGGGCGACCAGTCGTAGGTCGGCTCCGCGGGGTCGACGGATTCGGGGTTCGTCGGGGGTCGCTCGTCCTCGCCGACCCCGTCGTTCGGCTCCGGGTCGGGAGCCGGTTCGCCGGACTCGGCCGGGTCGGCGGCGGCGTCCCCGCTCCCCCCGGCGTCGAGGAAGTCGTCGAGCGAGTGGTCCCCCGTCACGGTCGGGCGGAGGGGGGCCGCGGACATAACTCCGGCGCGATGGTTTCGTACGGTTTCGATGGACGGCCGGAACGGCTCGAACGCTTCCGCCGCTGTCGGCTCGGTGGTTGGTCCGGTCGTGCCACGGACCCCGAAATCCCCCGCGGCCCCTTTCAGTCCCCCCTGCCGGACGGTCGACCGAGCGACCCAGGCTCGACTCCCGTTCGTGACCGCGGTGGGGAGCCCCCGGCAGGTCGCCCGGACGGTCAGCGGCGATCGGGTCGGTAGCAGGGATGGCGCGGGTCGGCAGCAGGGGTGGCGCGCGTTGATCGCGCGCGAGGGATGAGCACCGCAGCGACCGGAGGGAGCGAGGAGCGCAATCGGCCAGGGAGGCTGGTGGACGCCGGTGGGCAAGCGGTAGTGGTCTGCCTCTTCCACCAGCCGACCCGAGCGAAAAGCCAGTCCGGAGACATTAGCGAGCGAATCGGCTGGGGAGGCTCACGCGAGCGAGCCTGCGAGCGAGGGTGATGGTTCGAGACGGCTGTGCCGTCTCGTCACTCCGCGAATCGGAGATTCGCTGAGGCCGCGAGAGCGAAGCTCTCGCCCGCTGCCGAAGATCGGAGGGTTTCGCGCGGTTCCGCGGAGCGCGCTCCGAGGTGACTGGTGGACTCCACCGTGCAAGCAGTGGCGGTCCGCCTTTCACGGCCGGACTAACGACGCGACGGACCGAACGAACCGCACCACGACCACCACCTCCGTGAATCGACCTAATCCGCCGTGTTCCCGTCCGCCTCGGACTCGACGCCGGCGGTCGGCGCCGCGTCCAGCGCCCACTCCTCGCCCGATAGCAACGAAGCGGGCACTGCCACGGACTCGCCGTCCAGCCCCTCCGCGTACTCGAAGGAGTACGTCGGCGGCTCGAACTCCGCGGGCGAGACCAGCGGCTCGTTCTTCCGGAAGCGCCGCGCGGCCAGCAGCACCGGCGTCCGACCCGCCGCCGTCCCCGGCACCTCGCGGATCTCGTCGAGGCGGTACCACTGGGGCAGGCGTTCGCGCAGTTTCTCGCCGAACCGGGTGTCCCGGAAGCGGCCCGAGACGACCGCCGAGAGGACCCCGTTCTCCGCGAGCCAGTCGGTCGCACGCTCGACGTACAGCGCGGAGGTGTCGTAGGTGTAGTAGGCCGCGTCGTACTCGGCGTACGCCTCCGCGGCGGGCCCCTCGGCCACGTCCCGCCGGAGCCGAGCGGGGAACCGACCGACGACGTACGCGAACTCCTCGCTCTCGAGCGGGTCCGCCCCGCCCGCCTCGTTCGGCGCGCCGAGCGTCGTCTGTTCGTCCGGGTGCACCAGCGGGTCGGTCAGGTGGACGCGCAGGGGGTCGAGGGTGAACCCTGACTCCTCCCAGCGCGCCTCCCGGTAGTCGTCCAGCAGGCGGAGCAGCAGGCGGGTCTCGGTCACGCGACACGAGAGCGGGTCGGGCGTGGCGCCGACGAGTCGCTCCCGGATCACACGCAGGCGGTCGCGGGGGTCCGACGGCTCGGGGTCGCGGGGGTCCGGGTCGACGCCCGATCCGGTCCCCGCGTCCGCCCCGCCGGTCCCCTCGCGGACCCCTCCGCGCAGTCGCTCGGCCGCGGCGAGGAGGTAGCGGCCGTCGCCGACCGCCGGGTCGAGCAGCGCGCCCTCGCCCGCCGGGAACGCGGTCCGGCCGAGCGCCTCGTCGGGGAGCGGGTCGTTCGGATCGAGGTCGATCCCGGGCAGGTCGAGCACGCCGAGCAGGCGGTCGTAGGCCGCGGCGGCCCGGCCGCCGTCGACGTCGAAGGCGAAGTGGTCGAGGTACCAGACGACCCGCGAGAGCGCCTCCACGACCGCGTCGTTGTCCAGCGCCCAGTCGCAAAGCGGCGGCGCCCGGCGGTCGTAGAGGTCCTCGAACGACTCGCGGGCGACCAGCAGCAGGTCGCCGGCGTCCCGGTCGACGTCGAACGAGTCGGCGAACGCCTCGAACCGCTCGACCGCGTCGCCGGTCAGCGTCTCCTCCCGGAGGTCCATCCCCTCGGCGACCCGGACGAGGAACGCCTCCTCCAGCAGCGAGAACGCCGCGACGCGGACGAACGCCCGCTCGTTCTCGGAGGGCGTGAACCCCGTGCGACCCGCGCCCCGGACCCAGGTGCCGTAGGCGGCCCGGAGGTCGCTGACGGCCTCGCCCGCCCCGTCGCGCCGGTGGTCGAGCAGGCGCAGGCGGGCCGGCGCGGCGGCGGTGTCGTCGCCGGGGCCGCGGAGCGCCGCGTCGACGGCCGCCTCCAGGGCGGCCTCGCGGTCCTCGTACTCGTCGGTGCGCTCCCGGACGTCCGCGAACGCCTCCTCGACGGCCGGGACGAGCACGTCCGTCAGGCAGTCGCGGAGCGTCCCGACGAGCGTCCCCTGCCCGTCGTCGTCCGCGACCGAGTGACGGTCGGGCGCGTCGAACTCCTCGTAGCGCTCGGCGGCCGACAGCTCGTCGGGCCGGAGCGCCGTCAGCTTCGCGACGGCGAGCTGCTGGCCCGGCCGGAGCGTCTGGGAGAGCCGTCCCTGCCGGCCGGCCGCGACGACCTCGGCGAGCGGGACCTCGGTGTGGACGGTCGCGGCGACGCCGTGGCGCGTCTCGGCCTCGCCGTCGGCCTCCTCGGGGGAGACGCGCTCGTAGGCGACGAGCCGCTCCGGCGAGGCGGCGACGACGTACTGCACGTACGGCTCGTCGCCCGCGGCGGCGAACGCGGCGTCCGTCGCGGCCTCGAGGCTCCCCTCGTGGCCGACGGCCGCGACCGTGGCGGCGACGTTGCCGGCGTCGTCCCGGAGGCGCGCGACCGCGCGGTTCCGAACGTAGCTCGATTCGTCGTAGCCGAGCACCCCCGCGAAGAGGTGCTCGCACAGCGCGGCGGCGACGGATTCGGCCGCTGCGGACGGTCCGAGCCCCGCCTCGACCCGGTCGCACGCCTCGACGACCCGTTCAACGAAGCCCTGACCGTATGCTCCCTGCGACATGACACACCAGTGAATCGGATAGCTCTCCCCGCCGGAGGTACCTAAAGGTGTCTCCGCGGAATCGCGAGACAGCGCGGCGTCCGACGCCTGTCCGCCGCGCGTCTTCCCGTCGATCGGCGGCCGAGGTTGCAGCCCGGTTCGGGTTGATTCGACCGACGACGTGGGGGAAAGGTGGAACGTCGGCGCGCGCGACGCGAGCCCCGAAGGGACGAGGCGGCGCGCGCGAGAGGGGCAGGAAGGAGCGCGACGGGGGCGCGAACGAAGCGAGCGCCCGAGGATCGCCGAGCGGGCCGGGGGCGGCCGTGGCCGGAACCGTCCCGTCGACCGCCGTGACGGCCGTACAGGTGCGACGAGCGCACCACTCGCCCGTCAGACCGCTCGGATCGGCGGCAGAGTTAGGTCGGGGCGGTCCGTGTCACCGCGTGTGAACGACGCCCTGCAAGCCGCGGTCCGGGGGGTGCCCGGAGTCGCATGAGCGACGTCGACGCGGACCTCGACGGACGAACCGCCCTCCCCGTCGACGAGGCGGCCGACCTCGTGTCGCGGGTCGCCGACAACGTCCGGCGCGTCATCGTCGGCAACGACGCCGCCGTCGAGCACATCCTCGTCGGCGTGCTCGCCCGGGGTCACGTCCTGCTGGAGGACGTCCCCGGCGTCGGCAAGACGATGCTCGCGCGTTCGCTCGCCCGGTCGGTCGACTGCGAGTTCCGTCGCGTGCAGTTCACGCCCGACCTGCTGCCCTCCGACGTGACCGGCGTGAACGTGTTCAACCAGAAGACCGGCGAGTTCGAGTTCCAGCCCGGGCCCGTGTTCGCCAACGTCGTCCTCGGCGACGAGATCAACCGGGCGCCGCCGAAGACCCAGTCGGCGCTGCTGGAGGCGATGGAGGAGTCGCAGGTGACCGTCGACGGCGTCACCCGCGCGCTCCCGGAGCCGTTCACGGTCATCGCGACCCAGAACGACGTGGAGCCCGGCCGGACCTACGAGCTCCCGATGGCGGAGATCGACCGGTTCGCCAAGAAACTCCGGCTCGGCTACCCGGACGAGGCCGACGAGACGGAGATGCTCGGCCGGACCGCCGGCGAGCACCCCATCGAGTCGCTGGACGCGGTGGCGACCGTCGAGGACCTCCGGCGCGCCCGCGAGGCGACCGGGGACGTCGCGGTGAGCGAGCCGGTCCGCGAGTACGTGACGCGGCTGGCGACGTACACCCGCGAGAACGCACGGCTCGGGGTGAGCCCCCGGGGCAGCATCGCGCTCGTCAGGACCGCCCAGGCCCGCGCGGTCGTCGACGGCCGCGACTACGTCGTCCCTGACGACGTCCAGACCGAGGCGCCCTCCGTGCTCGCCCACCGCATCCGGCCCCGAACCGGCAGCGAGACCGGCGCCGACGTCGTGACGGACGCGCTGGACGCGGTGCCCGTGGAGTGAGCCGATGCGGCTGACGGGACGCGGCTGGGCCGTCGTCGGCGCGCTCGCGCTCGCCGGGGTCTCGGCCGGACTGTTCGGCCCGCGTTCGCTGAACGCGGTCGTCGTCCCCGGGCTCGTCGCGCTCGCGGCTGGCTACCTCCAGCTTCGGCGGTTCGAGCCGCCGGCGGTCGCCCGCGAGACGCCGCCCGACGCCCACGTCGGCCACGAGGGAACCGTCCGGCTCTCGTTCGGCGACCCCGGCGGCCCCCGTCCGGGTCCCGGGACGGGGCTCTCCCGGCCGTTCGCCGGCGAGGTCCGCGAGACGGTGGGTGACGGGCTGACCGCGGAGTCGACGACGTTCGAGACGGTCGTCGGCGCCGAGCCCGTCGAGTACGGCGTGCGCTACGGGGCCCGGGGGAGACACGTCCTCGGCCCGGCGACGGTCACGGCCCGTGACCTGCTCGGCCTGGTGGAGACGGACGTACCGACCGCCGGCGTCGCGGAGGTGCTCGTCTACCCGCGCGTCCACGCCATCGCCCCGCGGGCCCGCCGCGACCTCCGCGCGCTCCACGAGACGGGCGTCCACGAGGAGCGGCGGGAGTTCGACCGCCTGCGCGAGTACGACCGCGGCGACTCGCTGCGGGACATCCACTGGAAGTCGACGGCGAAACGCGAGGACCTCATCGTGAAGGAGTTCGCCGCCGAGGCCGAGGCCGAGGCCGTCTCGCTCGCGGCGGGCGCCGCCGCGGCGCCCGACGCCGCCGACCGGATGGCCGAGGCCGCGGCGAGCATCGCGCTCGCGCTCGTCGAGGACGGCGTCCCGGTCGACGTCCACCTGCCGGACGGCAGCGTGACGGCCGGCCCCGACCGCGGGGGGAGGGTGCGCCTGCTCGAGCGCCTCGCGCTCGTCGGGCCCGGCCGGGTCGCGACCGAGGAGGCCGACGTCACGGTGTACGGCGGGGCCGACGGCGTGCGCGTCGCCGTCGGCGACGAGGAGCTGGAGTTCGAGGAACTCGTCGGCACCTACCGCCCGTCCTACGCCGTCGTCCGCGAGGCGGAGGGGGAGGTGGCGGCGTGAGCGGGGGAACCGAGGGGCTCCGTTCGATGGGAAGCGGCGGGGGTGGCGGGAACGGCGCGGCCCACGAAACCCCGGCGCCGGACGAACACGACTCGTGGCGGTCGGTCCGGCACCCGGCCGCGCTCGGCGTCCTCGCGGCCACCCTCGCGTTCGCCTCGGTGTTCTACCACGTCCTCGACGTGGTCGGCGGCGCGGGCCTCCTGATCGCCGAACTGCTCGTCACGGTCCTGCTCGCGACCTGGCTCGCCGGGTTCCTCCGCGAGCGGACCGCGGTCGTCCTCTCGCTCGCGGCGCTGACGGCGGCCCTGGTTGCGTACTTCTACTCGGTGCCCGAGAGCGCACGGGCGCTGTTCACCGTCTCGCGGGTCGCGGCCGACGTGCTGGCGCTCGTCTCGGGGCTGTCGGTGCTCCGCCTGCTGAACGTCGGCACGTGGGCGCTGCTGCTCGCGCCGGTGCCGACGTTCCTGACGTGGTATCTCGCCGCCCGGGGGCGGTACGTCCAGGCGTCGCTCGTCGCCGCCCTCACGACCGGCTTCTTCGTCTTCACCGGCGACGCCGGGGCGGCCGCGACGGTCGTCTGTGCGGCCGGGGTCACCGTCGCCGTCGCCGTCGCCGGACTCGCCGGCGCCGGGCGGCGGGGGCTGCTCGCCCAGCTCGACACCGTCACCGTCGTCGTCGCCGCGATGGTCGTGCTCACCTCCGTCGTCACGGTCGTCCCGGGCAGCGCCAGCGACCCGGTGTTACCCGGCGCCGGGAACCCGTCCGTGGAGTCGAGCCTGGTGACCAACGGCGACCGGGTGACGGTCCTCGGAAGCATCGAACTCTCCCCCGAGGTGCGGTTCGTCGTCGAGGCGAACCGCTCGGAGTACTGGCGGGTCGGCTCGTACGACCGCTACACCGGCGAGGGGTGGGTGCGGACGGGCGACGCGAGCCCCTACGACGAGCGTCGGCTCGAGGACCCGCCCGGCGAGTCGGTGCCGATCAGACAGCGCGTGACCGCCCGGTCCTCGCTCGACGCCATGCCCGCGGCGTGGAAGCCGGTCTCCGTGAGCGGCGACCCCGCCGCGGTGACCCAGGTGACCGGACAGGACGGCCTCCGGCCGGGGACGACGCTGCTCGAGAACGACACCTACGTCGTCACGAGCGAGGTGCCGGCCGCGAGCGCCGGCGAACTCCGGCGCGCCGGAACTGACTACCCGGACGAGGTGTCCGCACGCCACACGCAGCTCCCCGGGAGCACGCCCGAGCGCGTCGACGAGCGGACCCGGGAGGTCGTCGACGAGTCGGGTGCGGACAACCCGTACGACGCGGCGGTCGCCGTCGAGCGGTATCTTGAGTCGAGCAAGGAGTACTCGCTGGACGTGCCGCCGCCGTCGGGCGACACCGCGGACCGGTTCCTCTTCGAGATGGAGGAGGGCTACTGCGTCTACTACGCCTCGACGATGGCCGTGATGCTCCGCTCGCAGGGCATCCCCGCCCGGTTCGTCACGGGCTACACGCCCGGCCAGCGGGTCGCCGAGGAGGAGTGGGTCGTCCGCGGGCTCGACTCGCACGCGTGGGTCGAGGTGTACTTCCCGAACCACGGCTGGGTCCGGTTCGACCCGACCCCGAGCGGGCCCCGCGAGTCGACCGAGACCGACCGGATCGAGGAGGCCCGGGCCGAGGGCGCCGGGAACGTCGACTCGGACGGCTCCGAGGACGGGAGCTACGAGACGCCGACGGCGACCCCGGACGGGACGGGAACCGAGGAGGGGAACGGGACGGACGAGCCGACCACGCCGGGCGACGCGCCCGGGCCGGATCCGGAGGCACCCGGCGGGGGCGCCGTGCCGAACTCGACGCCCGCCGGCGCCGGGCCGGTCGGCCCGGACGGCGAGGGCGGGAGCGGCGACGGCGGGGGCGACGACGGGGACGGCTGGCCGCCCGACCGCGGGGACGTCGTCGTCGGCGCGGCGCTGCTCGCCGGCCTCGTCGCGGGCGCCCACCGGACCGGCGTTCCCGGGCGCGCGTACCGCGTCGCGTGGCTGCTGTACCAGCCCCGGCGGGACGCGAACTCGGACGCAGTTCGTGCGTTCCGCCGGCTGGAGCACCTCGGCGCGGTCGCCTACCGGGCGCGCCGACCGGGCGAGACGCACCGGGAGTACCTCGACGCGCTCGCGGCCGCCGAGTTCGACGAGCGCGTCCGCGTGGTCGGCCGGGCGTACGAGCGCGCCCGGTACGGCCCCGGCACGAGCGACGCGGAGGCGGCGGACGCCGTGGACGCGACGGACGCGCTCGTCCGCCAGTACGCCCCGGTGTTCCGCCGGTTCGGCTCCTGAGCGGGGGTCGGTCTCCCCGCGACCCGAGGCGTCCGGGGGGAGCCCGTCTCCCCCGAAGTGGCCGAAGACGCCGCCGCTGGGCGCGACAAGTGGCAATACCCGACACTGTTTAATACGGTGGTCCTGTAGGTTCGGCTGGAAATGTCCGAGGTATGCTCGACGTGCGGGTTGCCTGAGGAGCTCTGCGTCTGCGAGGACGTCGCCAAGGAGTCCCAGGAGATCACGATCCGCATCGACGAGCGCAGGTACGGCAAGGAGGTAACGGTCATCGAAGGCTTCGACCCCAAGGACGTGGACATGAGTTCCCTGTCCAGCGACCTGAAGTCCAAGTTCGCCTGCGGCGGCACGGTGGAGGAGCAGTCCATCGAGCTGCAGGGGAACCACAGCGGTCGCGTCGAGGACTTCCTGCGCGAGAAGGGGTTCAACGTCGCGTGACCGGTACCTGACTAGCCGCCCGCCCGCACGTTCTTCCGTTCTCCGCCGCTCGCGAGCGGCCGCGACGCCGCTCGCGAAGCGACCACGTGGTTCCCAGTCGGCAACGTATATTCCGGCGCCGACCGAAACGACGGTCGAATGCGCGTCCGGACCGTCGCCGTCGTCGTCCTCCTCGTCCTGGCGAGCGTTGCCCCGGCCGCCGCGACCTCGTCGGCCACCGCCCCGGCGGCCGCGGCGCAGTCGGCCACGACCCAGTCGACCGTCGTCCGATCGGCCGCGATCCGGTCGACCGTAGCCCGATCGGCTCCGACCCGGCCGGCCGCGACTCGCGTGGAGTCCCCTCGGCCCGCGACGAGTTCGGCGACGCCGACCCGGTCCGTGGAGGCAGGGAGCGACGACGTCGGCCTCACGAGGACGCTGTCGTTGACGCCCGAGCGGCCCGGAGAGATAGACGTCGTCGTCCGCTTCTCGATCCCGGACCGCGTCTCCGAACTCCGGACCACGCTCCCGCCCGGGGCGACGGTCCGCTCGGCGTCCGGCTTCGCCGCGGGCGACGGCGGGAACGAGTACGAGTGGGACGGCCGAACCGACTCCCCGAGGCTCGCGTTCCGGGTCCCGGTGAACCGGACCGCGGAGTCCGGTCGGCTGGCCGAGGACCCGCCGGTCGGCGCGGCGGTCGACGTGCGGCCGGGAGCCCACGAGGGAGGAGCCGTCGGACCCGCGGATAGCCACTCGGCGGACGACGGGTACCTGTTCGCCGACGTGGGGCCGTGGGCGCTCGTCCAACCCCCGCAGGTCGGCGTCGGCTGGCGGTACACGGGCGACCCGCCCCGGCTCGACCGGCGGACGACCGTCGACGGCGAGGGCGCCGTCCGCGGCCGGATGGCGTTCCTCGGCGAGCACGAGACGTACGTCCGCGAGGCACACGGGCAGACGTTCCGGCTGGTCGTCCCGGCGGCGGCCGACATGGCCGAGGACCCGGAGACGGTGCTCGACGCCGTCGCGAACGCCTCGGACGCGCTCAGGGTCGGCGACCGCGACGACGAGGTGCTGCTCGTCGCGGCGCCCTCGGGCCCGGACTGGGTCGTCCGCGGCCTCCAGACCGGGGAGGCGGAGGCGTGGGTGCGGGCAGACGAACGGCTCGCCACGCCCGAGAACGTCTGGCTCCACGAGTACGTCCACACGAGACAGGGGTTCGAGACGACGGACGGGACCCGCTGGCTCCTCGAGGGGAGCGCCCACTACTACGCCGCGCTGCTCGCGCTCGAGGGCGACCTGGTCGGGTTCGACGAGTTCGCCACCTACCTCGCCGCCGGCGAGCGGCGGCCGTACGCCGACGCCGTGCTGGCGGAGCCCGGCACCTGGGCCGGGGGCGCGAACTACGTGAAGGGCGGGCTCGTGGCCGGGGAACTGGACCGTCGCATCCGCGTCGAGACCGACAGCGAGGCGACGCTCGGGTCCGTGCTGGCGCGGCTGAACGCCCGGGACGGTCCGGTCACGGCCGACGGGTTCCGGCGCGCCGTCGACGAGGCGGGCGGGAGGCCGGTGGCCGACGACGCCGACCGATACACCGCGACCGAGGCGGTCCCGGGGATGTGGGAGCGGCCCGCCCACGACGAGGCGTTCGGGCGGCTCCCGGCCCGCGTGACCGTCACGCCGCCCGACGACGCCGACGTGAGCGGGCCCTACCGGAACGGCAGCCTGACGGCCCCGCCATCGATCGCGGCCGGCGAGACGCTGACGCTGCGGCCGACCGTCGGGAACGTCGGCGGCACGCCGGGGGAGTTCGAACTGGCGCTCCGCGTGGACGGCGAGCGCGTCGACGCCGCGACCGGCCGGCTCGACCCGGACGAGACGGCGACCGTCCCCCTCTCGCACACCTTCGACGCGCCGGGCCGGTACACCCTCTCGGTGGGGGACCGGCAGTACGAGGTCCGGGTGAGCGAGCCGGCGACGCCGACGGTCGGGACAGTCCGGGCGAACCGGACGACCGTCGCGCCGGGCGAGGCGGTCCGACTGACCGCGACGGTCCGGAACGACGCGTCCGTCCCGGCCGACGGCGAGGTGCCCGTCGTGATCGACGGCGAGACCCTCCGGACCGAGACGGTCCGACTCGCGCCGGGCGGGGGCCGCGAACTCTCGGTCGTCGTCCGGTTCGAGGCGGCGGGCGAGCGTCGGGTCGCGTTCGGGGACCGGTCCGCGACGGTGACCGTCGACCGCGGCGACGAGGGGACCGACGTGACGACGCCGGGGTTCGGGACGTTCCCGACGGCCGCGGCGCTCGCGGCGCTGACGGCACTGCTCGCGTCCCGGTTCGGGAGGTCGTCCGGACGCGGGGGCGAGGGTGGCCGCTCAGAACGGTGACTCGGGCCCCTCGTCGGCCTCGCGCTCGGGGGCGTCGATCTCGAGGTCGCCCTCCCACTCGCTGAGGCCGCCGGCCATGCTCTCGACGGTCGCGTCGGCGGTGCCCTCGAAGGACTTGACGAGTCGGGCGGCCTGCACGCTCGCCTTCCCGTGCGGGCAGACGGTGACGATGCGGTCGGCCTCGCGCAGTTCCTCGACGCGGTCGGGCAGGTCCGCGAACGGGACGTTCTCGGAGTCCGGGATGTGCCCGCCGGCGAACGCGCGCGGGGACCTGATGTCCACCACGCGGACGTCGCCGTCCTCGTCGACGAGTCGCTCGACGTCGCCCGGGGAGACTTCGCCGTCCATGGACGGATGCAGTCGCCCGGGGACGAAAAGCGCGTCGGCGACGGTTCAGCGGTTCGAATGGGAAGGGAGGTCAGCGGTGGGAGTGAGTCGGGAGGTCGGCAGCGGACGACCGGCCGACGGTGGATGCGCGTGAGTATGGGGTCACCAGCCACGTAGCGCGCGAGGCTCACGCGAGCGACCTTGGGAGCGAGGGTGAGTTCTGAGGGGCTCGGAGCTCGCTCCGCTCGCTGCGCGTCTCGTCCCTCGCGCGCGTTGCTCGCGCCACGGGGGCGCTCGCGTCACGCGTGCCAGTCGGCTAGGGCCCACCGCGACAGGGCACGAAGGCGGAGTCGCGACGAACACGACGAACTGCGACCGTCACAGCCGATGGCCGCTGTCCTTATCAATCGGTCAACCGTACCCCCCCGCGTGACAACTCCGAGCCGTGCCGTGTCGGGGGGTGAGGACGCGGACGAGGAGTCGGTACGCGACGGGGACCGGGGCGTGGAGGTACGGCCGGCGACTCGCGCCGATCTGCTCGCGGTGTATCGCATCGAGAAGTCCGTGTTCGCCCAGCCGTGGCCGTTCGCGGCGTTCGAGAAGCTGCTGGACGCCCCGGCGTTCCTCGTCGCGGACGGCGGCGAGGCGGAGCTGTCGGTCGGGGCCGACGGCGTCGCCGCCGGCGACGTGCTCGGCTACGTCGTCGGCGACGTGACGCCGAACCACGGCCGCGACATCGGCCACGTGAAGGACATCGCCGTCCGCCCCGACGCGCAGGGGGACGGGCTGGGCCGGCGGCTGCTCCGCGAGTCGCTCCGGGAGCTCGCGGTCGCCGGCGCGACCGTCGTGAAACTGGAGGTGCGCGAGTCGAACCACCGGGCGCAGACGCTGTACGCCGACGAGGGGTTCGAGCCGGCGCGGCGGATCCCCCGCTACTACGCCGACGGCGAGCCGGCGTTCGTGATGGCGCTCGACCTCGGGTCGTGGGCCGGGGGCTGACCGGTCCGACGCGGCCGCGCGGCCCCTCCCCCGACCGAACGGGAAAGAAGCAAAACACGTTAACCACCGGGGGTGCAATTGCCGGGGAGTAACCGACGCGCGCGACGACCGAGACGGACGAAAAGAGCCGGTTCGTGGCGTCTCGCGCCGGTATAGGTGGGACACATCGACATGAACGACACGACACCCGAGGTGGAGAACGTCCTCCTCGTCACGGTCGACTCGCTCCGGGCCGACGCGCTCGGCGGCGCCCGCACGCCCGTCGTCGACGAGCTCGCGGCGGGGGGGACGACCTTCGAGAACGCGTTCGCGACGGGGAACTGGACCCCCTTCTCCTTTCCGGGCATCCTGACCTCCCGGCCCGTCTTCGCCGAGGGGCCCGACATCGGCACCCCGTCGACGCCGACGCTGGCCGAGGCGCTCGCGGACGCGGGGGTTCGGACGGGAGGGTACAACGCCGCGAACGGCTTCCTCACCGAACACTGGGGGTACGACCGCGGCTTCGACGAGTTCGAGTCGTTCGTCGGCGACGCCTCCAGCCGGTACAGTCGGTACCTCGCGGCCCACCCGACCGTGCAGGGCTGGCTCCAGCTGCTCCGCTCGCCGTTCCGTCGGGCCGCAGCGAAGCTCAGCCGCTCGGACGACGGGCGGCCGTTCGCCGACACCTCGAAGATGCTCGACGTGGAGCGGGGCGCCATCTCGTTCCTCGAGGGGGCGGACGGGCCGTTCTTCCTCTGGGTCCACTACATGGACCCGCACACGCCGTACGTCCCCGCCCCGCGATACCTCCGTCAGGTCTCCTCGGACCGCCTCGGCACGGGGCGGATGCTCCGGGCGCACGTCCGGACCGGGCTCGGCCGCGCGGTCGGACCGCGGACGCTCGCGGACCTCCGGACGCTGTACCACGGCGGGGTCCGGCAGGTGGACGCCAGCCTCGGTCGGCTCCGCGAGGCGCTTGCCCGGGCGGGCCACGCCGACGACACGGCCGTCGTCTTCGCCGGCGACCACGGCGAGGAGTTCCAGGAGCACGGCCACCTCGCCCACTACCCGAAGCTGTACGACGAACTGATCCACGTTCCGTTCGTGGTCGACGTGCCCGGCGCGGAGTCGCGGACCGTCGAGCGCGCGGTGGGGCTGGACGCCGTCCCGCCCACCGTCGCGTCGCTGCTCGACGTGTCCGGTCCGGACGCGTGGGAGGGCGAGGACCTGAGCGGCGTCGTCCTCGAGGGGCGAACCGACCCGGGGGCGGCCGTGAACGGGACGGGAGCGACCCGGGACGGAAGCGACGGCGGCGCGGGCGCCGACGCGGCCGGCGAGCCGGTCGTCTCGGTCGCGGTCCGCGGCGAGGACGTGACCCAGCAGCCCATCCCGCGGTCGCTCGCGGAGGGGGACCTCCTCGTCTCGGCGCGGACGGCCGGGTGGGTCTACGTCGAGAACACCGAGACCGGCGTCGCGGAGCTGTACGACCGGGAGGCGGACCCCGAACAGGGCCGGGACCTCCTCGCGGAACCGGACGCCGACAGGCCCGAGGTGCTGACGGAGCTGCGGGGGGCCGTCCGCGAACACGCCGACCGGATCGGGGGCGACGGGGGGAGAGACGGGGGGGAACCCCGCGCCGGATCCGAGGGCGGGGAGGAGGACCTCGACTCGGCGATCGCCGACCGTCTGGACGCGCTCGGCTACCGGTGACCGTCGACTGATGGCGACACCGACGACGAGCATCGACTCGAGCACGGTCGGTCGCCTCGCCCGGTTCGTCACCGTCGGGGCGAGCGCGGCTGCGATCCAGACCGCCCTGCTGTGGGCGTTCGTGGAGTTCGGCGGGCTGAACTACCTCGTCGGCGCCGCGATCGCCATCGAGATCACCATCGTCCTCCAGTACGTCGCGAACAACGCCTGGACGTTCAGCGCCTCCCAGCACACCGGCCGGGGCGAGTACCTCCGCGGGCTGTTCCGGACGAACGTCGTCCGGGGGTCGGCGATCCCGATCCAGCTCGGACTGCTGGCGGGGTTCGTCCAGTGGGTCGGCCTCGCGTACGTCGTCGCCAACCTCTGTGCCATCCTCGTCAGCGGGGTGTACCGCTACCTGCTCGACGCGCGGTGGACGTGGCAGTAGGCGGAGGGAACGAGGGGCGAGTTTTCGCGGTCCAGTTCTACGGCGATTAGGAGGACGTGCGACGAAGGGGATCACCCGGCACGGCGCGCGGCCGAATCGCGCGAGGGACGAGCACCGCAACGCGAACGCGGTGAGCGTGAGGAGCGCAATCGGCTGGGGAGGCCGTGGGTGCGGTCGGGCGGGACTGAAAGGGGCCGCGGCTTTCACGGGCGCTCGCGCCCGTGAACTCGGGAGAGCTTGCTCTCCAGTCGCTCGGCGAAGCACGGGCGGTCGAGCACCACAGGGCGCGAGCCGACGGCGAGCGCCCGAGGAGCGCAGCCGGCCGCGCGAGCCGAGAGCCGCGGGGGCTTTCGGAGCTCGCTGCGCGACGAACGGACCGACTTCGGAGCCGAAAACGACGAGAGCGATCGAGGCGCACCCACTGACCTCGAACGGAGGCGATCGAATCCCGTCGTTCCACTCGAAACCGGACGGCAGGGATTATCCCGCCGCGCCGCCCACACCCGGACATGGGATACGCCTGCCCCGTCTGTGAGGTGCCCCAGCGCGACGGGGAGCACCTCGCGAACCACCTCGCGTTCACCGCGATGCTCCGGGAGGACGACCACGAGGCGTGGCTCGACGAGCACGTCCCCGGGTGGGGCGACGAGACGCCGGGCGAACTCGCCGACCGCGTGACCGAGCACGCCGAGGCGGCGGAGTTCGACGAGGTGTTCGAGGACACGACCGGCGAGGGCGGCGGACACGAGCACGCCCACGGCGACGCGCACGGCCACCAGCACGGCGCAGAGGGCCACAGCGACGCCCGGACCGCCCCGGGCGGGCGCGGTCCGGCCGGGTTCGAGCGGATGGCGGAGGGGATCGCCGACGAGGCCGTCGAGTCGGTGCTCGAGGAGGCCCGGGAACTGACCGGAGAGATGTACGGGGGCGAGGAGAAGCCGGGCGGCACGGAGGACGCCGGCGGGGACGCGGCGGCCGCCGAGGACGACGCGAGCGAGGACGTCGGCACGGGCGACGCGGGCGACGACGACGCCGGGGACGACGCCGAAGGGAACGACTCTTGATTCGGCCCTCCCGAAACCCGCACATGGACACCGAGGGGAGCCTGGCGCCCGAGACGCCGGCCGAGGCCCGCGAGGAGTACGGGGCGCTCGCGCCCGCGGCGAAGGTCGCCGTCCGGGAGGCCGCGAGGGCGATGGAGTTCGACCGCGAGGAGTACGCCGAGCGCGTCACCGGCGAGGTGGTCGGGACGGTCCGGGACGCGCTGTTCGCGTCGCTGCTCCGCGTGCACGTCGGCACCGGGGAGGAGTTCGACGCGTGGCTGGACGACCACCCCGGGTACGAACCGGACGTCGCCGGCAGCGAGAACGTCGAGCGGGTCGTCTGGCACCCCGTCCCGTTCGCGGGCGAGGGCGGCGTCGCCGTCGCGGCGACGTTCCACGACGAGCGGGAGGCCGCGCTCGGGACGCTCCGCCGGCGGGCGTTCGGCCGAGTGTACCGGGAGCACCTGCCCGCGAGCGGGGACGGCGAGGGGGACGCCGGACCCGAGCGCGGGGGCCCCGAGGCGTAACCTGTTTCCACCGACCCCCCGAAGCCGGGGTATGCGACCCATCGCGCGGAACGGGCTGCTCCTCCTCGTCGGCGTCGTCCTCGCGCTGCTGGCACTCGGGGCGCTCCCGCAGTTCCTCGCCGCGGGCGACCCCTACTACCTGACCGCGAACGAGGCCGAGGACGGTCCGGCCGTCGACGCCGCGAACCTCTCGGAGCGGCAGTACCCGCACCTCCACGAGGCGCTCGGGAGCGACGACGGGCGGTCCTCGGCCTACCGGCGCGGGCCGGTCGGCCTGAAGGAGGCGTTCACGAACTCGCCGTTCGACGAACTCCGCTCCGTGCGGGAGTTCGCGCCCCCGGGCGCGACGGACGGCGACGCCGCGTTCGTCGAGCACGAGGGAACCCGCTACCGCGTGGAGGTGGTGCAACCGTGAGCGACGAGAGCGACCACGACAGCGAACGCGACCCGACCGAACCGCCGGCGTTCGGCGACGGGAGGCGGCACGACTGGCCCGGCGAGCCCGAGTGGCCGGTCGTCGAGAGCGCCGTGGAGTACGAGACGGGCTGGGTGACCGCCGGCTACGATCTCGTCGAGCAGCCGAACGGCACTCGGAAGAAGTACTACTGGGCCGAGCTCGCGAGCGCCGTCGTGGTCGTCGCCCGCGCGGACGACCAGCTACTGTTCGTGGAGCAGTACCGGCCGACCATCCGCGAGACGCAGCTCGAGCTCCCGGCGGGCATCGTGGAGGCCGGGGAATCGTACACCACGGCCGCCGAGCGGGAACTCCGCGAGGAGACCGGTTTCGCGGCGGGAAGCACCTCCCTCCTCCAGGAGTTCTGGTGCTGTACCGGCCTGCTGCGGCACCGCCGGGCGTTCGTGTTCGCCGAGGACCTGACGCCGGTCGAGCGGTCGCTCGACGAGAACGAGTTCCTCACGCCGCGGGCCGTGCCGGTCGAGGACGCCGTCTCGGTCGCGCGGGCGGGGTCGACGAACGACGCGACGGTCGAGGGGGTCCTGCTGGCGCGCGAGGCGGAGCTACTCCCGGAGCGGAAATAGGGGAGAATCGGGAGCCGTGATGCGGCCCGGCGTCACCGGGTCGCTCGGCTCGCCTCAGTCGTCCGCGGGGGTCGCGCCGGTCGCGCCCGAGTCGTGCTGCGCCTTCGTCCAGGACAGCTTCCCGCCGGCCGCGAGGATGTCGCGCTCGCGCTCGGAGGCGTCGAGCCGTGCGGTCGCCTCCCAGTCGTCGTTCACGCGGATGGTGAACTCCTCCTGACCGGAGCGGACGCCGTCGCCGACGTCGTCGACGATCTGCACGTCGTCACCCTGCTCGATGCGCTCGTACGTCTCCTCGTCGATGGTGAGCGGGACGAGCCCGAAGTTGAACAGGTTCGCCTTGTGGATGCGGGCGAAGCTCTGCGCGAGCACGCCCTCGACGCCGAGGAACATCGGGCACAGCGCCGCGTGTTCGCGCGAGGAGCCCTGACCGTAGTTCTCGCCGGCGACGAGGAAGCCGCCGTCCGCGTCCAGCGCGCGCTGGGCGAACGTGTCGTCCACGCGGCTGAGGGTGAACTCCGAGAGCTTCTCGATGTTCGAGCGGAACTTGAGGATGTCCGCCGTCGCCGGGATGATGTGGTCGGTCGTGATGTTGTCCTCCATCTTCAGGAGCGCCTCGCCCTCGATGTCCGAGGCGAGTTCGTCCTTCAGGGGGACGTCGCCGATGTTCGGCCCCTTGATGAGGTCGTCGTCGACGGCCTCGTCCGGGCCGATGATGTCCGGGTCGTCCCGACCCATGCCGGGGCCGTAGTTCGAGCCCATCTCGAAGCCGGGCGCCTCGAGGTCGCCGAGGTCGTCGGCCAGGTCGCGCGGGTCGACGATCTCGCCCGCGATCGCCGCGGCGGTGGCGACCTCCGGCGAGCAGAGGTAGACGGAGTCGTCCTCGATGCCCGAGCGGCCCTCGAAGTTCCGGTTGAACGTCCGGAGGGAGACGGAGTCGGAGGCGGGCACGTGGCCGATGCCGATGCAGGCCCCGCAGGTCGCCTCGGAGAAGTTCACGCCGGCGGCCATCAGTTCGGCCGTCCAGCCCTCGCGGGAGAGCATCTCGGAGGCCTGCTTCGAGCCGGGTGCGACGATCATCTCGGTCTTGCGGTCGACCTCGCGGCCCTCCAGCATCTTCGCGCCGGGGAGGATGTCCTCGTAGGCGCCGTTCGTACAGGAGCCGATGATGACCTGCTCGACGTCCGTGCCGGCGACCTCGCTCACGGGCACGACGTTGTCGGGCATCGACGGGCAGGCGATGAGCGGTTCGAGCGACGAGAGGTCGACCTCGATGGTGTCGGCGTACTCGGCGTCCTCGTCCGGGGCGAGGTCGACGAACTCGTCCTCGCGGTCCTGCAGCGCGAGCCACTCCTTCGTCTTCCCGTCGGTCGGGAAGATGGAGGAGGTCGCGCCCAGTTCCGTGCCGAGGTTCGTGATGGTCGTCCGCTCGGGGATGGTGAGCGACTCCGCGCCCTCGCCCGTGTACTCGAGCACCTTACCGACGCCGCCCTTCACGGTCAGCTCGCCGAGCAGGTGGAGCGCGACGTCCTTCGCGGTCGCCCACTCGGGGAGCTCGCCGGTCAGTTCGACGTTGACGACCTCGGGCATCTCGACGTAGTACGGGCCGCCGCCCATCGCGACGGCGATGTCGAGCCCGCCGGCGCCGATGGCGAACTGGCCCAGCCCGCCGGGGGTCGGCGTGTGCGAGTCGGAGCCGAGCAGCGTCTTGCCCGGCGCGGCGAAGTTCTCCTTGTGGACCTGGTGGCAGATGCCGTTGCCGGGGCGGGAGAAGTAGGCGCCGAAGGTGCCGGCCGCGGAGCGGAGGAAGCGGTGGTCGTCGGTGTTCTTGAAGTCGAACTGGTACGTCTGGTGGTCGCAGTACTGGGCGGCGAGTTCGGTCTGGACCTCGTCGAGGTCGAGCGCCTCGAACTGGAGCCACACCATCGTCCCCGTCGTGTCCTGCGTGAGGACCTGATCGATCTCGATGCCGATCTCCTCGCCGGGCGTCAGCTCGCCCTCGACGAGGTGCTCATCGAGGATCTTCTCCGTAATCGTCTGTCCCATATCGTCCAAACGTCGGCCTCGCTCGGATATAAATCCGGCGAGTTATGACCCCGACTATCGTGAAGAATCGCCATGCGTGGCGAGTATTGCGGTGAATTTTGTAGTTACACGAGCCCGAGTGAACGGGGCGTCGGGCCGGCGGGCGGGTCGGATCCGGGTCGGTGAGCGAGGGGTCGCGGACCGTCGTGAGGTCGGGGTTCGACCGGCGCCCGGCCGGGACGCGATCGGCGTCGAACCGACGCCCGACCGTCGTCCTTTTGGCCGCGCTCGGAACAGACGCACGCATGTTCGAATCCGGCGCGTTCGTCGCCGCCCAGCTCGACCCGGTCACCGACGAACAGGTCCAACCGAACGGCGTGGACCTGACGCTCGAGGCCGTCCTCGTCCAGTCGGAACCCGGCCGCGTCTCGCGGGACGGAAAGCGGGTGGGCGAGCGCGAGGAGCTCCGGGCCGAGGACGGCCACTACCGACTCGACCGCGGCGGCTACGTCGTCCAGTACGGCGAGCGCATCGCCGTCCCGGACGACCACGTCGGGTTCGTGCTCCCGCGCTCGTCGCTGCTGCGGAACTCCTGCATGCTGAACACCGCGGTCTGGGACGCCGGCTACGAGGGGCGCGGGGAGGGCCTGCTGCAGGTCCACCACCCCATCGAACTCGAACCCGGCGCGCGAATCGCCCAGTTCGTGCTCGCCGAGGCGGACCACGACGGGCGGTACGACGGCTCCTACCAGGGCGAGCGGACGTAGCCGTTCGATTTCGAGGGCGACCGACGGCGGTGACGACCGAGAGTGCCGGCGGACGGTGACGGTCGACGTGGACCGCGTGGACGGTGAAGGGGTCAGCGTCAGACGTACGTCGGACGTGTTTCCGACCGGACTTGTACGTCTGACGAAAGATTGTTATCACCCGCTTCGGTAGTCGCGGTCAGCACGGACAGCGGGAACCCAAATGTCGAAAGGCCAACCAGACCTCCACCGGCGCGCGTTCCGCGAGATCGCGAACCCCGCGATCATCGCGGACACGGGCTTCATCGTCACGGACGTCAACGACGCGATCCTGGAGCTCACCGGCTACGAGCGGCCGGAACTCGTCGGCTCGACGCCCCTGATGCTCGTCGACGACGACGCGGTGTACGAGGAGATCATCGACGCGCTCTCGGCGGGGAAGTCCTGGGTCGGCGACTTCGAGTCGACCACGAAGGACGGGCGGCTGGTGTACGGCCGCGGCTCCGCGACGCCGCTCGTCCTAGACGGGGAGACGCGCGGCTACGTCGTCGTGTTCACCGACATGACCCGGCACCGACGCTACGAGGAGTCGCTGCGCATCCTCAACCGCGTCCTCAGACACAACCTGCGTAACGACGCCAACGTGGTGCTCGGCCACGTCGAGCGCGTGGCGGAGGCGGTGTCGGACCCGACCCTCACGGAGTCGCTCGACACCGCCGCGAACCGCGTGGAGGACATGCTCGGCCGCGCGCGGACGACCCGCCGGTTCGGCGGCATCCTCACCGGGGGCGACTCGGACTCGCTCGAACCCACCGACCTCGCCAGCGCGGTCGGCGACGCCCTCGAGGACGTTCCGACCCAGCAGGTGGTCGTCTCCGTCTCGGGCACCGAGGGGCCGGTCGAGGTGCTCGCGGACGACATGCTCGTCCCGGCGCTCCGGGCGGTCGTCGAGAACGCGGTCGAACACAACGACAAGACCGTCCCGCGGGTCGACGTCGGCGTCTCCGAGACTGACGAGCACGTCGTGCTCTCCATCGCGGACAACGGCCCCGGCATCGACCCGCGGCGCCACGAGCAGGTGCTCGGCCGCAACGAGCGCACGCAGGTCGATCACGGCGAGGGGCTGAGCCTCTTCTTCGTCGACCGGCTGATGGAGATGTACGGCGGAGTCGTCGACGTCCGTTCGAACGAGCCGCGGGGGACCGTGTTCGACCTCCACTTCCGGCGCCCGGGCTCCCCGCCGCCGTCCCCGGGCGACGCGAGCAGGTGGGACGTCCACGGAGAGGGACGGGCCCCGTCCATCGAGGGGACGGAGCCCTTCGCGTCGAACGGCGACGCGGAGGCCGACCCGGGCGCCACGTTCGACGTCGAGCGAGGGCGGTCGGAGCCGGAACCGGAGCGGACGCCCGAATCCGTAGCGCCTCGGGGACTGGACTCGGACGGCGGCTCCGGCCCGAACCCGAACGCCGGTCCGGGCACGGAGCCGGCCGATCCCGGGGACGACGGGGGGTCGGACCGGGCGAGCGACCTGGCCGCGGCAGCGGCCGGGGCGTCCGTCACGCCGCCCCGCCTGCGTGGCGATCACGGGCGGCTCCCGGACGTAACCGCGGCGCTCCGCGAGTACGAGCAGCCCCACCACCTCCTGCGACTCCGGCGGTCGGGCGGCCTCCGCGAGGGCGGGACGGTCCTCGTCCGGGGCGACGCGGCGGCAGCGTTGACCGACGACGCGGTTCGGGTCGTCGCCGACGGGCCGGAGGGCGGCGACTGGACGTTCCCCTACGACGGCATCTCGGCCGTCGGTCGGAGCACGGACGCGCTCGTGCTCCGCGTCGACGGCGCGAGGGTGGAGCTGTCGCTGCCGCGCGGCGACGGCGAGCCCGAGTTCGTCGAGGCGGCGGCCGCGTTCCTGCGGGACGAGATCGCTCGGTGACGTAGCGACGTTCGACCGAAAATCCGGAGATGAGGTCGGCAGCAGGGGTGGCGCGCGGGGGCCGCGCCCTGTGCGCGGCCGACGACGCGCGAGGGATGAGCGAGCCGGCGCGCCCCCGTGGCGCGCCACAGCGAGCGAATCGGCTGGGGAGGCTCGTGGACGCCATCGTGCAAGCAGTAGTGGCCTGCTTCTCCACGATCACCCCTTCGACGACGCGCCAAGCATCGGAAACGGAAGAGCAGGCAGGAGAATTTGAACCACGTCGGAACGGTCGCCTCGCTATCGCTCGGTGCTGCGTGCTCCCTGATTCGAATCCCCCGGGAGTCGCTTCAGCGGCACGGCTTCTCACTTCGTTCGTCGGGTGTGCCGCCGAAGCGGGCTGGGAGGGATTCGAACCCCCGACCGTCCGGTTAAAAGCCGGACGCTCTCCCTAACTGAGCTACCAGCCCTCGCCCGGACTTGCCGGCCTGCCCGCATAAGCGTTTACGATGCGGCCCCGCGCCGTCTCCCCGAACCCCCGTGTCAGACCCCCCACGGCGCGACGTCGTAAACGTCCCGGAAGGCGCCCTGGACGACCTCCGAGAGCGCCGGGTGGACGTGGATGGTCTCCGCGATGCGCTCGGCGTCGGCGCCCGCCGCGACGGCCGTGCTCACCTCGTGGACGAGCATCGAGGCGTGCGGGCCGACGACGTGGAAGCCCAGCACCTCGCCGTCCGCCCCGACGATGGCCTTCGCGAACCCCGCGTCGGCGTTCAGCGCGACCCCCAGCGCCGTCTCGTCGTACGTGTACGTCCCGACCTCGTACTCGCGCCCGTCCTCAAGCTCCGACTCGGTCCGTCCGAGGCTTCCGACCTCCGGCGACCCGAAGATCGCGTGGGCCATCCCCGGGTACTCGACCGCCGTTCGGTTCCCGCGGACGACGTTCTCGACGACGTACTCGGCCTCCTTGTCGCCCGAGTGTTTGAACATGTAGTTGCCGGCGACGTCGCCGATCGCCCACACGCCCTCGGCGGAGGTTTCGAGGTACTCGTTCGTCTCCACGAACCCCTTCCCGTCCGTCTCGATGCCGGCCGCCTCGACGTTCCACGTGTCGGAGTTCGGCCGTCGACCGGTGGCGACGAGCACCTCGTCGCCCCGAACCTCCAGTTCGTCGCCGTCCCCGGACTCCGCACGGACGACCGTCCGCCCGGTCCCCTCCCCGTCCCCCTCCGCGAGCGCCGTGACCTCGTGTCCGAGGTGCAGTTCGTGGCGGTCGGCGTACGCGTCGGTCAGCCGCTCGGCGACGTCGCGGTCCTCCCGGTCGGCCAGCACGTCCCCGCGGCCGACGACGACCACCTCGGAACCCATCCCCCCGAAGAAGTGGGCCATCTCGACGGCGATGTAGCCGCCCCCGACGATCACGAGCTTGTCGGGGAGCTCCTCCAGTCGGAGCGCCTCGTCGCTCGTCAGGAACGCGACGTCCCCGGTGCCGTCGATGGAGTCGGGGATCATCGGACGGGACCCGCCGGCGAGCACGATCGCTTCGCCCGTGATCTCCTCGCCGCCGTTCCCATCGCCCCCGGCGGTGCCATCGCCTCCGTCGCCGCTCCCGGCGTCGACCTCGACCGTCCGCTCGTCGACGAACCGGGCCTCCTTCCGGTACAACGTCAGGTTCTCGGTCGCCCGTGCGTCCGCGGCTTTCGACTCGGCCTCCTCGGTGATGGTTTCGGTCACGTCGTCGACGATGTCGGCGAAGGCGACGTCGTTCAGGTCGACGTCGACGCCGAACGCACCCGCGTTCCGGACGGTCTCGACGACGTTCGCGTGGTGAATCAGTTTCTTCGAGGGGTTACAGCCGCGGTTGAGGCAGGTCCCGCCGAGGGGACCGCGCTCGACGAGCGCGACGTCGAGTCCGGCCGCGGCCCCCTCCGCCGCGACGAGGTTTCCGGTGCCGCCGCCGAGCACGACGAGGTCGAAGTGGGTCACGAACGTTATCCGTATCCGAGTCTCTACGGCCGGATGTAGGCGTAGCCCTCGCTCTGGAGCCGCGTGAGCTCCCCCACGCCGGAGGGGACGACGTCGACGCCGTCGACGAGGTCCGACTCCTCCATCCCCTTCAGTTCGAGCGTGTTGCCGCAGGCGCTGAACGCGATCCCCTTCCCCTGGAGCGACCGCACCCGGTCCCCCTCGGAGCCGTCGGCCCTGACCGGTTCGATGCCGTCGGCCTGCGCGAGCACGACGATGTCGTCCATATCGACCGTGTCGTCCTCGGCGAGGTTCTCCGCCAGGGTCAGCGCCGTCCGCTGCCCGTCCGGGTCGCCGGTGATGAGATGGAAGACGGTTTGCATCGTCCGGTTTCGGGGACCGAGCCGTGGTATGGATTCGGCCTGCAACGGCAGGGTCCGCCGCCCGATCCGCGGGAGGTCGGTCCGATCGGTCCGGTCTCGGACGCCGGTCAGTCCGAGAAGTGGTCCGTCAGCGCCTCCGCGACCACCTCGCCGGGGTCGCGGTTCTCCAGGGAAGCTCGCACCCGGAGTTCGCTGTACGCCTCGAACGGGAGGTCGAGTTCGATGCGTCCCAGCGGGACGGCCTCGTCCCTGAGCGCGACCCCGACGGGGGTCCCCTCGTTCACGGCCGAGGCGAGCGAGCGGATCTCCCGGACCGTGAGGTCCGCGTCCAGCGCGGCCCAGGCGAGCGCGAGCCTCGCCTCGCCGGAGGTCCGGGCGATGTGCTTCGCCGCCGTGGGCGCCAGTTCGCCGCGGGCGACGTGCCGGCGGATCGCCTGCGGGAGATCGTGCACGCGTGCCCACTTCCGGATGAACGAGATGGGGACCTCGGCGTCGCCGGCGGCGGCCGTTCCGCTCGCACGCTCCGCTGCGGCCTTGTACGAGCCCTCGCCCCTGACGAGCGCGGCGCAGGCCGCCGCCCCGCGGAGCATGAGGACGTTGTCGTCGCCGACCTCGTCGGTGGCGAAGCGGGCGACCGTCTCGGCCGCCTCCGCGAGGCTCGCCCCGTCCGAGGGGTCGAACCCGACGGCCGTGTCGGCGCGCTCGCCCGTCACCGCGGGGTCGCCGCGGACCACGGGCGCGCCGACGGCGGCCTCACGGTCCGCCGGTGGCTCCTCACTCATGACGGAGCCCTGGGGCGGCGGGCGTAAAAGGGTCGCGGGGGTGGTCGGACTCGCCACACTGCCATCGGCACCGTCGCGACGCCGTCCGTCGGGCCCTCGCCGTGCATCGACTTCCCGCCACCGCGCATCGACGCGGCTAACACCGGCGCCCCACGACTCCCGCACGGATGCTCCGTTACGTCACGACGAACGAGGGGAAGGTGCGGGAGGCCCGCGAGTACCTCGGCGACGGCGACGTCGAGCAACTCGACTTCGACTACACGGAGGTGCAGGCGGACGACCTCGAACCGATCGCCGCCCGCGGCGCCAGGGAGGCGTACCGACACGCCGGGGAGCCGGTGCTCGTCGACGACGCGGGGCTGTTCGTCGACGGCTTCGACGGCTTCCCCGGCCCGTACTCCGCGTTCGTGGAGGACACCCTCGGCGTCGAGGCGGTCCAGCGGCTCGTCGCCCGCGAACTCGACGAGCGCCGCGCGCGGTTCCGCTGCGTGCTCGCATACTGTGACGGCGGGGAGTTCGACGCGTCCCCGGACCCGGTCGACCGCGACGACCGTGTCGCCGCCGCCGCGACGGGCGGGAACCGGGACGAGCAGGAGACCCGCGCGCTCCCCGTCAAGCTCTTCGCCGGCGAGGTTCGGGGCCGGATCGTCGAACCCCGCGGCGACGGCGGGTTCGGCTACGACCCGATCTTCGAGCACGACGGGGCGACGTTCGCCGAGATGAGCGCGGCCGAGAAGAACGCGATCTCCCACAGGGGCCGGGCGCTCGGGAAGTTCGCGGAGTGGTTTCAGGAGCGGTAGCGATTGAGTGTAAACGAGACGGGGCGCCGAGGGAGCGAGGCGACCGTCTCGACGACCCGGACCCCACGAGCACCCGGGCGGAGTGAGCGGAGCGAACGGAGCGAGGGGCGTAGCGGCGGTCGCGGGAGCCGAGACGGCGAGGACTTTCGAGCAGCTCCCTCCGCGAGAGACGGAAGAGTCCCGCCAGCGAAGGAACCGACCGTGTGCAGACGAACCTTCTTGTCCGAAGACGGGGCCAGCGCCCCCGTGACGTGACCGCGGTTCCGCGTCGGCCGAGGCGGGCGTGCGGCGCACCGGCGCGGAGACCCGAGACGCGCCGCCCGTCAGCTACTCCCGCGGGTCCCGATCGGGACCGGGGTACTCCCCGCCCACGGCCTCCGCGTGGAGGCCCTCCGGGTCGAACAGCGACGCGAACGCCGCCGGTTCGCGGACGCTCACCGGGAAGCGGTCCCGGAGCCCGACCGCCGCTCGCGGCCCGGTGAGCCGCTCGTCGAACGAGAGGACGTGCATCGCGCCGCCGCGATAGGCCGACGCCAGCGCCGGGTGGTCGTCGGCCGGGTGCTCGACCCTCTCGCGCCACGCCTCGACGCGCTCGCGCCAGTCCGCCGCGAGCGACGCGTCCGCCAGGGCGGCGATCACGGCCTCCGCGTCGTCCAGCAGCGCGTCGCTCGCGACGAGGGTCGTCCACGAGTGGCGGCGGAGGTGGTCGAGCGCCTCCCGAGCGGCGCCGCCGACCAGCAGGTCCGCGGCCAACACGTCGGCGTCCGCGACGACCCGCGCCGGGGACGGCTCCGGGCGGTCACTCATCGCGGACGTCCTCCAGTGCCGCCGTGACGTCCTCGATCCCGACCGCGACGGTCTCGGCCCGTTCGAAGAGCCGCGCCCACGTCTCCATGGGGTGATCGTGTGCCCCGACGGGCAAGACGGTTACTCGATCCGGCGGACGGCCGCGTCCGCGATCACGCCGAGGAGGAACGCGGCGCCGACGTTCCACCCGACGCCGACGACGCCGACGCCGACCACGAGCCAGCGCCGGTCGGCGTCGAACCCTCGGCGCCCCAGATGGACGGCGACGACGGCGAGCAGGACGCCCAGCACTGCCATCGGGAATCCGGCCACGACGCCCGCGAACAGCGCCGCAAGCAGGTAGAGGCCGCCGAGCACGACGTTCGCGCCGCCGGTCCGCGCGCCGAAGGCGTGTTTCCCGGCCAGCCCGCCGCTACCGTGACACATTGGGATGCCCCCGAGCGGCACGGAGAGGAGACACGTCACGCCCATCGAGCGCGAGAGCCGGTCGGGCGAGACCCGCCTGTCGAAGAGGTCCGAACAGAGCAGGGCGGTGGCGACGACCGCGTTCCCGACGGTCATCGCGAGCTGTGCGGCCGTCCCGCCGAGCGCCGATGCGGAGAACGTCGGGGACCCCATCGCGAACCCGGACGGGGCGGGCAGCGACGGCGCCGGAACGCCGGCCCCCAGGAGCGCCAGCCCGACCCCGGCGCCCAGAACGGCGAGCGCGCTCGCCCGGCGATAACCCGCGGCGGCGACGGCCACGGCGACGAGGGCGGCGCCCGCGGCGACGCCCGGTTCCGCGACGCCGAGTTCGACGCCCGTCCGGAGGAGCAGCAGCGCGACGGCGAGCTGGATGCCCCGGACGACCGGTTCGCTCACGTACCCCTGCAGTCGGCCGAGCGTCCCGGTCGCGCCGCCGACGAGGAGGAGCCCACCCGCCAGAAGCCCGGCCGCGACGAACTCGCCGTAGCCGAGGCTCCCGGCGACCGCGAGTCCGGCGAGCGCCTTCATCGGCTCGACCGAGAGCGGGAGCCCGTAGGCGAGACCCCAGACGACCTGAAACAGGCCGAAGAACACCAGCGCGTGCGGGAGCGACACCGGAGTCAGCGCCGCGAGCGCGACGACGATGGGGAGCACCGTAATCGAATCCCCCAACGCGCCGGTCACCTCCCCGAGGTCGAAAGCGAGCCGTTCGTCGTCGAAGGTGACCCCGGAAAGCGCCATACGAAGGGCAATCGTGTCCGGATCCATTTGAGCGTTCCCGGAAACCGTACGTCGCCCCGATCCCACGCGATAGTAACCGAATCGGGTTACGACGCGGGAGAACGACCGACATGGTGGCTCGCTGCGTCAGACGCGTGTCGTGCGTCTGACGACAATTTAAGTTATGCCCACGGTAACGACCGGTAGGGCGCGTCGACGTGACACCCGCGAACCCCGCGGGCCACGGGTTCGTTCCCGCATCGGCCTCGGATTCGTTCACCCGCGCGCCCGGCACACCCGACACCCACCCCTTTCGGAACTTCGTTCCACGGCGTCCGCCAGGGAGCAGAGTCAACCCCCGGCGGCGCCGAATCCGATCACTCGCCGAGGAGTGTGTTCCTCGTCTCGTCGGCGTAGGCCGTCTCCGCGATGATCGCGAGCCGGTCGCCCGCCTCGACGTTCGTCCCTGGGAGCGGGATGACCAGGGGCTCGCGTTCGTGGCCGTGCGCGTAGATGCGAGCGCGGTCGAGCTGGATGTCGTGGACGGATTGCCCGACGACCGGCGCGTCCGCGGGGACCCTGACGGCGACGAGCTGGAGCTGCTCGGTGAGCTCGCCGATGGCGTTGAAGTTCCCGCCGAGCAGCGCCGTCTTCGCACCGGCCGCGCCGAGCCGCTCGGGGTAGATGACCTCGTCGACCGCGCGCTCGTACTCGTCGTATACCTCCTCACGGAAGTCCTCGGAGATGCGCATCACGGTCCGGCAGCCGTGCTCTTTCGCCAGCATGCACACCTCGAAGTTGACGTTCGGGTCGCCGGTGATCGCGCCCACGGCGTCGGCGTCCTCGATGCCCGCCTCCTCGAGGACGGCGGGGTTGCTCCCGTCGCCCGCGACGACCGTGAACCCCCGCGACCGGGCGCGATCGACCTTCTCGGGGTCGTTGTCGACCACGACGACCTCGTGGCCCTCCTCCTGGAGCACGCGGGCGGTCCGCGCGCCGACGCGGCCGAAGCCGACGATGACGATTCGCATGTTCCGTGGTATGGTCCGACGTAGCAAAAACTTACGTCCGACGGTCCCCCGGGTCGTTTATCCGCCTCAACGCCGTAGGACGGGACGATGATGGCGACCACGCACGCCCTCGCCGGCGTGCTCATCGGCCTCGCGACGGCGGCCCTCTTCCCCGTCTCGGGCGCGCCCGTGGTCCTCGCCGGCGCGCTCGGGGGTGCGTTCCCGGACCTCGACGTCCTCGCGGTCCACCGACGGACCCTCCACTTCCCGGTGGGGTACGCCGCGCTCGGAACGGTCGCCGCCGGGCTCGCCGTACTGACGGCCGGCGGACCGTACGGCGCCGCGACGTGGTTCCTGACGGCGGCGGCGTTCCTCGCGGCCGCGGCCGTCCACGCGGGGATGGACGTGTTCGGCGGGGGGCTGGAACTCAGGCCGTGGGAGGCGACCTCGAACCGGGGCGTGTACGACCACTTCAACGGCAGGTGGCGCGCCCCGAAGCGGTGGGTCCGGTACGACGGCGCGCCGGAGGACTTCGCGCTGGCGCTCGCGCTCGGCCTCCCCACGGCCGTCGCCCTCCAGGGAACGGCCCGGGTCGGCGTCCTCGCGCTGCTGGTGATCTCCGGAACGTACGCGCTCGTCCGCAAACCGCTCGTCGACGGCGGCGAGCGACTGGTCCGGTGGCTCCCGGCGTGGGCGCTGCGACTGGTTCCGGAGACGCTGATCGAGGACCTCCGGTAGCGGCCCCGCGATCCCCCACTCGGGGAGACGGTCGGACGTCCGGTGAGGGTGGACGCCCGGTGACATCGATGTCTCCTGCGGGGCTAAGTGGCTGGCAACCGAAGGGGACGACATGAGCGACGACGAGATCCCCGTCACGGCCGAGACGCCCGACAGCGCGCTTCACACGACCGGAACCGACCACATCACGCTCATCGGGAGCAACGAGGCGGACACGGTCGCGTTCTACCGCGACGTCCTCGGGATGCCGCTGGTGCTCCGCCAGCCGAACCTCGACGCGCCGGAGGTCACCCACCTGTTCTTCGACACCGGCGACGGCCGCATCCTGACGTTCTTCGTCACCGACGACCGGGACTCGAACCCGGCGCCCCAGCGCACCGGCGTCGGCGCCGTCCACCACCTCGCGTTCAGCATCGAGGCGAGCGAACTCGAGAACGTCAAGAACGCCCTCCGGGATGAGGGACACGGCTTCAGCGAGTTCGACCGCGGCGCGTTCCACTCGCTTTACACCCGCGATCACAACGGACTCACCATCGAACTGGTCGTCGACAAGTACGCCATCCCGGACGACCGCCGGGGCGAGGTGCTCGCGGTCGCCCAGTCGAAGCGCGTCGCCGCCGGCGCGGACTACGTCGACGACGAGCACATGGAGGCCGCCCTCGAGGAACTGGACCTCCCGGTCGAGCGCGCCGAGGTGCCCGACGCCGCGACCGGCAGCGGCTACGGCGGGTAAGGGACGAACGCCGTTTACCACTTCACAACCATTTGTGAACTGTCTAGCGCGTTCTGCGCCGTTCGTGAAACGTCCGGCCCACCCCGTGAACGGTCGTTGAAGGGTCGGCGAACCGCGAACTGGCGCGAACACGGGTCAACGAATTGCACCTTATACGGTGTCGGCAGTCGGAGGGGTACTCGGAGCCAGCCCATGTCCACCCCCGAAGCCACCAACGCCCTCCGCACCGTCGCCACGACCGAGACCGCCGCCACCCTCCGCTACGGGATGGGGACGCTCGCCGGAGGCGTCGCGAAATCCGTTCGGCTCCTCGCGTTCTGGCTCGCGACGTTCCTCCCGGTGACGTACCTCCCGCTGGTCGCCACCGACGCGGTCGGCGACCACGCCGCCGCGTTCGTCGGCCTGCTCGCGCTCCACGCCGTCACGATCCTCGTCGGACACGGCTACGGCTCCGAGAACTGAGTCCGATCGGGCCGTTCGGGCCGCTCCCGACCGGTCCGTTCGGTCCGCCCCCGCTTCGACCGATCCGTTCCGTCCCCCGTTCAGGCCGTCCGGACCATTTCCCGCCCGGTCCGCCCGTTCCACCTTCCGTGCGACCGGTCCCTTCGTCCCTCGGCCTCTCGGCCGTCGTTGCTCACGGGGAGCCGTTCGATCGGGGCGAGGTCTGCTGGTACGTCGTGCCAACGTCAGGTTCGCCGCGGGGCCATCCGGTCCCCGCGGTCGGGTAAGTTCTCCCCGAATTAGAGGTGTAGTCGGTAACTCACGTATACCGAATAGGGCGCTCACCGTACCCCTCGACGTTCGAGATGATCAACGGGACCAGACGTCGACTCCTTCGTGCGGTCGGTGCCGTCGGCGCCGCCGGCGCCGCGGGAATCCTCGGGTCGTCAGCGGCGGGGACCGGCGGCCACGACACCGTCCGCGTTCCCGGCGACGAGGCGACGATCCAGGCCGGCGTCGACGACGCCTCCGAGGGCGACCTCGTCCTCGTCGAACCGGGGACGTACGAGGAGGCGGTCGAGGTCTCGACGCCGGGGATCACGGTTCGGGGGCTCGACAGGAACGAAGTCGTCCTCGACGGCGAGGACGAGCGGGACTACGGGGTCCGCGTCACCGCCGACGGCGTCGCCCTCGAGAACATGACCGCCCGGCACTACGAGGTGAACGCGTTCTACTGGACCGGCGTGGAGGGGTTCCGCGGGAGCTACCTCACGGCGTCGAACAACGGCGACTACGGCGTCTACGCGTACGGCGCCCGCGACGGGCGGTTCGAGCACAGCTACGCCTCCGGCCACCCGGACGCCGGCTTCTACCTCGGTCGGAACCAGCCGTACGAGGCCGTCGTCGACGACGTGGTCGCCGAGCACAACGCGCACGGCTACTCCGGAACGAGCACCGGCGCGGACCTCACCATCACGAACTCGGTCTGGCGGTACAACATGACCGGCATCGTCCCGAACACGCTGAACGGCAACGAGCCCCCGGAACGGGCCACCCGAATCGCGGGCAACGAGGTGTACGAGAACGGCAACGAGAGCGCGCCCGCGAAGCCGCTGACCTCCCGGACGTTCGGCATGGGCATCGTCCTCTGGGGCGGGTCCGACAACGTGGTCGAGGACAACGACGTCCGGGACCACGAGAACTTCGGCGTCGTGGCCGCGCACAACGTCGTCGAACCCGCCGGCAACGTGGTCCGGAACAACCGCGTGAGCGGGTCGGGCGTCGCCGACCTCGCGCTGGAGGCGCCCGCCGGCGACGGAAACCGCTTCTCGGGCAACGAGTTCGCCACGAGCCTGCCCGAGTCGATCGAGGCGGACGCGAGCGCGGGCAGCGAGGCGGTCGCGGACGTGTTCGCCGACCGCCTGGAACTGGCGGAGGACGGGGAGTTCCCCGCGGGCGACTGGCGCGACCAGCCGCTCCCGGGCGACCAGCCGACGATGCCCGACCCCGAGGCCGCGCCGCGGCCGGTGGACAAGACGACCTCGTGGCCGGCGCCCGTCTCCCAGACGAGCGTCGCCGACCGGGACGGCTGATCCGGTTTCGACGGGTGGGCGCCCGGTGGACGTCACTCACCGGACGGTTCGGCGCGAGAAACGAATCGCTGCGGCGTGATCGGTCTTCCACTCATGGCAGGCGTCGTGTGGTTCCGGTAGAACTGCCGCCGGGAATCGGAGCCCCACCCTCCTGCTTCGGGTGGGGACTCGCCTTCGCGAACGAGTGAGGTCACGCTGGGCACACGGACGTTTATTCCCGTCCAGCGCCCAATTCATCAACTGAACCAGCTAGGAATAAATTCTTCGGTGACGCCGGGGAACTCCGGACTTGCGGGTTTCGGAGCGGTTGAGCGTATTACTGGGGAGGGTATCGTTCGGCTAGTCGGTCCGTAGAAGCTAGAGAGCCTAGGCCGGGATTTGAACCCGGGCTCTCGTCCTTACCAAGGACGCGCTTTACCGCTAAGCTACCCAGGCGCGAGTGATGGTAGCCCCGAGTCGTCTTTAGGCGTTTCGATTGCCGTCGCGTCACCGCCTCACGGGTCGACCGAGGAGGCGACGCGCTCGTCCGCCAGCGCGGCGATGCGGTCGCCCGCCCCGTCGGGGAGCGCCCGCTCGCCGGGCATCCGCGCGTCGTCGGCGGCGGCGAGTTCGGCGGCGTAGGCGACGAGTTCCTCCGGGGCCTCGGCACCGACGGTGTCCGTGCCGGCCACGACGGCCAGTTCGAACACGTCGGCCTCCAGATTACGATCGAGCGCGGCCCCGTCGACCGAACACGCCGCGCCGCGCCGTCGCGTCTGGTCGCGGCCGAACGCCCGGACCGTCTCGACCGCCTTCTCCGCGGCGCCGGTGCGGGCGAGCAGGTAGAAGCCCCGGGCGACGAACACGTCCGCCGCGAGCACGTCCATGTCGGCGTCGACGTCGCTCCCCCCCTCGAGATCGAGGGCCGTCCACGGCTCCTCGTGTGCGAGTCGACGGGTGAGCCGGAGTCCCTCGTAGACGAGTTGAACCCCCGCGGCCCGCTCGGCGACGCCGTCGGCGGGCGCCGCCGGGTCGAGCGCGCGGGCGCTCACGAGCGTGAGGACCCCCGGCGTCATCTCCGCGTCGGCGACCCGGCCCGCGAGCAGTTCGCGGAGTCGCTCCGGCTCGACGTCCGCGAGCGCGCCCTCGGCGGCCTCGCGAACCCGCACGGCGTCGTCCATCGCGGGGAGGTAGCGCCGGGAGTGGCAAAGACCTTTGGAAACGGCTCGCTAGCCGGCGGTATGATCCGCTCCGAACGCGCCGACGGCGGCGCTTACAGGGTCGTTACCATCGACCGGCCGGCCGCCAGAAACGCGCTCCGTCCCGCCGACCTCGACGCGCTCGAGGCCGCCGTCGCCGAGGCGACCGAACCCGTCGTCCTGCTCCGTGGTGCGGGCGAAGCGTTCTGCGCCGGCGCGGATCTGGACGTGGTCGCCGACCTCTCGGACCCGGCCGCGTTCGCCGGTCACGGCCAGCGGGTCGCTCGGACCATCGAGACCGCGGACGCGGTGGTCGTCGCGGGGGTCGACGGCGCGGCCCGGGGCGGGGGCGTCGAACTCGCGCTCGCGTGCGACGTGCGGATCGCCACGCCCGACGCGAGTTTCGCGGAGACCGGCGTCCGCTTCGGCCTGTTCGGGGCCTGGGGCGGCACGGTTCGGCTCCCGCGGGTCGTGCGCGAGGGCGACGCGCTGGAGTTCGCCCTCTCCGGCCGGACCGTCGACGCCGAGCAAGCCCGCCGGATCGGGCTCGTCTCCCGCGTCGTCGACGACCCGGCGGCCGTCGCCGAGGAGCTCGTGGGGAACGAACCGACCGCGCTCGCCGCCGTGAAAACCCTGCTCCGCAACGGAGGCTCGACCGCCGAACCGGAGGAGGCCGGGGGTGACGACGTCGAACGGGAGCGGGCGAAACGGGGACGCACGGAACGTGAACGGGCCGAGCGGGAGGCGTTCGCCCGACTCCACGGGATGCACGCGGCCGAGATCGCCCGCGACCGGAACGGTTGAATCCCCGAGGTGTCTACCGTCGGTCATGCCAGGCCGTTCACCGATCGGCGGCGACGCCGAGCTCCGCTCCCCGAGCCGTCGGGCCGTCCTCCGCGTCGCCGGCGGCGCGACCGTGCTCCCACTCTCGGGCTGTCTCGGCCTCGGCGGCGGGGGTGGCATCGAGGCCGAGTCGCTCCCCGACCGCGGCGACGCGGCCGCCCTCGCGGACGTGGAGTCGTTCCCGAACGAGGGCGTCGACCACGTCCCGGCGGGCACCGAGGTGGAGTACGGCATACGGCCGCCGACCTCGGGGAACCACTACGCCGGGACCGTCCGGGCGGGATTCTACGAGGAGCCACGGAGCCGCGGCGAACTCGTCCACACCCTCGAACACGGCGCAGTCGTCGTCTACTACGACCCCGACGAACTGACCGAGGAGGCACGCGGGAGCCTCCGGGCGTGGGCGAACAACCACGCCGGCACCTGGCGGTCGATCGTCGTCGCGCCGTACGACTACGATGGCCCGGAGGCGCCGTACACGCTCACCGCGTGGCAGCACATGCTCCGGATGGAGGAGTACGACGCCGAGGTCGTCCGGGCGTTCTGCGCGGAGTTCCTCGGGCGCGGGCCGGAGAACCCGGTGCGGTAGGGCTACAGCCGCAGGTCCGCGGGCGTCGGCGGCGTCGACCGCTTGTGCTTCGAGCCCTCGTACAGTTCCACGACGCGCTCGACGGCCGACTCGGGGACGCCGAGGTACTCGACGGTCGCGCTCGTCGAGAGCGGGCCGTCGACGTGGAGCGCGAGGATGGCGTCGAGGGCGTCGTAGGAGAGCCCCAGCTCCTCCTCGTCGGTCTGGCCCTCCCAGATCTCCGCGGAGGGCGTCTTCATCACGAGGTCGCGCGGGACGCCGAGGTGGTCGGCGAGCTGGCGCACCTGCTGCTTGTAGAGGTTCCCCAGTGGGTTGCAGTCGACCGCGCCGTCGCCGTACTTCGTGAAGTAGCCGGTCGCCGACTCGCTCCGGTTGCCCGTGCCGAGCACGAGGCGGTCCTCCGCGTTCGCGACGAAGTAGTTGAGCACGGCCCGCACCCGGACCCGGACGTTCCCCTCGGCCATCCGGTCGTCTGTCCCCTCCGGGAACGCCCCGTAGAACGCCTCGGCGATCGGTTCGATCTCGACCACGTCGTACTCGATGCCCAGGTCCATGGCCACGCGCTCGGCGTCGCCCATGTTGTCCGCCGTGTTCACCTCGCCGGGCATCACCAGCCCGTGGACCGCGTCCGGGCCCAGCGCCTCGGCCGCGAGGTGGGCGACGGTCGTGGAGTCGATGCCGCCCGAGAGCCCGAGGACGGCGCCCTCGAGGCCGGCCGACTCGACCTGGTCGGCGACGAAGTCGACGACGTGTTCGCGGGTCGCTTCGAGTTCGGCCTCCGAGAACCGCAGGTCCAGCGGGGTCTCCGAGTCGTCGAGGAGGACGGTGTCGCTCATCGGCGGTTCCTTTCGCGGCGACGGACTAATAGCCACGCGTCGGCCGATGCCGTTGGACGCCCGTCCAGTTCGACGCGACGGGGCGGTCCGGGGCGGTTCGGACGGGAGTAGGCGGTCGACCGCGGTTGGGTCATCCGGTCTCGCGCTCGGCGTCGAGCGCCCGCTCGGCCTCGCACAGCAACCAGTCCAGGCTGTCCGTCCCGAACCGATCCACGTGGGTCCCCTTGATGGAGAACGGCGAGTCCGCGAACTCGGCCGGGGTGAAGAACCGGGCGTCCGTCGCGTCCGATCCCGCCTCGAGGGTCCCCGCCGTCTTCGACCGCGGGACCGCGTAGTCGATGCCGACCATGTACTGGCCCTCGACCGGTTCCCCCGCCTCGTCGTAGAAGTACGCGAGGTCGTCGGGGTCGACGGAGAGCCCGGTCTCCTCCTCGAGTTCGCGGGCGACCCCCTCGCGCGGGGACTCGCCGAGCGCCATCCGTCCGGACGGGAGCTTCCACTCGCCGGGGGAGCGGAAGTCCTCCACGAGGAGAAGGCGCCCGCCGTCCACGACGGCGGCGCTCCCCCCGGGAGTGGGGTTGTAGAACACGTAGTCGTCGCACGACTCGCACCGGTAGACCGTCGGCGTCTCGACGACGGCGTGCGTCGGGGTGTCGACCCCGGTGACCGCGGTACCACAGTAGGGGCAGTGCTCGGGCGGCTGGTTCATTGGTGTCATCCCACATGGAGACCGGCCAGGTAACTCTGCCGTCGAATCGTTCGTGAGGGAAACGGGCGTAGCGGCCCTCGTCGGCCCCGATCGGCGAGCCTCCACGGCCGGACGCCGCCGCGGAGGCTACCGATTACTTGAAGTGTCGGGATGGGGTATTCGGGACTGCACGCGCCGGTGGTCCAGTGGTAGGACATTGGCTTCCCAAGCCAATAGCCCGGGTTCAATTCCCGGCCGGCGCAGTTCGCGAGGAACGACCGTGACGAGCGACGGCGTCGTCGCGGGAATCGAAGTAGACGAGTCGCGCGTAGCGCCGGCGAGCACGTCTCGACGTGGTTCAACTCCCGGCCGGCACACTCCGATCCGATTCTCTCGTCGAGCGGTGCGACCGGGCGACCGACCCGTAGCGACGCGTACCGTCCGATACCCGACGAGTACGCCCTCGTCCGGTCTCGAAACCGCACAGTTAAGCCTCGCCCGGCCGGCGGCCACCACATGGTCCCGCTCCAGTTCGCCGCGCTCTCGAACCTCGTCTGGTCGGTCGTCCACCTCCTCGTCGCGCTGGTCGTCTTCGCCGTCGTCTTCGGCGTCGCACGGCTCGCGCTTCCGGAGGCGTTCCGCCGACTCGCCGAGCGCGAGGGGTGGACCGCCAACGGCGAGGCGGTGCTGCTCGCGGGGGCGAACGGCGCGGCCGCGACGCTGGCGGCGGTGCTCGCGCTCTCGGTCGGCGCCGTCGGCGGCCGCCACCTCGGCACCGTGCTCGTGCTCGGCGGCGTCGTCACCGGCGTCGCGGTCGAACGTCGCCGGCGCTCGCGGACCTCGCCCGTCACGGAACTGCTCGCGCTGGTCGCCGGCCTCCTCGCGGTCGGCATCGCGGCGTTCGGCACCGGCAGCGGCCTCGTCCGCGGCGTGGGCGTGTTCCTGGCCGGGGGCGCGTTCGGCGCGCTCGGCCGAGCCGCCGTGCGGTCGCTCGCCGCGCCGCGGGACGGGAACCCGGAGTCGGGGGACGTGACGCCGGCCGACGACTGACTCAGTCGCTCGCCGTCGTTCCCTCGCAGGCGGACGGGTTCTGCTCGAACCAGACGCCGAACTCCCCGTCCGGGTTCACCTTCACCATCGCGCCGTAGCAGTCCCACCGACCGTCGTCGATGTCGAACGAGTCCCAGTCGGCGTCGTCGTCGAGCCGGACGTACACGGTGACCCGGGCGTCCGTCGTGGACCACGACTGTTCGACCGTCTCGCTCGTCATCCCGTCGTCTCCGGCCGCGAGGTCGTGGTTCGACCAGTGGATCGGCTCCCCGTCGCGCTGGACGAGCACGTGGACCGAGTGGTCCTCGCGGTGTTCGTTCGCCACGCGCAGGTACGCGAGCTTCGACTCGCCCTCGCTCCCGCCGCCCGCCTGGTTCGCCGTGTCGTCGCCGAGACAGCCGGCGACCCCCGCGGCGCCGACGGCGCCGGCGGCCGCGAGCAACTCTCGTCGTGTCGATTCCATGCTTTCGCTTTCAGACGGGGTGAGATAAGGACTGTGACGCGTCTTGCGGACGTCTGACGGGCGTGCGCCTCGTTTCGGGTGGAACCCGGATCGTGGCACGGTACCGGTCGTCCCGATCACCCCCCGCTCGCGCCGCCGCGCCGCTCAGTCGAGCCACTCGGCCGGGTCGGTTTCGATCCGCTCACGGAGTTCCCCGGTCGCCGCCCCGTCGTACCGGAGGACGCGCCGCCACCACGGTCCCCTCCCCGAATCGGTCGACAGTTCGGTGACGAGTTCGTTCGCCTCCGCGCCCGCCCCGGGCGTCGAGAGCGGGACCGCCCGATCGTACAGCCGGGAACGGTCGGTTCCCCGGACGAGGACCGCCGCGTCGAACGCCTCGCGGCGCACGTGCGCGTTCGAGTCGAAACGCCCCCTCGTCGCCCCGTCGGCCGCGCGGTACGCCTCGCCGGCGAGCACCTCCGCCACCTCGAACTCGCCGACGAGGTAGGCGCCCCACTCGGGAGCCAGCCAGTCGCGCGGCGGGTCGGTGGCGTCGGAGGCCCGCGCAGGGGAAGTTTCGGAGGCCCGTGCAGGGGAAGTTTCGGAGGCCCGCGCAGGGGTGGCGTCGGGGTCCGAGCGAGCGGATGCCGACCGCTCGGCTCGCGAGAGCGTCGCGTAGAACAGCAGGAGGTCGCCGGGATCGAGCCGGGAGAGCGGCCCGGCCTTCACGCCGTGGGGGTCGCCGTAGGTGTACGACGACCGGCCGTGCGTCCCCGCGAACTCGGGGTCCAGGTGGACCGGCAGGTCGCGTGCACCCCCCGGAACGTACCCGGCGAGGTCGAGGTCGGCGTACGTCGGAACCGCTTCGGTCGTCTGCTCGCGCTCCGGGATGGGGACGTAGACGAACGACCCGTCCGGAAACACCGGACCGCGCGCTCCGGGGATGTTCGTGTTGGCGGCGACGTTGATGGCGACTGCCCTGGACACGAGTGCGGCCGGTGGCCGGGTTCAGTCCTCGGCCTCGGGCGCCTCGACGTCGGGCGGCGTCAGGTCGCGGTCGAACTCGTCGAAGTCGTCGAGGTCGTCGGGGAGTTCGAACTCGACGCGCCGCTCGGCGGCCCGGTTCTCCAGTTTGTCCGCGACCGGTTCGGCGACCGTCTCCCACCCGGGCTTCACCTTCACGCTCCGTGCGGGGCTGCCGACGGCGACGTGGTGGGCGGGCACGTCGCCCTGCACGACGGACTTGGCGCCGACGACGCTGTTCTCGCCGACCTTCACCCCCGCGCGGATCATGGAGTCGAAGGTGACCCTGGCGTCGTCCTCGACGATCGTGTGGAAGTTCTCGATCGCCGTCTGGTCGACGATGTCGTGGTCGTGGCTGTAGATGTGGGCCGAGTCGGAGATGGAGACGCGGTCGCCGATCGTCAGCTTCCCGCGGTCGTCGAGGTGGACGTCGTCGTGGATGACGGTGTTGTCCCCGATCTCGATGTTGTGGCCGTAGGTGAACGAGATGCCCTTGAACAGCCGGAGGTTCTCGCCGGCCTCCGCGAACAGGTGACCCGCGAGCATCCCGCGGAAGCGGAGCGCGAACTCGATGTTGTCGGCCATCGGCGTCGCGTCGAACTGCCGCCAGAGCCACTGGAGGTGCTTGGAGCGCTTGAACTTCTCCTCGTCCTTCTCGGCGTAGTACTCGGACTCGAGGGTCGCGTTGCACGGGTCGTACCCCTGCAGGCGGACCCGCTCGGCGGGCGTCACGTCGCCGCCGGCCTGCCAGCGCTCGTAGGCGTCGCGGTCCCCGAAGAGGTCGACGAGGGTGTCGCGGACCACCTCGCAGGTGTCCTCCTCGCCGGAGAGCCGTTCGTCCACCTGCTCGAGGAAGGCCGCGAGGCCCTCCTCCGCCTCCGCCGGGAGGGACACGTGACGCTTGGTCATGTGCCCGCCTTTGCCGTCGGAGGGCAAAGGAGTTCGGATGTGCACGGTGTTCGCCCTGCCGACGCCGACGTGCCGGGCCGTCGGGGACGACGACCCGCTTCGGAGTCGGGTGCACGGCGACGTCGGCGGGGCCCGGATACCCCGGCGGCGACCGTCGCCGGCGGTTCCTACGGCCGGGTCCGGAGGACGCCGGCGGCGGCCGGGTCGGTGGTGGCGAAGTTGCAGACGAACAGGTCGACGTCGTCCCCCCGTCCGGCGCCGAAGGCGACGTCCGAGGGGAACGCGAGTCCGTCGTCGGCGTCGGCGAGGACCACCGACTCCCCCGACGGCGCCACGCGGACCACCTCGTTCCTGCCGTTGGCCGCGACGTACACCTGCGACCCTCTGGCAGCGATCCCGTCCGCGCCGAAGGTCGCGGGTGACTCGAGGTGCGTCCCCGGGTCGTCCGCGGCGCCGTCGCCGGGGTCGGCCCGGCCGACGCCGACGAACCCGAGGCCCGCCCCGCTCGCGAACGGCCGTCCGACCGTCCGTCCGTCGAGAGGGGTCATGGCAGGGTGGGGAGACGGCCCCGCGACGCTTAACCGCCGGGCCGGAACCCGCCGTCCCGTCAACCGGGCCGGATAAGTGGCGGTAGCACGAACGCCGCGACATGCAGTACCGCGAACTCGGTGACTCCGGCGTCGAGGTGAGCGAGGTGGCCTTCGGCGCGTGGGTCGTCGGCACGGACTGGTGGGGCGACCGGACCGACGAGGACGCCGTCGACTTGATCGAGCACGCGCTCGACCGCGGGATCACGTTCTTCGACACCGGCGACGTGTACGGGCACGGCCGTTCCGAGGAGCTGATCGGCGAGGCGCTTGGCGAGCACCGCGAGGAGGTCACGGTCGGCACGAAGGTCGGCTACGACTTCTACAACAACCCGCAGGCGGGCCACGGCGAACTCCCGAAGGAACTGGACGGTGAGTACGTCCGCGAGGCCGTCGAGAAGTCGCTCGACAGGCTCGACATGGAGTACGTCGACGTGCTGTTCCTCCACAACGCGAACGTCGACGAGGTGACCGACGAGTTGCTCGAGACGCTGTACGACCTCCGCGAGGAGGGGCTGGTCGACGCGCTGGGCTGGGCGCTCGGCCCCTCCATCGGCTGGCTGGCCGAGGGCGACCGCGCCGCCGAACTCGACTTCGACGCGGTCCAGACCGTCTACAACCTGTTCGAACAGACCCCCGGAAACCACTTCATCGACACCGCCCGCGACCTGGGCGCGGACACGAGCCTGATCGCCCGGGTCCCGCACTCCTCGGGCCTCCTGAACGAGCAGGTCACGCCCGACACCGAACTCGGCGAGGGGGACCACCGCTCGTTCCGCCCCGACGCGTGGTTCGAGACCGGCTGGGAGAAGATCGAGGCGATCCGGTTCCTCGAGCGGGACGGCGAGCGCACGATGGGCCAGGCCACCATCCAGTGGCTCCTCGCCCACGACGAGGTCGCGTCCGTGACGCCGACGTTCCGCTCGCGCGGGGACGTCGACGAGTGGGCCGCGGCGCCCGACACGCCCGCGCTGAGCGACGGGGAGTTCAAACGCGTCGCCGACCTGTACGCGGACGACTTCGGCGTCGACCGCGACGACGGCATGGACCCCGCGGAGTTCCGGACCTCCGTCGACGGCGCCGACCTCCGGGACGCCGGCGTCCTGCCCGCCCGCTCCGCGGACGACTGATGGGTCGACGCCGGAGGCTCGCGGCGGCCACGCTCGTCTGTCACGCGCTGCTCGCTGCGTTCGTCGTCCGTGACGCCCGCAGGCGCGGCCGCGACGCGCGACGCTGGGGGCTCGCCACCTCCCTCGTGGGCGTCCTCGGTGCGCTCGCGTATCTCCTCACGCGATAGGCTCGTCGGCCCACCCCGGAACGGCGGCCGAGCGGACCGGCCGCCGCCCCTACCGAACCCGCTTTTCCATGACGATCTCGTCGTACTCCCGATGCTCCAGCGGGTACGTGCCGGTCTCCTCGTAGCCGCGGCCCCGGTACAGTTCTGGGAGGTACGGGTGCTCGCCGGGCGTCGTGAGCCAGACGGTCGTGCGACCGCAGTCCCGAACCGCTCCCTCCGCGTGGTCGAGCAGCGTTCCCCCGATCCCCTCGCCCTTCCAGTTCCCGTGGACGCCGAGGCGGCTGAGCTTCACGCGCTCGGGACCGCTCGCCTCGAGTCGAACACCGCCGACGACCTCGTCGTCGACCCGGGCGGCGTACACCCGGCACCCCCGGATCCAGTCGCCGACCTCGCGTTCGGTCGCCGACCCCGCCTTCGCGGGGAACCCGAGTTCGCGGTTCTCCCGGTAGGCGCTCCGATACACGCGTGCGAGCGCCGCCGCGTCGGCCGCGCTCGCCCTGCGAATCGCCGGTTCGACCATCGAGCCTGCAAGGTCGGGACCGCCGGATAGCGGTTTCGGTCCTCCCACGGTCCGCCACGTCTCACTTCGGTCCGCCACGTCTCACTTCGGTTCGACTCGTCACGCCCTGGTTCGCCCGTTCACTCCGAGTCGGTCCTGATCTCGAACCGGGCGCCCTCGAGGGCGCCGTCGGTCACCGCGACCCGCCAGCCGTGAGCCTCCGCGATCTCGCGGACGATGGGGAGGCCGAAGCCGGTCCCCTCCTCGGCCGTGGTGAACCCGCGTTCGAACACCGCCTCGCGGTCCCCGGGGGGGATGCCGGGGCCGTCGTCGGCGACGTAGAAGCCGCCGTCCCCGTCGAGCGGCCCGACCTCGACGGTGACGCTCCCGGGTTCCGAGCCGTGCTCGCCGGCGTCGCCGGGCCCCGTCCGACCGTTCGTGGAACCGTGTTCCACGGCGTTTCGAAACAGGTTCTCGAACAGTTCGCGGAGTCGCGACGGGTCGGCGTCGACGGCACCGACGTTCTCGTGGACGTCGAGCGTGCCGCCCTCGACGGTCGCCCAGACCTCGTGTGCGAGCGGGGCCAGCGCGACGGACTCGACGTCGCCCACGCCCTGGCCGTTCCGGGCGAGCGCCAGCAGGTCCTCGATGAGCGCGACCATCCGCTCGTGGGCCTGGTGGGCGTGCTCGAGGTGCTCGCTGTCGCAGTCGTCCATCGCGAGTTCGACCCGCCCCTGCGCGACGTTCAGCGGGTTCCGGAGGTCGTGGCTCACGACGGAGGCGAACTCCTCCAGCCGCTCGTTCTGTCGCGCGAGTTCGCCCTCGCGGTTCCGGACCATCGCCTCCCGCTCTGCGCGGTCGAGCGCGGCCTCGACGTTGTCGGCGAACACGCGCGCCAGGCTCAGGTCCGACTCCGCGAAGGCGTCCACCTCGGTCGTGCCGGCGATGAACACGCCGTGGTCCCCCAGCGGCAGGACGACCTCGCTCCGGGCCGGCGTCTCCGGGTTCTGCACGTCACGGTCGGTCCGGACGTCGTCGTGGATCTCCGCCTCGCCGTCCTCGTAGCCCCGCCACGCGACGCTGCCGGGCTTCAGGTCCGGGATCTCCCCGAACAGCTCCTTCGCCTCCTCGGTGACGCTCACGGGGACGAGGCGGTCGCCGTCCGAGGAGCGGAGGAACACCGCGTTGACCCGTAGCCCGAGGATCTCGTGGGCCGCGTTCGTCGCCGCCGCGGCGACCGAGGCGGTGTCGCGAGCCGTCATCAGCTCGCGGGCGGCCCTGTGGAGCCGGTCGAGCCGCCGTTCCCGGTCGAGTCGGTCGAGCGCCACGGCCGTGTTGTCCGCGAGGAGGCGGACGAGTTCGACCCCCGACCCCTTCACCTCGCGCTCGTCGGCCGCACCCGCGATGAGGACGCCGTGGGAACCGATGGGGACGACGACGCCGGCGGCGACGTCAGCGTCCCGCACGTCGTCGAAGGCCACCGGTTCGCCGCCGTCGAACACGTCCCAGACCGGGTCGCCGGGGCCGTAGGTCGGGACCTCGTCGTACCGCTCCCGCACGGCGGCGGTGGTCGCGACCGGTTGGAGCCGCCCGGCCTCGACGAGGTGGACGGAGACGAACGGGAGCCCCAGGATCTCCTCGCCGGTCCGGACCGCGACCTCGCACAACGACTCCCGGTCCGGGGCGGTCAGCAGGTCCCGCGTCGCCGCGTAGAGCGCGCTCACGCGCCCGGATTCCTCCCCTGCGGCGTCGCGGGAATCCATCGACCCCGCGTTACCGACCGGCCGTGATAAATCCCGCTACTCGCGAACCATTCCTGATAGCCGACGCCGTCCGGGGGCCGGTTGCGGCCGGGTCAGGCGGGGGACGACCTTCCGCGTGCTGAACCGGTTCAGGCCAGGAAGACGTGCCGCGGCCGATCGGCGAGGACGTCGCGGCCCCACTCGACCGTCTCGCGGAACTCCTCGGAGCGGAAGAATCCCATCGCGTCCTCCCGCGAGGCCCACTGGCTGGCGATGAACATGTCGTTCTCGTCCTCGCGGTTCACCATCAGGTCGGTCCCGTGGTGCCCCTCGGTGTCCGCGAGCACCTCGCCGACCGTCTCGAACTTCCCCACGAAGTCCTCGCGGTGCTCCGGCTTCACGGCGTAGAACATCCCCATCGTCCCGAAGCCGGACTCCTCGCCGGCACGCGCGACGACGTCGGGGAGTTCCGAGAGGAAGCCAGCGGCCGTCTCGGCGGCGCTGGCGGTCTCCCAGATGGAGACGACCGCCTCGCGGTCGGTCCCCGTCCCGGAGTAGACGGCGGTCTTGACGTGCGTGCCGTAGTGGTCGAAGTTCTCGCGCAGGCCCTCGACCTCCGCGAACAGTTCGTCCGGGTCCGCCTCGGAGTAGAGCACGGTGGCGAACACGTCCTCGCCGTGGGGCTTGCCGGCGTAGACGTCGAGGTCCGCCAGTTCCGCGCGGATGGACGCCTCGTCGTCCGCCGCGTCGCCGTCCTCGCTTCCCCCTCCGTGGCCGTCGTGGTGGCCCTCGCCGTGATGGTCACCCGACCCGTGATGGCTCCCGTCGCCGTGCGGGTGGTCGCCGTCGCCGCTGTGGCCGCCCCCGTGCGGATGGTCGCCGTGGGCGGGTTCGCCGCCCGCGTGCGCGTGGTCCCCGTCCCCCCCGTGCTCGCTCGTCGGCACCGACTCGCCGGCGAGGTACGCGCCCAGGTCGCCCGGCGGGAAGCGCCGGCCGACGTAGAACCGTCCGAACTCGCCGTAGCGCGAGGACGCCTCGTCGAAGCGCATCTCGTAGACGATGTCTTTGATGTCGGCGGGGTCGGCCGCGAACAGGGTGACGCCCCACTCGTGGTCGTCGAACCCCACGGAGGAGGCGATGACCTGCTTGATCCTGCCCGCGTACTTCCGGCCGACGTCGCCGTGGCCCGACATCAGGTCGGCGCGCTCCTCGAAGCCCAGGTCGTACCAGTTGTACTCCTCGCCGCGCCGCTTGCTCATCGGGTAGAAGGAGACGTACTCGTCGTCGGGGATGTCCGGCTTCAGTTTCCCCTCGATGTAGCGGCGGAGGCCCTCGTCGATGTCGTCCTCGTTCCCCTCGAAGTAGTCGTCCGACACGTACCCCGACACTTCGGTCACGGAGACGTAGGAGGCGGGCTGGGTCGTGTACTCGGCCAGCGCGGTGGACTCGAACCGGCGCTCGGCCGTCGAGAGCGCGTCGAGCGTCGGCCGGAAGTGGAGCACGAGCAGGTCGGCCTTGTGCCCGAGCACGGAGAAGACGGCCGAGGCGCCCTCCTCGGCGTCCGCGAGGGCCTCGTGGCGTTCGAGGTGGTCGACGCCCTCCGCGATCGCCCGCCGGCGCTCGCGCTCGGGGGCGTCCCGCCAGGCGTCCCAGTCGACCTCGCGGAAGTCGTGGAGCACGTACCACCCTTCGTCCGTCTGCGGGGCTTCGGTCATAGGCGGAGGTTGGGACGCGGGGGGTTTGCCTGTTTTCCTTCGATTCTCCTGTGGAGTGGTGGTGTTCGGTCCGAGTTTGACTGGGTATCGAGCCACGTCGGTCGGTTCGCTGGTGACGACCGCGAAAGCCCCCGCGGCTCTCGGGTCGCGCGGTACACTCTGCGCTCCTCAGTCGCTCGCTTCGCTCGCTCCCTGCGGTGCTTGAGGCACCGTGCTTCCCCGAGAGCCGCGGCCCCTTTCAGTCCCACCCGGCGGAAATTCGGTCAAGCGACGCGACCCTGACTACCGCTCGCGCCGCCGCCGGTAGTCAGCCGCGGCGACCGTCCGTCCAGCCGGCGGGGCGCTGGCAGCAGGGGGGCGGTGAAGCGCGTGCTGGCGGTCGGCGCGCGTGACGGCGAGCCCCGGAGGGGCGAGCGGACGCGCGCGAGGGACGAGCACCGCAGGCGAACGAGCGAACGCAGTGAGCGAGCGAGCCGAGGAGCACAGGAGGCTGGGGAGGGCGAGGCTGTAATCATCGCCAGCAGCAGTCGTGGTCTGCTACCTGCCAACCGAGGAAGCGACGTAATCGGGGTGCGGAATCGCGTTCAACGCCCGCTAGTTCTCCTCGATGGCGTCGACGACCACGGCCGCGATGACGACCAGCCGCGGGTCGACGTCGCCCGACACCGTCACCGAGTAGCGGTCCCGCAGCGAGAACGCGCCCTCGATGCGGCCGACCTCGGTCCCGTCCGGCGCCTCCACGACGTACGCGAACGGGAGCAGCGTCGTGACCCACCGACGGACGAGCGCGCGGGCCCAGCTGTCCTCCTTCACCGTCGCCACGACGTCGCCGTCGGGGCCGAGCAGCTGGTACTCGTGTTTCAGCATCGACTTGAGGCTTCGCTTCACCGAGCCGACGCGCTCGCCGGAGCGGGAGTCCTCGACGTCGTACGCGGCCGAGGTGTCGAGCACGCTGTCGGCCTTCACCCGGAAGGCCTCCTCGCCGGTGTCGACGTCCTCGAACCGGAAGTCCTCCTTCAGGCGGAGCTTCTTCTGGGCGGACGCGAGGATCTCCTCGCCCCCCTCCGAGACGACGTACTTGTTCCCGATGGCGATCTTCTGGCGGACCTCGTAGCGGGAGCCGTCGAACATTGGCGGTGCTGGCTCGCCACGGGACAAGAAGTTTCGGACACGGAGTCGCGAAAGAATTGCCCGTGTTTCCGGGGACGAGCGGTACGGGTGCAGCCTCGCGAGTCGCCGCCTGTGAGGGCACCCCTCGCCATCCGGGTCCGGCGGCCCCCGTCCCCAGACCCGAATACCTTTGGCCGAGCGCGGGTTTCGTCCCCGTAATGAACGCGCTCCTCTGGGTTCTCGCGGGCGTCGTCGCCTACACCGCGATCCTCACCGCCCTCAACGCGAGGGGGTATCTCCCCGAGTCGGTGAAGGTCCAGGGCCCGCTGACGACGATCCACACCAAGCGCGGCCGGGCGTTCCTCGACTGGCTGGCCACGCCGCGCCGCCTCTGGCGGGCCTGGAGCAACGTCGGGGTCGGCATCGCGCTGGTCGTCATGTTCGGGATGTTCTACTTCCTCGTCCAGGCGGCCGTCCTGACGATCCGGAACCCCGTCTCGACGCAGGCGAACGAGCCCCAGAACTTCCTCGTCATCCCCGGCGTCAACGACTTCCTCCCGCTGGCGGTCGCGCCCGAGATCGTGTTCGGCCTGCTGATCGCGCTCGTCGTCCACGAGGGCGGGCACGGCCTGCTCTGCCGCGTGGAGGACATCGACATCGAGTCGATGGGCGTCGTCCTGCTCGCGTTCGTCCCCGTCGGCGCGTTCGTCGAACCCGACGAGGAGAGCCAGCGGGAGGCCGACCGGGGGGCGCGCTCGCGGATGTTCGCCGCGGGCGTGACGAACAACTTCTTCGTCACGCTCGTCGCCTTCCTGCTCCTGTTCGGCCCGGTGGTCGGCGCCATCTCCGCGGCGCCGGGCGTCGCCGTCGGCGGCGCCTACGAGGGCGCGCCGGCGGGCCAGGCAGGCATCGAGGGCGGCGACCGCGTCACCGCCGTCGCGGGAACGCCCGTGTCGAACGAGTCCGAACTCCGCGACGCGCTCGCGGCCGCCCCCGACCGGTCGGTCGAGGTCGAGGTGAACGGCGACGAGTCGGTCACTGTCGACAGGCGGGTCGTCGTCGTGGGCGCCGTCGAGGGGAACCCGGCGGGGCTCTCGATCGGCGAGGGCGAGGAGCCGGTGGACGTGACGGCCGTGAACGGCACCGAGGTCGGCACCTACGCCGAGTTCCGCGAGGCGGCCGCCGACCACGAGTACGCCGAACTCGAGACCAGCGCCGGCGAGCGGACGCTCCCGCTCGGCGTGTACGTCTCCGAGGTCTCGGAGGACGGGGCGCTGGCCGAGGCGACCGACCTGAACGGCTCGTTCGTGATCACCCGCGTCGCCGGCGAGCGCGTCGTCGACTTCGCGGACCTCGATACCGCCCTCGCCGACCACGAACCCGGCGACACGGTGACGATCCGGGCGTACGTGAACGGCACCTTCGAGGAGTACGAGGTGACCCTCGGCGGCCCCGAGGGCGACCCGCAGATCGGCGTCTTCGGCGCGGAGGGCGTCTCCGGGCTCGTCGTCGACGACTTCGGCGTGCGCTCGTACCCCGCGGAGGCGTACCTCGCGCTGCTCGGCGGCGACGCGGGCGAGGCCCCGCCGGGCATCGGCGGGCTCGTGGGCTCGTTCCTGGGGCTCGCGTACGTCGCCATCCTCCTCCCGCTGGCCGGGGCGGTCGGCTACCTGCCGTACAACTTCGCCGGCTTCTACGGCGTGTTCACCAACTTCTACGAGGTGAGCGGCCCGCTCGCGGCGTTCGGGGAGACGCCGGTGTTCCTCGCGGCGAACGCCCTCTTCTGGACCGCCTGGATCAACGTCCAGCTGGGCATCTTCAACTGCATCCCGGGCTACCCGCTCGACGGCGGGCGAATCCTCCGGATGGTGGCGGAGGGTATCGTCTCCAGGCTCCCGGTGTCCGACCGTCCGCGGCTGGTCCGGACGCTCACCACCTCGGTCGGGCTGACGATGCTCGCGGCGCTGCTGGTCATCGTGTTCGGGCCGCAGTTCATCGGCGGGTAGCTCGCCGGGTCGGTGCCGGGGGTTGGCCGGGCGAACCGGCCGTCCCTAGTCGTCGCTCGCCTGCCCCTCGGCTTCCGTCCCGCCGGCGTCCCCGCCGTCGGCGCCGTCGTCGGTCCCCTCCCCGTCGGCGTCTTCCCCGTCCCGACCGGCCCCGTCCGAGCCCTCGCCCGCGGGCTCCCACGAACCGCCGTGCTTCCCGTAGAACTCCTCGGGGGTGTCCGGAACGCGCTCGAACTCGCCGAAGTCCCGTTCGTGGTGGCGGACCATCTGTTCGACGATCCACCCCGAGTAGGTGTCGTCGAAGCACCACTCGTCGGCCGGCGCTCCGGTCTCGAAGCGGTCGTCGGTGGCGAACGCGACGTAGACGTGGTAGAAGCCGAGGATGACGTCCGCGAACTCGCGGGCCTTCCCGCCGGTCTCGGTGCGCTTCTCCGCGAGGTGCTCGCGGCCCGCGTCGGTCAACTCGAAGTACTTGCGGTCCGGTTCGTCCTCCCGCTCGATGCGTTCGGCCCACCCCTCGTCCTCGAACTTGTAGAGGATGGGGTAGACGGAGCCGTACGAGGGCTCCCAGTGGCCGCCGCTGATCTCCGTGATCTCCTTCAGAATCTCGTAACCGTACCGGGGTTTCTCCTCGAGGAGTTCGAGCACGAGATACGAGATGAGCCCTCGCGGCGGGCCGCTCTTCCGCATTGGACCCCACTTCCCGAGTTCCGAGGGTAAGGGTTTCGGTCCCTACAACTTCGCTAACCGGCCGGTCAGTTCGTTCCCGCGGGCGGGTTCCGGGGGTCGGCGAACGGCCGACCGGCAGCGACTCACCCCGGCCCGACGAGGTGCCGTTCGACCTCCTCCCGGGTCGGCATATCCCCGTGCTTGTCGCCCACGTGCTGTTGTGCGCTCTCCACGACCCCGCCCTCCTCGTTCCCGCTGGCGGAGAACTCGCAGCCGTCGACCGGACAGGTGTACTCCCAGACCATCCGTGGTTCGCCTCGGCGTCGCTTCGCCCCGCGGACGGTGAACAGTGTCGGTTGCACATTCAAGGGTGGCCGAGGGAGGCGCGCGGTCGTCGCACTCGGCCGGGGGTCGAGCGGCTCACTCGGTCGGGTAGGCCCGTTCGAACGGGTGCGGCGGCAGGCGGAGTTCGTCGAGTTCGGGGATGTGCTTGACGTTGTAGACCACCGACAGTTCCGCCGTCGTCGGCATCCCGTTACAGGAGAGCCTGATGCCGCGGTCGGTCATCTCCGGCGGCAGGATGTGGTCGACCGGCTGTGAGAGCTCGCCCTCCGTCACCGCGACCGCGCAGTTCGCGCACGCCCCACCGCGGCAGGCGTAGGGCCAGGCGAACCCGCTGTTCTCGGCGGCTTCGAGGAGCGTCTCGCCCGCCTCGACGGTGAACTCCCCGTGGTCGACCGCGTCGAGGTCGGCCGCCGCCGCCTTCTCGAACAGGTCGTCGTCGTCGAGCGCCCAGCCGTGGTCGTCGAGCACCTCGTAGTCGAGGTACTCGACCGTGGTTTCGGGCGTCTCCGCCGTCGTCGGCTCCGCCTCGACTTCGAGGTCCTCCGGGGGCTCGCCGTCGCTCGCGACGATCCGCTCGTAGGCCGCCCTGACGCGCCGGAACTCCTCGGCCGAACCCCCCTGGTCCGGGTGCGTCTCGATCACCCGTCGGCGGTAGGCCCGGTCGAGTTCCTCCTCGTCCGCGTCTGGGTCGACCCGGAGGACGTCGAACGGGGAGTCCATACTCCCCGTTACCGGTTCCGGGGGATAAACGCTCGTCGTTCCGGCGGTGACTTCGGTGCGGCCTCGTTCGGGGATTGCGGTGGGACTTCGTTCCGGAAGGTGGGTGAGAGCGTTCCGAAGTTCCCGTGGCTCTCGACTCCGAAGCTGGTCGGTTCACTGGGATCAGGTGGCCACGGTGTCGACCGCGAAAGCCCCCGCGGCTGTCGACTCGGGGACCGCCCCTGCGGTGCTCGTCCCTCGCGCGCGTTGCTCGCAGCGCGCCGAACGTCCAGCGACCCATCACCACCGAATTCGAAACTCGTCACCGTCGTATCGGGCCCGAAACTCCTCGAAACGGCCAACAGCGGGGTCGCTACCCCTCGCGCCGGAGCCGCGCCACCACGAACTCGCGCTCGAGTTCGCCGAGGAACTCGCCCAGCCGCGGGCCCTGCGTCTCGTCGAAGAACAGCCGGTAGCCCGCCTCGAAGAACTCCGACACCTCCACGTCGTGCCGCCGCGCCGTCTCGTAGATCTCGCCCTGGATCGCCTCGCCGTCGTGCCCCTCGGCCACGAAGTCGGCCAGGTCCGCCAGCGCGGCCTCGACGTCGGCGTCGAACGCGTGCTCGGGAAGGTCCGTCTGGAGGCGGTAGTTGTACTCGTTGTCGTTGCGCTCGGCCCAGCGGCGGGCGCGCTCGACGCGGTCCAGGGCGTCCTCGATGGCCCGCTCGGGCGTGTCCTCGGTGAAGTGCCCCTCGTCGCGGGCCAGCTTCACCCGGAAGTCGCGGTCCTCCACCATGCCGAGCACGGCCGCGAAGGTGTACGGGAGTCGGACGCGGTCCGGCCGGACCTCGTCGACGACGAACGGGTACGCCCGCTCGGCGAACGCCGTCAGGTCCTCGTCGGCCGCCTCCTCGCCGAAGTAGATACGCTCGAAGCGGTCGAACTCGTCGACGAGCAGGTCGAGCCGCTCCACGTTGAGATCCTTCGCCTTCTTGGGGTTCCGGACGAAGAAGTAGCGCAACACCTCCGGCTCGATGAGGTCGAGCAGCTCCTGGACGGTGACGACGTGGCCCGACGAGGAGGAGAGCGACTCCCCGTTCAGCGTGAACCACTCGTACACCATCGGCACCGGCGGCTCGATGCCGAGGACGTTCCGCGCGACGTCGACGCCGCTGGGCCAGGAGCCCTCCGCGTGGTCCTTCCCGAACGGCTCGAAGTCGACGCCGAGCACCCGCCACTGGGCCGGCCACTCGAAGCGCCACGGGAGCTTCCCCTCCCGGAACGAGGCGGTCCCCTCGTGGCCGCAGCCCTCGATGTACCGGCCGCCCGCCTCGATGCCCGAACAGCGGTACTCGACCGTCCGCTCGTCGACGTTCACGGCCGTGACGTCCTGGGTCAGCGTGCCGCACTGCTCGCACCGGGCCATGAACGGGACGTAGTCCTCGTCCACCTTGTCCTGGTACTCCGTCAGCACCTCCCTGGCCCGGTCGAGGTTCCGGAGGACGTGCTCGACGACGTCGTCGAACGCCCCCTCGGCGTACAGCTCCGTGTTCGAGACCATCTCGACCGGGATTCCGAGCGACTCGGCGTCGGCCTCGAGCAGCGCGGCGAAGTGGGCCGCGTACGAGCCGTGGCCGTCCTCGAACGGGTCCGGGATGTCGGTGTACGGCTTCCCGAGGTTCTCGCCGAGCGCGGCGGCGTTGACGTCGCCGAGGTCGACGACGTTTCCGTCGGTGTCCGCCAGCTTTCGGGGGAGCTTCCGAAGCGCGTCCCTGTCGTCGCTGGTGAACACCTGCCGGACCGCGTGGCCCCGCTCGCGGAGCACCTCGGCGACGAAGTAGCCCCGGATGATCTCGTTGAAGTTGCCCAGGTGGGCGATGCCCGACGGCGAGACGCCGCCCTTGACGACGATCGGCTCGTCGGGGTCGCGCGCCTCGATCTCGTCGGCCACCTCGTCGGCCCAGAACGCGCGGTACTCGCCGTCGCCGCCGCCGCCCCCGCCGCGGCCGACCGCGTGCGGGTCGACGCGGACCCCGTCGTTCCCCCCGGCGTCCGTCGGCTCGCCGTTCGGTCCCGTTCCGTCCGCGTCCGCGCTCATCGCTGCGCCCAGTAGGTCGGCTCGTCCCCGCCCGACGGGACGATGTCGGTGCCCGTGTGCTCGCCGCGAAGCACCGCGTCCTCGACCGCCGACGGGTCGTTGCCGTCGAGCACGATGGTTCGCATGCCCGCGCGCTCGATGAGCTTCGCCGCGAGGATGTCGACCGGGGCGGAGGCGCCGGCGTGCCGGCTCATCGGCGCGATGACCTCGACCAGTTCGGCCGGGGTGAGTTCGCCGTACTGCTCGGCGTCGGCCACCTCGTTCGGGTCGGCGTCGTAGATGCCGTCCGCGCCGGTGGCGTAGACGAGCAGGTCGGCGTCGACGTACTCGGCGAGCGCGGCGGCGACGGCGTCGGTCGTCTGCCCGGGCATCACCCCGCCCATGACCGAGATGTCGCCGCGCCGGATTGCGTCGCCCGCCTCGTCGTAGTCGTGGGCTGGCGTGGGGTCGGCGCGCCGGTCGAGCGCCGCGACGAGCAGCCGCGCGTTGATGCGGGTCACGTCGATGCCGATCTGGTCTAGCTGGACCTCGTTCGCGCCGAGTTCGCGCGCGGCGCCGATGTACTCCCGGGCGGTGCCGCCCCCGCCGACGACCGCGCCGAGTTCGCAGCCCTCGTCCGCGAGGCGTTCGACGACGGCGGCGTGGCCCGCCACCCGCTCGGGATCGAGTTCGGGCGCGAGCACGCTCCCGCCGAGGGAAACGACGACTCTCATTGCAACGGCGTAGCCGCGATTCGGTCTTAAGGCTCCCGGAGTGGCCACCGTGTGGGTGTCGATGGCGGGGGGTTCGGCGCGTATCGCTCGCTCGAAGAACCAACCGAATGGCGCGCGCGAGCAACGCGCGCGAGGGACGAGCACCGCAGTGAGGCGACCGGAGGGAGCCGAGCGAGGAGCACAGGAGGCCGGGGAGGGCGAGGTGCAGTGCGGTCGGGTGGGATTGAAAGGGGCCGCGGCGCTGGGACTTTCTGGGAGTGCTGCACCGAGAGCGGAGCGACTTCCGAACGGCACCCGTGGAAGGTTTCGAGGCGACCACGACACGATCCGACGAACATCCGCCGAGAACTACGACCCGGAACAATGGCCGAAGGTCTAAGCCGTTCGGCCCCCCTCCCTCGACCATGCAGGCGCTGTGCATCGTCGGCCCCGACGCCGGAGCGGTCCTCGACTCGCTCGCGGCCCGCCTCGACGGGCGGGTGGCCACGGTCCGACACGGCGACGTCGCCCCCGACCTCGGTCCGGAGGACGCCGAGATCCGCCTCGGCGAGGACGGGTCCTGGCACGCGACCGGAACCGGCGACACGTTCGAGGCGCTCCTGGATCGGCTCGCGCCCGAATACGACTATGCGCTCGTCGCCGGGTTCTCGCGGCTCCGGCTCCCCACCGTCGTCGTCGGCGACGAGTCGGTCCCGGGCGAGGTCGTAGAGCGGGTGGACGAGATCGGCGACCTCGACCTCGACGCGCTCGCGCCCCGGATCGACGACGTCGAGCCGCACGTCACGCTCGAGACGCTCGTCCGCCGGGTCAAGTCCCACCCCGACGCCGAGCGGTCGGGCGCGATTGCGACGTTCACGGGCCGCGTCCGCGCGAAGGACGCGCCGGACGACGACCGGACGACCCACCTCGCGTTCGAGAAGTACGAGGGCGTCGCCGAGGAACGGCTGGTCGCCATCGAGCGGGAACTGGCCGAGCGCGAGGGCGTCTTCGCCGTGGCGACCCACCACCGCGTCGGCGTCGTCGAGGACGGCGAGGACATCGTCTTCGTCGTCGTGCTGGCGGGCCACCGGACCGAGGCGTTCCGGACCGTCGAGGACGGCATCGACCGCCTCAAGGACAAGGTGCCGATCTTCAAGAAGGAGACGACCACCGACGAGGAGTTCTGGGTCCACGAGCGCGCGTGAGTCCGGCGGCGCGTTCGTTCGGGGCAAGAACCGGCAAGTAACTCCCCATTACCGCGCGTATGCCGCCAGTCCGACGGAAACGTAAGTTGACCCTACGAGTGGTTCACATCGGCTTATGAAACGTCTCGTCCGTTCATGAACCGTCGTGAACGGTTCCGTTTTCCTCGTTTCACGGCTTGACTGACATGAACGAGGGCGAATTACCGGTAACGGACGGCCCTTTATAACACCCTCCGGCCGGTCCGTTGAATCGAGGTGACACAGGATGAGCGCAACCGCGAACCCCTCCACCGAATCCGACGTCGATAGCCCCTCCAAGGAAGAGCGCCTGAAGGGCTTCCTGCTCGGGAAGGCCCAGGACGGCGAACTCTACTTCAAGAGCAAGTTCATCGCCGACGAGGTCGGCCTCTCCCCCAAGGAGATCGGCGCCCTCATGGTGAAGCTCACCGACTCCGCGACCGAGTTGGACATCGAGAAGTGGTCGTACACGAGCGCGACCACGTGGCGGGTCGAACCCGCGTAGGGCGGTCGTCGGTCGACCGGCGATCCGCGTCGATCGAGACGTGACCCCGCTCCCGCCCGCTTCGCCGAACCGACCCGCGACGGTCCCCGCATCCGTCACCGGCGTGCCCGACTCATCGGCGAACCGGACGCCGACGAGGGCGTCGACGCCCTCGTCGGCGTCCGGCGGGAGGACTTATCCTTCGCCGCGTCGAAGCGTACCCAATGAGCGATGCGGCACCGAGGGAGGTCCCTCGCCCTCCGGAACTGGACGCCGTCTTCCACCTTTCCGAGGTCCGAACGGACGGCGAACGCGTGCTCTACTACGGCATCAGCGACGTCGGCGAACGGGCGCTCGTCGAGCGCGTCTGGCCGGCGTTCCGCGAGCGGGGCTACGACGTGCAGGTCGTCCAGACGGACCGCGGCCTCGACGTGGTCGTCGCCCGCCCGTACTCCGCCGGCATCGACGGCGTCCCGTGGACGAACGTCCTGCTGTTCTGTGCGACGCTGCTGTCGACGCTGCTCGTCGGCGCGACCGCCTGGTACTACATCCCGTTCTCGGCGATCCGGCAGGACCCGACCGCCGCCCTGCAGGCGTGGCCGTTCACCGCCGCCGTCCTCGGGGTGCTGTTGACCCACGAACTCGGCCACTACGTCATGGGACGGTACCACGAGGTCGACGTCTCGCTGCCGTACGTCATCCCCTTCATCCTCCCGTTCGGGACGATGGGCGCCATCATCCGGATGCGCGGGCAGATGCCCGACCGGGAGGCGCTGTTCGACATCGGGGTCGCCGGACCGCTCGCGGGCCTGGTGGCGACGGTCGTCGTCACGGTCATCGGCCTGCTGCTCGGCCCGTTCACGGTCCCGGCAGAGATGGTCCAGCAGGGCGGCCGCGTCATCGTGTTCAACAACCCGCCGCTGCTCGACATCATCGCGGGGGCGATGGGCCAGCGGACCGACTACGGCGACCCCCGGCGGACGGCCCACCCGGTCATCATGGGCGCGTGGGTGGGGATGTTCTTCACCGTCCTGAACCTCCTCCCGGTCGGCCAACTCGACGGCGGCCACATCGTTCGCGCGATGGTCGGCGAACGTCAGGAAACCGTCGCGGCGCTGGTCCCGGCGGCGCTGTTCGGCGTCTCGGCGTACCTCTACTACGTACGCGACCTCGGCGTCAACGAGTCGGTCGGCCTCTGGGCGTTCTGGGGGCTGTTCTCGGCGTTCATCGCCTACCGCGGCCCGGCCGACCCCGTGGACGACTCCTCGCTCGGCTGGCGACGGATGGCGCTCGGTCTGTTCACCTTCGCGCTCGGGTTGCTGTGTTTCATGCTCGTGCCCATCCAGGTGACGACGCTGTAAGCGGGGCCGTCTGGTATGGTCGAAAACGGTCGCCCCGAGAAGTCGAAACCGGGGCGGGCCTACCTCGACCCGACGAGCGCGGCGAACAGGTCGTCGAAGTCGGCCTCCCCGGTCTCGGCGAAGACCCCGCGGTCGCCGCCGACCGCGACCGTGTACTTCCCGCCGGAGTACGCCCATCCCCGCTGTGGCGTCCACTCCATGCCGCTCGTCTCGCCGAACGCGTCGGCGAGCGTGTCGAACAGCATCGAAACCGACGCGCAGAACTGTGCCGCGTTCGCGGCCACCTCCTCGGACAGGCCCACGTTCGTCTCGTAGTCGACGAGCGATCCGGCCGGCGAGAACTCGCCCGCCGCGACCACGCCGTCGATCTCGAGCAACTCCTTCAGGGTCGGGAGCGATCCTCCGTTACTCACGTCCATCATCGGGAGGGGATACGCCTCGCGAGGAGAAATAGACGCAGTAGCTGGTACCGTCGCGATAGCCACGGATGGCCTCCGTGGCGGGCGGACGGGACCCGTTTCGACCGGCGGACGATACCCCTCCGCGCAGGTTGCGGCCACGGCCGACGGCCGACCGGGACGGAACCCGACGCCGTCCGTCCGTTATGAAAACGCGTTTCTCGCACCCGCCACTGTCGTTCGACGAGAGATGGGCGGAGGAACGATCAAGCGGCGTCTACAGGGGATGGACAACTACGACTTCGAGCACTTCGTCGCCGACCTCTGGGAGCGACAGGGGTGGAACTGCGAGGTTTCCGCGGCGAGCGTCGACGCCGGCGTCGACGTGACCGCCACCAAGTCCACCCCGTACGCACAGAAGAAACTGATACAGGCGAAACGCTACGGGCCGAACACCACGGTCGGCGGCCCCGACGTCCAGCGGTACGCCAGCCTCAAACACCAGCAACCGGACGCCGACTCGGTCGTCGTCGTGACCACGAACTCGTTCACGGGTGCCGCGGAGGACCGGGCCCGCGAGTTGAACGTCAAACTCGTCGACGGCGACGACCTCGCCGCCCTCGTCGTCGACCTCGAGGCGGTCGACCTCCTCGACCGCTACGCCCCGCGATCCGAGCGCGGGGGCGCCCGGTCCGACGACGGGCCGGTCGGGGACGGCGGGGGACCCGACGACCCCGAGGCCGGTCGACCCAGCACCGCCGACGGTTCGGGGCTCCGCGACGGCGACGGCACGCTCTCGCCCGAGTCGTCGCCGGGGTGGCTCCACCGCCTCGAACGCGCGCGCCAGTGGCACCGCCTCGTCCCCCTCGGACTCGTCCTCTGGTTCGTCGCCGTCGGCGCCGTCGGCGCGCTCGCCGGCGCTGGCGGCGCGTGGACCGCCGTGGCCGACCTCCTCGGGTTCGGCGTCGTCCTGCCCCTCGTGGTCGCCGTCCCCGTCGCGTGGTACCTGGACGTGCGCTACGTCCGCGCGGAGACGGAGTGGTCGCCCGCCGCCCCGAGGTATCTCCTCGGCAGTCTCCTGCTCGCGGGGCTGCCGATGCTGTACTACTACTACAGGCGGTACAGGACGATCGGCCTCTGATCGACGGAACGGTCGTTCCGACCCCCGTCCCGACCGCCGCCGACTCAGTGGTCGTACCCGCGGTCGGGAAGCGGTTCGCCGTCCATCTCGATCCCCGACTCGGTGACGTCGCCGATGCGCGCCAGGGGCGTCGGCGACGCCTCCCGCGCCGCGTCGAACTCCCCCTCCGGCACCGCGAACACGAGTTCGAAGTCCTCGCCGAGGAACAGCGCCGCCTCGCGGCGCTCCCCCTCGCCGCTCGTGACCTCGTCCACGGCCGGGTGGACCGGCACGTCGGCCTCCCGGATCGAGAAGCCGCAGTCGCTCGCCTCGGAGAGCTGGTGGAGCGAGCGCGCCAGCCCGTCGCTGGAGTCCATCATCGCGGTCGCGTGCGAGCGGAGCGCCCGCCCGGCCGCGACGCGGGGGGTGAACCGGAACAGGTCGTTCCCGCGCTCGACCGCCGCCGGCGAGTTCCCGGCGTTCCCTGCGCCAGCGGCGTCCCTCGCGCCCCCCGGGTCGCCGGCCGCCGCGCGCTCGAAGAACCGGAGCGCGGCGGCGGTCCGCCCCAGCGCACCGGTGACACAGACGACCTCGCCGGGGCTCGCGCCCGATCGGAGCACGGGGTCGGCGGCGGCGCCGACGACGGTCGTCGCGACGGTGAACTCGTCCGTCCGGTCGAGGTCGCCGCCGACGTACTCGGCGCCGACCGCCTCGCAGACGTCGCGGGCGCCGCGCACGTACGCCCGGATTTCCCCGGCGTCGAAGGAGGGGGCGGCGTAGGCCGCGACGGCCGCCTCCGCGTCCGCGCCCATCGCCGCCACGTCCGAGAGCGAGGCGCCGACCGAGCGCCAGCCGGCGGTGTAGCGGGTGACGCCGTCCGGGAAGTCGGCCGACTCGTGGAGCATGTCGGTCGTGAGCACGCGGCCGTCGACGACCGCGCAGTCGTCGCCCGCGCCGGGGAGCTCCGCGGCGAGCAACGACAGCGCCTCGCGTTCGTCCATCGGTCGCCCGTCGGCGCGGGTCCCCGAAACGCTTTCGACGCGGATCGGGTACGCGACTGACCCGCGAATCCGTCGGGAATCGAACCGGGTCGATGCTTTCGACGGCTTGATACCGAATCCGGACGGAGCCGGGGGCATGGACCGCGACCAGCTCCGCGCCACCGTCCTGGGCTTCGGTGCCGCGGCCGTGGTCCTCGCGACGATGCTCCACCTCGTCGGCGTCGATGAACTGCTCGCGGAGCTCTCGCGGGCCAGGACGGGGCTGGTGCTGGTCGTCGTCGGGCTGACGGTCGCCTGGCTCCTCGCCTGGTCGTTCGCGCTCCGGACCGTCCTCGGCGTGCTCGGCGTGCGGACGTCGGTCGGCAAGTCGTTTCTCGTGTTCAACGGCGCGATGTTCTCGAACAACGTGACGCCGTTCGGGCAGGCCGGCGGCGAGCCGGTGACGGCGCTGCTCATCTCGAAGATGACCGACACCGAGTACGAGCGCGGGCTGGCGGCCATCGCGAGCGTGGACACGCTGAACTTCGTCCCCTCCATCACGCTCGCGCTCGTCGGCGCGGCCTACTTCGCGACGGAGACGACGTTCGGCACCCGGCTCCGGGTCGCCACCGGCGTCGTCGTGCTCCTCGCCGTGGCGGTGCCGGGGCTCGTGTATCTGGGGTGGCGGCACAGGTATAGCCTGGAGCACCGCGTCGTCTCGGCGCTCACGCCGGTCGTCCGCCGGCTGGCGGGGCTGGTCCCCGGCGTCCCCGTCCCCGACCCGGACGCCATCGAGTCCCGCATCGGCCACTTCTTCGGCGCCATCGAGCGCGTCGCGACCGACCGCGAGGCCATCGCCCTCTCGCTCGGAGCCTCGACGCTCGGCTGGGGCTGCCAGATGCTCGGGCTCTGGGTCGCCTTCGAGGCCATCGGCGCGTCGGTCCCGCTCTCGGCGATGCTGTTCGTCGTGCCGATGGGCGCCATCGCGGGCGCCACCCCGTTGCCGGGCGGCGTGGGCGGCATCGAGGCGGTGCTCGTCGCCGTGCTGGCGGCGCTCCCGGGCGTGAACGTCGGCGCGGGGACGGCCCTCGCGGCGGTCGTCATCTACCGCGGCGCGGTGTTCTGGATCCCCGTGCTCGTCGGCGGGGCCGTCGTGGGCGTCGTGGGCGCGGACGGACTCGGGTGAGGGGCCACATCCTCCGGTCCGGCGCCCCCGTGAGCGAGTGACAGCCGCGACGGAGAGACGACGAGTTTAAACGCCGGGACGGTGAATCCGGCCGTATGGTCACTCTCTACGACGTCCCGGCGGCGGACCTCATCGAGGAGGTCGCCGACCGGCTCGAGGAGCGCATCGAGGAGCCGGAGTGGGCCGGCTTCACGAAGACGGGGACGGGCCGCGAACTCCCGCCCCAGCAGGAGGACTTCTGGTTCGTCCGGACCGCCTCCCTGCTCCGGAAGGTCGCCGACAACGGCCCCATCGGCGTCGAGCGGCTCGCCACCGGGTACGGTGGCTCCAAGGGCGGCTCGACGCGCTACCGCGTCTCCCCCGCCGAGCACGCCGCCGGCTCGCGGAAGATCATCCGGGTGGCGCTCCAGCAGCTCGAGGAGGAGGGCTTCGTCGAGACCGCCAAGGGCGAGGGCCGCCGGATCACCGACGAGGGTCGCGCGTTCCTCGACGAGGCCGCAGGCGACGTGCTGGAGGGCCTCGACCGGCCGGAGCTCGAACGCTACGCGTAGACCGGTTCGAGGCCGTTTTCGCGACGTCCCCCCTCGGCCGGGAGCGAGGCGGACGACGCCGCTCGACGGCGGACGACGGGGGCCGTGGGCGACCCGTCGCGGGGGCAGGTCCCCGGGGTAATCGCCCAACCGCGTCGACCGGTGTGATCGGCTGCCACGCGACCGCCGGAAACCGCAAGGGGGCGCGGAAGCCGAGAACAGCACCTTTATCACTCGCAGGAGGCGAATTTACCTAACGAGATTATCTCTCGGAGGTCAATGGTGACGGAGAAAACACAACCGGAGGTGAACATCGGACTCGTCGGCCACGTGGACCACGGGAAGACGACCCTCGTGCAGGCGCTCTCGGGGTCGTGGACCGACCAGCACAGCGAGGAGATGAAGCGCGGCATCTCAATCAGGCTGGGATACGCCGACGCGACGCTACGCAAGTGTCCCGAGTGCGACGAGCCCGAAGCGTTCACCGTCGAGGAGAGGTGCCCGGAACACGACGTCGAGACCGAGGTCCTTCGGACCGTCTCGTTCGTCGACGCGCCGGGCCACGAGACGCTGATGGCGACGATGCTGTCCGGCGCGTCCATCATGGACGGCGCCGTCCTGGTGGTGTCGGCCACCGAGGACGTGCCCCAGGCCCAGACCGAGGAGCACCTGATGGCGCTGGACATCATCGGCATCGAGAACATCGTCGTCGCCCAGAACAAGATCGACCTCGTGGGCTCCGAGCGCGCCCGCGAGAACTACGCGCAGATCCAGGAGTTCGTCGAGGGGACGGTCGCCGAGGGCGCGCCGATCGTCCCCATCAGCGCCGGACAGGGGATCAACGTCGACGTGCTCATCGGGGCGCTCGAGGAGGAGATCCCGACGCCCGACCGGGACGAGACGCTCCCCCCGCGGATGTACGTCGCGCGGTCGTTCGACATCAACCGGCCCGGCACGACCGCCGACGAGTTGCTCGGGGGCGTGCTCGGCGGGTCGCTCTCGCAGGGCACCCTCGAGGCGGGCGACGAGCTCGAACTCCGGCCCGGCCGCGAGGTCGAGGAGGGCGGCCAGACCGAGCACCGGCCCATCGAGACGAGCGTGCGTTCGCTCCAGGCCGGCGGCCGGTCGGTCGAGAAGGTCAGCCCCGGCGGTCTGCTCGGGGTCGGCACGGGTCTGGATCCGAGCCTGACGAAGGGCGACGCGCTCGCGGGGCAGGTCGCAGGCGAACCCGGAAGCCTGCCGCCGACGCGTGAGGCGTTCGAGATGGGGGTCGAACTGCTCGACCGCGTCGTCGGCGAGGGCGAGGTCGAGGAGATCTCGACCGGCGAGCCGCTGATGCTCACGGTCGGCACCGCGACCACCGTGGGCGCGGTCACGAGCGCCCGAGAGGGCGAGTGCGAGGTGTCGCTGAAGCGCCCCGTCTGTGCGGAGTCGGGCGCGAAGATCGCGATCAACCGACGGATGGGCGCCCGCTGGCGGCTCATCGGCGTCGGGACGCTGCGGTAGGTGACTCCCCCGTGACGACCGTGGTCCTCGACACGAACGCGCTAATGATGCCGGTCGAGTGCGGCGTCCGCGTGTTCGAGGAACTGGACCGACTGGTGACCGACCCCGATCCGGTCGTCCCGCGGGCGGTCGTCGCGGAATTGGAGAACCTGTCCGAGGGTGCGGGCGAGGAGGCGACGGCGGCGTCGGTCGGCCGCGACCTCGCGGAGCGCTGTCGGGTGGTCGAGACGCACGAACGGTACGCCGACGACGCCGTCGTCGAACTCGCCCGACGCGAGTTCGACGGCTACGTGGTCACGAACGACGCTCCCTTGCGCGAGCGCCTCGCCGAACGGGGCGTTCGCGTAATCTGTTTAAGGGGCGCGAACACACTGGCGGTAACAGAGCGATAACATGTACAAACGGGTACGACTCAAGGACACGGTCGAGGTGCCACCCGAGCACCTGGCCGACGTGACGAACGACAGGGTGCGAAAGCTCCTGCAGGACAAGCTGGAAGGCCGCATGGACGAGGACGTCGGCAGCGTCGTCAGCGTCGTCGCGGTACACGACATCGGCGAGGGCGCGGTGCTGCCGAACCGACCCGGCGTGTACTACGAGGCCGAGTTCGACGCCATCACCTTCGATCCCGACATGCAGGAGGTCGTCGACGGGAACGTGGTGGAGGTCGTCGAGTTCGGCGCCTTCGTCGGCATCGGCCCCGTGGACGGGCTGCTCCACGTCTCCCAGATATCGGACGAATATCTCGCCTACGACGGCGAGAACCAACAGCTCGCGTCGACGGAGTCGAACCAGACCCTCGGCGTCGAGGACGCCGTCCGCGTGCGCGTCGTGACCAAGAGCATCGACGAGCGGAACCCCCGCGACTCGAAGATCGGGCTCACCGCGAAACAGCCCGGCCTCGGCAAGCACGGCTGGCTCGAGGACGAGGCGGCGAAGCGCGACGAGGGCGACGAGGCGACCGCGGAGGGGAGCTAGATGGCCGAGGACCGGCTCGCGTGCCGCGAGTGCCACTACGTGAACGACCCCGACAGCCAGACCTGCGACAACTGTGGCTCCTCCTCGCTCACGGAGGACTGGGCCGGCTACATCATCATCACCCATCCCGAGCAGTCCGAGATCGCCCCCGAGATGAACGTGACCAAGGCGGGCAGCTACGCGCTGAAGGTCCGCTGACCGGATGCTCCGCCTGCCCGAGACCCTCCGCGGCGCGTTCAAGGAGCCGCTCGGCCCGGTGTACGTCGAGACGGACGCGCTGCTCGCGGACGCCGGCGACCCGATCGTCGCGGTCGGCGACGTCGTCACCTACCACCTCCGGGTCGCCGGCCGCGACCCGGACGTCTCGGTCCTCGACGGGAGGACGAAGCGGGAGGCCGTGAGCGAGGAGATCGCCGCGGTGCTCGCCGGCGGGAACCCCCGCATCGAGGTCGAGAACCCGCCGGCGACGCTCTCGGCCGACATGCTCGACGCGCTCCGAGAGGCCATCGACCGGGACGAGAACGTCGTGATCCACGTGACCGGCGAGGAGGACCTCGCGACGCTCCCGGCCATCGTCGCCGCGCCGGATGGCGCGAGCGTCGTCTACGGCCAGCCGGACGAGGGGATGGTGCTCGTTCCGGTTACCCCGGAGACGAGAGCCGAGGCCCGTGACCTCGTCGGGCGCATGGACGGCGACGTGGAGGCGGCGTTCGACCGGCTGGAGCAACGATAGCCCCCGACGCCCGGCCATCGGGGCCGCACCGCTCGGACCGCTACCCGCGAACTGTCACTCGTGAACGGCATCCACGAACTGCTCCCTACGGGAGGGCTATCGCGCCACCCGTCGACCGGCCCTGGCGGTCGGATCGACCCGGTAGAGCCGGACGTCGAGGTCGACGAGGTCCTCGTCGAACACCCGGAACGGGTCGAACCGGTCACGGACCCGCCGGGCCGCCGACTCCTCGAGGCGGACGAGCCGACCCCGGATCTGGACGGACCAGCCCTCCTTCGGGTCGTCGTCGTAGACGAGGACGACGACCTCCTCGGTGGCGTCGAGGAAGGCCAGTTTGGTCGCGTCGCCGTCGTCGGTGAGCCTGACGACGAGGTCGCCGTCCGCCCGGGCGTAGGAGACCGGGACGGCGTAGGCACGGTCCCCGTCGGCGAGCGCGAGCACCGCGGTACCGGCGTCGCCGAGTGCGGCCTCGACCTCCGCCTCGTCCATTCCCGCCGTGTAAGTGAACGGGCCGTTCATGGGCGGTCGTTCGACGGCGCGGCGCAAAGCGTTGTCCCCGCCGCCGGCGACGGCTCCGTCCGCTTCGAAATCCTTTTCCCACCAACGAGCGGATGTTCCGGCAACTGAACCATGGATATCGACATCATCTCCGAGGAGGAGAACCCCATGCTGCACCGCACTGACGTCCGCTTCGAGATCGTTCACGAGGACGCCACCCCCGCGCGCCTGCAGGTGCGCGACTCGCTGGCGGCGAAACTCGACAAGGACGCCGCCGAGGTCGTCGTCCACGAACTGAACACGAAGTTCGGCATGCGCAGGACGGTCGGCTACGCGAAGGTGTACGAGACGGCCGAGGACGCCGAGGACGTCGAACAGGACTACATGCTCGACCGTAACGCCATCGGCGCCGACGAGGACGCCGAGGCCGAAGAGGCGTAAGCGACCCGCCACGGAATGCGCGTCCTCGGCATCGAGGGGACGGCGTGGTGTGCGAGCGCCGCCGTCTTCGACGACGCCGGGGGCGACGTTTTCGTCGAGTCCGACGCGTACGAACCCGATAGCGGCGGCATTCATCCGCGGGAGGCCGCCGAACACATGGGCGAGGCGATCCCGCAGGTGATAGCGCGGACGCTGGCCCGCGCACGCGAGGAGTACGGCCCCGACCCGATCGACGCGGTCGCGTTCTCCCGCGGACCGGGGCTCGGCCCCTGCCTCCGCATCGTCGGCACCGCGGCGCGGGCGCTCTCGAGAACCCTCGAGGTGCCCCTCGTCGGCGTGAACCACATGGTGGCCCACCTCGAGATCGGGCGCCACCTGTCCGGCTTCGACTCGCCGGTCTGTCTGAACGCCTCGGGCGCGAACGCCCACCTGCTCGGCTACCGGGACGGTCGGTACCGGGTGCTCGGCGAGACGATGGACACCGGCGTCGGCAACGCGCTCGACAAGTTCACGCGACACGTCGGGTGGAGCCACCCCGGGGGGCCCAAGATCGAGGCCCACGCCGAGGGCGGCGACTACGTCGAACTCCCGTACGTCGTGAAGGGGATGGACTTCTCCTTCTCGGGCATCATGAGCGCCGCGAAGGCGGCCTACGACGACGGCGTCCCCGTCGAGGACGTCTGCAACTCCTTGCAGGAGCACACGTTCGCGATGCTCACGGAGGTGGCCGAGCGGGCGCTGTCGCTCACCGGCACCGACGAACTGGTGCTGGGCGGCGGCGTCGGGCAGAACGACCGCCTCCGCGGGATGCTCGGGGAGATGTGTGCCGCCCGCGGCGCGGAGTTTTACGCGCCGGAACCGCGGTTCCTGCGGGACAACGCCGGGATGATCGCCGTGCTCGGCGCGAAGATGGCCGCGGCCGGAGACGTCGTGGCCGTGGCCGAGTCGGCGATCGACCCCGACTTCCGACCCGACGAGGTGCCGGTGACCTGGCGCGACGACGGGGAGTCGGTGTCGCGGAGCGTGGGTCCGGTCAGTGGCTCGACCGCGGACGGCGGCGGGACCGGCGACGCGGGCGACGACGCCGATCTCCGCGGCGCGGAGGCGGTCGTCGAGATCTCGGGCGAGGCGGTGACGAAGCGGCGCCTCCCGAAGGGGTATCGCCACCCGGAGCTGGACGCGTCGCTGCGGCGCGATCGGACCGTCACGGAGGCGCGTTTGCTCGCGGACGCCCGGAAGCAGGGGGTTCCGACGCCGCTCGTGTGGGACGTGGACGTGACGGAGGCGACGATCCGAATGCAGCGCGTGGGGGAGCGGGACCTCGCGGCGGCGCTCACCGACGAGCACGTCCGGACGGTGGGCGGGTATCTCGCGCGGTTGCACGCGGCCGACGTGGTGCACGGCGACCCCACGACGCGGAACGTCCGGATCGACGGCGACCGTGTCTTCCTCGTCGACTTCGGACTCGGCTACGGGTCTGGCCACGTCGAGGACCACGCGATGGACCTCCACGTGTTCGAGCAGTCGCTGGAGGGAACGGCGGCGGAGCCCGAGGCGCTCGTCGCGGCGTTCGAGGGGGGGTACGCGGCGGTGGGGGAGGAGACGGTGCTGGAGCGACTCCGCGGCATCGAGGGGCGCGGCCGCTACCAGTAGGGCGAACGGGCGGTCCGGGCGGCGCGTCGAGGGGGGACCGCGCGACCGCTGACCCCTCGACGGCGGCTGTCAGGTCACGGGGCGAGTGGTTCCGTTTTCGGACAAGAACCCTCGTTCGACGAGCGTTCCGTTCGTTCGTCGGCCGGCCGCGCTCCGTTCTCGCGGGCGAACGAGCCGGGGACCGTCCGACCAGTGCGCCTAAGTCACCGTTCGATAATATCACGGTGTGACTAGTAGACTCTCGGGGTACGCGGGTGGGAACACCGACGGCCTCCGCTCGGACGATCGAGTTCTCCACGTCGGCAGGGACAGGCCGATACGGATCTCCGCCGGGCACCGCCTCCTCCACCACGACGGGAAGTGTCGCAGGCCACACGGACACAACTACGAGATCGAGGTCCGACTTCGCGGCGAACTCACCGGGGAGGGGTGGATCGCGGACAAGGGCGACGTCACGGACGTGGTCAGGGAGTGGGACCATCGGTTCCTCGTCGAGGAGGGGGACCCGCTGATCGGGGCCTTCGAGGCCACCGGGGACGGGGACGCGCTCGTGGTGCTCGACGCGCCGCCCACCGCCGAGGTGATGAGCGTTCGCCTCGAGGACCGGCTCGTCGAGGTGCTGCCGGAGACGGTGTCGGCTCTCGCCGTCGACGTCCGCGAGACCGACGAACTGTGCGGCGGGGGGACGCTGGAGTGAGGATGCCGGCGAACGCTGACTCCGAGGCGGTGCGGGCGTCCGACCGGACGGGGGACTCCGGGACGACCGGACTCCCGATCAACGAGCTGTTCCACTCGATCCAGGGCGAGGGGCGACTCGCCGGCGTCCCCTCCGTGTTCGTCCGGACGAGCGGCTGTAACCTGCGGTGCTGGTTCTGCGACTCGTATCACACCTCGTGGGAGCCGACGCACGCGCGGATGACGCTCGAGGAAATCGTCGGGGAGGTCGAGTCGTACGGGGACGCGGACCACGTCGTCCTCACGGGCGGGGAGCCGCTCGTGCACGAGGCGTCGGTTCCGCTGCTCGAGCGGCTGGACGACCTGGGATACCACACGACCGTCGAGACGAACGGCACGATGTTCCGGGACGCCCCCATCGATCTGGCGAGCGTCAGCCCGAAGCTATCCTCGAGCACGCCGACGCCCGAGACGGATCCGAAGGGCGACGGGGAGTGGGCCGACCGGCACGAGGCGGCGCGGATCGACGTCGACACGCTGTCCAGCCTGGTCGACGCCTACGAGTGCCAGCTCAAGTTCGTCGTGACGGGCGCCGAGGACCTGCCGGAGATCGAGCGGGTCGTCGACCGCGTCCGGGCCGAGGCTGCCGCGACGGTCCCCGACTCGGACGTTCTCCTGATGCCGGAGGGCACGACGCGAGACGCGCTGGACGAGGGACGGGCCGAGGTGGCCGAACTGGCGTTGGAACGCGGCTACCGTTACACACCACGGCTGCACGTCGACCTCTGGAACGACGCACCCGGAACCTGACATGAGCGACGAAACGCCCGACACACACGACACGCGCGACGGATCGACGCGCCGGGGATGCACGGATCGAGCGGGGAGCGGGGATGGGACGAGGGGCGGGAGCCGTGCGGTGATCCTCGCGTCCGGCGGGATGGACAGCGCGACCGCGGCGGCCCTCGCCCGGGACCGGGGGTACGACCTCCACCTCCTCCACTGTTCGTACGGTCAGCGGACCGAGACGAGAGAGCACGAGTGCGCGAGCGCGCAGGCCGACCGCTTCGACGCGGCCGACTTCCTCCGCCTGCGGACCGACCACCTCTCGAAGATCGGCGGATCGAGCCTCACCGACGAGGGGAGGGACGTCTCCGAGGCCGACCTGGACTCGGACGGGATCCCCTCCTCGTACGTCCCGTTCCGGAACGCGAACCTGCTCTCGATGGCCGTCTCCTACGCCGAGGCGAACGGCTGTGACGCCGTCTTCACGGGCGCCCACTCGGAGGACTTCTCGGGCTACCCCGACTGCCGACCAGCGTTTTTCGAGACGTTCGAGGCGATGGTCGACGTCGGGACCAAGCCGGAGACGACCATCGCCATCAAGGCACCGTTCGCGGAGTGGTCGAAGACCGACATCGTCGAACGGGGTGCCGCACTCGACGTCCCGTTCGAACACACCTGGTCGTGCTACCGAGATGAGGCGCCCGCCTGCGGCACCTGTGACGCCTGCGCGTTCCGGCTCCAGGCGTTCCGGCGGGCCGGGATCCGGGACCCGATCGAGTACGCCCAGCGGCCCGACTACACCGATCAGTGAAAGGTGCGTTCGGGCAGACGGGGTACGGCGGGGCGGCTTCTCGCTGCCGGGTGACGGGGCGTCCGGGCCGGCATCGAAATTACCTAAAATATGTGTATTCAGGTTTAGTATCCTATATCCGGTAAGTGTATCCGGCCGGCCCCTGTGCGTTTCGAGTTGCTGGGAAGCGACGGGATCGAGGGACGACCCCCCCGGCCAATCACTCGGTCGACGAGGAGTAGCCACGACGGGACTGCTCCCCAGTGAGTTCGCGGGACCGGATCGCTGATCGGGCCATCGCCCCTCAGCGACCGGGGCGGACGACGGGGGACGTCGACGATGGCGTACGGCCGACGGAGCCGTCGGCCGGCCGGAAACCGGCCCGTCGACCGCGTCGCGGGCCGTCGCTCCATCCACCCCACGTAGTCGACCGATATCGGTCCCAGTAGGAGGGGTTGATCCGGTGGACGCCACCCGTAGCCGTCGCGAGCGGGCGCCGCTTCGGGACCGGTGACGCGCTAGTTGCGGTCGTCGCCGCCCCCGTCGTCGTCCCGTGACGGACAGGTCCGAACCCCCGCGGCGGTAATCTCGCTGAAGCCGCGACGTTCGAGCGGGGGTGCCGGAACGCTACCCGTCCCCTCTCGTCGGTCGTCGATCCGTCGTGTGAGACGACGAAACGCGGTCGAACGTCGTCGGAATCATAACATTCCCATATTACTAGTAGAATAGTCATTAATCGGCTCGTCCGGCGTGGTCGGCCACGTCCGTGCCGGCGGGTGTCGTCCGTGGCGGTCCGACTCCGAGACCCCGACCACCGTCCTCGTCGGGGCAGTCGGACCCACCGTACCTCCTCTCACCGTCGCTTCCGAGTGTATCGAGTCCACGCTGCCGTCCCCCAATGAGAAACACCGTTCTGAATACTGGAACTGTCGTGCGAACGTTCCATCTAGGCGTGCCTCATCAGTTTCGGCATCGGAGCGGACGGGGCTTTAGCCCCGCTATCGTCGTTCTCCGCGATTTCGTGGGTAGATACTGCACCCGACGGGTGCGATCGAAATCGACTCGTTCGATCCGACCTTCCGGGTGGACGAGACTGGAGTTACAATAGTATAGTTGTAAAGAGATCCCCCATCGCATCACGTCGGAAGAGCCGTCCTTCCGCGTGGATCGATTCTCTCCTGTAGAACGGTTATCGTCCAAAACACGGTTTTTGGCCGTCGGTCACCGTCTAGTCGGGGGCCTCCGGAAGGCGGCTTAGTAAGGTAGAACGATGATCGCCTATTTCAGAACGAAGTTGTTTTTCAGTAGCTTCGAAACCGGGCTTCGACCGTGCGGTGTAGCTTCACTGAGCTTCGGGCGACGACTCCGGATCGCGGCTGACGTTCGATCGAGGGGTCCTCAGGGCTGCACGAGGGGGGACGGCGATCGATGGTCCGCCCGTCCCTGAGGAGTATCTCTGGATGCGGAATCGAGTTCGGCAGTGAGACACTCCGTTACGTCATGTCGGAATTCGCAGTGAGACTCCGATCCCGCCGTGCGCCCCCGCGCCGACGGGACCGAAAGCGACCGATCGGCAATCGACGCGAACTACCCCATTGTTTTAATACACGGGTGTCGGCTACATCTAGAAGGTTGCAACAGCGCCGCGAGGCCTGTGCAGACCGGTCAGAACATCATGCGATACTACCAGATCGACTCCCCTGATTCTGGATTGGTCGTCAGAACGAACGAGGAGGCGTACGACCTCGGAACGTCGAGGGCCCCCGTCGATTCGTTTCTAGAGCTCGCGAAGGCATCGACGGTGAGCGGGACTGACGTCGATTCGATCGCCTCACGACTCGTGGAAACCGCCGAAACCGTTCCACGGGCCGATTTCGACGGTAACCTAGCTCGGCCGTTGTCGCCTGACGAGGTGTGGGCCGCCGGCGTAACCTACGAGATCAGCGAATCGGCACGCGAAGAGGAAAGCGAAAAGCCGGACGTCTACATCGACGTGTACGACTCCGAACGCCCCGAACTGTTCTTCAAGGCGACAGCAAGTCGGACCGTCGGCCACGGCGAAGACGTCGGGATCCGACACGATTCGTCGTGGAACGTCCCGGAACCGGAGCTCGGCCTCGTGCTGTATCGCGGCGAGATCGTCGGCTACACCATCGGGAACGACGTGAGCAGTCGATCCATCGAGGGTGAGAACCCGCTCTACCTCCCGCAGGCGAAAGTCTATAACCGGTGCTGTGCGATCGGCCCGGGAATCGTCTCGGCGGGATCGATCGACGATCCCCACGACCTGGGAATCCAGATGACGATCACCCGAGACGGCGGGATCGAGTACGAAGGAACGACGACGACCGCACGGATGCATCGAACGTGCCAGGAACTCACATCGTTCTACTGTCGTCACAACTCGATCCCGGAGCTGGCGGTGCTCCTCACCGGAACGTCGCTGGTTCCGGACGACGGGTTCACCTTGCGGGAGGGTGACTCCATCAGCATCTCGATCGACTCGATCGGTCGATTGGAGAACACGGTGACCGAGGTGTAGCAGCGACGAACCGTGATCGGATCGATCGCCGGACGCCGTTCACGGGACGGGAAGGGGCCGAACCCCAACGAGGGCGGCGAATCGCTCCCGAACGAGTACGCCGATAACAGGGAGCCATACGAAGACTGATCGCGGACGCGGTGAACTGAGGGTTCCGTCCGCCAGGTCGCTTCACCGAACTGCGACTCATCGAGGACCGAACGGCTCGCTCCGTCGTCTTTCCATTCATGCCGATAGATACAGAATTCTGTAAGGATGGGAAAGATATATATGATAATCAGTCATGTGCGAACACGACGCATGGCATCAAACCGTAACAGCAGTAGACGGAGGTTCCTGAAATACAGCGGTATCGCCGGAATGACGGCCCTGGCCGGGTGCGGCGGACAGGGAGGCGGTAACGGCGGCGGAAACGGTGGCGGTAACGGCGGATCGGACGGGTGGGTTCCCGAACGGAACGTCAGGCTCGTCGTCCCGTGGGGTGCGGGCGGCGGCACCGACACCGCCGTCCGCCAGGTCGCGCAACCGGCGGCGGAGATCCTCCAAGAGCGGGGGATCGACGTCGAACTGAACGTCGAGAACGTCACCGGTGCGGGTGGGATGAACGCGACCGCGAGCGTCCTCAACCAACCCGCGGACGGTCACACGATCTTCGCGGACACGAACGTGATCGCCCCGAACATCGCGGAGGGGACGGACGCCTTCTCGCTGGACGACTGGTCGGGGATCGCTCGCATGCAGTACGACACGACCTGGATCTTCTCGAGCGGGCGGGACGGAAACGGGTTCGAGGACGTTCAGGCACTCGTCGACCAGGGGCAGTCCGACGGCGTGCAGTTCGGCATCAGTGGCGGGCTCGACAGCGCCGTGTTCCCCATCGAGTTCGCTCAGGAGGCGGAGTTCCTCGACAACCTCGAGATCGTCGCCTACGACGACGCGGGCCGGATGGAAAACGACGTGATCACGGGCGAGATCGACTGTGCGTACGGGGAACTGGTCGAACTCGAGAGCCTCGTCGACGAGGGGGACATCCAACTCCTGTACGTCGGGATCGACCAGGACGTCGAGGGTTACGAGGACGTACCCAACGTCGAGGACACCGGCTGGGACGCCCAGTTCGGAACGAAGCGCGCGATGGTGGTTCAGGACGGAACGCCGCAGGGCGCCATCGACTTCTGGAGCGACCTGGTTCAGGAAGCGATGGAGACCGACTCCTACCAGGAGTTCGAATCGAGCAACTACCTCGACATCCGCGAGGGCTACCTTTCGGGTCCCGATTACATGGCCGAACTGGAGGAGATGGTCCAGCTGTTCGAGGAGGCGCTCGACGCGTACAACCCGTGACCGGATCGTCCTCGATCCCGTAACGACCCACCGCGACCGACTTCGGCGGAACCGGACGGCCACCGTCGGCCGAACGGCGTGGGAGGATCCGTCTACCGTCCTCCTCGGAGATCCGAACCCGACGCTCCGCGTTGCGACTCGACGGTCGCCGAGTTCGACGGAGCAGCCGTTCGCTCCGACGAGCGATCCGAGGCGTTCGGCCTACCCCGTCGGCAGTCCCGCACCGACCCGAAGCCGTCGAGGAACCGTACCGCTTCGGCCACGATATCGGTGGGAACCACCAGAAGACGTAGTTTTATCACGCAGCATACTGAACGGCCACCCGCATGGAAGTCACAGAAGTCGAACCGATAGTCCTAGAGAGCGCTATCGGTACAGTGTCCATCCCCGGCGGGAAGGCCGATTTCGACACGACGGTCCAGCCCGTCCTCGTAAAGGTCCACACCGACGAGGGAATAACCGGCATCGGCGAGACGTTCCTCGACGACCCGTCCGGGGACAGCTCCCGGTCGGCGGCCGCGGGGATCAGCGCCCTGGGCAACCACCTGATCGGGAAGGACCCTCGCAACGTCACCCAGCTCTGGAACGAGCTCTACGTACACGTGAAACGGGGCGTGAAGGGGTACCGCGCGCTCAGCGCGCTCGATGAAGCGCTGTGGGACGTCCTCGGGAAGGACGCCGGGAAGCCGCTCTATCAACTCCTCGGCGGGCAGGCCGGGGAGCTCGAGGCGTACGCGACGTTCCCGCTGCCGAAGGAGAAGGAGCAGCTCATCGAGGACGCCAACTGGCTCGCCGACAAGGGGTTCCCCCACATGAAGATCGTCGGCGGGTACGGCGTCGAGAAGGACCGGGAACGTATCCGCGCGGTCGCAGAGAACATCTCCGACGATTTCGGGCTGGCGATCGACGCGAACACGAGCTACAAGTTCTCGGACGCGCTCGCGGTGGCGAAAACGGCCAGCGAGTACGAACTCGAGTGGTTCGAGGAGCCGATCGAACACACGGACATCAACGGACAGGCGGACCTGAACCGCCGCGTCTCGGTCCCGATCTCCGGCTTCCAGACCCACCACACGCAGTACTCGGCGCTCGACCACCTCTCGGTGGACGCACTGGAGATCTACCAGCCCGCGCTCGACCTCGTGGGCGGCGTCACCGCGGCGAACCGGGTCGCCACCCTCGTCGAGGCGCACAACAAGGAGTTCCTTCCCCACGCGTACGGACCGATGGTCAACTACGCGGCGAGCCTCCACGTCTCCGCCGCGAGTCCCGTCTGTTCGCTCATCGAGTTCGCCGTCTACTCGGACGAGGTCGACGATCCGGGCGAGTACCTCACGAGTCCGTACGTCGCCAACCAGGACGACATCTACGTACAGGACGGCGGAACGATCACCCCGCCGGAGAAGCCCGGACTCGGCGTGGAACTCGACGAGGACCTCGTCGAGGAGTACCGGATGAACTGACGTCGACGACCCGTCCCGACGCCGCCGGACGAGCCGCCGATCAGACCGAATCGACGCGGCGGCGCGATCGGCTCGCGGCGGATCCGAACGTCCCGACTCCCCTCCGTCGACGGTTCGATGCTGCTCCGCCCGAACCATCGCTCCCAACGCCGAACCATCGCTCCCAACGCCGAACTACCGCCCTCCACGCCTAACTACCGCCCCCTACGCCCGGCTCTACCTCGGAGCGGTCGTCGCCGCTCGTAGCGTGGACGTCCCGTCCGCCTCGCTCGGCCGACGCCGAAGCCCCGCGTGATTGTCCCAACCACAACACATGTATGCACAGCGATCGAAGGGGCCGCCACGTGCCAACAGCTAACGCTAACTACGTCGACGGACGATGGAGCGAATCGACCGCCGGAGGGACGTTCGAGACGACGAACCCGGCCGATCCCGCGGAGACCGTCGCGACGTACCAGCAGTCGACCGCGGAGGACGCCGAGACGGCCGTCTCGGCCGCCGCGAGGGCCCAACAGGGGTGGGCCGATACGCCCGCTCCAGAGCGGGGTGCAGTCCTCCGGGAAACGGCGTCGATACTCGCGGATCGAAAGGGCGAGATCACGGAACTGCTCACCCGGGAGGAGGGGAAGACCCACGCGGAGGCCGGCGGCGAGGTGGGGCGTGCGATCGACATCTTCCACTACTACGCGGAGAAGTCCCGTGATCTCGGGGGGACGGCCAAGGCCGCCAGCGGGGCGCGAACGAACCTCTACACGGTGGTCAATCCGGTCGGCGTCGCCGGGCTGATCACGCCGTGGAACTACCCGATCGCGATACCGGCCTGGAAGATCGCGCCGGCGCTGGCGACGGGGAACTCGATCGTCGTCAAGCCCGCGTCGATCGCGGCCGGCGGGGCGATCGCGATCTTCGAGGCGCTGGACGAGGCGGGCCTGCCGGACGGCGTCGCCAACGTCGTCACCGGACCCGGACGCACGGTCGGCGACGCGATCATCACGCACGAGGACGTCGACGCAGTCTCCTTCACCGGAAGCGGGGAGGTCGGCCATCTGGTGTACGATAAGGCCACGGACGACGGGAAGCGCGTCCAGACCGAACTCGGCGGGAAGAACCCGACGGTCGTCACGGACAGCGCCAGCGTCGCCGAGGCGGCAGACGTCGTCGCGGCGGGGGCGTTCGGCGTCACGGGGCAGGCGTGTACGGCGTGTTCCCGCGCGATCGTTCACACGGACGCGTACGACGCGTTCGTCGACGCGATCGTCGACCGGGCGGAAGCCATCGAGGTCGGTCCTGGCGACGCGTACGAGATGGGCCCGCAGGTCAGCGAGGCGGAGCTCGAGGGGACGCTCGAATACATCGACGTCGCGACGACGGAGGGTGCGTCGCTCCGGGCCGGCGGCGGCCGCCCCGAGGGTGACCGCTTCGGGGAGGGGTACTACGTCGAGCCGACGGTGTTCGCGGACGTCGAACCGTCCCATCGGATCGCCCGGGAGGAGGTGTTCGGGCCGGTCCTCTCGGTCATCGAGGTGGAGGACTTCGCGGAGGCGATCGCGGTGGCGAACGACGTCGAGTACGGCCTCTCCGCGAGCGTCGTCACCGACGACCACGGTGAAGCGCGGCGCTTCGTCGACGAGATCGAGGCCGGCGTCGCCAAGATCAACGACGAGACGACGGGGCTCGAACTTCACGTCCCGTTCGGCGGAGTGAAGGACTCGTCCAGCGAGACGTGGCGCGAACAGGGCGACGCGGGCATCGGTTTCTACACGATCGAGCGAACCGTCTACGACGCCTACTAGCGCGAGGGACCCCGTTCGCGGCGCGTTCTCACGACGGCCCGGAACGAGTCGGAGGTCGGACCGTGATTCGCCGGATCGGTTCGTGAACGGCGTTCCGGGGGAATCGGCCGAACTCGCCCCGCGAGCAACCCGGGCGGCCCGCCGTTCAGGAGTAGTTGTGCTCCAGTTCGATGACGTTGGCAGTCCCGAGGACGGCGTCCGGGAGGGTCTCGAAGAACCGGGTTTCGTCGACGCGGTGGACCGGACACGAGACGCTGATCGACGCGACGCTCCGATCGTTCTCGTCCGTTACCGGCGCCGCGATGCATCGAAGTCCGTTGAGGCGTTCCTCGTCGTCGATTGCGTAGTGCTGCTCCTGGACGGCTTCGAGGTCGTCCAGCAGTTCGTCCCTGTCGGTGATCGTGTTGGCCGAGACGTCCGGCAACCCGTGTCGGTCGAGGATGGCCTCGACCTCCTCCTCGGGACGGAACGCGAGGATCGCCTTCCCGAGACCGGTGCAGTGGAGGTGCACGCGTTTTCCCTCGTAGGTGTCTAGCTCCACGGCGTTCTCCCCCTTCGACTGATAGAGGTAGATGCCCTTCCCGTTCTTCTCGACGAGCAGGTTCACGAGTTCGCCGGTCTCGTTCGCGAGCTTGTCGATCTCCTCCTTCGCGGTGTCGTAGATGCTCATCCGCTTTCGCGCGTGGGAGCCGAGGCTCAGGAACGACAGGCCGATGTAGTACTGTTCGTCGACCTTGTCGATGTACCCCTCGTCCGCGAGCGTGTTCAGGTGGTTGTGAACCGCGCTCTTCCCGATATCGACCCGCTCGGCGACCTCGGTGATCCCCGCACCGTCGAGCTCTTGAATGGTTTCGACGATCTCGAGCGCCCGTTCGAGCGTCTGAACCGGATGCCGTGATTCCACCATGGACGTACCATATTCCGGGAATACATAAGGGTTGTTCCGTAATGTTCCACTCCGTTCTTCGTCGGTGCGGTCCCCTTCTCCATGGCGTACCCGGGCTGGTACGTCCGTATCGGTCGATCCCCTGGCCGACGCCGACGCGTCGCTCGTACGGGTACGCGTCGGCGCGGCTCCCACCGGATCGCTCGTACGCGATCCCGCGCGGATCGATCGCCCGTAGCGACGGCCGTTCTGACGTCGGGAACGGGGAAGGAGCGGCCGCGAACCGGCGTTTGTTCGTCGACCTCGCGTCGGGGTGAACCGATACCCGCCCGACGAGCGGGGAGGTCCCCCGGGAGGGACGACTCAGTCGTTGCGCATGACGGTCAGTACCGGGACGTCCGCGTTCAACAGCACCGACTGGGTCACGCTCCCGAACACCGCCTTGCCGGTCGGCGATCGCTTTCGGCCGCCGACGACGACGTACCGCGCCCCGCGTTCGGAGGCGTAGTCGACTATCTCGGCGCTCGCGTCGCCGAGGAGGCCGACGGCTTCGACGTCACCGGCGACGTCCTCGGCCGCCTCCCGCGCGCGCCCGGCGGCGAACTCGCGGATCCGTTCCATTTTGATCGGCTCGCCGCTATCGTCGAAGTTCCGTTGCTGGAGGTCCCTGAACTCGGATCGCGACATGACGTGGACGGCCGTCAGGTCGTCCTCGAACGCGTCGGCCAACGACTTCGCCTCCCGGACAACTCGTTTCGACCGTTCGGGACGTCCGATCGCCGCTACGACAACCATGCACGGGAATCAGGGCCCGCCGTTATAATAGTTGCTGCGCGGGCAGCGCGACGCCGCCGGAACCCGCGATACCGGAGCCGGACGGGGTCGTCGCCGCCCGGTCCGTCGAAGTACCCGCCCGGTTTCCGCGAACGTCGGGAACTATAACCCGTCCCGTGGTACGACCGGTACCGATGGACGAGTTCGAACTGCCGGACGGCGTGCTCTGTCCGCTCGTGACGCCGTACCGGGACGACGGAAGCGTTTCGGAAACCGACCTTCGATCCCACGTCGAGTTCCAGGTCGAGGCCGGGATCGACGGCGTCGTTCCGAACGGAACGACGGGCGAGTTCGCCAGCATGGACGGCTCCGAGCGGCGACGCGTGACGGAGGCGACCGTCGAGGCCGTCGACGGGCGGGTCCCCGTGCTCGCAGGTGCGGCTGCCACGACCGTCGCGGAAGCGAGGGAGAACGTCGTGACTGCCGCCGACGCGGGTGCGGACGGCGCGCTGATCGTCGTTCCGTACTTCCACGCGGCCAACGACCCCGTCGGCAACGAACGGTTCCTGCGCGAGGTCGCTCGCGATTCGCCGCTCCCCCTGGTGCTGTACAACATCCCCGCCTGTACCGGCGCCAGCATCCGGATCTCGACGCTCCGAGCGATGGCGGACCATCGCTCGGTCCACGGCCTCAAGGATTCGAGCGGTGACTTCGGGTACTTCATGGACGCCATCCGGACGACCGACGACGGGTTTCGCGTGTATCAGGGGTTCGACAGCCACCTCGTTCCGGGGATGATGATGGGAGCTGACGGGGGGATCAACGCGCTCGCGAACGCCGTTCCCGAATCCTTCGTCGCGGTGCGTGAGGCCCTCTCCGACGGCGAGTTCGAGCGCGCGAAGCGGATCCAGTCGACCCGGATCGCGCCGCTGTTCGAGTACTGCGTCGAGCACGGGTTCGCGCCGACGGCGAAGGCCGCCCTCGCCGCCCGGGACCGGCTCCCAGCCGATGCGGTTCGACCGCCGCTGGTCGGGCTACCGGACGACGCGAGAGACGGGGTGGCGGAGGTCGTCGACCGGATCGAACGCGAGCGCAGCGGGGAGCCGTGACGAGCGGTCGGGAGGTTCCCCCCGTCGGAGGGGCGCCGTCGAGCGGGAACTGCTGGAGCAGCAACCTATAAGTGAACTCCTCCGGCATCGTTAGCTGAATGTACAGGCAAGTCGAGCCCGGGATGTACTGGCTCCAGGAGTGCGCCCACGACAACAGCGACTTCGTCGACGACGACGACCCTCCGGACTGGTACGACGTGGACGAGGAACTGCACGTTCCACAGAGCGTCTACCTGTTCGACGACGAGGATTCGCTGCTTTTCGATACGTTCTCGCCCGCCAGCACCGACGACGTTCTCGGCGCCCTGAACGACGTCCTCGACGGGGGTGACCTCGATTACCTCGTCGTCTCCCACCCGGACGTCCCTCACGCCGGGAACACCCTGCCGATCATGGAGGAGTACCCCGACGTGACGTTGGTCGCGCCCGCGTACGGCCAGGCGCACGAACTGTACCACCTCGACGAGGCTGAACTGGTGGAGGAGGGGGACACGATCGAACTCGGGACGTACACCGTGGAGTTCCACGAGGCGCCGTTTCTCGACTCGGCGATCCACCTGTGGATGTCGGAGGTCGAGACGAACACGCTGTTCACCGTCGACTGGCACGGGTTCCCGCACGTCGGGTCGAAGTGCCTGACGTTCGTGGACGAGTTCGAGCACGACCTCACCGGCGGCCAGTTGAAGGAGTTCCACGGGAGGGTGATGTTCTGGCTACAGTACGTCGACGCGGCGAAGGTCAACAGGGAGATCGACCACGTGATCGAAACCCACGACCCCGACGTCGTCGCGCCTGCCCACGGAAACGTCATCCGCGAGGACGCGGCCGAACAGCTTCGACTGATGAAGGACGTCGTCGAACAGATTCGGGCGGAGGGACGGATCGGGACGTTCGGATGAGCGACACCACGACAATGACAGCTGGAAAACACCTTCGGCCCGACGTACAGTGGATCAACGAGTGCTACGAACTCGACGGGAAACACGAGCACGTCTCCGTCTACCTCATCGAGGAGGACGGCGAGTACATCCTCGTGGACTCGGGATCGTTCTACCATCGGGACGCGATCGAGAGCCGACTGGAGGAGGCGACGGACGGGGCGGGAATCGACGCGCTCGTCCTCTCGCACTCGGACTACCCGCACTCGGCCAACGTCTCGACGTTCAGGTCGGCGTGGGGCGACGTCGAACTCGTCGCCTCCTCGGGCGCTCCGGAGGTACAGGGCCTCTCGGACGCGAAGAAGTGCGAGATCGGGGGGAGCATGACGATCCGCGGCCGGACGTTCAGCTTCATCGACCCGCCGCTGGCCGACCGGTCCCACACGACCTGGATCTACGACCACGGGTCGGAGATCATCTTCGCGGCCGACGGGTTCGGGAACCACCACTCGCCCGGCGAGTGTAACCGCCTGTCCACCGACTTCGAGGACTCCATCCGGCGAGAGGACATCTACACGTTCCACGAGGAGACGCTCGTGTGGCTCCGGTACGTCGACCCGGTCCGCCTCCGTGAGGTCCTGGAGTCGATGCTCTCCGAGTACGAGCCGTCCTACGTCGCGCCGATCCACGGGAACCCGATCGCGGCGGACCACCTCGACACGTATCTGGACCGGCTGATCGACTCCGCCGAGCGGATCGAGTCCGAGTACGACGTCGGCGGGAAGCCGTAGCCTGCGTCGACGTCGTTCCGGCGTTCGTCCGGTCGTTACCGACGGCGAGTAAGGAACGACGGCGAGTGGGAATCGACGGTGGGGAAGCGTTCGGTCCCCGTTCCCGGACCACTGCCGCCGGGACGGCGGCGCGAACGGCGTGTCGGCCGCCCCGTTCCCTATCCGGGTGGGATCAGAGCAACCCCTCCACGAAGATCCCGATCGACCTGAACACTCCGGTGCCGTACGGGAGGGCGATGTTCATGAAGTTCCGGAACACGACGAAGATGAGGACGGTCGTCACGACGCTGAACAGCCCGACCCTCCAGACGGACCGGTAGCCGAGCAGCCAGACGAACAGGGCGGAAAAGAGGATCGAACTCACGATGAATCCGAGGTCCGTGAGGACCAGCAGGTACCCGACGATGAGCACGGTGCTGAGGAGGTACTTCCTCGTCTCCGCGGAGTCGTACGGCGGTAGCGCCCGCTTCAGTCCGCCGTCGAACGCGAGCAGCGACGCGCCGAGCGCCGCATCGCTTCGACGGTAGGTCTTCGCGAGGTTCACCGCGGTCGCGAGCAGGATGACGACCAGGACGATCCGCGGCCAGAACGCGGCACCGGGATCGCTGGATCCGGTTCGAACCCCCACGTACTGCCGGGAGCCGAGCAGGAACGCGACGGCCGCGACGCCGACGACGATCGAGATGATCGCGTCGGCACGGGCGCTCGGCTCGTCGAACTGTTCCTCGGGCGTGACTTCCGTGTCGGATGCGTCCGTCATTGATCGATCCCTCCGAAAGTCAGGTACTTCTGACCCAACCTCGTCCCCTGAAGCAGCGGGACGCTGAACAGGAGAAGGGCCGCGAAGAGGAGCGCAGCCGAGATCGGCCTGTCGACGAAGACCGAGAGCTCGCCGCCCGCCTTGATCAGTCCCCGTCGCAGGCTCGGCTCCGCGATCGGACCGAGCACGAGCCCGATGATCAGCGGGGCGACCGGATAGTTGTACTTCTCGAGATAGAACCCGCCGACGCCGGCGGCCAGCATCACCCACAGGTCGAACGCGATGTTCCTGGTGGAGAACGCGCCGATGATGGAGAAGACGATGATCAGCGCGAACAGCATCTCCTGGGGGACGCCGCGCACTTTGGTGAACAGGTGGACGATGGGTTTGTTCACGAGGATGATCGCGACGTTCGCGATCAGGAGAGCGGCGAACACCGTGTAGACGAGCGATTGGTTGTCGCTGATGAACGCGGGCCCGGGCGTCAGTCCGTGCAACACGAACGCGGCGAGGATGACCGCCGTCGTCCCGCTCCCCGGGATGCCGAGCGCGAAGAGTGGGACGAACGCGCCGCTCGCCGCGGCGTTGTTCGCCGTCTCGGGCGCCGCCACCCCCTCCGGTACGCCGGTCCCGAACCGCTCGCGGATGTTCTTCGGGACGATCCGCTGGCCGAACGTGTATCCGAACAGGGCGCCGGTCGTGGCGCCGGCACCGGGAAGGATCCCGATCAACGTCCCGCTGATGGAGTTGAACGTGAGGATGCGCCGGAATCGCGAGAAGTACTGGAGCGGCGGGAAGAAGGAGGTGCTCTCCTGGGACTCGATCTCGGCATCGCCGATCATCTGCCCGCCGGAACTGATCTGTTTCAGCACCTCCGAGATGGCGAAGAGGCCGAGGATCATCGGGATCAGTTCGACGCCGTTCAGGAGGAACCGACTGCCGAAGGTGAACCGCGCCTGTCCCGCGAGGGGATCCAATCCGATGGTCGCGAGGAACACGCCGATGGACATCGTCATCAGCGCCTTGGTGATGTTTCCGGCTCCGATCGTCGAAACCAGCGCGAGGCCGAGAACGACGACGCTGAAGTACTCCGGATCCGAGAGCGTCCGGGACCACTCGGCGAGGGTGGGGGAAAACAGGATCAGGATGATCGCCCCGACGATGCCGCCGATCGCGGAGCAGAACACCGCGATGCTGATCGCCTCCCGCAATCGACCCTGTTGGTTCATGGGGTAGCCGTCGAGCGTCGTCATGATCGCCTCGGGAGCCCCCGGAACCCGGAACATTATCGCGCTGATGGAGCCGGCGTACACGGAGCCGACGTAGATCACCGACAGCAGCATGATCGCCGAGACGGAGTTCATCCCGTAGGTCAACGGGATGAGAAGGACGACCGTCATCGTCCCGTTCAGGCCCGGAATCGACCCGCTCAACATGCCGAGCGTGAGCCCGATCGCGAATATCGCGAGGTTGAACGGGGTGAATATGTTCATCGCCCCCGCCGCGAGTTGCTCGATCACCACGGGAGCTTCACCCCACCGCGGGATCCGAATGCCATCCTCGATCGGCGGCCACGTTCGCCGCGCCCCGGCCGACCGTCCGTCGACGTCATCGTGTCACCAACCGTTTCGACGTCCACCCGGTTCCGACGGACGTCTCGCCGGCCGCGTCGACTGCGACGACGCCCCCGCCCGGTGCCCCTTCGAACCGCGGCGGGGATGCGTGAACCGAGTCGGTTGCGGAGTTCGTCATGGATCCTCTCCTCAGCCCGTTCGCGAGGTTACTCATGGGTTTATTCATTATGTTCCGCGTGTAGGGACGACGATGGCGGGACTTCTAATAGGTTTTGGGGTCCGGGTCCGGAACGCCCGTCGGGCACCGGATCCCGGTTCGGCGACGGCCCCTCGGCGGAAGGGCTCCGGGACCATGTCAAGGCGGACGACGCGGGGCTCACCTTTTTAGGCTCTTCCGCCGTCGGCGGTCCCGTATGGAGTACACGACGCTCGGCGCGACCGGAACGAAGGTGAGTCGAATCTGTCTCGGCTGCATGAGCTTCGGGGACCCCGACTGGCGCGACTGGGTGCTCGACGGGGCGGAGAGCCGCCGGATCATCGAGCGGGCCATCGATCTCGGGATCAACTTCTTCGACACGGCGAACATGTACTCGCGGGGGGAGTCGGAGCGGATCCTCGGGGACGTCCTCGGCGAGTACGATCGCGACTGGCCGGTCATCGCGACGAAGGTGTACAACTCGATGGACGACGGGAACCCGAACGCGCGCGGGCTCTCGCGGAAGGCCATCGAGCAGGAACTCCGACACAGCCTGGACCGCCTCGGCGTCGACACCGTCGACCTGTACCAGATCCATCGCTGGGACGACGAGACGCCGATCGAGGAGACGCTCGGGACGCTGGCCGACGCCGTGCGACGAAACGACGTCCGGTACGTCGGGGCGTCCTCGATGTGGGCCCACCAGTTCGCCGGCGCGCTCCACGCGAGCGATCGGCTCGGGCTCGACCGGTTCGTCACGATGCAGAACCACTACAACCTCGCGTACAGGGAGGAGGAGCGGGAGATGATCCCCCTCTGTGATCGCGAGAACGTCGGCGTGCTCCCCTGGAGCCCGCTCGCCCGGGGCTACCTCACGCGCCCCCACGACGCGTTCCTCGACTCCGTTCGGGGCGGGTACATGGATTCGGACGATCGGCTGTCGAACCGGATCGACACGTACCGCCGAAACGGGGGCGAGGGGATCAACGAACGGGTCGAGGAACTCGCCGGGGAGAAGGGGGTGACGATGGCCCAGATCGCGCTCGCCTGGCTCCTCCACCAGGACGCGGTTGACGCGCCGGTCGTCGGGACGACGAGCGTCGAACACCTCGAGGACGCGGTCGAGGCGCTCGAGATCGACCTCTCGGCGAGCGATCTCGACTACCTCGAGGCGCCCTACCGGCCGGTCGAGATCGAGGGGCACGACTGAGAGTAGTTCCCGGGAGGGGCCACCGCATAACCCTCGGACCGATTCCGTCGACCCGCTTCCGACCCGGAGTCCGGGCTCCGTGGTGGACGCGGGTCACGCGGCGACAGGCGGTCGCTACGGCCGACGGTCGCTCAACGCTCGACTCACATGGAGGGACCGACCCGAGTGATCGCGAACTCGGTCAACCCGTGCCGTTCGGCACGGCACGGGGTCCCCCCACAGACGTCGAGCACCGTCCGGCACAGGTCGTCGACGTCGGCCGCCGCCGCGTCGACGTCGATGTCGGCGGACAACGCGTCGTACGTGTCGACGTCGCCGGTGACCTTCAACACCGGAACGATCGGGTGGCCGGTGGGGATCCCGTCACCCGTCGCGTGCACGACGACCTGGGCGCCGGCGGCCGCCAGCCCGGTCGTCGCTTCCTCCACGCGCGAGGGCGCATCCAGCAGCGCGATCCCCGAATCGTGGCTCGCCTCCGACCCGTACTCGATCACGGAGTCGATGGGCGAGGAGCCGAGCACCCGGCTCACCTCCTCGAACGGACTGGAAGCGGCGGTCGCGCGGACCCGGGTGTCCTTCGAGGGGGTCTCCCGGTGACGGTCGATCAGCGCCGCGACGTCGGCGGCGGTCGCTTCCCCGTTCGCCCGGTCGACGAGCTCCGAGCGGTGCGGCAGGAACCGCTCGATCCCGGCCACGACGACTCGACCGCCGGCCTCGACGACGCGGTCGGCGAGTCCCCCGACGAGCGGGTCCGCGACTTCGCGCGTGGACCGCTGCAGGTCGCTTCCGACGATTCCGAGCGTCAGGTCGCCGAGCGCGGCGCGGTTCCGCTCGCCGTCGGATCGGCCGTCGATCAGTTCCCGAACCAGACCGACCCCCTCCTCGATGCACGCGTCGGTCCCCCCGACCTCCTGAATGGAGAGTTCCCGGACCGGCACGTCGGCGGCGTCGAGTTCGGCCGCCACGTCGCCGCTCTGCACCTCCTCGCAGCCGAGACCGACGACGACGGTCCCCGAGACGTTCGGGTTCCGCCCGACGCCGACCAACGTTCGCCGCGTCTGGTCGTTGTCCGCCCCCAACTGGGCACAGCCGTGGTCGTGGGGGGCGCTCACCGCGTCCGGAATGCGATCGGCGATCCGGTCCGCCACGAGGTGCGAACAGATGACCGACGGCAGAACCAGGACGCGGTCCCTGACGCCGACGTCGCGGGTTTCGCGGGGCGCCGCTTCGAACCGTCGTCTCGACGCGCCCGAACGCCGTTCGGACCCGCTCATGCCTGTTCACCGTCCGTCGCGTCGGCGGCCGCGAGGTCACCGCGCCCGCGTGTGCTCTCACAGTTGTGCGTGTGCACCCACTCGCCGGCCGCGACGTCGTCCGTCGCCCGTCCGATGACCTCGCCGTACTTGGACACCTCCTCCCCGCGGTCGATCGGTCGGACGGCGAACTTGTGGCCGAACGGGACCGCCTCGGGGAGCAGGACGACGTCGCCCTCGATCTCGAACTCCGCCCCCGCGTCGAGATCCGCGAGAGCGGTCGCGACGTTGTCGGCGTCGGTCATCCGGAGCGCGGATCCGCCCAGGACGTCGCCCTTCATTGGGCGCCCCGTACCGCGAGTTCGTTCGACTGGATCTCGTTGATCGCGAACTCCTCCAGGCGGCGTCGCTCCGCTTCGGTCGGCGTGCCGTCGGCGGTCTCCAGGAGCGTGTCGTACATCCGTTCGCCGACCTCCGAGAGCGAGTCCCCCTCGATGATCGTGCTGGCGTTGACGTCCATGTTGTTCGACATTCTATCCCACGTCTTCGGGTTGCCGGTGACCTTGATCACGGGCGCGATGGGGTTTCCGGTCGTGCTCCCCCGCCCCGTCGTGAACGCGATGATCTGTGCGCCCGCGGCGACTTTTCCCACCACGCTCTCGACGTCGTACCCCGGCGTGTCCATCAACACCAGTCCGCCGCCGGTCGGCAGTTCCTCCCCGTACTCGACCATCCCTCGAACGGGCGTGGTGCCGCCCTTCGAGATGGCGCCGAGGCTTTTCTCCTCGATCGTCGTCAGGCCGCCCTCCTGGTTGCCCGGCGTCGGTTGGGCGCCGCGGAGATCCACGCCCATGAGCGAGCCCATGTTCTCGCGCCGCTCGACCCGGTCGAGGAGCCGTTCCCGGACCTCGGGGGTGACGCACCTGTCGGCGAGGATGTGCTCGGCGCCGATGAACTCGGGCGTCTCGCTGAAACAGGCGGTCCCGCCGTCGTCGACGAGACGGTCGCAGGCGTTGCCGACGGCCGGGTTGGCCGCGATACCGCTGGTCGCGTCGCTCCCCCCACACTCGACCCCGAAGATCAACTCGCTCGCGTCGGCCTCCTCCCGTCGCGTCGCCTCGACCTCCTCGTTCAGAGCCCGGAGCCGTTTCACCCCGTGATCGACCGAGGCCTCGGTCCCGCCCAACTCGCGGACGGACGCGGTTTCGACCGGTTTCCCGGTCTCCGCGATGGCGTCCGCGAGGGCCTCGGCGTCTATCTCCTCGGTCCCGAGTTCGACGACGAGCGCCGCGCCCACGTTCGGGTTCCGACCGACCCCGCGGAGGACCCGGACGGTCTGTTCCCTCGCCGGTTCGGGCTGTGCGGTTCCCATCTGGTGGGGCGTCGCCCGGGCCCAGCTACCCGCCTCCGCGGCGATCTTCGAGGCGATGCTCCCGACGGTTACGGACGTCGGGATGACGGCGACGTGGTTCCGGACGCCGACGCTTCCGTCCGGTCTGCGGAACCCGCGAAAGGTCTGACTCATTCGGGAGGGAGGTTCAGGACGGGAGGGTATATACCTTGCCGTGGTACGACACCGCACTCTCACCGCTACCGGGTGATCTCCGCCACGGAGTCGCGGACGGCGTCGACGAAGATCGGCGCGTCGACCGAGAGCATCACGTACTGCACCCCGAGGTCGACCAGTTCCCGAGCGATCCCGACGTCGTCGGCGAACGCCCCGACGACGGTCCCGGTGGCTTCGGCCCGTTCGACGACGTGTTTCATCGCCTCCTGGACCCGTTCGTGCCGGATCTCGCCGGGGACGCCGAACGACTGCGAGAGGTCGTACGGCCCCAGGAACAGCACGTCGAACCCGTCCACCGCGAGTATCTCGTCGACGTTCTCCACCCCGCGTTCGCCCTCGACCTGGAGAACGACCGGCTGCTCCTCGTTTTGCCGGTCCGTGTACTCGGGCCCCCCGACGTAGCCGCCGGCCCGAACGTACTGGGAGAGTCCTCGACTCCCGACGGGGTCGAACCGCGCGGCCGACACGGCCCGCTCCGCGTCCGACGCGGACTCTATCTGCGGGATCTGCACCCCCGCACCGACGTCGAGCGCCCGCTGGATCTCCGCCGGGGAGTTGCGTCTAACGCGGACCAGGGGGGCGGCTCCACCCCGTTCGGCCGCCATCGTGAGCGGGAGCGTCGTTTCGGCGGTCAGTGGTCCGTGTTCCTGATCGAACACCACGAAGTCCATCCCCGCGACGCCGATGCTCTCGGCGACCTGTGGCGAGTCGAATATCTGGAGCGTACCGAGTGCCGTTTCGCCGTCGTGCAACTGCCCACGGAGGTGATCCCCGCTCATGTACGAACGGAACCGGCCACCTACATAGAGATTGGGGATGGACGAGACACGCCGGTCCGAGCACACGATCGGGGCTGGTCCCGCCGACGGAATCCGTCCCGCGGTGGACGCCCTCCGCGAACCGACCCGACCGCGACGCAGCACTCGTTCCGTCCTTCGAGTGGAACGTTTCGAAATGGGAATTCTAATTCTTCCATGCAGAACGTATTTCGATGTCTCAAGTACTGGGCTGAACGGGAAACATGCAGGAGAGAATGGTCCTGCAAACACGGTCAAACCGTCGGTGGAGCGACGGGGAAGACGAGTTCACCGGACGCCCACGTGCGGCGGGCCACTCTCCGAAACGGCCGACTCGTGTACGGATCGGCGGATCGTGGGTGCGAAACCGGCGCTTTCCGAACGGGAAGCTTTCACCTGACACGTTCGGGGACCCGTACGGCCGAGGAACGGCATCTCTTACACTCATACTACTGTAATTTTATGGCGTGGAAGTTATCACGGGGAGCGGAATGGATCAGTTCGTCCCGGACACGGCTCTTCTGGGTTCCATCGCCCTTTTCGTAGCGGTATCGTGGCTTCTCATCCGTTTCGTATTTCGGAACTGAGGCGATAGCGAGTAGGCCTATGCTTTTCGCGTTTCAGGCAGCGATGCCGGGTTCTTCTCCCTCGAAGGCGGCTCCGCGTACGGGAACGGTGATGATCGATAGATGATCTGGAATACGCATAGTATGGGCCTCGGTACGCCGATCCACCCTCGAATACGGAGTTCCGCTATGAGGGAAATTTAAGTCGTCACGACCCCGCACCACGGGTATGGCCACATCGGACAGCCTGAAGACCACCGCGACGTCCGTCGAGATCGTTCTCGCGTTACGGGACCTGGACGGGGCGACCCTGACGGAGTTGAGCGAACACCTCGGGAGGCCGAAGAGCACGCTGCACCGCCACCTCTCGACGCTCGCCGAGTACGACTTCGTCAGTGCCGACGGCGGCGTCTACGACGTCGGCTTCCGGTTCCTCGAACTGGGGGAACACACGCTCGAGCGGCGTGAAGCCTACCGGCTGGCCGAATCCCCGGTGCGCGATCTCGCACGCGAGACGGGCGAGCGGGCGCAGTTCGTCGTCGAGGAGCACGGCGAGGGCGTCTACCTCCACGTCGAGACGGGCGAACGCGCGGTCCGAACGGGGCTCTCGGTCGGCCGTCGCATCCCGCTCCACTCGACGGCCGCCGGGAAGGTCGTCCTCGCGCACCTGCCGGAGGAGCGGATCGACGAGGTGATCGAGGGGACGGGGCTCCCGCCGCTGACCGACGGGACGATCACCGACGGCGACGAACTGCGGGCGGAACTCGACCGGGTCGCGGACCGGGGGTACGCGTTCAACAGGGAGGAGAACATCGAGGGGCTCCGCGCGGTCGCCGGCCCGGTGACGGACGGAGACGAGGGGCTCGTCGGCGTGCTCAGCGTCTCCGGGCCGTCGAACCGGCTGAAGGGCGAGTGGTACGAGTCGGAGCTGCCGGACCTCGTGCTCGGCTCCGCGAACGAACTCGAACTGCGGATCGCGTACGCCTAGGTCGGTCCGGCGCGGGCGTTCACTCTTCGAGTCGCACCCGGTTCAGCCGAGCGGTCCAGTTCCGCTTGCGGCCGCTGCCACCCGGCGGTCGAACTCCCCGCTCGACAGTTCGAACACGGTGTAGCCCGCGACGACGCGGCGCTTGCCGACCGTCGCGACGGGTTCGCGGTCGACGAGCAGCGTCCAGTCGTCGCCGCGTTCGACCCCGTACCCCGCGAACCGGATCTCGACGCCGTACTCCCCCTCCAGCCGTTCGAGCTCCCGCTGGACGACCGGCCCGTCCTCGAACCGCGACGGCAGGTACGTCTTCAGGTCGTGCGCCTCGAACTCCGCCAGGTTCTCGCGCCACCAGCGGGGGAGGTTCGCCACCTCGACGTCGGCGTACGGGTCGGCCGCGTCGAAGTCGACCCGCTCGACGGCCACGTCGGTCGGCGTGTCGCTCACGGGGGTCCCCCCGTCGGTTCGCCGTCTCGCATGCGTTCGCCGCAACGGGAGCCGTCCGGTTAAATCCGACCCCGCGCCGTCCGGACGACGCCGCTCCCCGGACGAGCCACAGGCTTTTGTACCGTCACGCCAACCCGTGGCACACACCATGGCCGAGACGGATCCCAGGCGGCTAGAATCGACTGCGGACGTCGAAACGGTCGTCGACTGCGACGTTCACCTGACCGAGCGGCAGTCCGACTTCCTCCCGTACCTCCCGGAGCCGTTCGGCGAGATGCTCGCGCGGGGCGAGGGGGACGACTACGGCTATCTCAGCCAGCTCTACCCGGTTCCGGGCTTTCTCACGCCGGTGACGACGGGGAAGGTCCAGTCCGACAGCGTCCGGTCGAGCGAGGACGTCGTCCGGGGGATGGAGATGCTCGACACCGACCGCTCGATCATCACGCCGACCCAGAACCTCTACCTCTCCTGCGTCCAGCACGACGACCTCGCCGCCGCGCTCGCGACGGCGTACAACGACTGGCTCCTCGACGAGATCCTCGACCCCGACCGTGGGCTGTACGGCGCCGCCGTCGTCGCCCCGCAGAAGCCCGAGAGGGCGGCCGAGGAGATCGACGACCGCGCCGACGAGGACGGCATCGCCGCCGCGTTCGTCCCCAGCGGGGGCGTCCACCCGCCGCTCGGGAACGAGCGCTACGACCCCATCTACGCCGCAGCCGAGACGAACGACCTCCCCGTGATGATGCACAACGCGGCGGGGACCATGATGATGAACTTCCCGTTCCAGTTCTCCGGGTTCGACCGCTACCTGAGCACGCACGTCCCGGCCCACGCGATGCAGCACATGGTCAACCTGTCGGACATGATCACGCAGGGGGTCCCCGAGCAGTTCGACGTCGAGTTCGTGGTCCAGGAGGCCGGACTCGGCTGGGTCCCGTACTTCGCCCGGCGGTTCGACCACGAGTACTCCGCGAAGCGCGAGGACGCGCCGATGCTCACCAAGCCGCCCGGCGAGTACATCCGGGACCAGTTCTACTTCACCTCACAGCCCGTCGAGGGGACCGACGACCCGAAGTACGTCGCGTCGATGGTCGAACTGATGGGCGGCGAGGAGACGCTGCTTTTCGCCTCCGACTACCCGCACCTGGACTTCGACCACTCGGACGAGCTGCTCTCGCTTCTCCGGAGCAAGTTCACGGACGACGAGATCGGGAACATCTACGGCGGGACCGCGCTGGGGGTGTTCGACTTCTGATGGCCGCCGAGGACGACCCCGACGCGGACGAAACCGGCACGAACGATCCCGACCCGGCCGAGGGCGACCTCGACACGAGCGAGTTGACCCGCGTCGCGGACCTGGACGCGTTCGAGGACGTCGACCGGATCATCGTCGACGTCGAGGGGCGCGAGATCGCCGTGTTCGCCGTCGACGGCGAGTTCCACGCGGTGTCGAACTACTGCGTCCACCAGGGCGGGCCCGTCTGTGAGGGGATGCTCTCCGGTGGGCTCTCCGTCGAGGACCCCGCGAACGCCGACGACCGGGCCGAGCTGGACTACAGCTACGCGGATCGGCTCGTCTCCTGTCCGTGGCACGGGTGGGAGTTCGACGTCGTGACCGGCGAACATCTCGCGCGGCCGAAGTACCGCCTCCCCACCTACGACGTCGTCGTCGACGACGGCGCGGTGTACCTGGACGCATGAGCGACGCCACCTACACGGTCGTCGAGGCGGTGGAACGGCCGCCCGAATCGCTGGTCGAGGAGTTCCGGGGGCTCGCGTCCTCGGACGTCCACGAGGCGATGGGCAAGCGCGGCGCGATGAGCCCGGAGATAACCCCGGCGACGGGGAACGTCGCCCTCTGTGGCACCGCGGTCACCGTCTCGTTGCCGCCCGGCGACAACGCGGGGGTCCACCTCGCCTCCTCGATCGCCGACCCCGGCGACGTCCTCGTCGTCGAGGCCGAGACCGACCGGGCGGCGACGTGGGGGGAGTTGACCACGCGGAACGCGATGAACGCGGGGATCGAGGGCGTCGTCTCCGGCGGGAACGTCCGCGACGTGGACGGGATCGACGAGCTGGGGTTCGCGGTGTTCAGCCGGTCGGTGGGCCAGAACGGCGCCGTCAAGCAGCGGCCGGGGTCGGTCAACGTCCCCGTCGGCGTCGGCGGCGTCGTCGTGACGCCGGGCGACCTCGTGATCGGTGACGCCGACGGCGTCACGGTCGTCCCCCGCGAACGGGCGGCGGCGGTCCTGGAGGCGGCACGCGAGAAGGAGGCGGCCGAGGCCGAACTCCGCCGGCGGATGGACGAGGGCGAGGAGCTCCCCGACCTCATCGGCGTCGGGGACCTCCTCGAGGGGGACGACGTCGAGCGCGTCCGGGGTCCGGTCGACTACGCCGGGAACCGGGCCGAGGGGGGCTGAGTTCGGGTCCCCGGCGGGTTCTGACGCGTTCGGGGAACGCCGGTGCCCCGGCTTCAGAGGTCCCCGATCCCGTCGAGGCGCCGCGACAGTTCGGCCCGCATCGGCCCGAGGTCGCCGCCGACGCGGAGCACCCGGTAGCCGTCTTCGACGGCAGCGCGCGCCTCCGCGGGGTCGTTCCGGATGCACCCGACGGGGACCCCGGCGTCGAGACACGCCTCGCTCGTCCGCTCGGCCGCGTCGCGGACGTCGGGGTGGCCCTTCTCCATCGGGCGGCCGAGCGACACCGAGAGGTCCGCGGGGCCGACGAAGGCGAACCCGAGGTCCGGGACCGAGAGGATCGACTCCAGGTTCCCCACCGCCCGTTCGTTCTCGATCATGACGCCGACGAGCGCCTCGCCGTCCTCGCGCTCGACGTGGTCGTCGATCTCGCCGCCCCAGCGGCTCGTCCGGCTCGCGCCGCCGACCCCCCGGTCGCCCACGCCCCCGTCGTAGGAGAACCGCGACGCCCTGACGGCCCGACGCACCTCCTCGGCCGTCTCGACCCGCGGGACCAGGATCGTCCGCACGCCCGCGTCGAGCACCTTCCGGACGAGCGCCGGGTCCGGGGTCGGAATCCGGACCAGGAGTTCGATTCCGGCGGCGTCGGCCGCCCGCGTGAGGTCCTCGAAGGCGGTGCTGTCGTACGGGCTGGGGCCGCCGTGCTCCAAGTCCAGCCAGGCGTAGTCGAGGCCGACGTCGCCGAACGTCTCGATCACCGTCGGGGAGAAGGTGGCGACGCCGGCCCCGAAGACCGGATCGCCGCGCTCCAGCGCTCGCCGGAGGCGGTTCGTGGCGTTCACCGGTCGACCCCCCGGTCCGACGCCGCGCGGCCGTGCGCGTCGCCCTCCAGCGCATCGCGGTTCACCGTCGATTCCGGCAGACCGCCCTCGTACACGGTCCGGACGTTGTCTGCGGCCCCCCGGCTCATCCGTTCGAGCGCCGCGTCGGTGACGCCGCCGACGTGCGGGGTGAGCAGCACGTCGTCGCGGCCGTAGAGCGGGTGGTCCGCCCCCGGGGGCTCGGCCTCGAACACGTCGAGTCCGGCACCGCCGAGGTCCCCGCGCTCGAGCGCCGCGACGAGCGCCGACTCGTCGACCACGGGGCCGCGGGAGGTGTTGACCAGGACGCCGTCGGGGCCCAGCGCGTCGAGTTCCTCGCGCGAGACGCTGTGGTGTGTCCCCTCGGTGAGCGGGACGTGGACGCTCACCGCGTCGGCCCGCCGGAACAGTTCGGACTGGTCGTCGAGCCGGTCGACCCCCTCCGGGACCTGCTCGTCCGGGATGTACGGGTCGTAGGTGTGGACGTCCAGCCCCAGTCCGAGCGCGAGGTCGGCCGTCTCGCGGGCGATGGCGCCACAGCCGAGGAGCCCCACCGTGTCGCCCGCGAGTTCGTGGCCGGCATACGCGGCCCGGTCCCAGCCGCCGTCCCGGACGTGCGCGTCCGCGGTCCGGATGTTCCGGTGGACCCCGAACAGGAGCGCGACCGCGTGCTCGGCCACGGAGCCCGCGTTCACGCCCGGGGTGTTGCAGACGACGACCCCGCGTTCGGACGCCGCCTCCACGTCGACGTTGTCGAGCCCGGCGCCGTGTTTGGCGATCACCTTCAGCCGGTCGGCCCGGCCGAGCACGTCCGCGTCGAGCTCCGCGACCCGGACGATGGCCGCGTCGTACCGGCCGACGTCGTCGAGCGCGTCCTCGACGCTTCCGTACTCGTCCATCCCCGTGCAGTCCGCGAACTCCGCGATCGACTCCGGGCCGACCGGGTCGATGCTCCGCGGGAGCAACACCCGCCACGTCTCGGTCATGTGCCGCCGTTTCGCACGGGAAGTGAAAAGGGCACGCTCGTCGGCAATCGGGAGCGGGCGGGACGGTCCGGACCGGGGTCGGACGGAACGGTCTGCCGCGGCCGACGTCGGCGCCGGTCACCGCTCGACCGGCGCAGGCGTCGAGCGGACTAACGATGGTCAGAAATCAGTTCGTTCGACGTAGTTGCAACTATTTCATTACTTCCGTCGCGTGGCGCCGATGCCGACCCTCGATCGATCCATCACCGCGTGATAGCGTCGAATCGGACACCGAAAGCCGATTCCGTCGACCTTCGTCGGGGAGATCGGAATTCGAATGCGATATAACACATACAGACGTTCTCTCTCGAGGCATCGACGCGTATCGCCGGTACCGTACCATCTGCCTCAGCGACAGTTTGATAAATTACCGTCATATATCCTTGATAGGTGTTTCAGGGCATCGATGACCGGGTCGCGAGGACGACGCCGAACGGTCGGCCGGAGAACGTCGGGTCGACCGCGTCGGTTCCGGTTCGGCGGGTCCGGCGGCGGGTCGAACCCGGCCCGCATCGCGCGAGGGAGGTGTTTTGCTCCTGGGACCCGAATCGGGTGACGATGCGCCACCGGATCGGGTTCGCCGGCGACGTGATGCTCGGGCGCCTCGTCGACGAGGCCCAGCGGCGCCGACCCGCGACGGCGGTGTGGGGCGACGTGCTGGACCGGCTCCGCGGGCTCGACGGCCTGTTCGTCAACCTCGAGTGCTGCCTCTCGACGCGCGGCCGACCGTGGCGGCGGACCCGCCGGGCGTTCCACTTCCGCGCCGACCCCGACTGGGCGGTGCCGGCGCTCGCGGGCGCCGGCGTCGACTGCTGCGCGCTGGCGAACAACCACGTCCTCGACTACGAGGAGGAGGCGCTCCGCGACACGCTCGATACCCTCGACGAGGGAGGTATCGCCCGCGCCGGCGCCGGCCGGACGCGCGAGGAGGCGTTCGAACCGGCGGCGGTGACCGTGAACGACCTCGACGTGGCGTTCGTCTCGTTCACCGACAACACGTCCGAGTACGCCGCCGCCGAGGGCTCGCCCGGGACGGCCTACGTCGAGATCGACGCCGACGACGAGGGGACGCGGACGGCCGTCCGCGGGGCGCTCGCGCGAGCGGCCGAGCGCGATCCCGACCTCCTCGTCGCCTCGCTCCACTGGGGCCCGAACATGGTCGAGGAGCCGCCCGAGTCGTTTCGCGCGTTCGCGCACTGGCTAATCGACGAGGGGGCCGACCTGATCCACGGCCACAGCGCGCACGTGTTCCAGGGGGTCGAGGCGTACCGGGGGCGCCCGATCCTCTACGACGCGGGCGACTTCGTCGACGACTACGCGGTCGACGGTCGGCTTCGAAACGACCGGAGCTTCCTGTTCGTGGCGTCGGTGACCGACTCCGGCGACCTACGCGAACTCCGGTTGCATCCCACGGAGATCTACGACTACTCGGTCCACGAGGCCGGACCCGACGCGGCCGGGTGGAGCAGGACGCGGATGCGGGAGCTCTCGGCCGCCTTCGGCACCTCGTTCGAGCGCGACGGCGACGCGCTCGTCCTCCCGCTCGGGGGATGAGGTTACTGCACGTTCCGCCCGACCTCGCGAAGCAGCCCGACCCCGCATCGGGGGTCACGGGCCCGGAGACGCGGGACGTGGCCGGATTCATCACGTTCCCGGTCGTACGGACGCGTATGGCCATCGAGGCGCGCACCGACGAACGCGTCGACGTGGTCGACGTCACGTCGAAGGTCGCCGGGGCGGTCCCCGCGGACGTCGAGCGCGGCGCCCGCACCGCCTTCGTCCGACACACGACCGCGGGGATCGTCGTCAACGAACGCGAGCGTCGGCTGCTCTCCGATATCGAGCGAACGCTCGAGCTGCTCGTCCCTCGCGGCGAGGGGTACGACCACGACGCGGTCGACGACAACGCGGACGCCCACCTGCACGCGATGCTTCTCGGTGGGAGCGTCTCGATCCCGGTCGTCGACGGCGAACTCGCCCTCGGGACGTGGCAGTCCGTCCTCCTCGTCGAGTGTGACGGGCCGCGAACCCGGTCGCTCGAGGTGACGACCACGCCCGCGTGAACCCCGACCGCGTCGGAACGTCCGACCGTCCCGGCGTCGCGTCCGCATCCCCGCGCCACCCCGGCCACATCCCCGTGTCCGCCGGCCGTGTTCCCGTTAGCGGGACCGCGATTCGGCGTCGACGGTCCGGCACGAGAACCAGCTGCCGGGGCCGGGTTCGCCGAAAAGCCGATGGGGCACCGCGCGGAACTACGACCATGGTGGAGTTACACTGGCCGGACCTCGGAGGCAAGCAGGTGCGCTATCTCGACGACACGTGGGAGCTCACGGGCGACGTCGACGTCCGGGAGAGCGGTGAACTCGTCGCGGTCGACGCGAAACAGGTCGACGACGTCCGGCACCGGTCCGCCACCCTCTACTTCCGCCTGCAGAACCCCCCGGCCTCCCTGAACCCGGGGAACACGGGCGTGCACTTCAACAGGCTCGAACGCGAGGACGACGTTCAGCATCTCGTCGTCAGGAACGACCGGCGGACGTACCGCTACGAACTGCGCCGGATGAAACACGACTGACGGGCGGCCACACCCTCGACATCGGGAGTGCGTCGACCGGGCCCGACTGGTCGACGCACCCCCGTTCGGGAGACGCCCCACCCCGGCCGGTCCGGTTGTCGGTATCGAGACCGTTCGAGCGAGTACGGGCAGCGATAGAACCGGATACGGCGCCCGTGCCCGTCACCGCACCCGCGTTAGCAGCGTGCTACTCCGTCGGTCCCCATTACGCGAATACTTCCGTAACGAACGCCGGGATGTACCCCTCACGGCCCACGGGTACAGTGACCTTACTCCGAGCCCGGGTTCACCGGAGGCGATCTCGGGACGTACCTTCAGGTAGCGCGCTCCCGAAGGGGAGGACGGTGTCGACCGAAGGGATGATCGAGATCGACGGGACGGCGGGGGGCGGACAGTTGCTGCGGACGGCGCTGAGCCTCTCGACGGTCACCGGCACGCCGTTCCGGATCGAGGACGTCCGCGCGACCCGCCCGGAACCCGGCCTCCGGGCACAGCATCTCGCGGCGGTCCGCCTCGTCGCCGACCTGTGTGAGGCGGCGGTCGAGGGCGCCGAACTCGGCTCCGACTCGCTGACCTTCCGTCCGGGGGACGGCCGGCGGACGTCGCTTCGGGCGGACGTCGGCACGGCGGGAAGCGTCACGCTCCTGTTCGACACCGTCCTGCCCGTCGCGGCCACCATGGACGACGCCTTCCTGGTGACCGCGACGGGCGGTACCGACGTGAAGTGGGCGCCGACGATCGAGTACTACCGGCGGGTGAAACTCCCGCTGCTCGCCGACGCCGGGGTCGACGCCGCCGTCGACCTCGCTCGGACCGGGTTCTACCCCGCCGGCGGGGGCGAGGCGACGTTGCGGACGACGCCGGCGTCGCCGGCGCCGATCGAACTCGAGGCGCGCGGCGCCCTGGAGCGGGTCGAGGTGTACTCGAAGGCCGCCGAGTCCCTCGAGGAGCGCCGCGTCGCGGACCGGCAGGCGGACCACGCCCGGGACCGACTCGAGGACGCCGGGGTTCCGACCGAGGTGGCGAGCGTCGAGTACGTCCCGGCACGCTCGCCGGGATCGTCGCTCCTGCTGCGGGGCGTCTACGAGCGGTCGCTCGCGGGGTTCGACGCGCTCGGCGAGCGGGGGCGCACGTCCGAGGCGGTCGCGGACGGCGCCGTCCGGGAGTTCACGGCGTTCCACGCGGGCGACGCGCCGGTCGACCCGTACATGGCCGACCAGGTGATGGTGTTCCTCGCGCTCGCCGGGGGACGCGTCCGGGTTCCCACCGTCACGGCACACGTCCGGGCGAACCTGGATCTCCTCGACGCGTTCGGCAGCGACCTGCGTCTCGTCCGGCGGGGGGACGGGACGGCCACCCTGACGGCGTCGGCGCATCCGGCGGTCCGGTGACGCGGGCAGGCGTGCCCCGACGACCCGCCGGGGACGCGGGATACGGTTCCTTGTGCCTGGCGGTCGAACGGGGACGCGATGCCCGACCCAGTTCTCCCCCTCGGCGACCCGGTGGCGTCGGAACCGTCGGTCAGCGGCGGCAAGGGGGCGACGCTCGCACGGTTGCTCGCGCTCGACCTGCCGGTCCCGGACGGCGTCGTCGTCACGACCGAGGCGTACCGCGACCTCGTCGACGACGCCGGTATCGAGACGCTGTTCGAGGACCTCGACGAGGCGATCGGGAGCGGCGAGGACGACGCCCAGTTCGAGGTCGCGGCGGAGCTTCGGGACGCGATCCGCTCGCGGCCGCTCCCGTCGGACGTGGTCGACGCGCTCGACCGGTCGCTCCCGGACGGTCCCTACGCCGTCCGGTCGTCGGCGACGAGCGAGGACCTCCCCGAGGCCTCGTTCGCCGGCCAGTACGATACCCACGTGGGCGTCGAGCGCGGGGAGGAGCTCCACGCCACGGTCCTGGGGTGCATGGCGAGTCTCTTTACCGACCGCGCGGTCGCGTATCGCGCGCGGAACGGCGTCCCGACGGCGACCGTTCGGATGGCGGTGGTCGTCCAGCGGCTGGTCGAGCCCGACGTCTCGGGCATCCTCTTTTCGGCCGACCCGATCTCCGGGAATCGGACCGTGTCGGTCGTCGACGCCGGCCCCGGCCGGGGCGAGGCGCAGGTGTCGGGGCGGACGACGGCCGACTCCATTCGGTACGACCGTCGGCGGGAGGAGGTCGTCGACTACCGGGTCGGAGAGGGGCGAACCGAGCGCGTCCTCGGCGAGGACGACGTGCGCGCGCTCGCCGCCGTCGGTGCGCGAATCGAGGACGCGCTCGGGGCACCACAGGACGTCGAGTGGGCGATGCGGGACGGGGAGCTGTACGTCCTCCAGGCGCGGCCGATCACGGCGCTGTTTCCGGTACCGGAGCCACGAGCGGCCGAGGGGCGAACGCAGGTCTACTACAGCGTCGGACACCGGCAGGGGATGCCCGACGCGATGCCGCCGCTCGTCCTCGACGGCTGGCGGGACCTGACCGAACGCGTCGGGCGGACGTTCGGCCTCTCCCGGCGGGTCGCGGCGACCGCCGGCGGCCGACTCTACGTCGACCTGACGGCCTACCTGCGCGACCCGCGGCTTCGGGAGCGCGTCCTCGCCAACTTCCACCTGGTCGACGACCCCGCCGGCGACGCGCTCGGGACGCTGCTCGCGAAGCGGGAAGAGGACTTCCCCCTCCGGGATCCCACCCCGCTTGGGTACCTTCGGGCGTTGCGGCCGACGGTCCGCGTCCTGCGTGCCGCCTGGCCGATCCTCCGCTCGCTCCCACGTGCGTTGCTGGTCGAGGACCCGGCGGGGACCTCGGACCGGGTCCGAGCGGCCTACGAGACGGCCAGCGAGGGCGCCGTCGCACGCATCCGCTCGCGGGACACGACGGCCGAACGCCTGGCGGCCGCGAACGACGAACTCGTCGGGTCCCTGGGCTGGCTCCTCGAACCGTTCTATCCGCCGTTCCTCGCCGGGATGCTGGCCGGCCGTCTCCTCCGGCGACTGTTCCCGGACCGCCGGGAGGAGGTCGACGCCCTGGCGCTCGGAATCCGGAACGACGTGGTGTACCGGATGACGATGGAACTGGGCGACCTGGCCGACGTGGCCCGCGGTTCGCCCGCCGTCGCGGCCGCCGTTCGGGACGGGGCGTCGCTCGCCGACCTCGAGTCGGTCGACGGCTCCGGCCCGTTCCTCGAGGAGTTCGACGGGTTCCTCGACGAGTACGGGTTCCGTGCCGTGGGGGAGATCGACTGGAGCAGGCCCCGGTATCGGGAGGACCCCCGGCCGCTGTTGAACGTCGTCGGGGGCTACCTCGAGACGGGCGGCACGGGCGAGCACCGTCGGACCGCGGAGCGGCTGAAGACCCGCGCCCGCGAGGCGGAGCGAACCCTCGTCCGGGAGGCCGGGCCTCTGACGCGGCCCCTCGTGAAGCGGCTGGCGGCCGTCCACCGGAACGCCATCGGCATCAGGGAGCACCCGAAATTCTGGTTCGCGCGGCTCCTGGCGGAGCTCCGCGAACGGACGCTCGCCGCCGGCGAGGAACTTGCTTCGAGCGGGGCGCTCCCCGACGCGGAGGCCGTCTGGTTGCTCACGGCCGACGAGCTGCGGGCTGGGATCGAGGACCCGCGGACGCTCGTGGGGGTCGACATCGCGCGGCGGCGGCGCGACTTCGAGCGGTTCGAGCGGCTCGACGCCCCGAGAGTCGTCACGAGCGACGGCGAGGTACCCCGCCCCGGTCCCGCCGGGGCGGAGTCCGAGGCGACGCTGTCCGGGACCGGCGCCGCCCCCGGCGTGGTCGAGGGCGTCGTCCGCGTCGTCACCGACCCGGGGGCGGAGCGGCTCGACCGCGGCGAGGTCCTCGTCGCCCCGTACACCGACCCGGGGTGGACGCCGCTGTTCCTGAACGCGGCGGCCGTCGTCACGGAGGTCGGGGGGCGGCTCACGCACGGGTCGCTGGTCGCCCGCGAGTACGGCATCCCCGCCGTTGTCGCCGTCGCGGACGCGACGACGCGGCTCCACACCGGGGATCGCGTCCGGGTGGACGGCGGCCGCGGCGTCGTTGAGGTGCTCGAGGAGGCGTCGGCCGGGGCGGAACTCGCGGGGGCGGCCCGCCGGAAGAAATCACCCCGCGACGGGTAGGTGCCCCGCTATTTTTCTTCCTTGCGGTCGAACTCCACGTCGAGGGTTCAGACATGAGTGCACGCAGCAACCCGTTCGAGGAGCTCGAGCGATTCTTCGAGCGCATGAACCGGCAGTTCGAGGAGACGAGCAGGATGTGGGGGGAGGAAGGCCCCCTCGGCCGGTGGTCCTCGGAGGCCGAATCGATGGCGATGGACCTCGCCGAGCACGACGACGAGTTCGTCGTGACCGTCGACCTGCCCGGCTTCGAGGGCGACGACGTCGACATCGAGGTCACGGACCACACGCTCCGGATCGAGGCCGAACACGAGGAGCGCGTCGACGAGGAGGAGGAACGGTACCTCAGACACGAGCGGCGCCACGAGACCGCCCGGCGGTCGATCCGGCTCCCCGACGAGGTCGACACGGAGGGCGTGACCGCCCGGATGAAGAACGGGGTGTTGACCGTCACCCTCCCGAAACGCGAGGCCGAGGAGGCCCACAGCGTCGACGTCGAGGTCGAGTGAACGGGGTGGGGTGACGGCCCCAGCCGCCCGTTTTTCCGGCTCCCTCGGGTGCCGTCCCGGGTGTATCGTCCCCGAGCGCACCGTCACGGGTGAGGAGGACGACGGCCACCAGCGGGCAGCGTACGCTTCCGCCCGACGTGTCGCGCGCCGGAACGCGTGAGGCAGTGGGCGAGAGCGACTGGGCCGTCTCACAGGAACTCGATAGCTGTCTGCGGCGACCTCGGGGTGGCTCCGACGGGCGTCGAACGAGCACCTATCGTCCCGGAGCGCCTGGTGGACGGTATGAGCGACCCGTCGACGGTCGAGAAGGGAGGCGGTAGCTTCGAGGGGATCAGACTCCTGCTCTGTGAGAACCCCCTGCCGCCGATCGAGGAGGCGATCGAGGCAGCGACACGCGAGGTACCGCGGAGCAACTACTACACCGAACCGCACTCCGAGCCGCTCCGGAGCCTGCTCGCGGAGACGCTCGGCGTTCCCGAACGGAACCTACACGTCAACGCGGGGTCCGAACGTTCCCGTCGGAGACGTACTTCTTCCTCGCCGACGTGAGCCCGTACGACGCGAGCGACGTGGCGTCCGCGCTCGAGGACCGTGGTATCTTCATCAGACCGCTCGAGGACCCACGGCTCGGTCCCGGCTACGTGCGCGTCACGACCGCACGGCCCGAAGCGAACCGGCGGTTCCTGGACGTCCTCGAGGACGTCCACAGAGCCGGTCGAGCGTGAGGGGACGGCGGCGGTCATTCCGTCGTTCCGGGCAACAGCCGAATGGCGAGCATGAACCCGATGCCGACGAGGAACGCGAGGAAGTAGAGGCTCGAGCGACGGACGTCCGTCTCGTGTTTGATCTCGGGGGTCGGATCGGAACTGGCGATGTCGATGAAGTTGCCCGCGGCGAACGGGAGGAGGACCGTCGGCAGGCCGGTGACGACGTCGTCGAGGACGTAGCCAGCTACCCCGCCGAGGACGACGGACGCCCGCGTGGGGTAGTTGAGGACGAGCGCGCGGCGCCGCTCGAACCCGCCGTAGACGAGGACGCCGAAGTCCCCGAGTTCCTGCGGACCTCGTGTAACGCGATCGCCAGCGTCGTGGCCAGGCCGAGCTGAACGTTCAGGAGAAACGCGCCGGCGATGACGAGCCCGTCGACGAAGTCGTGCAGCGAGTCCGAAATCAGGACGAGACACGAGACGGGTTCGTGCTCGTGGGTCGCGGAGTGGTGGTGCCAGTGGAGGAACTGTTCGAGCACGTAGAAGAGACGGAATCCGCCGAGCAGCCACAGGAACGGCGGCAGCGTGTCGTCCACCCCCGCCTCGGCGATCGCGCGGGGGATGAGATGGAAGAACGCACCCCCGACGAGGCTGCCGGCGGCGAGCGCGACGAGTGCCAGCAGCATCGCATCCAGGAGCTCCTCCCGCAGGAACAGCGTGAGGGCGCCGATCCACGCGATGAGGCTGACACCGACCGTCGCCGCGACGATCCAGCCGAGCGGTCCCATCCGTCTCACACCACGAGCAATCGTGACACGAACTATCTACGCGGGCACCTCCTCCGAGAGGAAGGTGCGGTGTCCGGCGAGGTAGTCGTACGTCCCGCCGAGGACGAGTCCGTAGACCAGGTACGCGAGCAGCGTGACGGCGAAGAACAGGGCGTCCTCCGCGAACGTCGGCTCCCCTCTCTCGAACCCGTAGAGGACGGCGGCGACGAAGCCGACCCACAGGATGAGACCGAACACCGCGCCGTGGGTCGAACCCGACTCGCCGGGGAGCCCCCAGGTGAAGCCACCGAAGAGGAGCGGCCACCCGAGCGCGAACAGGGCGAAGAACCAGAGGTACGTCAGAAGCGTTTCCGTGCCGCTGCCGAGTGCACAGTACGGCTCCCCGCCGACGGCACACAGGCTCGTGAAGGTCGCGAACACGAAGAGGTCCGCACCGACGAGAACCTGATCCGCGGCCAGCAGGAGGACGAGCAGTACGACGGCCGCGACGATCCCGCCACCGAGGCTACTCCGGACCGGGTCCATAGTCCACGTTCGGCGGTATCGGTCAAAAGGGTACACCGGTACTCCGTCCAGAGAGCGTCCTGTAGTTTCATCCCCCTCGGCGACCTATCTCGACGAGCAATGCCCCACTGGCACCACCACTGTACCTGTCCGTACCATCACCGCGGTCGCCCGTGTCCGTGGTGTGACCAACCGGAGTACCTGCAGCGGACGTCGGACGAGGGGGGAGGAACTCCGGCCAGGGGAGCGAGAGTCCATCTCACGGCAACTCGACGGCCTGCACGAGGCGATCGAACGGCTCGACGAACGGATGGACGCGCTCGATCGGGAGTGAGCATCGGCGTCACGGGGCGGGCCGAATCACCGGTCGGACCCTCCAGTCCCACCCCGTCGATCCCACGGTTCACCCCTTGATCGTCGCCATCGGGCGCAGCCGGGCGACCCTCGTTCCGATCCCGAGCGCGTCGCTCACGCGGATGACCTCGTCGACGTCCTTGTACGCGCCCGGGGCCTCCTCCGTCAGCGTACCGCCCGAGCGTGCCCTCACGTAGATCCCCTCCCCCCGGAGGGTCCGCCGGAGTTCGCCGGCGGAGTACTCCGACTTCGCCCGCGTCCGTGACATCACCCGACCGGCGCCGTGAGCCGTGGAGCCGAACGTCAGGTCGAGCGAGCGCGGGCCCCCGGCGAGGACGTACGAGTTCGTCCCCATGCTCCCGGGGATGAGGACGGGCTGGCCCACCTCCCGGTACGCCGCCGGGACCTCCGGCCGGCCGGCCGGGAACGCCCGCGTCGCCCCCTTTCGGTGGACGAGCACCTCCGTCTGCCCGCCGTCGACGGCGTGTCGCTCCCGCTTGGCGATGTTGTGGCACACGTCGTAGAGCAACTCGACGGCGGGGTCCCCGAACCGGTCGCCGAGGACGGCCCGGACGGCGTGGGTCATCGCCTGGCGGTTCGCCCACGCGAAGTTGGCCGCCGCGTTCATCGCCGCCCAGTAGTCGTCGGCCAGTCGCTCGCCCAGCGGCGCGTAGATGAGCTGTCTGTCGGGGAGCGAGTCGGCGATTCCGGGGTAGCCCCGTTCGAACTTGCGGACGTACTCGGTACACGTCTGGTGGCCGAGGCCGCGCGAGCCCGAGTGGATCATGACGACGACCTGGTCCTCCCGCAGGCCGTAGGCCGCCGCCGTCTTGGCGTCGTGGAGCTCCGCCACCCGCTGCACCTCGAGGAAGTGGTTGCCCGACCCCAGCGAGCCGACCTGGTTCACGCCGCGCGTGAGCGCCTCCGCGGGGACCTTGCCCGCGTCGCCGGGCAGTCGGCCGTTCTCCTCGCAGTGCGCGAGGTCCGCCTCGGTCGCGTACCCGTTCTCGTGCATCCAGCCGAGTCCCCGTTCGAGGATCTCCCGCACGTCCCCCAGGTCGGTGTCGAGGTATCCCCCCTTCCCGAGCCCGGTCGGGATCGCCTCGTAGAGCAGATCGGCGAGGTCGGCCTCGCTCCCGTCGACGTCGTCGGCGGTCAGGTCGGTCCGGAGCACCCGGACGCCGCAGTTGACGTCGAAGCCGATCCCGCCCGGGCTGATCACCCCGTCCTCGAGGTCGACCGCGGCGACGCCGCCGATGGGGAACCCGTAGCCCTGGTGGCCGTCGGGCAGGACGAGCGCGAACTTCCGGATTCCCGGCAGCGTGGCGACGTTCCGGATCTGCGAGAGCGTCAGATCGCCCTCGGCCCGCATCTCCTCGATCAACGAGGCCGATCCGTATACCCGCGCCGGGACGCGCATGTCGTCCCGTCTCGGGATTTCGTAGACGTTCTCCGCGACTTCCGCGAGTTGGGTCCCTTCTGTCATGGTCGAACTGTCATTCCGTGTTCTCGCCGGTCGTCCCCCGTGCCCGGTCGGCCCCCGACGGTCCCGGCACGAGGGTCGTCGTTCCGTCCGCCGCCGCGAGCACCGACCGTCGTGAATCGGTTCCGTCCGGCGACCGGCGATCGGCTGGCGATGCGCCTACCCGCTGGTACGCCGGCGAGTACCGTAAAGGGCGACCCCGGCGCGGGCGGCCGTCGGTCGCCCCGACGTCGCCTACGGTTCGCTTGCCGACGGTTCGGCGTCCCACTCGGCGACGACGTCCGTCAACTGCTCCGCGAGCTTGCGGGCTTGCTCCTCCAGGAGGTCGACGACGACCCGTCGGTACTCGGCGGGCTTCGACCCCGGCTGTACGCGGTGGTAGCCGTCGATCTCGACGACGTTCCGTCCGTTCACGTCCCGAACTCCGAGGTCGATCTCGTCGTATTGCAGGGGGGTTCCTCCTCGGGCGTCGCGGCCGTCGATTCCGGGGTCACACGTCCAGGACCGCCTCGATCGTCCAGTCGCCACCCCTCCCGTCGTCGTCCCGCTCGATCCGCATCCCGCTGTAGGTCGGCGCCTTGAGGTCCAGCAGGGGCTCCTCCGACGGGATTGGGGTCGCGTGGACGGTCGCCGACAGGCGGTAGCCGCTCCCGCTCTCCTCGATCACGAGGGGGTCCGCGTGGGTCACGGCGACGTCCTCGACGTCCTGGAACAGGATCAACCGGTCCAGGAAATCGAAGAGGAGCGCCTCGCGGTTCCGCGCCTCCAGGTCGACCTCCCGCGCCACCGACGGCCGGCCCGTCGGGTTCGCGCCGACGAGGTCGGAGACGGCCCTGACGACCTCGGCGAACGCCTCGTCGAGCGTCCCGCCGGTCGTCCGGAATCCGACGTCGGCGGGGTGTTCCATGAGTTCGTAGCTCATCGATCCGTCGTGGGGGCCCGGACGGTGCGGGCCGGTCGGTCCACCACGCGTGATTCGGCCCACCGCGTAATCGTCGTTTCGGTGGGACCGAGGTCGGAGCGCGACCCGGTCCGTCGGCGATCGTCGGCCTGCGGCCCGGTCCCGCCGGCTACCGCCGACGCGTCGACCCGGTCAGCCACCAGCCGAACACCTTCGACCACTCCTCCTCGGGGGGATGTTTCTTGGTGCGGCCGTACTCCTTGCCCTTGAGGAGCGACCGCTCGAGGACGTTGCGGGCGAGGTGTAACGCGTGGCTCGCGCCGTACCCCTCCCCCGTCCCGACGAAGTGGCCCCGATCGGTGAACAGGCGGATGCGCGCCATGATGAGCGGCGTCCCGCGGAGCGTCTCGTCGTGCTCGTGGAGGTAGACGTTCGCCTCGAGGACGCTCAGGTCGCCGTACTTGCGGGTGACGTCCTCGATCAGTTCGGAGACCCCCTCCCGGTTGATGTCGTCCAGGAGGTCGACGTTCGTGATCTGGACGGGGAGGCGCGCGTCGTCGGTCCACGTGAGCGACCGGAGGACGTCGGTCACGGTGACGATGCCGTCCGGGTCGTCCCCGACGGTGACGACCAGCGACGAGATTCCCGCGTCCAGCATCGTCCCGACGGCCGCGTCGAGTCGCTCGTCGGGGGTCGTCGTCTCGACCGGCGTCGTCATCACGTCCTCCGCGGGGAGCTCCAGCATCCGGTCGAGGTCGCCGGCTCGCTCGCCGAACCCGCCGTGTGATCGGCCGCCGCCGGTCTGCACTTCGCGGGCGGGCGAGCCGCCCTGTCCCCGCTGCATCTCCCGGGTCGTGAACTCGAGGACGTCGTAGATGCTGACGATCCCCACGGCCTCGCTCCCCTCGACGACGGGGAGGTGCGTGATGCGCCGTTCCCGGAGCGTGTGCAGCACCTCGCCCAGCGTCGTCTCCGGGGAGATCGAGACGAGTTCGCCCGAGTAGACGTCCTCGACCGAGAGCACCCGGAGGTACGGCTGGACCTCCGCGAGCAACGCCTCGGCGGTGATCACGCCGCGCAGGTCGTCGCCGTCGAACACGGGTAACACCGTCGCGTTGCTCCCCACCATCAGCCGCGCGACCCGCCGCACGTCGTCGTCGACGTCGACCTTCCCGACGTGCCAGACCAGTCCGCGCACCTTCGCGTCCGGGTCCAGATGCGCGGAGTTCAACCGGGCGGGCGTGACGACCCCCTCGTACTCGCCGTCCTCGGTGACGACCACGGCCTTGGCCCCCGTCTCGCGGAGGGTGCCCTCCAGTTCCGACGCGCGCGCGTCACCGTCGAGCGTCTCGAACTCCGTCGAGACGATGTCTCTGATGTTCATTTGCCGCTCACAGTCCCGTCGATACGGTCACCAGCGGGTTCAATCTTCGCCCACCCCCGACCCGGACGCGGCGACGGCGCAGGTACGTCGGGTTCACCGCCGGCCCCGAACTGCTCCCGGGAGGAAGGGGTCACTCCCCCGTCGGATAGCGGATCCGGACGACGCGGCGGAACGGGACCTGGATCGTGCGCTCGGGTTCCGCGACGACGGCCACGGGTTCGTCGGTCCCGCCCAGCACGTCGCCCGCGAGGTACCCCTCGGCCGTCACCGCCTCGTCGTCGGCGTCGAGATACGTGAGGACGCCGTAGTCGAAGTCGTCGTCGGCTTTCGCCTCGTGATACTGGAGCATGGCGACGTCACCTTGGCGCCGGGACGACGTAAAATCGGTCGCTGGCCGGGCGCGGGGTGTCAGTCGACCGCCGAACTACCGGTCCTCTCGGTATCGAGCCGACAGGTCCGCCCGAACCGCCTCGGTCGTCGACCGGAGGCCGTCGCTGATCTCGACCGGGTACGCCTCGGGGTCCCGGAGCCTGCGGGTCCCACGCGGAAGCGCCGTCACCTGGCCACGCGTCCGGTCCCGGATCTCCGCGAGCGGCGGGGGCGAGTACACGAGCGACCCGTCCTCGAACACGTCGACGAGCAGTTCGTCCCCCTCCACGTCCTCCCCGCGGAGCGCCAGCACGTCGCGCCGGAACCGGCCGTCCCGCTCGACCCGACGGACGCTCTTTCGGCCGGGGTAGGTCACCTTGCCGGGCGAGAGCTTCGTGCTCGGCCGGGATTCGCCGTCCCGCTCGACCGCCGCGAGCTTGTACACCGCATCGAGCGACGGCGCGTCCTCGCTCGTGACGAGCGCGGTCCCGGGCCCGAAGCCGGTGGCGACGCCCCCGTCCGCGAGGAACGCTTCGATACCGTACTCGTCCATCCCGGAGCTGACGAAGATCCCCGCGTCCTCGACCACTTTCGCCACCTCCCTGGAGAGTTCGACGAGGTCACCGGAGTCCAGCCGGACGCCGGCGACGTCGACGCCCATCTCCTCGGAGACCGCCATCGCCGTTCGCGCGCCGCCGACGGTGTCGTAGGTGTCCACGAGCAGGACCGAGTCCTCGCCGTACACCTCGACGAACGCCTCGAACGCCTCGCGTTCGGTCGGGAAGCTCTGCACCCAGGAGTGGGCCATCGTCCCGAACACGGGGAGGTCGAAGGCCCGGCCGGCGGCGACGTTCGAGGTGCCCGTGAACCCGCCGACGTACGCCGCGCGCGCCGCCTTCAACCCGGCGTCGATCCCGTGGGCCCGGCGGGAGCCGAAGTCCACGAGCGACTGGTCGTCGCCGGACGCCGCGACCGCCTCGCGCATCCGTGCGGCCTTCGTGGCGATCAGGCTCCCGAACCCGACCTGGTTTATCAGGGCGGTCTCGAACAGCTGCGCCTCGGAGATCGGCGCGGTCACCTCCACGAGCGGCTCGTTCGGGAACGCGACGGTCCCCTCGGGCAGCGCGCGGACGTCCCCCGTGAACTCGAACCGGTCGAGGGAGGCCAGGAACGCCCCGGGGAAGCCGAGGTCCGCGAGGTACGAGAGCGCCCCGTCGTCGAACGACAGCGTCTCGAGGTAGGCGATGGCCTGTTCGAGCCCCGCGGCGACGACGTACCCCCGGTCCGGCGGGAGCGACCTGAAGAAGAGGTCGAACGTCACGGTGGGGTCGTGGCCGGACTCGAGGTACCCCTGCATCATCCGCAACTCGTACAGGTCGGTGAAGAGCGCCAGCTCCTCGGCCGATACGCTCCCGAACGTCGGCTGCGTCATTGTCGGGTCGCCTCTAGCCGAACTCTCGGCTCGCTCGTCTATAGTTCCCGGGGCGGGGCGCTCGTGACGGGAACGGGGTTGGCTCCTCGTGGCCCCATCCGTGCGGCTGACCCGTGATGGCGAGCCTCGGCGCGCCGCTCGCGGTGTCGCCGCCGATCCTCCTGGTTACCGTCTCCGTGGCCGCCTCGTTCGCGTTCATGCGCCCGGTCGCGACGCCGCCGAACGGCGTAGTGTTCGGCAGCAGGTGCCTCTCCATCCCGCGGCCGGCCCGGGTCGGCTTCTGGGTGAACCTGCTCGGCATCGCGTTCCTGACGCTGATGACGCGCGCGTGGGTCCCGGTCGTCCGGAGTCTGTGACGCCGGGACGCTCGACGGCAGCCGTCGTATCGGCTGGGGCGGCCCACGAGCAGGCCGTCTTTTCTCTATGACAGGTATATCGCCATCCGTACAAGGATAGAGACGTAGCCCGCCATAATCTCGTTTTTGTCGTTTTCCGAATCGAAAAATGGAGTATAATTCGAATCATCCACGTTAATCGAGTTTTTATCGGTCACTTCACGCACAATCATATCCATCAGGAATGGTTTTCTAGCAGATCGTTACGAATTCATATAATATTACTGTCTATCCTTCGATGGCCCGCTCCTCGACGTCGGGCGTGAACGCTTCCCCGTACAGCGAGCGGCGTCGTCCGTAGCAGCCGAAGCGCCCCGTCCGCCAGCTTCAAATTCGTCCACCCGACAGTACCCCACAGTGACGTTCACCGGCGACTACGAGGACCCGATCACCTTCGTCGCGTCGGCGGACACGATACGCGTCAGGGACGAACTCGAGACGCAGCAGCTCGACCTGACCGTCCCCGACCACGAGGGGGTCGAACGGGCCTCGACCCGCCGATTCCCCTTCCCCGTCGACGACGCCGTCGGGGTGACGACCCGCGAACTGGCCGTCGGCGCCCACTCCTCCCTGCACGTGCGCGACGAGCGCGGCGAGCACCTGGGCGAACTGACGTCGACCCCGCGCGAGTTCTCCCGGGGGACCTACTACCTCGACGTGCAGGGGAGCGTCAAGGCGTACGTCCGGATCGTCGACGCCTCGTTCACGGCCTCGTACCGCTCCGCGAACCTCGACTACGCGCCCCTCGACGTGGCGTTCGACGCGCCGGCGCGGATCGAGGTCGGCGCGCGCTCGATCCACGGCAGGCCGGGGGCGACCGTCACCGTCCCCGACGACCCGGACGCCCTGCTGGAGGCGCTCCCGGCGCTCGCGTCCTCGATCAAGGAGTTCTCCCCGGAGCGCTCGTGGCCGACGCTCCGGGGACACCCGCCGGCCATCGAGCGCGGCGAACGCCTCCACGTCCCCGACGGGCTCTCGACGCCGACCACCGGCGTCACCGTCGAGGTGCCCGCGACCTACGCCGACCTCTACCGCGTCGCACCCCTCGTCTTCTACCTCGGCGCCGACGTGGTGGCGGGGCGGCGGCGACGGCTCCACCTCGGGAACGGCTACGTCGAACCGCTCGTGCGCATCCGACGGTCCCTCGAGGATCGCGTGGCGGAACTGCTCGGCCGGTGTCTCCTGTTCGACTCGCTGGTCCGCATCGGCGGCTACTACTCGCTCCCGCGCCACGAGTACGACGAACTCGCGCCGCGGCTGCCGTTCTACCCGCCGAACCTCGCGGACGCCTCGACCTCCGAACGGCTCATCGAGTACTTCGAGGTCGACGCCGACCTGCTCGAACCGTTCCTCCCCGGGTGGCCGTACGTCCCCACCCTCCGGCCCGACCCGGCGGACGCCGAACTGCTGCCGTCGCTGCTCGACTCGCTCACCCCGATCCGCGTCGCCGACGGCGCGGACCCGGAGCCGTCGACCGGGGCGTCGCCGTCGTCGCCCGACGAACGGTCCCACGTGCCGGCGCCGGTCCGGGCGACGACCGCCGAGCGGGCGCCCGAGGGGGCCGTCAGGCTCCTCCCGGAGGCGTTCCGCAACGCCCGCCGGCGGACCATCGTCGAACCGCCGGACGTGAGGGCCGCGTTCCTCGCCGCCACCGCCGACCGCGCCGAGCGCCTCCGCGAGTACGTCGCGGACGCCCGCCAGTCCCGACTCCGCGCGGCCGACGTCGACGTCGTCGCCGCCGCCGACGCCCGAGCGGTCGAACGGGCGCTCGAGACCCGCCCGGACCTCCTCTACTACGAACCGGCCCCGGGACTCGGTCCCGACGACCTGCTCGACGCGGTCCGCTCGACCGGCGAGAGCCCGGCCGTGGCGGCCGTCGGGGCGCCGCTCGACCCCGCTGCCGAGGCGGCGCTGGTCGAGCACGGGACCGTCGCCGGGATGACGGCGGACCGGCCGCTCGCGGTCCGCGAACTCGGCCGGTTCGCGTCCTCGCTCGTCGTCGGCGTGAGCGTCGAGCGGAGCGCGGCGCTGGCGGAGCTCGAGCCCCCCTTCCGGTTCTTCGGGAAGCCGGCTCACGCGCTCGTCCGCAGGCAGCACGGCGTGGTCACGCTGGAGGCGAACGTCCGCTCGCTGTCGCCGGACGAGCACGAGGTCGTCCGCTACGCCCCGGTGGTCGAGACGGTCCCGGTGGGCAGCGTGACCCGCGTGCGCAACGAGAACCCGGAGGACACCTACCACCTCGTCGGCAACGCGGTCGCGCAGGCGGACGTGCACTCGACCGAGGACGTGCTGGCGCTCCTCGCCGACGACGACTACGTCGTTCGCCTCAACGGCGAGCAGTACCACGGCGAGCGCGAGGCGAGCGCCGACCTCGTCCGCGAGTCGGCGCGGCGCACGCTGGGGAGAACGCGGGACTGATCGCGGGACGCCGGCGGGGAAGATCCTCGGGACCGGCCGCTCGCGTCACGGACGCCGGCAAGGCTCACCAGTCACGCCCACGCTAATGTCACTTGACTCGTACGTGCCTGCATGGGTGACGACGAGACCGACCGTTCGATCGCGACAGACTCGCTTCACGCCGGCCAGGAGCCCGACCCCGCGACCGGGGCGCGGGCGCCGCCGCTGTACCAGACCACGTCGTACGTCTTCGAGGACGCCGACGACGCGGCCGCCCAGTTCGCCCTCGAGGAGCCGGGGTACATCTACTCCCGGCTGATGAACCCGACGCTGGAGACGCTCCAGGAACGGCTCGCCACGCTCGAGGGCGGCGTCGGGGCCGCCGTCACCGCCTCGGGGATGGCGTCGCTCGACCTCACCACCTTCCTGCTCGCGGAGGCGGGCGACAACGTCGTCACCGCCTCGTCGCTGTACGGCGGCACGTACACGTACTTCACCCACACCGTCGAGCGACGCGGCATCACCACCCGGTTCGTCGACACGCTGGACTACGACGCCTACGAGGCGGCGATCGACGACGACACCGCCTACGTCCACCTCGAAACGATCGGAAATCCCGCGCTCGACACCCCGGACATCGGGCGGGTCGCCGAGATCGCCCACGACCACGGGGTCCCACTGTTCGTGGACAACACGTTCGCGACGCCCCACCTCTGCCGGCCGATCGAGCACGGCGCGGACCTCGTCTGGAACTCGACGACGAAGTGGCTCCACGGCTCGGGGACGACCGTCGGCGGGGTCGTCGTCGACGGCGGCACGTTCCCGTGGGCCGACCACGCCGAGAAGTACCCCGAACTCGCGGAGGACAACCCGGCGTACCACGGCGTCAACTTCGCGGAGACGTTCGGCGAGGCGGCGTTCACCTACGCCGCCATCGCCCGCGGCCTGCGCGACCTGGGCAACCAGCAGGCGCCGTTCGACGCCTGGCAGACCATCCAGGGGCTGGAGACGCTCCCGCTCCGGATGGACCGCCACTGCGAGAACGCGATGATCGTCGCCGAGTACCTCGAGGACCACGCGGACGTCTCGTGGGTGAACTACCCGGGGCTCGAGTCGCACCCGACCCACGAGGCCGCCAGCGAGTACCTCGAGGGCGGCTACGGCGGCATGATCACCTTCGGGCTGGAGGGCGGCTACGAGGCCGCCCGAGCGACCGTCGAGTCGACCGAGCTGGCGAGCCTGCTCGCCAACGTGGGCGACGCGAAGACGCTGATCATCCACCCGGCGAGCACCACCCACCAGCAGCTCTCGGCCGAGGAGAAGGAGGCCTCGGGCGTCACCGACGACCTCGTCCGCATCTCGGTCGGCATCGAGGACCCCGCCGACGTCCTCGCCGACCTGGACGCCGCCATCGACGCCGCGACGTAGGCGTCACCGGGCCGGTCGCCACGGAACCCGGTCGCACGCCGACCCGACCGCCTGCCGACCCGGTCTCCCACCGGGTCGGCGGGTGACCGACGGCCAAAACGATTTATCACCCGGTGCTGTACACTCCCGCATGGCTGGCAAACCGGAGTCAGGCGAACTGTTCGGCGTCCCCTACAACTTCGAGCGGCCGAGCGTCAAGCGGCTCCTCGACTCGTACTGGCAGCCCGGGGAGGGCATGCTCGTGGAGAAGCCGTTCGGCATCGGCTACACGCTGAACCTCGCGAACTGGCGCTCGTGGGCCGTCCTCGTCGTCGCCGGGGCGCTCCTCTTCCAGGAGCGGAGCGGCGGCGACGCGGAGGGGATGGAGGCCGACGAGGGACCGGTCGAGGTCATCGTCGACGACGACTAGCCGGGGTCGCGCCCGGCGACCCGCATCGTGGCAGCGCATCCAGTTCCTTCGCGAGGTAGCGACGCCGGTCGTCGTCCGTTCGTCACCGCCCCCAGTCGTCCGACCGGGCGCGCTCGCGCCACTGGCGCTGCTGTTCCCGCTCCGTGATGTGCCTGCGCCCGTCCGCGAGGTCCTCCCTGAGCGTCGACTCGAACGCCTCCGCCTCGTCGACGAACCCCTCCCGGAACGCCTCGACGAGTTCGTACGTCCAGCGGTCCTCGATCGCGCCCGCCGGAAGCAGGTGGTCCCTGAGTTCGTCGGCGAACTCGTCGTGGCCGGCCTCGCGCAGCAGGACCTCGGCCTCGGCGAACTTGTCGATGGCGTGCCCGGTCCGGTGGTGACAGCCGAGCAGGTCGCCGTACGCGCGGTACACGTGTTCGATGCCGAGCTGTGCGGCGTGGAGCGCGTCGCGTTCGGTCTCGGTGAGCTCGGGCTCGGCTGACGACTCGTCGGAGGCCATGCGTCGAAGTAGGGGGCCCGGCGGCCTGTACTTTTGGCCGCGGCCGCGAGGCCGGGTCGGCGCGTCGGATCACGCGCCCGAACGGTTACGCCCCCGGCGTGCATGGCCGGCGCATGGACCGGACGTTCCTCGCGGCGGCGGCGCTGACGGCGCTCTCGCTCGTCGGCTACGTCGTCGGCGTCGTGGCGCCGTACCCCGGGCGCGAGGCGAGCATCGTCGGACTGCTGGCGGGCCTGGCGCTCGTGGCGGTGTCCTACGGGCGGGGTGAGCGGGCGTGATCCGCTCGCTGTCGTACACCCCCGAGGGCGCGGACGCCTTCGAGCGGCCGGAGGCGGCCATCGACGCGCCGGGGACGACGTGTGTATGGGTCGCCTCCGACGACCCCGGGGAGCTGGGAGCGGCCGCCGAGCGCTTCGGCGTCCACCCGCTGCACGTCGAGGACGTGCACAACGACGTGCGCCCCAAGACCGAGGTGCTGGAGGAGTACACGTTCCTGCTGGTCAGGGCCGCGCGCTTCCGGATCGGCGAGACGACGTTCCTCGAGGAGATCCGAACCCGGCAGGTCGGGATCTTCTTCGGGGACGACTGGCTCCTCGTGTTGACGACCGAGGCCGTTCCGCCCGTCGAGGAGGTGTGGAACCGGGTCGCCGGCGACGAGCGCCGGGCGCTGGCCGCCGGCCCCGACTTCCTCGGCTACCTCGTGGTCGACAGGGTCGTCGACGGCTACTTCGCCCTGCTCGACGAGGTCGAGGACGACATCGAGACCGTCGAGGAGCGCGTGCTCGCGGAACCGGACCCCGACACGCTCCCGGTCATCAACGACCTGCGGCGGGAACTGCTCTCCATCCGGCGGGTGGTGTGGCCCTCCCGCGACGCGGTGAACGCGCTCTACCGCGGCGACGCCGACCACGTGACCCCGGGGACCGAGAAGTACTACCGCGACGTGTACGACCACCTCGTACAGCTGGTCGAGTTGACCGAGACGTACCGCGACCTGACGGCGGGCGCGCGGGACATCTACCTCAACACGCTCTCGCAGTCGACCAACGAGGTGATGCGCAGGCTCACGGTCGTCGCCACCGTGGTGCTCCCGCTCACGTTCGTCGCCGGCGTGTTCGGGATGAACTTCGAGACGATGCCGGAGCTGTCGTGGCCGTACGCCTACTACGCGACGATGCTCGGGATGGCGGCCGTCGCGCTGGTCCTCACGGCGTACTTCCGGCGCGAGGGGTGGCTGTAGGGACGAGACGGGTCGAAGGGGGACCCGTTTCCCCTACTCCGCCCGGATGCGCGCGAGCACGTCGCCCCGCCGGAACTCCCCGTTCTCCGGGACGACGCGCTCGACCAGTTCGCCCGCCGCCGGCGCCGGCACGTCGACGCTCACCTTCTCGATCTGGATCTCACACAGGGTGTCGCCCGACTCGACCGCAGCGCCCTCCGGGAGGAACCAGTTCGCCACGACGGCCTCCTCGACGTCCTCGGCGTCGTCGGGCCAGACGGCCGCCGAGTCCACCTCGACGAGCGCGCCGCTCATCGTCGCCCGGCCCGTCGAGCCGCTCGTCCCGCACTCTCCCGAGCGCCCCGGCGCCCGCTCATTCGACCACCGAGCGCACGGCCGCGGCGACGGCCTCGCTGTCGGGGTTGACCTCCTCCTCCAGCGGGCGGGCGTACGGGACGGGCACGTCGGGCATCGCGACCCGCTCGACCGCGTCGAGGGCGTCGAGGTTCGACTCGGCGGCCAGCGCGATCAGTTCGCCCGTGACGCCGAACGACCGGTAGTCCTCGTCGACGACGACGAGCCTGCCGGTCTTCCCGACCGACTCCAGGACCGTCTCCTCGTCCAGCGGGACGAGCGTCCGGAGGTCGATCACCTCGGCGTCGATCCCCTCCTCGGCGAGGTCCTCGGCCGCCGCGAGCGCCCGGTGGACGTGGAGGCCGAGCGTGACGACCGTCGCGTCCCCGCCCTCGCGCTTCACGTCCGCCTCGCCGAAGGGGACGGTGTACTCCTCCTCGGGCACGGCGGTCTTGGGGCCGGGCGGCGCGGGCATCCAGCCGAGGCCCATCAGCCGCTTGTGGAACATGTAGACGACGGGGTCGTCGTCGCGGACGGCGGTGTGCATCAGCCCCTTGGCGTCGTAGGCGGTGCTCGGGACGACCACCTTCATGCCGGGCAGGTGCGCGAAGGTTCCGTACAGCGTCTGGGAGTGCTGGGCTGCGTCGTTGTACGTGCCGCCGACGGCGGTCGTGAGCACCATCGGGACCGAGACGGCGCCGCCGCTCATGTACGTGTTCTTCGCCATCCCGTTGTAGATCTGGTCCATCGCGACGCCGAAGAAGTCCGCGAACATCAGCTCGACGATGGGGCGCATCCCGGCCTGCGCGGCGCCGACGCCGGCGCCGATGAACCCGGTCTCGCTGATGGGGACGTCCATGATCCGGTCGTGGCCGAACTCCTCGAGCAGGCCCTCCGTGCTGTCGAAGATGCCGCCGTAGTCCGCGACGTCCTCGCCCATCACGAACACCTCCTCGTCCGCGCGCATCTCCGCGGCGACGGCCTCGACCATCGCCCTGCTCATCGTGAGTTCGCGGCCCGTCGCCGTCGATCCCGGTTCGGGCTGGCTCTCCGCTCCCGGTTCGGTCTCCGGTTCGGCCTCGGCTCCCGCTTCCGCGTCGGCCTCCGCGTCCGCCTCGGGTTCGGTCGCCATCAGTCGTCACCCCCCGCGGCCCCGGCGGACGGGTCCGTGGCCGCCGCGCCCCCTACCGGATTCGTGAACACGTCCTCGTACGCCTGACCCGGGTCGGGTTCCGGTTGCTCCTTCGCCCACTCGATGGCCTCCTCGACGCGCGACTCGGCCCGCTCGCGGATCGCCGCGAGTTCGTCGTCGTCGACGCCGTAGTCGGCCAGGTCGGCTTCGATGCGCTCGACGGAGTCGCGGGCCTCCGCCCGCTCCCTGTCGGCGTCGGGGCGGTAGCCCTCCGCGTCGCCCATGAAGTGACCCATCCGGCGGTGGACCTGCACCTCCAGCAGGGTCGGGCCGTTCCCGTCGCGGGCGCGGCCGACCGCCTCCCCGGCGGCCTCGTGGACGGCGACCGCGTCGTCGTGGTCCACCCGGACGCCCGGCAGGTCGAAGCCGCCGGCGCGGTCCGCGCCGTTCTCGACGTCCGTGACCCGCTCCTTGGGCATGCTGATCGCCCAGTCGTTGTCCTCGATCACGAACACGACCGGGAGATCGTGGACGGACGCGAGGTTGAGCGACTCGAAGAACCCGCCCTGGTCGATGGCGCCCTCGCCGAGGAACGCGACGGCGACGGCGTCCGTGTTCCGCTTTTTCGCCGCCATCGCCGCGCCGACCGCCGGGGGGCACCCCTCGGCGATGATGCCGCTGCAGGCGAAGTTCACGTCCGGGTCGAACAAGTGCATGTGTCCGCCCTTCCCCCGGCACAGGCCCGTCTCGCGGCCGAATATCTCGGCGGTCATCCGCTTCAGGTCGACGCCCTTCGCGACGGCGACGTGGTGCGGCCGGTGCGGCGCGGTGACCGTGTCGTCGTCGCGCAGGTGTGCACACACGCCCGCGCCCGACGCCTCGTGGCCGGCCGCGAGGTGGAGTTCGCCCGGGATGGGGCCCGCCGAGATGTCGAACGACGGCTGCTTTCCCTCCAGGTACTCCTCCTGGAGGCGCTCCTCGTAGCGCCGCGCCGTCACCATGTCGTCGTACATCGACGTGAGGGTACACTCGCTTATCATGGGGTACGGTGACAGTTACCGCACCATCGGTCATGAAAGTTTGCAATGAATTCGCCGAAACGCCGCCGCGCGGGTCACGGCGACGCTCGCTGCGTCGGGGCGGCGGCGCTCAGCGGGAGTCGGCACGGTCGAGCAGGCTCCCGAGCGTCGGCCGGTCGGTCGACGACGACCCCGAGGAGCGAACGCCCTCCCGGACGACGACCAGCGACGGCGTGACGAGCACGGCGGTGAGGTACGAGTAGAGGACCGACAGCGCCGTGAGCGCGCCGAACTGGCCGAGGATGGGCGTGACCGCGAGCACGAGGACGCCGATGCCGGTCGTGGTCGTGAGCATGCTCCCCGTCAGCGCGCCGCCGGTGCCGCGGACGGCGGCCTCGAGCGGGCCGAACACGTCCCCGGTCCCGTCGTACTCGTCGGCGAAGCGGTGGACCACGTGGGCCGAGTAGTCGGTCCCCAGCCCGATCGTGATCGAGAGGATGGTCGCGGTCAGGGCGTTGAACGGCAGGTCGAGCGCCCGCATCGACCCGGCCAGCAGGGTGACGGTGACGACGATGGGGACGAGGTTGACCAGGCCGAGCGAGGGCTCCCCCTCGAGGCCGTAGTAGACGAGGACGAGGAACGCCGCGGTCGCCGCGAGCGCGAGCGCGAGGCTGCGGATCGCGGACGCGAGGATGACGTCCGTCACCTCCTGGAACACGACGGTCTCGCCGGTCGCGGTCGCCTCGAACCGGTAGCGGTCGGCGACCGCCTCGGCGTCCTCGGTCACCTCCCCCTGGGAGGCGCCGGCCTCGGTCGTGTAGACGACCCGGGCCGCCCGGCGGTCCTCGGTCAGGAACCCCCGGGCCTCGTCGCCGGCGGGCGAGTCGAACAGCGCGTCGTACACCTCCTCGAGGTCGTCGTCGGGGACGCCGTCGTCGTCGACGTCGTTCCGGTCGACCAGCCGCCGGAAGGAGTCCGACTCGTTCGCGTGGGCCCGGATCACGGTGCGGATGCTCCGCACCTCCGCGTCGCGGCCGTCGGTCACGAACGAGTCGGGCGGGTCCCGCGCGGCGCGGTCGAACGACTCCAGTGCGTAGTCCCTCGTCATCGGACCCTCGACGTAGACGGTCACCGTCTCCCCCTGGGCGGCCGTGAACTCCTCGTCGAGGTAGTTGACGTCGCGGGTCACGGTGTACTCGCTCGGCCGGAACGGTTCGGGCAGGTCCTCGAGGTACGCCGGCGTCTCCTCGGGCGGCAGGAAGTCCTCCTCGGCGAACGTGGTGTCGACGCCGAGGCCGTACGCCCCCGAGACGAGCGACAGACCGACCACGAGCGCGAGGAACGCCGCCGGCGCGCGCCGGGCGACGCCCATCCCCAGCGCCGGCACCGCCCCCAGCACCGACCCCGACAGGCCGATGGGGCGCCGACTCGACCCGGGGAGGCCCCGACGCTCCCGCGCCCGGTCGCTGAGCACCTTCGTCGCCGGGAGGAGGACGCCGAAGATGAGGAAGGTGAACGTGATGCCGACCGCCGCGACGGCGCCGAACTCCCTGATGGGCGCGAGGCCGCTGGTGACGTTCGAGAGGAACCCCACGACCGTCGTGCCCGTCACGATGAAGAACGCCACCAGCAGCTGGCGGCTCGCACGCGACATCGACGCCTCGACGTCCCGCCCCTCGACCCGCTCCTCGCGGTAGCGGTTGACGCTGTGGATGCCGAAGTCGATGCCGACGGCCAGCAGCAGGGGCGGGACGGCGATGAGGATCTGGGAGAACGCGATGCCGGCGAGCCCCACGAAGCCGAACGTCCACACGAGCGTGACGCCCAGCGCGAACACGCCGAGCAGCAGGTCGACCGGGTCGCGGTAGGCGACGATCAGGAACAGGAGGATGAGCCCGACGGACGCGGGGAGCACGAGTATCAGCGAGTCGAAGACGACGTTCTCGAACTCGGCCGAGACGATGCCCGACCCGAACACCCGGACGTCGCCGCCGACGGAGTCGACCACCGGCCGGGACCGCTGCTGGATGCTCGACAGCGGGCTGGCGGTGTCGGCGCCCGCCTGCGCCGAGACGCCCGCCGGCACCTCGTGTTCGACGACGGCGACGGTCCCGGTCGCGCGGGCGGCCGAGGGGTTGAAGTCGTCGCTCAACTGGTTCTCGAACGACGCGTTCCCCGCGGCCGTGCGGACCGCGTCGTCGATCTCCGACGCCGTCGCCCCCTCGACCGCTTCGATCCGCTGGTCGGTCGTCGTGGCGTTCGGGTCGAGCGTGCTCGCGACCGTCGAGGCGGCGCTCCGCGTCGAGACGACCCGCAGCGAGGGGCGCTCCTCGAGCCGTCGCTGCGCCTCGAGCATCCGCAGCAGCGACGGCTTCGCGAGCACGTTCCGGTTCGACTGGATGAGCTGTGTTGTGCCGGTGTCCGGTCCGAACGACGGCGTGAACTTCTCGTCGACCGTCTCGAACGCCCGCTGTGCGGGGAGGTCCTCGGTGAACTGGCTCGTGCCCGCCTCCGTCGAGACGTTCCCGAGGCCCACGGCGAACCCGCCGGTGACGACGAGGAACGCGAGGACCACGACCGCCGGGCGCTCGACGATCAGGTCGTCGACGGCGTCCAGGAGCAGACGGAACCGGCTCATGCGCCCCCGCCGGTCGACCCGGACTCCCCGCCGCCCTCGCCCGTCGATCCGGATTCCCCGCCGCCCCCGCCCGTCGATCCGGAGTCGCCCGTCGACCCGTCACCGCCGGCCGACTCGTCCCCCTCCTCGCCCGGTCCACCTTCCGACCCGGGTTCCTCCCCGGCCTCCCTCTCCCCCTCTCCCTCGCCTTCCGCCTCGTCGCCGCGACGCCGACGCCGGAGGAGCCACAGCGCGACCAGCAGCAGCAGGACGACGACGAGGAGCGGAAGCAGCAGGTCGAGGAGGCCGTCGTCCGGCGGTTCGACGACGGTCACGCCGAGGTCGACCGGGTCGGAGAGGCGCTGATCGCCGTCGGGCGTCGTGTAGAGGAAGTCGACCGACAGCGGGTAGGTCTTGAGGCCCGCCTCCGGGCCCGCGGACACGTCGAACCGGATCGTCGTCGACTCGTTCGGCCCGAGCGACTCGACGAACGCCTGGTCGTCCTCGACCGTCAGGGGGGTGTCGGCGAACGCCTTCGCCTGGACGTCTCGCAGGGGTACCTCGCGGTTGTTCGTCACCTCGAGCGCGAGCGTTCCCTCCTCGCCGACGATCACCGTCGCCTCCACCGGATCGACGACGAACGGGTCCCGCTCGGGGGCGACCCGGACGTCGGCGGTGAGCCGGTCGCTCGTCCGGAGGTCGCCGTCGTCGTCCGTGTAGCGGACGCGGTAGGTGAGCTGTCGGCTGCCGGGGTCGGCGCTCTCGCCGATCTCGACGGGGAACGAGAGGTTCGCCGACTCCCCGGGCGCGAGGGCCCCGACCGCGACCTCCGTCTCCACGGCGTTCACGTTCGGAGCGTCCGTCACCAGTTCGAGCGCGACCCCGGAGACGTTCCCGGGGCCGTCGTTCGCCAGCCGGACCGTCACCCTGCCCTCCTCGCCGACGCGGAGGGTGCTCCCGACGGGGTCGACGGTGAACGACTGCTCGGGGGCCGGCGTGAGGCCGAACGCGAGCGGGTCCGAGCGCCGGGACTGCCCCTCCCCGTCCTCGTACTCCACGGTCGCGCGGAACGCGAACGTCTGGTTGCCGGTCCCGTTCGCGGCCCGCACCCGGTACCTGACCGTCCGCGTCTCCCCGGGCGGCCACTCGCCCACGAACCGGGTGTCGTTGACGGCGTCGCCGACCCGGAGCTGTCCGCTCTCGGAGGCCAGCGACGCCGTGGCGTCGGTTATCGTCCGGTTCCCCCGGTTCGTCAGTTCCAGCACGACCGAGCCGGCGTCGTCGGCCTGGAGATCCGAGCGGACCGACTCGACGACGAACCGGTCGCTCGCGCTCTCCACGTCGACGACGAGCGTGAGGGGGTCGCTCGTCCGGCGGTCACCGTCGTCGTCGACGTACTCCACGACGGCCGTGAGCCGGCGCTCGCCGGGCTGTGCGGCGTCGAGCACCGAGACGGGCAGCGAGAACTCCCCCTCGTCGCCCTCGTCGAGGTCGCCGAGGAACGCCGCCGTCTCGCGCGGGTCGAGGTTCCCGTCGGCGTCCGTCAGCCGGAGCACCGCGTCCGAGACGTCGCGCGGGCCCTCGTTTGCCACCGTGCCGTTCACGCGGCCCTCCTCGCCGACGCGGAGGGTGCTGGTCACGCCCTCGACCGCGAACGCCTGTTCGTCGTCCGGCGTGACGCCGACCGGGACCGGCCGCGAGCGCCGGCGGTCGCCGTCCGAGTCGGTGTACCTGACGATCACCCTGACCGGGAACTGCTGGCCGGCCGTCCCGTTCGCCGCGGTCGCCTCGACCGACACCGTCTCCTCGTCGCCCGCGTCCCAGTCGCCGACGAACCGGGAGGCGTTGCTGCCACCGTCGAACCGGTCCCCGTTGCCGCCCGAGTGGAGTTCGAGGTCCTCGTCGGGCGAACGAAGGATCACGGTCGCGTCCGTGAGGTCCTCGTCGCCGACGTTCTCGACGTCCAGCGTCAGCGTCCCCGTCTCGCCTGCTTGCAGGTCCTCCTCGACGTTCGTCACCTCGAATCGGTTGCGCGCCTCGTCGACGTCGACGGTCCCGGGAAGCGACCGGCTCCGGGGGTCGCCGTCGCGGTTCAGGTACTCGACGACGAACGAGAGCCGTCGCTCGCCGGCCGCGGCGTCGCGGGGGACCCGCACCGCGAGCGAGAACTCCTCCTCCTCGCCGTCGTCGAGGTCGCCGAGGGCGGCGCTCGACTGCCGGGCGACGACGTCGCCGTCCTCGTCGACGAGGCGGACGGCCGCGTCGGTGACGGGCCACGGGCCCTCGTTGGTGACCGTCCCCGTCACCGTCCCGTCCTCGCCGACCCGGAGGTCGCCCTCCACGTCGTCGAGCGAGAACGCCTGCTCCTCGTCGGGGCGGACGCCGAACGCCAGCGGGCCCGACTCCCGTCGGACCCCGTCGCGGTCGGTGAACGCGACCGTCGCCTCCAGGGCGTACCGCTGGGGGGCCGAGGTGTTCGCCGCGGTGGCCCGGAACGTCACCGTCTTCTCCTCGCCCGACTCCCACTCCCCCGCAAACCGCGCGGTCTCCGATCCGGTGTCGACCCGGAGGTCGGCGTTGCGCGACCGGAACGTGACGACCGCGTCCCGGACCGTCTCCTCGCCGACGTTCTCGAAGGTGACCTCGACGTCGCCGGACTCGCCCACCTGCAGGTCGTCGTCCACGTCGACGACCTCGAACCGAGGGTCCTCCGCGACGACGAGCGTGACCGACGTCGTCTCCGTCTCCGACTCGTCGTCGCGCTCGTCCCCGGAGACGGACTCGGTGTAGTCGTACTCGAGGGTCACCTCCAGTTCGTAGACGCCGGGCTCCGCGTCCTCGTCGACGACGACGCCGAAGCCCGCCCGGGCGAGCGAGCCGCTGGGGAGGTCGCCCACCGGCGTGGTGCCGGTCCGCACGTCCACGGGCGCGTCGCCCTCCTCGAGGGTGACGCGGAGGTTCCGCGCGGTCGTGACCAGTCGCTCGGCCTCGGGGGGCGTGTTCAGGCCGCCGTCGTCGACGGTGCCGCCGTTGGACACCTGGACGAACAGCCGGGTCCGCTCCCCCGGCGCGACCGTGTCGTTCGGGGCGAACGCGGCGAGGTCGGGCTCGCCCTCGACGGTGACGTCGTCGGGGACGGTCGTCGGCCCGGAGCCCGGAGTCCGCGTCCGTCCGTCCGCGGGCGTCGTCGGTCCCGCTCCCGGCGTCGATCGTCCCGTCCCGGGCGCCCGCGTCCGGCCGTCCCCCGGCGTCGACTCGCGGGGGCTCCGCTCGTCGGACCCCGCTCGCCCGCCCGGGGTTCCCGTTTTCCTCGCGTCGGTCCCCTTCGTCCGCGTCCGGGTCTCGGTCGAGTGGTCCCCGTGTTCCCTCGTCTCGGTCCCGTCGTCGGAACCGTTCGCGGAGGGGGCGTCCTCCCGGTCCGGACCGTCACCCGCCGTGACCGACGGGAGCGCGCCCGGGGCGACGACGCCGAGCGTCGCGCTCGCCACCACGCACGCGGCCACGAGCGCCCGGAGGAGTCGCGGGGACGGCATCCGGGGTCACGCGACCCGGCCGCCGCTCGGTCGGTCGCGTCGGTCGTCCGCCCGTCGCCGGGACCGATGCCGCTCGAGGTCGGAGGGAACCACGCTTACGGAGTCGACGTGCCTGCGGCATTGTACTGCAGGGCTTACCAGTCGGCGACTGCTTCCGTCGCGGATGGCGGTCGGACTAACGTCGGGAGCGGCCACGAAAGCCCCATCTAACGACGTTTACGTCCCCGGCCGCGACCGGAACTCGTTCCGGGGGCGACGACGGGGGTGACCCGGTCGGAACCGATGGAGGAAAACGGCGCCGTCGCGAACCGGCGCCCGATGGACGTCCAGTTCCTCGGCGGCGCCCGCGAGGTCGGCCGCAGCGCGGTCCTCGTCAACGACTCCCTGCTGCTGGATTACGGGACGAAGCCGGCCACGCCGCCCCAGTACCCCGTCGGGGCGTCCGGGGGCGGGCGCCGACTCGACCCGGACGCGGTCGTCGTCTCCCACGGACACCTCGATCACGCCGGCACGGTTCCGTCGCTGCTCTCCGGAGCGGAGCGGCCGGCCATCCACTGGACGCCGCCGACCCGCGAACTCGCCCGCCTGCTCGCCCGCGACACGCTGAAGCTCCGCGGCAATAGCCCGACGTGCCCGTTCACCGGCGAGGACGTCCGGCGGATCGGGCAGGTCTCCGAGGTGCACGGCTACGGGGAGCCGTTCGAGGCCGCCGGCCACGAGGTGACGTTCCACGACGCCGGCCACATCCCCGGCAGCGCGCACGTCCTCGTCGACGACGGCGACACGCGGCTGCTCTACTCCGGCGACTTCCACACGGACGACCAGCGCCTGGTTTCGGGGACGACGGCCCGTCCCGACGCCGACGTCGTGATCTGTGAGAGCACCTACTCCGACGTCGAACACGAGGACCGTGCCGAGGCGGAGCGACGGTTCGCCGAGAGCGTGAGGACGACGCTCTGGGAGGGCGGGACGGTCGTCGTCCCGGCGTTCGCCATCGGGCGGACCCAGGAGATGCTGCTCGTCTGCGACGAGTACGATATCCCCTGTTACGTCGACGGGATGGGCCAGGAGGTGACCGGAATGCTCCGCCGGCATCCGGAGTTCGTCCGGGACCCCGAGGCGCTCCGGCGCGCGAAGTCCCACGCCCGGTTCGTCACCGGTCGCGACGGTCAGCGGAAGCGTATCACGGATCAGCGAGCCGCGATCGTCACCACCAGCGGGATGCTCTCGGGCGGCCCCGCGATGACGTACATCCCGGAGATCCGGGCGAACCCCGTGAACAAGATCACCATGACGGGCTACCAGGTCGAGGGGACGCCGGGTCGGGAGCTGCTGGAGACGGGGAGCGCCGAGATCGACGGTCGGGTGCTCCCGGTCAGCGCGCAGGTCGAGGGGTACGACTTCTCCGCGCACGCCGACCGGCGCGGCCTCCGCGAGTTCCTCGAGCCGTACCGGGACGCGACGGTGCTGGTGAACCACGGCGACCGGTGTCCGGCGTTCGCCGGGGAGTTGCGTGCGGACGGGTACGAGGCGAGCGCGCCGGAGTTGGGCGCGGAGGTGACGTGTTGACGGACGGGCGGCCGTCGACCGACGGATCTACCTGCCGGCGGACGCGTCGAGCGCGACCTGCCCCGGTCGACCGAGCGACGCCGACCCGCGGGGGGGACGGAGCGTCGTTGGCTCACGTTATCCGGCGTTCGAAGTGGCTTACTCCTCGACGTCGACGACGAACGACGACCGCGGGGGTGACGCCCCCGCCCGTCCGGGCGGGCCAGCACGGCGCGGACCGATCGCGCGAATCACGGCGGCTCCCGTCCGGTATCCGCCCGCGCGCCGATCGCCGGTCGAGGTGGACCGCACGGTAGCCGGAACCACGAAATCGACCGGAAGCCGTAAGACCGGCTTACGTGGGGCGCACTCTCCCCGCCGAGATCGGCCGTCCGCGCCGCGGTCAGGCTCGTTCCGCGCCGCGACGGACAACGGCCTCATTACTATGCCCGCGTTGCGATTATAGTTCAAGACCTCATGGAGACGAACGCGGGGGCAGGAGTTTCCGAGGACCCCGGCGATCGGGTCGAGGTTCGGCGGTATCGTCCGGCCGACCGCGCGGACGTGCTCGCGCTGGACGAGGTCGTCTGGGACAGGGCGATGAGCGGGTCGTGGTTCGCCTGGAAGTACGAGCGGAACCCCTACCTGTCGGAGCCGGCCGTCTTCCTCGCGGAGGCGGACGGCCGGGTCGTCGGCGCGCGCCCCTTCATGGCGTTCCGGCTCCGGGCCGGGGACGAGAGCCTGTGCGCCCTCCAGGCGACCGATACGATGGTCCATCCCGAGTATCGGGGGCGGGGGATCTTCACCCGCATGAACCGGCGTGCGATCGACCACTACGCGGACCTGGAGCCCGAACTCTGCTTCAACTTCCCGAACCAGATGGCGTGGCCCGGCTACCGCAAGCTCGGCTGGCGGGCGGTCGACGAGCGGACGACCTACTACCGCGTCCAGAACCCGACCGCGGTGCTAGACGGGCGCGGCGGACGGCTCGTCGGACACGCCGCGGGGCCCGCCCTCCGGGCGCTCCAGGGTGCCTGGACCCGAACCGGGTCCTCGCCCGACGGGTTCGCCGTCGAGCGCGAGGAGGGCGTCCCGGAGGGGGCGCTCGCCGAACTCTACCGGCGCCGCGTCCCGGAGGAGATCCACGCGCGCCGCGACGAGGAGTTCTACCGCTGGCGGTACGCCAGCCCGGTCTGGCGCCGGCACGCGTACGTCGCGAGCGAGAACGGCGACGCGGTCGCCGGCCTCCTCGCCCGCACCCGCACCACGTCCGGCGGGGTCACGGTGACCCAGGTCGCGGACGTCGTCCCCCTCGTCGGCGGTCCCCGGTGGTCCGCCGCCGTCGCGTGCCTCCTCGACCGCGTCGTCGCGGACCACCCGCACTCGGACGTTCTCGCCGCCCACGAGTCGCCGCTGTCGGGCGACCTGCTGCTGGCGTACGGGTTCCTCCCGGACAGTCGCCTGCCGCTCTCGCGGTTCGCGAGCCACCGCTGTACGTTCGCCGTCCGGCCGCTCGTCGACCTCGAGGGGGCGTCCTGGGACGTGAACGGGTACCGACTCACGAACGACTCGAACTGGTTGCTCTCGTTCGGCGAACGGGACACCTCGTAACCGACCACACCACGATCACCGAACCATGACGGAGAAGACGGAACTCGCGTTCGCGAAACTGTACCGACTGTACCGGCTCGGAGTCGTCGTGCTGTCCGCGCCCATCGTGCTCGCCGACTACTTCGGGCGGGAGACGGGCGCCCAGTACGGCGTCGGCCTCCCGCGAAAGCTGCTGTTCGCGGTCCGGATGGCGCGGAACAACGGACGGATTCCGACGGGGTCGACGTTCCTCGAACACCTCGTCGTCGCGACACGGATCCTCGAACTCCCAGCGGAGGCGGAGGGACCGATCGTCGAATGCGGCTGTTACAAGGGCGGGAGCACGGCGAACCTCTCGCTCGTCGCCGGGGCCTGCGACCGCGAGCTCCACGTGTTCGACTCGTTCGAGGGGATGCCCGCGCCGTCCGAGCGGGACGAGGAGCACCTGCTCGTCGAGTCCGAGCAGGTGCACACCTACGCGGAGAACTCCTGGCGGGCGTCGATCGAGGAGGTCCGGGACAACGTCGCGGAGTACGGCGACGCGACCGCCTGCACGTTCCACGAGGGGTACTTCGAGGACACGCTCCCCGAGTTCGAGGAGGGGTGCGCCCTCGCGTTCCTCGACGTCGGGTTGCGCGACTCGGCGGAGACCTGCGTCGAACACCTCTGGCCGCGGCTGGCGGACGGGGGGCACCTGTTCACCCACGACGTGAAACACATGGAGATCTCGGCGCTGTTCTTCGACTCCCCGTGGTGGCGGGAGACGGTCGGCTGTGAGGCCCCCGGACTGGTCGGGGCGGGCAACGGGCTCGGCCTCCACCCCGGCAGCAACGGCTTCACGAGCCTGCTCGGGTACGCGGTCAAGAACCCCGACGGCCTGGAGTTCGAGCGCGTCGCCGAGACGGGGAGCGGGAACTGCGTCGACACCTCGTTCACGGGCGGGCGGTGACTCGGGAGGGCTCGGCGGAGTCGAAGCCACTCCTTCGATTGGATACCGAGTTATCCGTGTATTGTCTTGAACGAGTGGTCTAGTTATGTCCAAGCTCGACGTGTCCAAACTCGGATTCCAGAGGTGCCGAGAGCCCACCAGATCGGCACAGAGGGCGTATCGAAAGCGGCCCGCTGTCGAGAGTCCTTCCAAAGGTTCGCTGCTCGCCCGCAAGCACTGCCAGTGCCCCCGACGTCGTGCGACCTAGGAGAGACAGAGATAAACAGAGATGGGCAGAGATGGACACTCTCCGGAGAGACATTGACCAGAGACGGTCCAGAGACAACTCATAACGGGTGAACTCCAGTACGACCGGCGGCTCTGGCGGGGGGATACACACCACCGTTCAGAGATCCAAACACGACTGCAGTCGTGGGGTTTCCATTTCAATCGGAATAGCCGACTCGATGCGTCCGCCGGCGCACACGCTGTCTGCTACCGGCCCCAGAAGCGTACTCGTCCACGAGAGTGTGACCGTCCCCGTAACCAAACGACACGACACGAGACAGTACAACAGGCGACGGGAGACAGTACGACACGAGACACTACAAAACAAGACGATACGGTACGATACGGCACCGTGTCGTCTGGTAGCTAGCCTACCTCATCAGTTCCCACGCTCGCCTCCTAGGTCACCGTTGGCGCACCTGCTGAGCACGCCTCCCGGACGAGCGAGCCACCTTGGACGCCACACGCCTAGCCGAGCGCTCCCGAGTCCCGCTCTCTACACGAGAGAACCCACGAGCCCGAGTTTGGACCCGATCTAGGAATTCTCGGGTTCACCAAGTCGTTTCCGAAGCCGATCGACCGGATAGATCGCAGTCAACCCGGGCGTATCGAGCGAGAACTGTTGTGGGGGTGTCGTCCGCGCATAGGTCTTCTCCACTCGTGGGTCACCTTCAGCAGGCTCGTTCAGCGCGGCGAGCACGTCGTGGGCATCGTCGATCGTCATGACGACCCAGATCGCTTCATCCGGCTCCGCATCGGCCATCTTGTCGTAATCATCGGGAACCGCACGGATGATGTCGTTATTCACCCGCTCTGCCTCCACTGCGATCCGGACGTCCCCCGACTCGTCGAGCGCGGCGATATCGAGGCGCCGCTGTTCGTCCATGTCGTAGTAGGGGACAACCTCAGTCACCGGCGAGTCCGCATCCGCGACGTACGCCTGTTCGAGATAGCGGCGCGCGACCTCGATCGCGAGGACGTGCTCGCTCGACTCCTCGAGGTCGCCCGCACCGTGGCCGTAATCCACGCCCTGCCGATAGCTCTCGCCGATGACCGAGCGACCATCCGGCGTCACCGTGTAGAGGCGGTGAGGATGGTCCGTACCGTGGCTGAGATATTCGGAGTCGAGCAGATCCTGAAGCGGGTCGCCCCCAATGTCGACGTACTCCTGGAGCCGGATCATCGAGTCCGCAACGAGGTCGTACTCCAGCCGGTCATACCGGAGCTGCTGGGCGTTATAGACGGCCTGGAGGAACATGAGCTGTCGATCCGACCACTCCGACGCCGCTCGCTCGTCGGGCGAGAGTTTGAGGTTGAGCTCACAGATGGGGACGTCGTCCCGGTCGACTTCGGCGAGCGACGAACAACACGAAATGGCACGCTTCATACCCGCGATGGAGGGGTCGTACCGATTGTCACACGCAGTACAGCGGAGTGCGTGCGTCTCACCCTCGTACTCGACCGTGGGCGGCATGCGATTCGTGTGGGGGAGCGCCGAGTCGACGCGAAGCCGAGGGTCAGCTGCTTCCATCTCGGCGTCCGCCTCCTGGGTGGCCGCACTCGGCTCTCCCAGGGTCAGCCCCGACTCACCGAGCGTCCGCTCACGGACGTCGGCGAGTTCGTCTGTGAATCCCGCGCGTTCCGCACGGGTGAGTTGGCGCGGTCCCGCAGGATCACCTGGCGGCGGCGGCAACGATTCCACCGTAAAGGGGCGGGGTTCATCCACACCGAAGGCAGCCGGCAGCGCCACGAGCCACTGACCACGCCGGAGCGCCCGAAGGCGGTTTCCAACCGCCTGTGGCGTCAGCTCGTCGGTGGCGAGCCGCTGGGCCAGTTGCCGGTCGAGCGGGACGTTCCCCGTGAGGAACGTGGAAATGTTGTTCAACACCTCGTCGTAGGCCGTGGGATCGGCTTCTCGCAACTGCGCGGGGAACTGCATGGCGAGCGTCATCGCACAGTTGAAGCCACGCGACTGGGCGAGCAACTCCTTGAGGAGGTCCGAGACGGCGACGCTGGCGGCCTCTTCGACGTAGACGTTCACAAGCGCATCGTCGGTGCCGCGACGCGTGCGACGGCGCAGCGCCGTCCACAGGTTCGAGAGCACCACCAGCGTGAGGACGCGCTGGGCTTCGCTCCGCAACTCCCCGGTGTCGATGATGATCACTTCATTCTGGTTGAGGTGGTCCGCGAGGTCGAAGTGCGGGTCCGTTCGGTCGGCTTCGTCGTCGGGGACGTGATTGAAGATACGGGCGAGGCGCTGGTCGATGGGGACCTTCTCCATCCGATTGGCCACACCCTGCATGATCTCGTCGAACGTCTGTGCACGGTTCGCGACCACACCGCCCAGCATCCGTTCGAGGTCGCCATCACTCACCGGGGGAACCGACTGGCGTTCGTGCATCCGGCGAACGGCGCCGTGGAGTTCTCTGTGGGAGAATGCGTCCTGTCCATTGACGGGGTCGAACAGCGCCTTCACCATGTAGCGAATCACATCGGGAGAGCGGACCGCCTGCTCGAAGCGCTCTTTCCCCATGATCTGGGTGAGGATCTCGATGTAGTGATCGGTCGCGTCCTCGACGGCCGTCGTCCGGGGAACGCCCGCGTCGAGTTCGTCGCGAATGTCGAAGAAGCCGAACGCGGGGAGCGTTTCGGCACAGTCGAAGTAGACGACGTCCTCGAGGCTGCCGTACTCGACGTAATGTGCGCGGAGGTAGTCGGTCGCCATTCCATCACCCTTCGGGTCGATGAGGATGTCCGCACCCGCTGTGGCCCGGTGATTCTCGAGGATGGCGGTGATGAGACTCGTCGACTTGCCCGAGCCAGTCTTCCCGAACCAGCCGACGTGAAGCGGTTGTAGCGCTGTGGGGAGCGAGATCGACTGTGAGTCGGTGATGCCGTCCTGCGTGAGCGGGCGGCCGAGCGGGAGCCCCTCAGTTCGGTAGTTCGCGAGGATATCGTGTGGTGGACGGGGGAGGGCCGTTCGTTCCCCGGGGGTGGGGGCGAGTGCCCGCTTCCCGGCTTCGGTGAGCGTGCTTCCATCGAGCAGGCAGAACACTGGGGCTTCGGTCGGGTCCGCGACGATGCCGCGACTCGTGTTTTCCGTCCACGGGAGTTTCGCGGTAAGGGTCTCGTAGGCCGGTGGATGGACGGTTCGAGTGGCGAGGCCCTCGAGGACGGCGTGGGCGGCGTCGCCGCTGTGATGTCGCGATTGGACGCTGTAGCAGGTATGGCTCACCGGCTCGAATGCGGTGGAGAGCCCGTCGAACGCCCGTGGTGTCCCCTCACCGTGTAGGGAGTGTGTGACCACCCGGGCGTTCACGACGAACGAGCGCCTGGCGTCCTTCGCGTCGAGTTCCTCGAGTCGCGTCGCCTCCGGGTCTCTCCCAGTCTGGTCGGGGTCGACGCGTGGGATGATGCCGTCGAAGAAGCGCTGGGCTGGCGTGTCCAGACCCCGCTTCAGTCGGTCGCGCCGACCCGTCGCCTCCGCGTGCCAGTCCGGTAACGGCTGGCAGAGCGCCTGATAAATCGTTGGTGAGGTGGCGCCTGCTAGGGCCTCGATAATGGCCGAGAGTGGGAACCGCGTCTCCGGCGTGTCGGTGAAGGTAGAAAACGGTGTCAGGCGTGTCTGCCAGTCGTTGCGTCGCTCAGCGACGCCGACGAACTCGATGGCGTGGACGGGCTGTGAGTCGCCGTCGGACGAGTCCTGTGTCGTATCGGTGGAGGCGTCGGCCGCATCCGTCGCCGCCTCTGTCGGGGCGTCGGAGCGATGGTCGGTGGGCTCAGACGTCGGGAGGAGATCACTCGGGTGCCACTCGGTGCGGGTGAGTTCGTACTCGTTGGGGACGAGCGTGCGATAGCACTGTTCGAGTGCGTCGAGGGCGTCCGGGTCGTCGACGCCGACGTAGTAGCGAAGCGGCGTCTCGGGATCGCCGTCCGTGACGAGTAACCACTCGATCGTGGGTGGGGCTGGAGTGGAGAACAGGTTGGCGTACCAGGACCGGTCGTCACTCGTGGCCTGTGAGAGGGTATGCAGTCGGCGGAACTGTGATTCGACGGTCCTCGAGTTGAGTGGAGCGTCCGTCGGCGTGCAGTCGATGTACTGGCGCGGCGTCGGGTGGGAAGTGATGTCGGCAGGTGACGGCATGTCGTCCGGGTGTGTGGTGGATGCGGTCGACTGTGGACGCATAAAGCTCCGTACAGGCGTTATGAAACGTCGGTCTGACGTGTCCGCGGGGTGACTGGGTGCGTCTGGTGTGTGGGGGCTCGTGGTGACGGCTTCGGAAGCCCCCGCGGCTGTCGACTCGGTGCGGCCGCTGCGCTCCGCACCTCACTCGCTCCGCTCGTTCGGTTGCGGTGCTTGTCGGTCCGCGCTTACGGAAGACTCGCTCCGCTCCTCTTCCGAATTCTCGTTCGCTGCGCTCACGAGAACGTTGCCAACAGCCGCGGCCCCTTCCAGTCCCGCCCCGCTTGGTGGGGATGGAGCGTCGCCCCCGCTCTCCCGGTGTGCACGCGGTGCACGGGTTGAGACTTTTGAAGTTTCGCCGTGTTTCGGGTGCCTCACCGGATCCCGGAGGATGCACAGCACTTTGGCCTCCTTCCCGTCATGGGCCGTCCAGCAGGGACAGATAGTAAAATCTAGATTAGTAAAAACACGATTAAGATAATCGGCAGCATTACATTCGTCGCGGCGTATGTGCCACCATGGCCCACCCGCGTTTCGTCGACCGCGGTGAAGAGCTCGAGCTGCTGGAGTCGCGTTTCGAGAGCGAGACGGCTGAGTTGATCGTCGTCTATGGGCGGCGGCGACTCGGCAAGAGCGCACTCGTTCGCGAAGCAATTCGAGGGCGTGATGATGCCGTCTACTGGCAGGCGACCGAAGAAACTCCGGACGCTCAGCTCGCGAATTTCGTCGACACGGCATGCGAGCAGTTCCCCGTCCTTGACGACATCCGGCGCGACTGGGAAGCCCTCCTCCGGGCACTCGGTCGCCAGGACGCAGTCGTGGTTCTCGACGAGTTTCCCTATCTCGTCGAGTCAGACGAGGAGCTCCCCTCGAAGATCCAGCGCGTCTGGGACATGCATCTCGAAGCGACGAGCATGACGCTCGTGCTCGTGGGGTCATCGATCAGCATCATGGAAGACAACGTCCTCAGTGGTGGCAGCCCACTGTACGGCCGACGGACGGGGACGATCGATCTTCCCCCGCTCGACCTCGCGGATGCACAGCAGTTCTATCCCGCTGACGACCCCGACACGGTCATCCAGACGTGGGGGGTGTTCGGGGGCACGCCGTACTATCTTCAGGCGCTCACACCGACTGGCTCACTCAGCGAGAACATCCAGTCGCATATCCTGTCAGAGCACGGTGTCCTCCACAACGAGCCCGAGTTCCTGTTGCGCACGGAATTCGGGATTCGTGAACCCCAGACGTACTACACAATCCTCCGTGCGATAGCGACCGGAAAGCGCGTGGCCAACGAGATCGCTGGCTTCGCTGGCGTCGACTCGAACACGCTCGGATCGTATCTCTCGAAACTCCGGCGGCTCCGACTCGTTGAGCGCGATATTCCCGTGACTGCGAACCCGAATGCGACACGGAAGAGCCGGTATCGGTTGAACGAACCGTTGTTTCAGTTCTGGTTCCGGTACGTCTACGGCCAGCAGGGCAAACTCGTGCAACTCGGTGACGACGCCTACGACCAGCTGGTCAAGCCGACCGTCACCGAGTACATGGGTACGATCTTCGAGCGGGTCTGTCAGATCGCACTCCCGTCACTGATTCCCAAGACGTACCAGGGAATCGGCTACTGGTGGCACCAGCAGCACGAACTCGACGTTGTCGGGCTCGCCAGCGACGGGACGCTCGTCGTCGGTGAATGCAAGTACACGACCAGGCAGATGACCGAGGGTGACCTGGCCGAGCTCGAACGGAGTGCGACACAGGTGAAGTGGTCGCCGCCGAACGGCGCCGACCGTGAGGAGCACTACTGTTGTTTCTGCAGATCGGGGTTCTCCGATGACCTGCAGCAAACGGCTGCGGACCGCGACGACGTGTCACTCTTCACGCCAGCCGACATCGTGACTCAAGCCGGAGAATAACGAGGGCTATCCATTCGTCGGTGAGAAATACATAACGGTCACGTCACAGTTGCGACGTCGCTACCAGTCCCGTCCCAGACGAGCAGGTTTGGTCCACGACCCGAGCGGTGAGGCGTTACCTCGTACCCCAGTTGGCCGTCTTCCACCGAAACCTGACGCCCGCTCTCGACTTCGTGTGACTGTGCGGGAGGCGACGCCCCGGGTGGCACTCATGAAGCGCGGCCCCGTCCAGTCCCACCCCGCTCGGTGTGTACTCGAACTCGAGCGTCGCCCCCACTCGCCCGGTGTGCACGCGATGGGAGTTTGTCGGCACCCCTGCGGGGTGAGGTGCCTTGCATGTCACCATCATCGACACCCACCCAACGGTTCGACCGTCTCGAACAGTTCATCGCCATCAACCGAGGCGCACAGCAGTCGGCGGACCCGCTCGTCGGCCTACCGAGTCGCTGTCCCCACCGGCAGTCTGATCGGACACTGGCGCGTATCGGCTTCGACGTACTCGATTGTTGTGAGCGATGCGGGCTCGTCCTCACACGGATTCCAGTCACGGTCGGCTCGCGCGGCTCGACAGGTGAGACGCGGTGACGGCTCACCGATTCGCGATCACGTACGAACTTGACGAGGATGGCCAGCGCCAGCACGTGTTCCAGCCCGCACCCGAGCGCGGTGGCTGGAATCGCATCGAACTCCGTCGCGAGCACGCCGAGGACCCCTGGTACCAGGTCGGGATGGAACCGGTCAGGGACGTCCAGTTCGAGGCGACGCCGGTGTGTCTGCCGGATGGGTTTGCGGGGCCGTGATGTGCGTCACGTCTCGAGCGGTACCCGTAGAGCCGGGAGTGGTAGAAATAGTTATTCAGTAGAAGATACTACCACACATATGGCGACGTCCGTCAAACTCGATGACGCGACGAAATCTCGACTCGAGCGATTGCAGGCGGAGATCCGGCTCGAGACGGGAAAGCGCATCACACAGCAGGAGGTCCTCGAACGGCTCGTCGACGACGCGTACGCGTCGAAGGCGTCGTTCATCGAGTCCTTTCGGGAGCAGCGCGTCCCGGTCGATGACGAGGAGCGAGGGACGTTTCACGAGGGGATCGTTTCCTCCGGCCACAAGACTGGAGAGGACGACATCGACGACCTCCTCTACGGATGAGCGTCTTCATTGATACCGGCGTCTTCTACGCGCATCACGATAGCGACGCCACGCGACACGACGACGCCCGAATCTTCTTCGACGCGCTGCTCGATGGGGAGTTCGGACAACCATATACGAACGATTACGTCTTCGATGAGGTCGTAACGCTGACACGGCGGCGAACTCGCGACTTCGAGGCGGCCCGCACGGTCGCTGCCCGCATTCTCGGGCGGGACTCGTTCCCCGAGATCATCAACGTCGAACACGTCGACCCGGACGTATTCGAGTCGGCGCTCGACGTCTTCGAGACGTACGCAGATCAGACACTGGGTTTCACGGATGCGGTGGCTGTCGCGCACTGTGAGCACCTCTCGATCGATCACCTCGTGAGCTTCGACGACGATTTCGAGGGAGTGTACGAGCGACTCGATCCGAGCCTCGTCAGTTGAGGGTAACGCGAGGTCGCTGGTCGGGTGTGGTTGGTGCGCGAGGCTACCCCGGCCCCGAGCGATGTGCACGTTGTGTACAGACAGCGGACTCGTATTGCTCAAGTGTCCAACACATGTACGTGGAATGAGCGCGAGTGACGGGCTACGACGAGTGCACTTTCAGTCGCCGGAGTACCTCGTTGGCCGGCTCAATGCGATCGCCGACCTGTTCGACACGGATCGGACAGATCTGCTCGTCGAGGCCAGCCGTGTATATATCGAGGACACGGCAGATAGCGAGATCGTCCAGGAGTTGGGCGCGACCACGTACGACGACGACCAGCTCGAGGTCGAGACGGTCAAACAACTGGTCGGGGCCGAAACTGCCCAGTGGTTGCGCCTCCTCAAAGCGGATCTCGAGGGTGAGCCACTGGATCTTGCCGCGCCGGACGACGTCGATAGCTATGGTAGGGACGCGACGACGGGTGCACCCGATGACGCCGACCAGCGATGCGCAGGCCACGCCTGCGGGCGGTCGTCGCCGACACGAGCGCACTCGTGAGTCTCGCCGTCACCCGTGCTGACGCCGACCACGACCCCGACACCGTGTCGGACCCCCCTCTAGTCTCTCCTCACTTCGCGTACCGTCTCTGTGCCGCCCAAAGTCATTTCTGACCGTCAGGACATCACACAGTATCACGACGGCCACGCTGCTGTGGCGACCACTACCCTCGCCGCTCAGGACCCCTATTGTTCTCCCGACCAATAGCCTTATTGTATTGGTCTGTGTACCAATGGATGAGGATGGCCTCGCTGACCGACGACGACCTCGATGGCGTGAGCGAGGGGAGGAAGTACCCCGACGGGACCGTCGTCCGCGTGTTCTGCATGCGGACAGACTGTGACGCGTACCCGTCTGGGTGGGCATACAAGCTCCACTACGGCGCGACGGAGCCGGAACCGCCCCGCACGCTTGACGATGGGACGATTCGTCGGTACGACAACTCGCACGAGGACACCAAAGGGCACGAACTGCACGACGCACCGGACCCCGACCCAGACACAATCACGTTCCCTGGGATGGTCGAACTCTGGGAACGGTTCTGGAGCGGAATCCCGAAATCCGAGTTCGAGGTCAAGTGAGGCCATCACACCACGGTGATACCATGAACGATACCACGCCGCCGCTGCATCCGATGGAGCGCGAACAGCTCCGGGGCGAATCAACCCTCGTCGTGACTGTGAAGTCGTCCAGTGAGTTCCACGACGACGTCACCGACGGGATCGAGACGCTCGAACGGGGCGACGCGGTGGATTCCACGCCGATGCTCTCGTTCACCAGCTACGACGACCTGATGGAGACGTTGACGCCGCGCGTCCTCAATCTCATCGAAGCCATCCGTCGAGAAGAGCCATCCAGCATCAACGAGGCCGCACGGGTTGTTGACCGGGATGTGAAGAACGTCCACGAGGAACTCAGTCGGCTCGCCCAGCTGGGAATCATCTTCTTCGAGGAAGACGGCCAGAGTAAGCGCCCGGTCGTCTGGTTCGACGAACTCGTCATCACCCTCCCGTTCGATCCAGCGGCTGGCGGCACGGCCACTGCCGCGCCATAACCCACGAGGAGGCCCGAACACTCATCACCGCGATCAGTTCGCATCGCAGTTGGGCGAACAGCCCCTCCGTCGCCCAATTGCTGAACACAGAAATAGGCTAGTTGCCGTCTCACCCCCATCCAATCCGGGCTCTCGCCGGGCCGCCCTATCCACTCGGCTTCGACGATTGTGTGAATTAGTAACAATCATCCTTTCTGGTGAACGCAGCGGTGGTCATCTGGACGGCTATGGCGTGCCCTGCGTGTGGGGACCCGTTACGATGGAAGTCGGGCCAGATCGACCGCCCTCAGCATCAGGTGGGATGCACTGCGTGCCGCCGCCGAAGGCGGGAAAAGTCATGATCGCACGGAACTGCTGAAAGTGTGGCTGGTGTGAGGAGTGATCGGCGTCCATCAACTCGATCGTCCCCTCAATGGGGGTATCGAGCGCTTCCAGCAGGGGTACGCAGTGAGTCCACATATATTTGAGGGATACGAAGATATATTGAGCAAGACCACTGACAGGCAGGTATGACCGAGTTCGATCCGACTCCAGACGCCGACGCTGCCCAGCGACGGTGGCAAGCGGGAACAGACACGTTTGGACGTATCTATGACGTCGTCCTTGGGATCACGTCGCCGACCGCGTCCACTGAGATCGCAGCCATCGCCAACTGCTCTCCGAACGCCGCGAAAAAGCATCTCGACCGCTTGGCGGACATGGGCATCGTCCACGCGGATAGGGACAGCCGCCCTGCGAAATACGAACGAAACGAGGGGTATCTCGAATGGCAGGACGCCAGTCGGATCGCAACCGAGCTCTCCGTCGACGAGATACTCGACCGTGTGGAGGCGCTCGAAGCACAGCGTACGGAATACGAAGCGCAGTTCGGGACGACAGACCCAACAGACGTCTCCGTGTTCGACTACTGTGATCACGAAACCATCCACGAACGGATGACCGCGGTCAGCGAGTGGCAGGGCGTGATTCGGGATATTCGGCTGTATGAACTCGCTCGCCAGCTCTCCCAGAACGATGGGCATCTGATTCCGGCGTAGATGAGGCAGCCACCGGATGATTCAGCGCCTGACTCGATGGGACCACCGGATCGACAGACGTTGCGCCTCTTGGAACGACACCTTGCGTCGGATTCGCTCGTCGCCCAGACAGCGTTCGATCCGGATTCATACGAGCCGCACCTCCTCCGTGCACGCCTGGATACAGAGCGATACCCGGAATCAGTGACAGCGGCTCGACTCGACGTCCGATGGTTCACGACTGGTGACTTCTCGATACACTACATTGAAGAACGCGATGCTGGAGAACAATGGGACTGTCGCTGGGATTGGCATCCGAACGCACACAATACCCGGGTGCACTTCCATGAGCCGCCGACTGCAACCGAACTCACTGATCTCGAACTTCCCTCGCTCCATCCACTCGACGTCTACTCAACGGTGCTCGCTGCGATAGAGCAGCGCCTCGAGACACTGTGGTCCTAGCAAGTGCTGAGAACAGTCGAGCGTCGAGAGACACCTGAGGACCTCTATGGGTGGTCCGGCGGATGTGCAACAGCAGCGCTATCGTAACACATCAGCCCTGAAATCCACGCTATCCGTATATATGTTTATATATCTATTGCACATAGGAGTCGTATCGGCGGTCGCACGTTATACGATTCGCGTGCCTCTATCCACGAAAGTACTCACGCAGCGATTACGTATACCTACTATAAAAACAACTATACCAATAGAGACGGATAGTTATACCACCGAAATGCCCACCAAAGAGCTTCCCGATAGCGCACCGGGAAAATACGTCCCCCATCATCCAAACCCGTACTATTCACCGGAGCCGCTCCCAGTAGAGCCCAAGCTCAGGATCTCCGAACAAACGCACGATCTGGTGGCCGATGCCGCGTATCAAATTGGACGTGTTGACGGTATCAGCTCAACGGTCGACTTCTCCGCAGTTCTCTACACCTCGCTCATTCGTATCGAGGCTGTCGAATCCGCACGCATCGAAGGCGCAGACGTCGCGTTTCAGGATGTCGAGGCGTATCACACAAAGCACCCCTCAGGCGAAGCTGACACGAAAATCGAGAAAGATCTGAAGGAGGCCCTCAATTACGAGACCGCGCTCACGTATGGGCTCGACAGAATCGGGAGCGGAGCGTCGATAACGCTCTCGCTTATCAAAGAGCTCCACTCGATGCTTCTCGAAGATATCCGGAACGAGGGTGACGTCGTCGGCGACTTCCGTGACCACATGGTTCATCTGACGAGTCCACAGTCCGGACAACATCCGTTCATCCCACCGACGCCAGAAGGGGTCGATGGGCTCATGCAGTCGCTTGAGTCGTATATTCAGATGGGTGGACAGTACCATTCACTCGTAGACGCCGCTATCCTTCACTACTTCTTCGAGACAGTCCACCCGTTTTCCGACGGAAACGGTCGTCTTGGCCGACTTCTCATTATCCTCTACTTGACAGACGAAGGCTATCTGGAAAGTCCATACATCTACCCGAGTGCGTATTTCAATCGTCACAAAGTCGAGTACGTCGAGCACATGCGGACAGTAAGTGAGGAAGGTGCGTGGGAGGAATGGCTCACGTTCTTCCTCGAGGGACTCCGAAGCCAGGCTGAGACGTCGTACGACCGGACCCATCAACTCCGTGAACTCCAAGAACGCTACGAGGAAGAGTACTCAGGCAGTACGAACACGGACAAGTTCGCTCGTCAGTTGCTCCAGTATCCGTATTTCACGGCACCTGACCTCGTGGAGTATCTCGATGTCTCACGCCGTACCGCCTACAAGATCGTCGACAATCTCGAAGCAGATGGCCTTATCGAAGAGGTGACCGGCAAAGAACGTGGGAAGGAGTACAAAGCAGTCGATGTGTTCAACATCCTCAAGTGACAGTAGAGCAAGGCGACATTCACGACCTGTGTGCCAGTGTCGTATTCGAGTGGGGCGAGGACTACTACAAAGCGGGACGGTTCCGCGACAGTACGCATCAACGATGCTGTCACTGCGACGGTATAGGGGTCGAAGTTGTACGATTGACAGCAGATACAATACGCATCTAATACACCCGACCATGACCACGCTTCACATCACCGTCGGCGACCGAGCACAGTTCCGTGAGGAGACGCTCCAGTTCATTCAGCAAGCCGAGACTGATTAACTGGACGCAAGCAATGAGCGTGCGGTGCTCAAGTTCGGAACGTACGCTGATCTCGTCGGCATTCGGGATTCGGAATGCGACCTGGAGAACTCTGTCATCTCCGGCCTTCGTGGATCAACATAGAGCGCTCACGCGTGAAGATCCCCGCACACGGCCCGTATACCAAGGGCGACAACGACACCATTTGCGGCTACTGCACCAAGCAGGCGTTATCGGCCGCCGAGAACGGCTCCGACCTCAATCCCCTTGACGCGATGGAACTGTGGTGAGAACCGAAACCGGAGCATGCAATCCGAGCGATTCCGTACGGCTTCGACGAAGCGCTAGCAGAATGGTTCGAGGAACTTGCCCTCGACGATGGCTATCAGAAATCCAGGGTCTCCGTGAACCGTCGCGTGACCCGCGTGGCCGAAGAGGCAGGGATGGATCGAAGTAAACTGTATCCGCACGCACTTCGCGCGACCGCCGCGACGTATCACGCCTATCATGGCCTCCCTGCGACTGCCCTCCAGTCGTTCATGGGCTGGGGAAAAATTTCGGCGGCGAACAAATACGTTCGTCTAAGCGGGAAGCAAACTGCGAAGGCGCTCCACACGACGTATGGTGAGCGGTGACTTGACGGGGAATCGTTGTAATCTCTCCCCTCAGTTAACTACCCTCGGCGAATTCGCTGAATCGGGCTTCCGTTTCCAACACCTCTGACGCTAGTTGCAGACGACTGCTTGACATTCACTGCATCCGCGTCAACGTGGCTCACACGGTGTAGAAAGTTGAGAGACGACCGTGTCGGCCACGCCTATGCCGAGTCCCGAATGCCGACGAGTTCGCTACATGCGAGTTTAGTTGCCGAATGAATCTCCACGGCTCGCCCCGCGCGCCGCTGCCACCCACCGCTCGCTCGTCACCGACCATTCCGGGCGTGCGGCTCGCTCCTATGTCGCTCGCCGTTCCGGGCGTCTGGTTTGACGCCAGCGGGTACCCGCGGGGGGGTTCGCAGGCTCACCCCCTACGCGTACTCCGCTGGACACTCGCTCTGGGCGGGTCGGCGCGCGGTGCTGGTACTGTGGCCTCCCATCGGCACGCGCCGCTCGCGCCCCAGGGGGCGCTCGCGAAGGCGCGAGCGGCGCGTGCAGACGTGACTGTCGGGTGCGAGTCCGTAGAAAACCGCGAGTGGAGTCGCGGTTGGTGGCGTCGTGAAACGCCTTCGGATCAGTGAGATCCAATGTCTAGTCAGAACGCAATCGGTCAAGTAGTTTCGGTCGATGAACAGGGATTCGAACAGGCGAGCGAACCGGATGTAGATGCGGACGGGTTCGAGGTGGTGGACGAGACGCCGCAGTTCAGGCCGACGGTCGCCCAGGAGATCCAGGCGAAGGTGGACGCGAACCACCCGGATGCGCGGCCATACGGACTGACCCTCGAGGCAGAAGAGAAACTCGAGGCACGGGAGTTGGAGATAGAGCGAACGTACAGGCGGTTCGACAAGCGACAGCAGTCCAGCCGGGAGGCCAGCACGCGGAAAGCGGCAGAGCAAGGGAGCCGAGAGCGAAGGCGAGTGTTCCAGGCACGGCGCGGGTGCGTAGACCGGTGGACACACCCGGACGAACCAGACCCCCGAGAAGTATTGAGCCGAGCGGAACTGGCGAGCGTGAACGAGCAGGCGAGGCGGCTGGAGCGCAAGCTGGACGGCTGGACGAGCGCGTCGATTAGCCGGAAGCTGGCCGAGCGGGTCGCAGAGGGGCGGTCGGTCACGAGCGCGGTAATTGGAGTGCACGAGGAACTGCAGCGAGCCCCTGGTCGGGTGATTCCGATCGCGGCCCTCAAGGAGGTGCGACGACGAGAGGTGAGTATTGAAGGACATGTGACGCAGCTGTGGGACGCGTCGAGTTCGGCAATTCAGCAGGTTGGGCTCATCGAGGATGCGACTGGGCGAACGAAGGTGACGATCTGGCAGAAGTCGGACCAACCCTGGATTCGGGAAGGCGAACGCGTCCGTATCCACGGCGCGGCACGGAACTGGTATGAGGGACGTGTCTCGGTAGCCGTCACTGGGTGGAGCACCGTACATTTCCCTGAGCGCGGTCGGTGGTGGGAAGCGTAGCCGGTCGTCGCACCCTTCTTTTTTTGCTACGTGCCGGGCCGACCCGGACCCCGCCGCCCCACCCACCGCTCCGTGCTCGCTTCGCTGCGCGCGCAGCCACAACCCTTTCGCCGTGAGTTATCGAACAGGGTACGCTCGCGTTGCCAATTCTGACATATTTCTTTTATTGGATTTTGACTGGTAAGACGAGGAGACCGTCAGCAACCGATGGCAATTCAACTGAACACTCTGTGCCCAGTGTTAGCCAGATCAACCGAGATGGGACCGGCAATCAAAATGCTTCGAGTTCCCGCTACCACGAATCGGTCCCCTCGAAAGGGGAACGGGGCCGATCCGGGTACAACCGACAGTCAAGTGGACGTACCCGATGTAGCACTCATATCCTTCGCGGATAACTATTGTTGTATAGCTAATCTCTGCTGTCGTTTACGCCAGTCTGTTCGACGTCTGTGCAGCCGAGGTTCGCAAGCGAACGGTATGTCTATCTCTAAGAAGACGATGGAGTATAATGCGGCTCGTAGGTCGCTCTGAATTTGTGATCGTTACCCTCGTTCTGCACACCAGACCCCAGACTTGTATCCAAATTGCTAAGAATATCCATATATAATAATTTGAATACGAGGAAGGCGATTCAATGCACGCCGTCCTTTACTGTGTAGTAGTCGCACGGGCGCTAATGGGTTTGGATGCGACGAGTTCGGTTAGCGGACCCGTCTCTGTCTTTTTTAGCCTCCTTTCAGCGGTCGGCCAACACCGGCAGTGGAAACGCCTTTGGCGAAGACTCGACATCACACACCAACACCAATGCACCTCGACTCCGCAGTCGTCCTTGCCGCGGGGGAGGGACAACGGCTTCGGCCGCTCACCCGTCATCGACCGAAGCCGATGTTGCCTGCCGGAACGCGACCCATCCTCGAATACGTCCTCGATGCGCTCGTGAACGTGGGTATCGAAGATATCCATCTCGTCGTCGGGTACGAACGCGGTCGGGTTCAGAACCACTTCGGCTCGAGCTATCGGGGCTCCCGGCTCACCTATCACGTCCAGCAGAAACAACTCGGAAGCGGACACGCACTCCTTCAGGCTCGTGACGTGATCGACGGGGACTTCCTCGTCGTCAACGGTGACGAAGTGTTGGCCAACGAGATGATCGAGGCCGTCCTCGACGCCCATACCACCGATTCCGTCGCAACGCTCGCCGTCGTCGAATCGGACGAGGCGCCGATGTACGGGGCTGTCGAACTCGATGGCGAAACCGTGACCGACTTCGTCGAACGGCCCGGTGACGACTCCTACCGGCTTCTCAATGCCGGAGTGTATGCGTTCGATCCCTCCGTCTTCTCAGACCTCGAATCGACACCTCGCGAGGCAGGCGAACTCGCGCTTACCGATGCGATCGTGGCCATTATCGAGCGCGGCGGGCACGTCCGCGGTGTCCGGGTAAACGGCCTTCGGTCGGAGGTGACCTACCCGTGGGACCTGCTGGCCCTCGCAGGCCGACTCCTCGACCATGGGTTGGTGACCGAACCCGAGCGTGAAGCTGGTGAGTACGTCGCCGACTCGGCCCGGATTCACGAGGATGCCACGCTCGTCGCGCCGGTCGTCGTCGGCCCTGATGCGGTCGTTGAACCGGGGTCGGTCGTCGGGCCCGCTGTGGCGGTCAGGCGAAACGCAACCGTGGAAGCGGGAGCGACGGTTCGCCGGAGCGTCCTCGACACTGATTGCCGCCTTGGGATGAACGCTACTGTCGCGGATACCGTCGTTGGTGAAGGCGCCCTGGTCGGGCCAGGAGCGACAGTTCCACCCGGACCGAGCGATGTCCGGGTGAAAAACAGCATTCACGAGGGACAGCGACTGGGCTGTGTCCTTGCAGACCGTGCCTCACTCGGTGGCGGCGCGACGGTCATTCCAGGAGCGCTCATCGGCCCAAATGCACATGTTGGCCCCGGTGTCGTCGTTCAGGGGAACGTCAGTGAGGACACGGAGGTAACCCGCTGATGTGTGGCATCATCGGCGCCGTCGGCTGTGGTGATGCAACGTTAGAGGTGATTCTCGAGGGGCTAGCGACCCTTGAGTATCGCGGATACGATTCCGCTGGGGTTGCGCTGGGAGGAGCGTCGCTCGATGTCGAGAAGCAGTCTGGCGAACTTGACGTCCTCCGCGACTCGATTTCGGCTGGAGGGTCGGTTCCCGATGGTTCGATCGGACTCGGCCACACACGCTGGAGTACACACGGCCCGCCGACGGATGCGAACGCTCACCCGCATACGGACGAATCCGGCGATGTCGCCGTCGTCCACAACGGCATCATCGAGAACTACCAGACGCTCCGCGACGGGCTCCAGGACGATGGGGTATCGTTCGCGAGCGAGACCGACACGGAAGTCGTTCCACACCTTATCGCCCGTGGGCTCGCGGACGGGCTCGCCCCCGAGGCTGCGTTTCGGGACGCTGTCGATCGAATAGAGGGAAGCTACGCGATCGCGGCCGTCATCGCAGGAACAGAACGGGTGTTCGCCGCTCGTCACGACTCGCCACTCGTGCTCGGGATTGGCGAGGGGGCCACGTATCTGGGGAGCGACGTCCCCGCGTTCCTCGAGCACACGCGCGATGTAGTGTACCTCGATGACGACGAATTCGCCGTCCTGTCGCTAGACGGGTGGCGCGTCACCGACGCTGCTGGTGAGGTCGTAAAGAAGGAGGTTACCACCGTGAACTGGAGCGCCGAGCAGACGGGGAAGAGTGGTTATGCCCATTTCATGCTCAAGGAGATTCACGAGCAGCCGACCGCGCTCCGACAGGGACTCAGTGGTCGGCTCGACGAGCTCGCTGGGCAGGTGACGGTCGACGAACTGGACGGTCTGGAGACGCCAACTACCGTCCAGTTCGTTGCCTGTGGAACTTCCTATCACGCTGCGATGTTCGGGGTGGAGACGCTTCGAACGGCGGGAATCCCCGCCCAGACGTTCCTCGCGAGCGAGTACGCGACCGGGCCCCCACCCATAGGCAATGAGACACTTGTCGTCGGCGTGACCCAGAGTGGCGAGACCGCGGATACTCTGTCGGCGCTCCGGGAGGCCAGTGCCCGTGGTGCAGAGACACTCGCCTTGACGAACGTCGTCGACTCGACTGCCGCACGCGAGTGTGATCACGTACTCTATATCCGGTCGGGGCCGGAGATCGGCGTCGCGGCGACCAAGACGTTCTCCTCGCAACTGGTCGCGCTCACACTGTTTTCGGCTGCGCTGGTCGACCAGCGTGGTGAGGAGAGCCGCGAACGTGTGGCGGCACTCCGTGCGTTGCCGAGCGACCTGCAATACGTGCTAGATGAGTCACGTACAGCGGACGTCGTGGATGCATATCTCGATTCGGCTGCGTATTTCTTCATCGGCCGTGGACCCAACTACCCGGTTGCGCTAGAGGGGGCCCTGAAGTTCAAGGAGATCACCTACGAACACGCCGAGGGGTTCGCAGCGGGGGAGTTGAAACACGGGACACTTGCGCTCGTGACGGGTGAAACACCGGTATTCGCGGTCGTGACAGGGGACGACGAGCGTGCCCGCAAGACCATCGGGAACGTGAAAGAGGTCGAAGCGCGGGATGCGCCCGTGATCGCGGTGACCGACGGCGTCGCTGGTGTCGAGCAGTATGCCGATCACGTTCTCGAGATTCCCAACACCCACCCCCAGACGGCACCGGTGCTCGCGAACGCCCAGTTGCAACTCGTGGCGTATCACATGGCGAATCGACTTGGACGGAGCATCGACAAACCGCGGAACCTGGCAAAGAGCGTCACCGTGGAGTGACGTTCTGGCACACCACACGTAATCCAGCGCGCTTTTGTGCACGACAGAGACCGGCGTCTCCTGCGGTTGCACGACACACCCGAACAGATGTGTCTCAGACCGGATGACTGGACTCTTATCCGTTGCAATCGTTCACCGGCGCGAGGGCCCAATGACGCAACAGTTCGACCGGCTTCAGGAGGAGCCACAGACGGAGATCGACCGAGGGAGACTGAACCCCACAGAGCGCCAGCAACTCCGAACGATCGACGTAAGCGGGACTGCTGGCCTCCCGAACACTAACACCTCGGGGAAATTCACGACCGTCTACTACCTCGCAGGCGAGGAGGAGGTAGCAGCCGAGAAGTTCACCGAAGAGAACCGCGACCAACTCGAGCAAATCGACTTCTCGAAATCGAATGCCCTCCAGACGAGTGTCGACCGCCCCGTCTATGACTGGATTCTCCACCACGCAGGAGAACGAACGCTCACCAAATATGAGACGGTCGTGCGGGAGGAGCGTGCCGATGGGTCCCAGTGGATTATCGGCCGGAACAAGTTCGACGATCGCGTCGACCGGCGCTACGGGAAAAACGAACGCGGTACTGCGTACGTCCCACCCGAACTCTCTCTCAACGAGGTGTTCGAACGGTGTGGTGAGACGATCACCGAGGAAGACCTCCGGCTATTGGACATCGACGGTGACGTCCGTGAAGTGCTGGACCTGTTCCGGCACGATCCCTCGTTCCCATGTGAGCCAATAAGTACCCACGGGATGCTAGCGGTCAGGAAGACTGCCTCGTAGAGCCCAAGTACACGTGCTGGCATTGCTAACTAAAGCGTATCATACCATGGGGAACTACAGGTGAACGGTCATCTTACAAACGGGGTAAGGCGAGTTCGGTAATTTGGGTATATACGGCGTCTGACGCCGTGTGAAGCCGGTTCACACCCCCCTACTTCATCACAAAGCATTTACCGGTGGTCTGTCTTGACCATTGTACCCCTACCCGACGGTGACCCACGCAAGTATCCCAGGCCGAGTCCGCCTCGCGGGCGATCCGAGGCACGGGCGAACGTGGAAGTCGCCAACCGAAACCAGACAATCATGACAAACACAACCAACAAGGCACGCGCGCTGGTTCTCGCAGCGCTCATGGTCTTCAGCGTCTTCGCTGGGTCCGTGGCGTTCGCAGGATCGGCTGCTGCGGCGGCCGGTAATGGCCAAATTGCCATCGATCAACGAGCGATCGATATTGGCCAAGAGAGCGATACGCAAACGTTCTCATTCGACTATGAACAGGAATCGGGCGATGAAACGATTACAATCGATGTGAGTGAGACGCTTGACAACGGTGTCGAGATCACAAGCGCCTCCGTCAATGGTGAACCCGTCGAGGTAGACAACGGTGAGATCACTCTTGACGCTAGTGACGCCCAAGCAACGAACGACGTCGTACTCGATCTCGACCTGAGTGACGCTAGCACCGACAGCCGCGTCACCCACGTCATCTCTGACTCGGAGTCTGGCGAAGAGATTGAGGTCCAGTACAAGCTCTTCGAGGCATCCGATACCTCCTTCACCGATGGGGATTCGGGAGGCACCATCCAGGTTGGTGAACCTGTCACTCTCGTGACGTCTGATGGGTCTGAGCAGGGAATCGAGATCTTCCGTGTCGACGACTCTAATGATGGCGATTACACTCCCGTAGACACGCTGCACACGGCTCCGGGCGACCGGATCACCTACGACACCAGCGACCTTGAGGCTGGTGAGGACTACAAGATCGCCTTCGATGGCGAGTCGGCATCTTCGGCGACCATCACGCTCCAGACGCGAGACCTCGGTCTCTCGGCCGAGCTCGTCGACAACACGGTCCAGACTGACGAGTCCGTCGAGGTCTCTGCCGAGTCGAACGACCCGCAGGGCGCCTACACGGCAGTGCTGCTCGACTCCGACGGTGACGAAGTCGACGGCACTGAAGTCACCGGCACCTTCACCGGGAGCGGTGACGCGGACATCGCGATCGATGCCCCCGAAACCACGGGCAACTACACGGTTGAAGTGACGCACGACGACACCGGCGTCTCGGTCGAGACCGACGAGGTCCAGGTCGAGGAAGCGGGTGACGAAGACATCGCGGTCGCGAACGACTCGGTCACCGACCAGCAGGGTGACATCGCCGCGATCACCGTCGAACTCGACGAGACCGACACCGGGAGCGTCGTCATCGGCGACTACGAGGACGACAGCTACCAGGCGAACATCTCCGTCGAGGATGGTGACGACGACGGCGAAGTGACCGTCCTGTTCAACACCTACCTCGCCGGTATGTCCACCGGTAGCGACTACTCGGCATCCGACGTCGTCTCCGCGGAAGGTGACGACGACACTGCCACGCTCGAGAACTTCGACAGCGAACAGCAGGATCTGGACGACCTGCTCGACTCGGGCGAGTACGACATCTCGGTCAGCACCTCGCCGATTACCGAGGGTGACGCGAGCACCGCGCTCAACAACGAGGACGACCTCAGCACGCTCATCCTCGAGGAGCGCTCGACCGACGAGATGAACCTCTGGCGTGCGTCCAGCGACACCATCGAGGAGATCCAGGACGAGGACGCCGAGGATCAGGTCAGCGCCGTCGATGACGCCGTCTCCAACGACGGCCTCACCGAGACTGACATGGTCGCTGGCTCCGACGACGGAGCCGACCAGCTCGTCTTCCAGACGTCCGCCTCCGGGCTCGAGGGCCTCCTCGACGCCGCGGGTGCCGACGGCGACTCTGTGAGCGAACAGCTGGCGGCCGCGACCAGTAGTGGTCAGGTCGCGCTGAGCATCGAGCAGACCGAGGCGACCACTGGAAACAACCAGGATCCCAAGGAGGTCGACGTGACCTCTGACTCGCTGTCGGTCGTCTCCGACAGTGACGAGAACGTCTACTACATCGTCTTCGACCCGTCCGCTGCCTCCTTCGTGGAGGATGGCGAGTTCGAGGACGGTGACGCCTACGAGGCTGAACTGTCCATCGCGGACGGTCGCCTGCTCGAGCTTGACGATGAGGATGTCGACGGGGACGGCCTTGCGTCGAGTTCGGACGATTACGACTCGGTGAACGCGACGTTCGACTACGAGGCTGCTGAGGGCTCGTTCGACGACCCGACCAACGTGACGGCGTCCGAGAACGTGTCCATCGAGGGCGAGACGAACATCGCCCCCGGCAGCGAGGTCAACGTGCGCATCCGCTCGGGTGACAACACCGAGCCGCGGTTCATCGAGACGATCACCGCGACTGTGCAGGCTGACGGCACGCTCGAGGCCACTGGCTTCGATCTCAGCGACAACGCTGCTGGCGACACCTTCACGGTGACCGGCACCGGCACGTTCGCTGCCTTCGAAGAGGCCGACGGCAACATCGTCGAGTCGGTCGGCACGTCCACGCCGGGCACGGACGACGGCACGCCGACGACCGACGACGGCACGCCGACGGACACCGCCACGCCGGACGACGGCACGCCGACCGACACCGCCACGCCTGACGGCAACGGTGACGACTCGACGCCGACCGAGACGACCACGCCCGGCTTCACGGCCGTGCTGGCTCTCATCGCGCTGATCGGCGCCGCGCTCGTCGCAGTCCGTCGCGACTAAGCTGAACCACGACTGACCGGCGGAACCGGTCACCGCTCCGCTTCACGCGGAACTGCGGACCCATTCTTTCGACGCGCTCCACCGGCGAGCGGCGAGTCAGTCGAATAGCGGTGATCCAGACATTCGAGTGTCCACATTCTCGGTACAGCCACCAGCTGTTGCACCGGATGTGAGGCTAGCAATCCAGTTGCCACGTCGGTGAGGAGTCGAGACTGCCAGGCCAGAAGTGCATCGGAAGGACCTTCCGGGCCGGCTGACCCACACGTGGTATGGACCGGTCGCTCGTCGTCGCGCTCGTCGTCGGAGCGTTACAGGGGGCCTTCGAGTGGCTTCCCATCTCGAGTGAGGGAAACATCGCGCTCGCGCTCTCGATGCTCGGCCGTGCACCGGACGATGCCGTCGCGTTCGCGCTCTTTCTCCATCTCGGGACGGCGCTGTCGGCGACGGCGTACTACCGCGAGGACCTCCACGACGTCCTCGTACTCCTTCCGGCGTGGCGACCGGGCTCGGCGTTCGAGGGTGAGCACGCGACGGTGACGTTTCTCGCGGTGGGGACGCTCGTCTCGGGCATCGTCGGCATCGCCGCGTACGCGACACTCGATGCGCTGGTGTCGGCGCTCACGGGTGGACTGTTCGTCGTCCTCGTTGGCGCCCTGCTCGTGTTGACGGGGCTGTTTCAGCGCCTCTCGACCGGGTTCGGGCTCGGAGAGCGGGACGACCCGAGCCTCCTCGACGCCGTACTCGTCGGCATCGGACAGGGGATCGCCATCCTCCCCGGAGTCTCCCGGTCGGGGACGACCACTGGGGTGCTATTGCTCCGCGGGCACGAGGGCCCAGACGCGTTTCGGTTCTCGTTCTTGCTGTCGATCCCGGCGGCAGTGGGTGGTGGGCTGCTCGCATATTTCGACACGGGACTCGCCGACGTTACGCTCGCCGCGGCCGGGGTCTCGCTGGTCGTGGCCGCCGTCGTCGGCTATCTCACCATCGACGCGCTGATGCGGGTGGTCGAACGAATCGACTTCTGGGCCGTCTGTGTCGCGCTCGGCGCGTTGGCCATGCTCGGCGGGTTACTGGTCGCCTGATCTCAGTCCGAATCCAGTATTGGAACGTACCGAACGACCCGTTCGACGACGAACCAGAGGCTCGCGAGCGCCGCACCGAGCGCGTTCGCGAGCAGGTCGCCCCATCCGAAGTAGCGGTGTGGGGTGGTTCCCTGAAGGAGTTCGATGAGCACGCCGAACGCGATTGCGCCGCCGAGGACGAGAACGCGTCGGCGGGACGAGGTATAGTGATCGACCGTCGCGTACGCGAGCGCCAGTGCGAGTCCGGCATACGAGATGAAGTGGAGATGCTTGTCCCAGATGGGCGTCGGCGTTGGCGGTTCCGGTGGCACACTCCCGAGCGAGAAGTAGCTGATCACCACGACGACGGCACAGACGCCGAGCCAGCGGAGCGACCGTGGGAAGAGCGGAACGGGGATCGACCGCATTCTCGATCAGTTCCCTCCGCCCGCGGTGACGGTCGTTCCGTTCTCCACAGCCGATTCAGGGACTGAGACGGATTCGTTTCCGAGCTGGTACTCACCTGGGTGAGCGACTCGCACGCTGTAGGTCCCGTTTGCATCAGCGGTCGTCTCGCGGACGTACGTGAACGAGAAGTTCTCCAGTTCGACGTCCGTCCGCACTGTTACTGTCTCGTTTGGCTCCGCCTCCCCCTGGATGACCGCGCCGTCGACGAGTTCGAATACCTTGTATTCGCCGTCTGTCTCAGTATGGATGAGGCGATAGTGAGCGAGCCCCGGGGCGGCGTCAGTTCGGCTGCCGTTGTTGACCTGGAGGCGGGTGCCGAGCATCGTCTCGTTCCCGACGACGATCGGCGTGGTGACGACGTAGCCGGCCCGCCCGTCCAAGCGGTCGTACCATTCGGCCGGGTCCTGTGAGCCGACGAAGTCGACGTAGTTGCTCTGGGCGTACCCGTAGGAGCGGGACTCGCCGTTCACGAAGTAGTTGTACACACGTGTGTCCGGCCAGAAACTGAACACGTAGTTTTCGGGGTACTCATGGCCCTGTTCGGCGCTATGGTCGGCGATCCAGTCGGCCGTCTCGTACTGTCCCTCGGAGATGGTGAGCTGGCTCGTCTTCACCGGCACCTGGACGATACTCACGCTCGTGACGAACAGGAACAGGATGACGACCGCGACGAGCGGTTCCCGGTCCGGGATTCGAATGTCGGGAACGCGGGTGCCCTCGAACGGCGCCGGCGGGCGAGAGCAGTCGATCTTCTCTGCGAGGTGGATGAAACCCGTGGCGGCGAAGATGACGACGACTGGGGAGAGTTCACCGAGGAACCGCACCTGAATGGTCGCGAGCACGAGGAAGTACCAGCTGTACACGGTCGGGACCAGCCAGCGCTCGTCCTCGAGCGCCAACCTGATCCCCCACGCCATGTAGGGGAGCGCGAGGACGAGCACAAGGCCGATCAGGAGCAACCAGCCGAACGACTGGCCGAACAGCCCCTGCGTCTCGGCGATCGCCCGGCGTGCGAGCAGGCGGTCGGTGACGCCCGTCGTGAGTCGCGCCCAGTACTCCGGTCGGAGCGTGGTGAGTGCCACTATTCCTGCGACCAGTCCCACACCCTCGATACCGGCCAGGACCTTCGCAGGCTGGTCGAGTCGATACGCGAGTTCGCCGGCGACGAGTACGCCGATGCCGCCGATAGCGACGAGCGCTGGCGCCGACGCGACGAGCGTCGTGTGCCACTCGACCGTCGTGTGTGCAGTCCACGCGATGATAGCACCCAGGATCGTTCCGAGCAGGACCGGTCCGCTCGTCGGGAGTGGTGACTCGCCCGCGCGGACGGCGCGAAGCGCGTCGGCGGCGAGATACAGGCCGATCGGTGCGATCAGCAGTGGGCTCGCATCCCACGCGAGCGTCTGGCCCCCGACACCGACGCCGATGGCGAGCATCGCGGCGGCCCTCTTCGGCGGGAGGAGACCCCTCAGCCCAGACGAGTCATCCACTGTCGCGTCCAGTCGTTGAGCCTCCTGTGCGACGATTACGATGCCGAGTACGGTCAGCGCGAGCCAGGGGTAGTCGAACGCGTGGTGGTCAGCGAAGCCGAGACTCGTTCGATAGGCGTGGGCCGGAACGACCGCGAACATGGCAACTGCGGCAATGGCAATCCGGCGGTCGTCGGTGATCGTCACCGTAATCAGGTAGACAAGCAGGGCGGTGATAATGGCCGAAACGATCGGGTACCAGGCGAGGACGTGGCCGGCGACCTCAGGTGTGCCGCCGAGCACCGACGAGGCGAGCCAGAGCGTCGCCACGAGAAGTGGTTCACCCATGCTGATGCCGTCCGGAACCACTCCGAACGTCGCCTCGGGAGTGGCGAGCATCGTCTCGACCCAGTAGCGGTAGAAGTAGGGGTCATTCCCGGTAAGGACGACGTCACCTCCCTGAAACACGGAGGACAACGAGAAGAGGCGAAAGGCGACGACGAGCAGGAGTACGCCGACGAGGAGGCCACGTTCGAAGCGGTCGGTGATGAAGAATTCAAAATCGAAGGAGCTGTCGTCGGTGGATTCCGTAGCACGAATTTCACCATTGAGTCCGTTCCGTACGGCGGCCCGATCCGCGATCCGATACTCATCACCATCGCGCGTGACGATACCGTGGGAGACGAGTTCGCCGAATGCGCCCGAGTCGACGTCGACGTCCTCGAACACCCATGGCTCCTCGGGTTCGAGGACGACCTCAACGGCCGGTTCGAGATCCGGCCGCTCGTCGAGAAGGTCGCGGACGTCGCGGGCGGTGACCATAGCCAGAGTCAGTCACACTCGGAGAATAAAGCCACCGTCTCCCGATGGTGTCGGTCGTAGGAATAGCTTACCCCGGATGGTTCGAATCCACACGCGTTCATTGCTGGTCCTTTCCCAGGAATGGCGAGGGGTGGATTCACAACTGATAATCTGACCAGTACCTTTATTCCCAGACTATTTGTTTGGTAATTCAGACTCAACGCTCCGCATCACGGAAATCGGTTCCGTCCGGGGCTCCGGGTCACAGGAGACAACTAATGCAATTCAGAAAGCTCATCGAAGACGAACGGGCGGTCAGTCCAGTTATCGGAGTTATCCTCATGGTGGCGATTACCGTGATCCTCGCGGCCGTCATCGGGACGTTCGTGCTCGGACTGGGGAACAACCTCGGCGATACAGCGCCGAATGCGAACTTCGACTTCGATTACGATGATCCTACAGGTGCTGGTGATTATGACGTTACTGCGACCCATCAAGGGGGTGCGACTATAGATAGCGATAACGCTGACAGTCTCGTCCTTAGTGCTTCTGAGACGGAACCTGAGCCTAATGGTGATGAGGTGGACATTGGAACCCTCAATGACGGGGTAAGCTCTGGTGACTCTGAAACGCTAGAAGATGTAATGTCAGGGGCAGATATTCGCGTCGTCTGGACATCCCCTGACGGCAGCAACTCCCAGACGATCGCGGAAAGTCAGGCACCCTAATAGACAATGAACTTCCAGAAACTCTACACTGAAGATCGCGCTGTCAGTCCAGTTATCGGAGTCATCCTCATGGTGGCGATCACCGTGATCCTCGCGGCCGTCATCGGGACGTTCGTGCTCGGACTGGGGAACAACCTCGGCGATACGGCACCGAACGCGAATTTCGACTTCGAATATTCGGGAAATGGCGCTGGTAACTCGTATGCCGTCGAAGCAGTTCACGAGGGTGGTGCGACGATCGATCAGGATAACTCCGAGTCACTCGTGTTAGAAGACGCTGATGGAAACTCGGAGGAATTCTCGAGTTACCCAGTTGCGTCAGGATCCTCTGTGATGCTTGGTGAAGTCGGCAGCGATTATCCCGTTGCCGAAGGAACGACAGTCCGCGTAATCTGGACATCTCCGGACGGCAGTAACTCGCAGGCGCTTGCAGAAGGTCAGACGCCGTAACTGAATCAAACGGAAACTCGAATCATTTTTCTCGATGTCGGATGCGACCATTAGAGTCACGAATTGATGCCACTTTCATCTAGAGAAACGGAGTTCGTCAACACGTACGAGCCGCCCAATGCGTCGCAGCCAACTGATGTCCTTCAAGACTTCCAGCGAGTCCGAGAATACGTCTCGAAGCATCCGGAGCACGGCCGCCGTCGGGCCAGTACGAACCTCGGGCTGAACGAAAACCGGATACGCGGCTGGATGAACGAGACGTCGAAACCTGACGTCGTCCGTGGACTCGAACACGCCCGGGGGCGAGGATGGCTGAGCATGGACGAATCAGACCCACGACAACCGGCGCTCGCGACGCTCCTCGCTGGCATCTTCGCATGCGGTGGTATCGCGACAAACTGGGTTCCGGCCTGGCTACCCGAAACTGAACGGGGGCACGCACTCATCGCTGACGCACTCGCAGACATGACGGATGGCTACGTTACACGCCACGAGGACGATCCCGACCGTCCGACGGAATTCCTTCCGGCCGAGGGAGCGACGGTGTTCGGTCGCGTCCTCGTTGCATATGGCGCACCGCAAGGTGACAAGAACGATGACTCAGTCGGTCACCTACCCCAGTGGTTACTCGAGGCACCCAAGGAGTCCCGACTCCGTGCTGTCGAGCTGTTCCTCCTCGAGCGAGGAACGTTCTTCGAGTCGAAGGACACTGTCACGATACAGGCTCGGAACAGGCGACAATCCTACCGCAGCGATCTCGCGACACTCGTCGGCTCAGTTACGAACGAACCAGTGACTGCGGGTCGGAACGTGGTCGTCTCGGCCGAAGCAGTTCGTGACCTCGGGTTTGGAAGACGTGACACGGTTCGACGCTAAGTTTCAGGTATTACAATAGCTGAGTGGCTTACTCCTCGTGATCCGACCGAACTTGGCCGCCATCTGATTCGTTCGTCTCCTCGGGAGGCGCTGGTGGTTCGAGAAACTTGATGAGGAGCTGTCCGGACCGAGTCTCAGTTGCATGGTCGAGTTGGAGTGCGAGAAGATCAAAACCGCGCTTGAACGTTGATTCGTTCCAGATGGGGATGACCCCAACAATGACGTGATCGAGAAGGCGGATGACCGGTCCGACAGTCCACGTCTCTCGGAGATCGATGACGAATACCTCGGGTTCGGGTTCCTTCGTGAGCCAGCGGTAGATGAACGAGTTCCTGACGGTCTCCGAGAGCCATCGGGCTGTTTGGCGCGTCCGTGCATCTTCCCGGAACGGCGCGCGTAGCGCCACAACTAGGGACGACTGCTCCAGTGCACGACCAAGGACCGCTCGCGTGCCCGTCGACTTCTGGGCAGATGGGGTGTCTGCCATTGGGTTACATCGAACCGACCGTCATAGTGACAGTGACGCTCCCGAGATCCAGGGTGACAGTCGACCCGTACTGGAGCGGTTCGCCCTTGAACGTGATACCGGTGGCTGTCTCGCGAACCGCGAGGTCGGCGGTAATGGTCACGTCCTCGTTGCGCGGGTGTTCACGTTCGTAGATGTTTCCGTCATCGCTGACGAGCACGATGGTCGAGGGCTCCCGCTGGACGTCAGTGAGTTCGGCGAGCACGTTCCCGTTCGCGGACTCGGTCATGCCCGACCGGATGGACGTCGACAGTTCCGGTGAGACATTTTCGAGTGTGAGCGTCACCGTCCGGGTGGTCGGCTCCCCTCGTGGTTCGGTGGCGTCGACGCGCGTAATTTCTCCCATGAGATCGTAGTCTGCCGTGCGGAAGGGAATCGTGGCGCCCTGTCGCAGTCGCGTGCCGGCGAACTCGGTGCCATCACCCATCTCACTGGCGGTGAGGGTGACCCCGAGGAGAACGCGCTTTCGGTTGGACTTGTTGGTCCCGTATACCTCGACGTGTTCAACGGCCCCGAGCGTCCGCTCGCGAAGGGTGAACTGGTCGCCTTCTTCGATAATGGTGGCAGTGTCTGCGTCGACAGTCGTCTCGAGGAGGACGGTGCGTTCGACGGTCGGAAGTGACGACTCATCGCCGACGTCGGTGATACGGCCGCTCACCTGGTAGCTGTCGGTGACGATATCGAGGTTACGACCGAGCCGAGGCGGTGCGCCCTCGTACGAGAGCATGGGTGTCCCAGTGTTGTCGGCCGTCTCCGTGGACTCTCCGACGAGTTCGACGCGGAGGAATACGCGCGTGTCAGAACCGTCTGTGGTGGGTTCGAGATGGACGTCGGTGATCGTGAGGTTCGTTTTCTCGGATGCAGAGTACGTATCTCCCTCGTTCAGTTCGGCGATGATGTAGTCGGGCTGGGAGCCGAGGTCAAGGGTGGCGTGTCGGGATGTCCGGTCGGATTCTTGCGGCTCCGGGTCGGGTTGGAGGGCAAACGCGGCACCCGCTGTGAGGACGGCGATGACGAGGAGGACCGCGAACGCGTCGACGGCGTTGACGATACCGAAGAGGTTGCCCTCATCGTCGATCAACTGCATTGGCGGTCACCTGAGACGGTCATTTTTGGGTGTGACTCAGGTGAGAGACTAATTCGTTGCGACTCGCGAATGAGAGTTCACGAGGACGCTGCTTGGGCGGCGGATGGAGATGGAACGCCTACCATCAGTGATGATTGATCGAACTGTCCCTCGCTAGAGAGACACTTCGAACGAGGAAGTAAAATAGATGCCGAAAAATTCATCTCTATTCCAATTGGGCCGCCAATATCTATGCGAATGGTTACTTTAACAAAGTAAATTGATTTTCCCAGATGAAGATGTGAGTAATAAAATTCAATGGTATTAACATTCAAAAATGCGAACTAACCGAAGACGCCACACCAGCAGAATTTGAAGCAACTGTTGCCGAGGCTGAATTACGAGACCTGATTGACCTTCCGGAGTTGACCGATTATTGGTTCCTCAAAGGGATTAAAGGCGCACGCGTCGATCGGTATACTGCTGTCTGGCAGTACGAGAGCCGGGAGGCGTGGGAGAAACTGCGGGGTTCCGTTGACGATCCGAAACTGAAGGAGGAATACCCGGATTCGTGGATCGAGTGGGAGGAAGAACTCCTCAATCCGATATTGTCAGAAGATCTTGACGGGATCCGATTCTCCTCGTATCGATCCCTTCAGAGCCTGAAATAACAATCCCGAAGTAGCCTGGTTCTGGTTACCTTAATACGCGATGAATGACGACTCGATTCTCGTCGTGACGCAGTACTTCCCGCCGGAAACGGGGGCCTCCCAGACGCGGTGGGACGAACTCTCGAAACGGTGGTCGGAGGAGGCGTCCGTGACAGTCCTGACGTCTGCACCTGACTATCCAGAGGGGGAGATCTACGACGGCTACGACAATGACTGGTTAGGTCACGAAAAGCGGGGCGATGTCGACGTTTACTACACCAAGACGATTACCTCACCCAGTGGCAATCTGATCCGTCGGAGTCTCAAGTTCATCTGGTTCATGCTTATCTCGATGATTGTCGGACTCCGGTACACCTCTCCGACGGTCGTGATCGCAACCTCTCCGCAACCGCTGACGGGGGTGTCGGCCTGGGTCATCGCCCGGGTCAAACGGGCGACGTTCGTGTTCGAGGTGCGCGATCTGTGGCCCGAATCAATTCTGGCTGTCAGTGATTTCGACAACAAACTCGTGATCTGGAAGCTGAAACGAACAGTGGAGTTCCTGTACCGTCGATCAGATCACCTCGTCGTGGTATCGCAGGCGTTCGTCGAGCCGATCGCGGAGTGTGGTGTCAATCGATCGAAGATCGCTTTCCATCCGAACGGAATCGATCTCGACTTCTATCAGACCGAGGGGAAGGATTCACTGGTGGCCGACGAGATCGACAATGAGTTCACCATCTCGTACGTCGGCACGATCGGGCGAGCCCACGGATTGTCAGTGGTGCTGGAGGCAGCCCCGGAACTGGAGGATATCCAGTTCGTGATCGTCGGGGATGGCGCCGAACGTGATGAGCTCGAAGCACGGGCTACCGATCTCAAGAACGTCGTGTTCACGGGACGCCGGCCGAAGGATGAGGTGCCAGCGATCCTCGAAAACTCGGACGTCGCCCTCGTTCACCTGAAACCCCGGAAGATCTTCGAGACAGTGATTCCCTCGAAGCTGCTGGAGTCCATGGCGGCCGAACTACCCATAATTCTGGGAGTTCAGGGCGAGGCCAAGCGTATCCTAACTGAGGCAGAAGCTGGGATCGTTATGGAACCAGGCAATACTGAGGAGGTGGCCGAGGCAGCCAGGCAACTCAGAGACGATCCCGAATTGAGGGAAGAGTACGCGCTTTCGGGACGAGAGTACGTCGTCGACCATTTCAACTGGAACACGATTGCTTCCGAGTATCTGGCGACGATTACCGGCGGCCGAGCATCGGCTGGTTCGTAGCGAATACGAGTTTTTTAAGTTGGACCGCTGAATCCGAAGATATGACGAAAGCTCAAGACGATGTCTTCTACTCTCAGCTTCGTACTTGGCACGAGACCGGAGATAATCAAGCTCTCCCCGGTCATCCGATCCTGTCAACGATATGATGTTCCGTTCTCGCTCATTCACACCGGGCAGCACTACTCCGACGAGCTCGATTCGGTGTTCTTCGAGCAACTTGAGTTGCCACCGCCGGAGTACAACCTGGCGGTGGGATCAAGCAGCCACGGCGAACAGACCGGAGAGATGATTGTCGGGATCGAGTCGGTGTTGGAAGAAGAGCGTCCAGACGTGGTGCTGGTCCAAGGGGACACCAACTCGGTACTGGCGGGGACGATCGCGGCGACGAAGATGAAAGGTATTGAGGTGGGTCATGTCGAGGCCGGCCTCCGGAGCTTCGACCGGGAGATGCCTGAGGAGGTCAACCGCCGGCTGGCCGACCACGCCGCCGACCACCTGTTCCCGCCGACAGAGACGTCCCGCCAGCAGTTGCTCTCGGAGGGACTGGCCGACGATCGGATCACTGTCACCGGGAACACTATCGTCGACGCCGTCACGCAGAACGTCGAGATCGCCCACGAGCGGAGCAGCGTGCTGGCGGAGCTGGGTCTCGAGAGTGAGTTTGGGCTATTGACGGCCCACCGGGCCGAGAACGTCGACGACCGCGAGCGGTTCGTCACGCTCCTCGACGGGGTGGCGAGGGCCGCACGAGAGCAGGATCTTCTGGTCGTATACCCAATCCACCCCCGTGCCGATAAGTGGGTGTCGGAGTTCGGGATCGACGTGCCGGCGGAGATTCGTCTCGTGGAGCCGCAGGACTTCCTCGACTTCCTCGTGCTGGAGGACGAGGCGACGATCGTGTTCACTGACTCCGGCGGCGTCCAGGAGGAGAGCTGTATCCTGCAGACGCCCTGCGTGACGCTTCGGGATAACACCGAGCGGCCAGAGACGGTTGAAGTCGGGGCGAACCGGATCGTCGGCGTTGAGTCTGAAAGTGTGGTCGAAGGTGTTCGAGAAATACTTGGGGTGGGACCCAACTGGGAGAATCCCTTTGGGGATGGAACGGCGGCCAAACAAATCCTCGACGCGCTCGAGTACGATCAAGCATGACCGAAGCAATTCCGAGCATCTGCGTTCACGGTCTCGGGTACGTCGGGTTGCCGACAGCGGCAATCCTAGCAAACTCCGGCCACGAGGTGGCCGGATTCGATGTCGATCCCGACCACCGGCGGAACCTCGAGAACGGGGATTTCACGTTTGAGGAGCCGGACCTCGAGCGCTTCGTGGACCGGGCGATTTCAGATGGCCTGTCGATCGCAAGCGAGCCCGAGCCGGCGGACTTTCACGTGATTTGCGTGCCGACTCCCTACGATAGGGACCTCGACCGGACGGACCTTTCGTCCGTCGAGGCCGCCGGGGAGACGGTCGCGGAGCTGTTGCGGCCGGGGGACGCAGTGATCCTCTCGTCGACCGTGCCGCCCGGGACGACGGCGGGTCGGCTCCGCAAGATCATCGAGCGCAAGGAGCTGTCGGTGACGGAGGACATCCTACTGGGGTACAGTCCGGAAACGGTGTTACCCGGGAATACGCTGACGGAGTTACGGGAGAACGATCGGCTGGTCGGCACCGTCAATGGTCGGTCCCCGGATCGGATCGTCGCGCTGTACGACGCGTTCGTCTCGGGAGATGTCCGAATAACCGACGCTACCACGGCAGAGTGCGTGAAGCTCATTCAGAACGCCTACCGAGACGTCAACATCGCGTTCGCGAACGAGGTGGCGAAGCTGGCCCACGAGTTCGGGATCGACTCCCGTAAGGCCATCGGGTTCGCGAACGAGCACCCGCGCGTGGATATCCTCCATCCGGGTCCCGGCGTCGGCGGGCACTGTATCCCGATCGATCCGCTGTTCTTGACGTACGACAACGACATCCCGATGTTGATCGAGACCGCCCGAGCGGTGAACGACGGGATGGCCGGGTTCGTGGCGGAGTTGCTGGAAGCGGCACTGGACGGCGTGGCCGGGTCGACGGTGACGGTGCTAGGAATGGCGTATAAAGGCGGTGTGGCGGACACCCGTGAGAGTCCGTCGTTCATGCTGGCGAACCGCCTGGAGGAATCGTCCGTCGGAGGAGTCCGCTTCAGCGACCCCTACGTGAAAGCGGGCTCAATCAACCGGGAGGTGCTGTCGCTCTCGGAGAGTCTGGAGGGGAGCGACGCAGCCGTGATTGTGACCGACCACCCGGAGTACGGGGCGCTGGACCCCGGGGCGTTTGCAAACTGGATGGACGGACGCGTGATCGTCGACGCGAGGGCGATGCTGGATGAAGAGCGCTGGGAGGCGGCCGGATTCGACGTATATAAGGTGTAAAGCCAACAGTTGCCGAATACGCTCATTTCAATGTCCAATTCCACGCCGAACGTTCTCTACATCACGATAGATTCGATACGGGCCGATCGGGTGGGATTTGTAGGAGAGCAGTGTGACACGACTCCGGTCATGGACGGATTGGCCGGCGAGGGGACCACTTTTGAATACGCTATAGCAACCGGAATTCCGACATATTACTCCTTCAAGTCGCTTCTCGGTGGGATTAACTCACTCAGTCACGAGGAAGGTATTGGCCTCCCAGATACCGTGACATCTATCCCAGAGGTCTTTCGAGGGGAAGGTTACTCGACGGCGGGATTCAACGCGAAGAACCCGTGGTTGACGAAAGCTTACGGGTACGACCGGGGATTCGACATGTATCGGGATTTCTTGTCGGAAGACGATTCGCGAATCAACACCGGCCAAATCACCCGGGAACTCAAGCGATTCGCCAAGCGAGCCGTTTCGTTCAGTGATACGCTCACCGATCGGCTCGGTCGACTCGGCCGGATAACGAACGCCGTCCTTGGTTCACAGCCACTCATGCCGGCTGAGCCACTCACCGATGCCGCAAGCGATTGGCTGGAAACGAGGTCCGGTGACGGTCCGTTCTTCCTCTGGGTACATTACATGGATCCACACTACCCGTGGATTCCTCCAGCAGAGTTTCTCCCGGACGATTCCGATGAAAAGCTCTCTCGACTGGAGATCGGTCAAATCTGGCACACGGTCGCTCACGAGTACAAGAAGGAGAACGCTTCCGTAGACAGTGAGACGATCGCTCAAATCGAACAGCTGTACGATGCAGAGATTCGTCGAACCGACGCCGCCATCGGTCGGCTCGTCTCGGCGCTGAGAGAGCAAAACGAATTTGAGGACACACTAATCGCCATCGTGGGTGACCACGGGACAGAACTTTACGATCACGGGGGATTCAGCCACGGGCCAGATACACTGTATCAGGAGATCATTCGTGTCCCCCTGTTGTTCCATGGTCCAGGAGTCGATCACGAAACTCGAAATGTTGCGGCGCTCGTCGATGTCCCGCAGACAATCATCGACACGGTGACTGGAATCAAGGGGTCTCCGGAGAGCTTTGAGGGGATCGACCTGTTAGAAGAGCAGCGACTGGGGGTTTCGACGGAGGTCGTGTACGATTACGATCCTGCTCTCGGAGAGAACGTGGACAACGATGTTTTTCAGGCTCGAACTGAACCCCCCTGGAAGTTGATCCGTAACCAGCATACTGGTTCACTTGAACTGTACCATCTCGAAGACGATCCCGGGGAGCACGAGCCAGTTCACGGAGAGTACGAGAGACAATCAACCCTCGAATCCGAACTTGACAGCCACCGGGAATTCATACAGCGACGGAATCGAACCGTAGCCGAAAAACAACGGGTCAGAAGACGAATTGCGGAACTCAGAGAGGCAGGAAAGATCTAACATGGGGTACCGAACAGAGCGCTACAGCCTCCTCGCGAGGACAGCTGCCAAAAAGAGGCCGAGACAGCTTCTAGGCATTGCTTCTAGGAAAGCGCGAAATCGCGTGATCCCACGTCTTCCCGTAGATGTGGACGAGCGTTATCGTCGCCGCATTCCGGACTCATTGACGACCGATTTCGAGGCCCACTCGATCGACAACCGGAGACTGCGATCCTCTCTTTCAGAGGCGGAACGACGGCGATACCGAAACCTGAGTTCGGAGTTCGCACGCGGCGCCGTTGCATTTTTAAATAGGACGAGACGCGTCTCGTCCCCTGCCGAGGCCACCCCGGACGACGAGCAGCTCACGGGACTCCCCCGGCTCTGGTTCATCAAATTGGCTGCCTTCGAGCCATTCCTCTGGGGAATCCTTGGATATGAGACTCCAGAAGAATGTGGCGAGTTCGCTGCGCGAGTTGACTCCTGGCTAGAGTCTTGCGTCGAAACGGAGCGTATCGGCTCTCGCGTCGGGTATCTCCGCGGATTTTGGGCCCCATACTCCGTTTCCCTTCGAATTACTGCCCTCTCCCGATATGGAGCGTGGAAAGGCGGACTCACCGAGGCTGAAGAGCGATTCCTCTACAAGAACCTTCTCTTTCTCGAAAACAACGTCGAATGGGACGTGGGTGGTAACCACCTGATCGATAACGGGGCCGCGCTTGTCGTGGGGGGAAGCGTATTCCCTGAGGTCGGAGATCGTTTCGTTTACAGGGGCATGAACGTCCTGAAGTCGACCGCAGAGACGCAGTTCTTCGACGATGGATATCACTTCGAGAGAAGCCCGATGTATCACCTCGAAGTGACGGAGCGGATGCTCACGGCCCTTTCGATACATTCAGAACAGAGGACGAATCCATCGGAATGGTTGAACCAAACGGTTGCTGCTGCCTGCAGTTTTGCGGAGTATCTCCGTCCTCCCGACGGTCGGATCCCGCTGTTGAACGACGCAGTCTTTGAACAGGCACATCGTCTCGAAACGATACTGGAGTACGCTTCGTCGCTCGGAGTCGACGTCCAGCCCCGAGATCGTCCGGGGGAGTCAGCCCTCTACTGGTTCGAGGCGGATGGGACGAGCCTGTTACTCGATGCGGGGGATTCGGGGCCGGACCATCAGATGGCGCACACGCACAACGATCCCAGTACAGTCTTGATCTGGACGGAAGGAACCCGCATGATTACCGATACCGGCGTCTTCGATTATCAGTCCGGGGTGAAGCGTACTGCTTCACGGAGTGTCGAGTCACACAATACCGTTCAGGTAAGCAAAATCGAACCGAAGACCTACGGAGGGCGGTTTCGAATGGGTGGGACGATCACCACTAGGACTACGGCGTCCACGAAGAACGGAATCCTCGCCGTCGCAACGCGATACGAGGCCGGTGAAAGCGATCCGTACCAACACCGTCGGACGGTGTACCGTGGCGATGACTGGCTGTTCGTGTGGGACAACGTTGAGGCGGAATCATCACCTTACATCAGTAGGCTGCACGCTCACCCGGAAGTTTCCGTTCAGGAGGAGGGATCGAGTGTTGCCTTCACTCGTCGGAATGGGCCCGAACTACACGTAAGACCGGTTCGCATCGAAGAGGTCGGAATCGAAACCGGACCGTATTTCCCGAAATTTGGCGAAACGATCGAACGTGCTGTCGTCGAATTCCGGACAGAGAATCGGGCATTCGGGTATTTCGCCGTCGATAAGGACGTTGATATCGAATTGGAGCGTGAGGACTCATTGCCAACTACGGTTCACGTCGATGGTCAGACGACGGTACTTCCACGGATAGAGACATGAAGCCGGTTACACTCGCACGCGCGATTTACGGAGACCTCCGGGGAGAACGGACAACGCCCCGATCGGACAAGGAACACCTCTCGGCGACGATCAACTGGCTGTACCGAAGTCAGGACGTGACGGGGTGTGGGGGGTCCGCGGCGTACTACAGTTTGCTCACGGGATGGTCTGGACCGTATCCCGAGACGTCGGGATACATCGTGCCTACACTATACGATTATGCAGAGTACGCAGATTCAAGAGAGGCACAACATAGGGCTGAAAGGATGGTTTCGTGGCTTCTTAAGGTGCAGTTCAACAATGGAGCATTTCCGAGAGGAGTAGATCCCGGTCCGAATGTGGATCCAAGCGTATTCAATACCGGTCAGGTTCTATTCGGCCTTGTTCGCGCGTATCGAGAGACTAGGGATCAAAAGTTCCACGAGGCGATTGAACGGGCCGGCCGCTGGCTTGTTGATGTCCAACATGAAGACGGCTATTGGGACCAATTTGACTACCGTGGAGAGGTTCATAGTTACTGCTCACGGGTTGCATGGGCGTTGCTTGAGGCTGCGGACGCTGTGGGAAACGAGATGTTCCGTGAACACGCGGCGCGTCACCTGCAGTGGGTTGTCTCAATGCAGACCGACACGAACTGGTTCAAGCTGACAGGTTTTTCACCAAAAGAGACGCCATTTCTCCACACCATCGCTTACACAGTCCGGGGACTCTTGGAAGGAGGACTGTTACTGGAGGACAACAGACTGGTCGCCACCGCCCGAGAAACAGCAGATGTATTGCTCAACCTGCAGCGTACAACCGGACCGTTGCGAGGAGCCTATAACGAGTCATGGACCGGCGACGATTTTTTCTGTCTCACTGGAAACGCGCAGATGGCACTCGTGTGGCTACGTCTAGCCGAGCAGTTCGACGACCAAAGATACCGGAAGGGGGCAGCAAGCGCTATAGAATTCCTCAAGCGACATCAGTTGCTTAATGCGCCACCCGAGGTCAAAGGCGGTATGAAAGGATCACTACCGGTCTGGGGTAGGTACATGCGACTTCGCTACCCAAACTGGGCAGCGAAGTTCCTTGCCGACTGTCTTATCCGCGAAGTTTATTTTGACAGCGGGGTCAACTGATGATTACGAAACCTCAACAAAAGACATGCTAGACATAACAGTTACACTTTCCGAGAAAACAGCTAGATCTTGCCGAGACCGGATTGTCGGTACTGAATTCGACACCGTAGAGGAGTACATCTCGTTCGTCGTTACCGAAACCGTGCAGGACAACTCAGAAAAGCGCCCGGATATCGATCAACCAGTTGATCACGAGCAACTGGAGTCGTTGGGATACCTGTGATTCTGGTTGATCAACAACCGGCGATCCGCCACCATAGCGCAGTGTTTCACCGTATATTCCGACAATGACGTACGAATTGATAGCGTCGGCCTTCTACCACCCGAACTGCCAAGAACCGTATCGAGGCCTCTACAACAAACGATCTCTTGAGTCTCTAGCTGACCACCCAGACTGTTCTGTGTTGGTTTCTAGCCCAATCCCATACGCCCCACCGGTCGGACCGTACTCGTACTATCAGACCATACCAAAGTACGAAATCTTCGACAGATACGAAGTATTGCGACCGCGTTTTCCCTATCTCGTTCCCAAGTCACTGCTTCATGCTTTGACCGGGAAATTATTTCAGTTTGCCACAAAGCACGCGGATGTGAACCTCTCGGGAGACATCGTCCATGGTTGTCATGTTTATCCTGACGGCTATGGCCTAGTCCCAGTCGCAAGAGAGGAAGGGGTTCCATTGACCGTCACTTGCCATGGTCATTTCCTCAATAACTTCACTTCCTTGCCACCGGGAGTGGCTAGACAGGTCCAACAGACGTTAAACGCAGCGTCTCATGTGTTCTGCGTCTCGAAAGCACTTGAATCGGTGGCGACCGAAATTGCACCAGATGGGGCAGTTTCGACCGTTCCGATCGGCGCTACGCCTAAGAATTATCCTACCGAAAATCGAGATACTCTCCGCAAGTCCTACACAGTCCCGGATGACGCTATACTCGTCCTATTCTGCGGGCAGTTCATTGAACGTAAGGGTGTTTCCGATATTATCGATTCGCTCGCACAGTTTCCGGATGAATCTGTCGAATATGTGTTCGTCGGCCATGGCGGTGAGTTACAGGATCGCCTTGAGGCAGCCGCTGGCGACACGGATACCCCCACATCGATTCGAATCAAAACAGGGGTTGAGACGGCAACGCTCCGAGACTGGTATGCGATGGCTGACCTTCTCATGCTTCCGAGCTATGCAGAGGGGCGTCCGACCGTAATTTATGAAGCAATGGCCGCCGAAACAGCAGTGTTGTCGACACGAATTGGGGGCGTAACCGAACAAGTTCAGGACGGCGAGACAGGAGTGTTGATTGAGCCTGGTGATCAGGTCGAGCTCGTTAACACACTCCATCAGCTCGTCCGGGACCGATCGACTTTGCGGGAGATGGGAATGGACGGACTCAACCGTCTGGTTTCGGAGGGGTGGACATGGGAGGCGTACGCAGACGAGATTGTCGACATTCATAAAGAATTGGCTGCTATTGACGGTTGACGGTCATCAATCTTCAACTCTAAAGCGACGAGATAGCCTTCTTGGACGATTGGGAGACTACTGATAATCCATTGACGGTGCTGGTTACCTAAGGAACATTGCTAGGTGAACTGTTTGAAACATGGGCCGACATATCTCGAGAATAGGACAAGCCGTACGCGATGCCAACCGCCGTCCACAGAGGAATTTGAATAGGAGGGAGAGGGAACAGATTATGAACAAGAAGGCCAATAGCCAGACAACAGGCGAAGATTCGAAGCCCGATCTGAAGATGCTCCCTCTCATCGTTGAACTTGAGTGTCGGCCGGGCCATAATAGAGATCAGCAACATGACCAATGTGAGAGGTCCGAGTGGGCCAGCCTGAACGAACAACTGTAAGTAATAGTTATCAGTTAATGTCCCCTTTAGCGCGTTCGCATTCACCAATGTCCCCCAGAACCCATAAGTACGATACATGTCGATTCCCTGTTCCCAGTATGATAATCTAACCTGTAGACTGGAGATGGCCTGCGGTCCGCGAGAAAGAACGTCAAGCAATTCCATGACTCTGCTTGGAATAATATTAACCGTTCCAACTACGACACTCAACGCTAAAAGAGACGGGAGGCCGTACACTATCGTATTCTTAAAACGGATTTCTGGGCTGAAGATCGCAAAGAGCAGAATTCCGACGATGAATGTGACCAGCGCGGCCCTTGTTTGACTAAACAAGATTATGAATCCCGCCGCCACCACGAAGAAGAAGAGGTGTATGTAGTGACGCCGACTGAGCAGATATGGGAGACACAGTAGCGTCACTAACGACGCAAACTGGCCAGCAATTATTGGTGAGTCATGAAAGCCGGTCACGCGACTGTAATGTGCGCTAATAATTACGTCAAAGTAATTTTTGTCGGTGAAAAGGCCAGCAACGCTGTGATAATCGATGTATTGTAGGACGGAAAATCCTGTATGGAAGGCGATAGAGAGGTACATAACCACAAAGAAGTCATGAAATCGAAGATTATCATTTATGCTCAGGTTCAGAGCGATAATGAGAAATGTAAACCATTGTACGAATCGAATACCGGATGTTAGGTAGGTAAGCGAATAACCTTGTACAAGTGTGCCAAGGGCTGGGAAGACAAATATAGGGATCAAGAAAATTCCAAAGCTTGTAATGACGCTATCAATCGGAGGAATAATTATCTCGTAGCCGATCTTACGGGTGAGTATCAGCCCGGCAATCAATCCAACAAGCATCAGATCAGTTATCCGGATAGGCGCGATCTCGGGAACCACATTAATAACGGGCCAATTAAAGAATGTTATATTTACAAATATCAAAAACAGAAAAGAACGTTTCGGATACAACGCACAGTAAAAGGTCCAAAATACTATGATTGTAATTATTATTAAGAGTAGCGACCACACCATTAACCAGATTTCAAGAATCCAGTATTTATAATTTTCGTATTTTAGCGGGCAACATTTCGTTAAGGATGACGGATGTGACGGGAGAATTTCCTAGTAACATTACCAGAGATCGTCCGTTTATGATACAAACCCATCGATCACTAGTATAATGGCACTAATAAGTGCTATTCTACTGTTTAACTAAGGCATCATAAGCATTGCTGATACTACGTTTGGCAACTGGGTATGGTTCAAGAAGATTACTTACAGTTCTTTCTATAAGATGCTGCTTACTCTGAAGATATGACTTTAAGTCCTTATCTTGTGGATAATAGTTATCCAAAGGAGTCTCTGAACAGTAGCTCACCCAAGTTTTTTTGTAAGGACGCTTCGTCCAATAATGCCATGGTTTATTTCTCCCAGTATAATGAATTATAATAGGATTTTCATCGTATTTCTGGAACTCTTTAGCCCAGTGTCCGTGAGCGTTATATTCTGGTGATATGATATCCACCATATCTAGTTGATGTAACGTCACATTCATCGCTGTTTGATCATTTAGATCGGGATTCTTTTCAAATATATATTTTATAGCTTTCTCTCCTATATTCATATCAGACCAATTATTTAAATTTATGTAACAAACCCCCGCGTTGAAATAGCGTTTTGTATTAGGAATGTCTAAACCGAGAATTCTATTTAACCGATCAGGCGAAGCTGCGATAATGCAATCACTCATATCACGATCAAGCAAATCATCAAGGGGACCATCAACTATTGTGTCTGCATCAAGATACAGAACATTTCCATCAATTGGGAGAAAATCGTCTATTGATAGTTTGAAGTATACTCCATTTGTTAGGTGGTTCTGGCCATTATCGGCTCTTGGGAAATCATCATACTGTGTTTCATCAATCCATATGTACTCTACTTCGAAATCACCGTGGACATCATTTAGGAAGTCAATGTTATTGAAAAATTTCACACTCTTGTTTTCTTCAGATAGTATAAATATCTTGAATCTTCTGTTTGGGTTGTTTGATAGAAGTGAGTAAATTGACACATAACACGGAGTCCAACTATCTCCACCAACAATATACGCAATGTAGTCTGTCATAGTCTTCTTATGAGCACTCATTTACGGTATATTGATAGTATGCATAAACCCGTCGTTGCCGATATCGACATAAGATTCGATGTATACTTTGGTTCCTTCAAACTAGTGCACGGGTGACATAGCGATGAAGGAGGACCCTAATGAGCAACTCAAAAAGACCGGACCATTTCCCATAACCTCGACTCAACCACGTGATTATTTATCTGCCTTCACAAACAGAATCAGATTTAGTTGTTTGAGCTGAGTAATCGGCCACCCTTGAATCTCAACTTCCGAAAAGGTCCGTTTGGTGTCATTAAGAATATAGACATAATTGTAATACCGATGAAATGTTCCATGTTTGTTTCGTGGAACTGTCTTGAAAAATTCTTCACTTGTATAATCGATATACCGCTTTAATCCATCAGGCGAATCATTCCGGTTAGGATGTACGAAATTCTTTGCAAGATAACGGACAAACCCGCCGATACCAACTTCGATTGGGATAGTAAAGTAGAGATGACCATTTGGCTTGAGACATCTGTACGCTTCCTTGAGGAATTCCTTTTCATCTGGTAAGTGTTCGATAGTACCTGCAGCGACGATCGCATCAAAAGAGTTCTCGGAAAATGGCATCAATTGTGCAGAACCTTGAATGCTAGACAGCTGCTTTTCATATGCTATTTTTGCTCGACCGCGGTGGATTTCAACTGAGTATATATCCTCAAATTTGGTACTGAGAATTTTTGATTCCAGCTCTGCGTTTCCACATCCAACTGATAACAAGGTGTTCCCTGGATCAATTAGACTAGAAAAGTCCGAGAGTCGGTTATTATGGAACCATCGAACGAAGCGCTGTCGGTACTGCGGTCCCTTACCAGCATACTGACTGAAAGGGTCAAATTCCTCATCTGTGGAAATCATATAGAGAGTCTTTTCGCGACATGCGTAAGAGTACTCATCGAGCTATTCCGCAATGAATTCTTCTACTGCATTCTCTAACTCCTTCTGTATAGGTACAATAGACTTTGGTGTTTCCAAATCGAGGAAATTCGTATATTCTTGGTTAATGATATTAGATCGGTCCACTAAGTTCATATACTCACTTAGTCCACTAAATCTTGGATCATTTATATTCCGGTGAACAAGTATGACAGGGGTGTCGAATGCTAAACAAGGTAGAGTTACATGCAGTCGAGAAGTAATCACTAACTCTGCTTGCGCATATCTCGCAAGATATTGTTTTGCCTTCTGGAATTTTGATTCTCTATCAGTTTTCAACACGGTCGTGCGGTTCTTAGTGATATCAAATAAATAATTATATAAATGGTCCAATCTACTGGCTCCCGCGATTTTTTTAGCGGTTGCAGGCACATTTTTTCGAGTTTTATTTTCTATTTTTTCAATTGGGTCTGTATAGTGTGACATGGTTCGAGCATCTTGAGTCAAATTATCTGGTAAAGCATCTACTACTTCGTGATCAAGATCTACAAGAAGAATTTCATCGGAATTGTTTAATTGTTGGTCAGGAGTAAGCGTTAGAGTTAAACACCCAGAAAAATATGCATCGATGCCATTATTTTCTAGAATGCTTTTAGTGTACAAATCCCGACATCCAATTGGATCATATCTTTTGAGATATTCTACAGATTTAGGCGTTAGTAGCCTATCGGAAATTTCTTTATCAATATGAAATGATATAATGAGGGGGTTTATATTATCTGCTGGGGGCCAATTCTCTGGATGATGCGTGAACCACCCATTAAGAATAATTTTTATTTCCTCCTGAGTATTGACTTGATTTAAGTAGTCACGTTTTAAGTATGTGTCAACCTTTGGCAAGAGCTGTTTCGCAGCTAAGCTCTGTATTTCGTCTCCTATATTGCTTGTCGTGTACTCGAGTAGTCCATATTTCACGTATACTCACCTTAGAGCAGTCACTTCTTGGTAAATGCAGTGACTTTGTTCCCTCTCTATTCTAGTAGTTGGTTTTTATAAATCACACTCACGGAAAAGTATTTGGGATTGAGGCTATACTATATAGAATACGAAACAAAACCTTGCTCTCATCACTGTAATCACCGTTATGATCGTTCCGCTTGTCTTGTTTTGTATGGTTAGGAGTGATGTCTGAGACAGACTTATCATCGAGATAGGATACGCTTGGCCCTTAGTGCCTGTCCAAGAGTAGTACCACGAATCCTGCGATACACATATATACGAAACATATAACATTGAGGCCTATGGAGGAGTAAAATCAAATGCAGTCTCACAATCCGCTAGAATCTTTTATTTACATATCAATCACTTTTTAGTTCCATAACTCCGTATTTTCCATCTGTTTTACTAACTTTGATACAGCCTGAACGGCCTTTGACTGCTTTATTCTTTCGTTGACTGAATCCTGTATAGCTTAGCATATTTCCCACCTCGGTCAACGAGTTGTCTGTGACTGCCGGACTCGATAATCTGCCCGTCTTCGACGGTTAAAATCCTATCTGCGTTCTTCACCGTCGACAGCCGGTGTGCGATTGTCACGATTGTGTACTCGCGGTCCATCTCCTCAATGGCTTGCTGTACCTGCTTCTCCAGATCCGAGTCTAGATCGCTCGTCGCCTCGTCGAGAATCAGTAAGTCTGCGTCTTCCAGTAACGCCCGTGCCAACGCCACACGCTGTTTCTGGCCGCCGGAGAGCCGCACACCTTCGTCGCCGAGCATCGTGTCATATCCCTTGGGAAGTTCCGCAAGGAACTCGTCAACCTTCGCGATCTCACACACGCGATCCAGCTCGTCGTCGTTCACGTCGCGGTTCCCAATCGTGAGGTTGTACCGGAGCGTGTCGTTGAACACAAAGGGATTTTGTCTGACCACGGAAATCCGGTCGCGCCACTCATCGAGGTCCATCTTGTCGATCGGCGTGCCGTTCGCGCGGATCTCGCCTGTGTCGACCTCATACATCCGGGCGAGCAGCGAGACGATCGTCGACTTTCCCGCTCCGGATTGACCAACAAACGCGACGAACTCGCCCTTCTCAACGTTAAATTCGATCCCTCGTAATACCTGCTCGTCGCCGTCATACGAGAAGTGGACGTCGTCGAACTTGACGTTCGTCACCTCTTTCGGGGAGTCGACCGTTCCCTCTCGGGGCTCCTGCCGCTGTTCGAGGTCCTCCACAAACGCGATTGTGCGAACGAGATGCGGTAGATCGTTCTCGACCTGATAGAATAGCCGATTCACGCTGCTGGCACGTGGACCAAGACGGAACATCGCAAACAGAAACACACCAAGTGACCCGAGCGAGAGGTCAGCGAAGGTCAGTGCGAAGTAGATAAGCACGAATACCGACACAGCGACGACGAGATTGTAGAAACTGTTAATGGCCGCTTCGTTGCGCCTAAGGGCGATTCGCTCGGTGGTGAACTTTTCGATCGCGTCCCGGAAGTCACCGTACAGCTCGTCTGTGACGCCGAAAATCCGCACGTCGCGAATCCCTTGGGTGCCAGCCTGCACCGCTTCTTGGCGCTCCTCGTTCGCCTCCGCGACCCGGTCGCCGATGTCGTACCCGGACTCAATCACCCGCCGGAAGAAGACGGTGAAGCCGCCGAGGACGATCCCTGTCGCAATCGTCAGACTGGGCGCGATCACCAACGCGATGATGAAGTACACTGCGGCGAGGAAGAACTGCTCGAACAGCTGGATGGCTCGCTGAATCACCCGTCCAGCATACGTCGTCTGTGTCACGATTGCGTTCAAGATGTCGTCAGACCCCTCTTCGTCGAAGTACGCGACCTGGGCGTTGAGTGCATTCCGAAATGCCCTGTCCTGCAGGTCGCGGATATAGTAGGTCCGAACTGCCTCGCGAAGCCATGCCACCGCAAAGCTCGTCGTGTAACGCACCACCATTACGAGTGAAACTCCGAGCACCACGTACCCGAGCGTGAACGGAAGACCGACCGCTTGGTAAGCAACGACGAATAGCCCGAGCAGGCCGTCTGCCTGCGTCGCGGGGTCCTCGAGTTGCACCAACTCAACGATCGGTAGGATGAAGCTCAACCCGACGCCTTCGAGCACCGCTGCGGCGACCCCGAGGGCCACTATCCCGGCGGTGAAGCGAGGTTTATACCGCGCGACATCCAGGAGGGCGTCGACCTTCTCACGTTTAGAGACCGGTTCAGTGTCATCAATGCTCATAGAGATACGACCGCCACGTTGTCCTTCCTGAGCGGCAGCGCAGTAATAAACGCGTTCGTTCGGCGCCGGGAGGAGGGAAGTTCCCGTCAAGTTGTGATCCGCCGAAGAGACCGAACCCCATCGGCGACCGCGCTAGTTGAAGGTCCCACTTGTGATTTTCGTGGTACGACTAGATAGACTCGGCGACGCTCATCCAGACATCAGTCTGCGTCACTCGGTAGACGACGACATCGGCGACTGCCTCCAATACGTCTCTGCGTCGCGCACCTCACACAGAACGTTACGGTCTCTCGTACAGATCGGCAACCGCACGATGTCGAGATGTGCCTCCTAATATGGATTTTGTGAACTAACCTTGGGTTTCGTTCTGAGATACTTTGCTTGATCCGACTGGAGAACAAGGTTGTTATGAATATGATGCGGTTGTCTTCTATACTTCATTTCCCACGAAATGGTTGCCGATGGCACCTGTTAGCGTCGGCAACAAAGATATAATATTGAACAGCCAAGATCAACTTCAGAGACCCCCTTGGTTGATCGTTGGCCCGGGCATTGGGACACCGGTAGGTCGCGTGTTCTCTGCAACCGGATATTTCCATGCAATCATGACTGACCACATTGGAGTCAGAATACTTATAGGTAAGTTGGGATTATATTCGGATCAACTACGTGCTATAGATGTCACCTCTTCCATTATCTGCCAGACCTGTCGCAGGACCATCTTCACATCATATCCGAACGACTGCCGTCGAACGTACTCCAGATCTAGCCGCAACTTTTCCGCCGGATCCGTACTCTTCGCACCTTCAACCTGGGCCAGCCCCGTCAATCCGGGCTTCACGAACCACCGCTTGCGCCACATCTCTGATTCGTCCTCCAGCAGCATTTCCTCATTAGTCCACACCGCTCGCGGACCCACTACGCTCATGTCCCCCCGTAGAATCGACCACAGTTGTGGAATCTCGTCGAGGTGCGTCCGACGCAACGTCTGCCCGATGTCGGTGATCCGATTGTTCTTTGCATCCTCGACAGGCGTTGATGACTCCCCCTTGGGCACCATGGACCGGAACTTGTACACGTCGAACGTCTCCCCGAACACGGCAGTCCGCTCTTGCTCGTACAGCACTGGCCCACCATCGTCCACCTTAATCCCAACAGCGATTATCAATGCGACAGGAGCCAACACAACCAGCCCGACGACCGAGAACACTACGTCGAATGCACGCTTCACCATGTAGTCTTGTACGTCCCAGGGCTCCACTTCGACGTCCACCAGCGTCCCAGCGGCATTCCCGGACGTCAACACCGAATCCGCATGGTTGCGGTGAACCTTCGCCGCAACACCGTGCTCGTAACACGCGTCGAGTGCACCGAAGAACTCCGCGCGGTCTGCGTGCTCGAACGCAAGCACTACAGTATTGATATCGTATTCAACGAGAACGTCTTCAATCCGAGACAGCCCCCCCAACCTCGTCAACCCTACGAAGGTCTCTCCACCATCGGCCATCGCCAGCACCTCCTTGGAATCGACACTACCCGACTCGAATGATTTCGTTGGGCAGAGGTACCCCAGTAACGGGATCTCCACCTCCCGTGCCACCTGTTGGATCAGTTTGGGATCATCACCCACCACGATGGCCCGCTCCTGGCCTTCAGTAGGTCGACGACGAATCCACGCGAACCATGCCGGCAATGCCACGAACAATATCGGCGTTACCAGTAATACGGTCAGCCTCGGCAGCCGGTACGTATAATCGAAGTAGCCGACCGTCGCCAGAGCGAACATCGCCAGCAACACCCGTTTCTGGGAGAGCGCGATGACGTCCAGAATCCGCCGTGGGCGTGGCTTGTACAACGGCAAAAATGCGAGCACGAACACGACGACGGTCGTCAGGATCTCGAGTGTGAACTCCGCCGCTCCTGGTGGATCGGGCGAGAGTCGCGAGAGGACTGGCACCGTATCGGCAAGCGACTGGACGCTCGCGTTGTTGACGAGCGCCACGGCGACTGCCGAGAACACGGCGACGCCGAGGACCGCGAACAGTCGATATCGCCACCCCCCGTTCATCGTCAAAGTTGTGTTACATGGTCGGGGTTAAGTCCTGCGTATTTGCCTTCGAACGAAGTCATGTCACCCGTGCTAAACGGAATCACTACCCCTCCGTCGCGAAAGTTGACCTCCTCGATGGACGTTCCTTCACTGAGAAAGTAGTCAACCCACGCTTCTCTCCCACCACGAGGAACGGAATCCGATTCAAACGCGCAGACGAATACGAGTGGTCACCCGCCTGCGATTAAGGCTGGATAGCGACGGGGAGTTTATCTGCCCCCCGAGGGTGCGGGGCGACTCAGTCGCCCTCGCAGTCCCGATATGCCAGCACATCCACTTGCCCGTCTAGATGTATCGACGTTTGTCCTCAAACGTGCCCAGTACGAGGCGTTCGAATTCGAACTCCGGGAAGGCACACTCCTCGTTAGAAATGGCAGCTACACCGACCCCGAGAATCACGAGTACCGGGTCACCGTGACAGACGGACTTCCCACTCACTGTGAGTGCCCAGCAGACAGGAAGTACGAGGGCGCCTGCAAACACCGGGTCGCGGTCGCCATCAGAACGCCCGTTCTCGAGGCAGCGATTCACGCACAGCTCGCCGCTGACGGCTCTGGGTCATCCAACCAGCCGCTCTCCGAGGAGCAGTATCTTGCGGAGAAGGACACACAACACTCTCCGGACGCCAGTGATGAGCCCGTCGACTCCGATGAGGCCTCTCGGGACGGCATCGACGAAGAGGAGTATCCCTGCGAGTGCGACGACCTGACTGACGACTTCCCCTGCTGGAATTGCGTCCTCGCAGGTCGCCGCTCCGTCCCCGGCCAGTAACGTCCGCAGCAGATTTTGTCAGCCCCCAAGGGGTGCGGGGCAGCCGAGATTGCCTCGCGTGATCGACAATGGCTCTGCGAGACGTCTACGAAACAGGCTTCGACGAAGAGACCGATTACCACCTCGCCGCGACGTGTCCCGAGTGCGACGGCACCGTACTCGCGGACGCCGGCGAGCGCCACTGCACCGACTGCGGACTCGTCATCACCGACCAGCGGCTCGACCGTGGGCCGGAGTGGCGCTCGTTCGACGATGACGACACGGCGCCCAGGCGAACGGGCGCTCCGTTAACTGAGACCAGACACGACCGCGGGCTCTCGACCGAGATCGGCTACGGCCTGGCCGACTCAGACAGGAGCCTCTCGAGTGAGAAGAAAGCGCAGGTTCGGCGGCTCCGTCGCGAACACAATCGCGCCAGGTTCGGGTCAAAGGCTGAGCGGAATCTCGCGCACGCCTGCGGAGAGATCACCAGGATGACAAGCGCGCTCGATCTGCCCGAGTCAGTGAGAGAGCGGGCAGCCGCGATCTACCGCGAGGCGATGCAGGAGAACCTCATCCGTGGCCGGGCGATCGAGACCATCGCCGCGGGCTGTGTCTATGCGGCCTGTCGCTGCGATGGAATCACGCGGACGACCGACGAGGTCGCGGCGGTCGCCCAAAGTGATGAATCCAAGGTGACGCTGGGGTACCGAGTCCTAAATCAGGAACTGGGACTCGATGCAGCACCACGACATCCGCCCGCGCTCGTCCCGCGGCTCGTGTCTGCGGTCGATGCCTCCAGCGCGGTCGGGCGTCGTGCTCGGCGGCTCGCAGACGTCGCGGTCGAGGCTGGGATCGCGAACGGCCGAGATCCGAACGGCGTCGCGGCGGCCTGTGTGTATGTTGCGGGGAAGGAGATGGGTAAACGGATTACGCAAGCGGAACTCGGCGACGCAGCCGACGTAACGCCGGTGACGGTTCGAGAACGGCGGAACGAACTGCAGAACGCACAGAGCGGCTGCAAATGAACACTCGGAAACGCAGGACGGGGCAACTGGTAGCAATACGAACCCCAGCACGATTGGTATGCAGAGTAGCTGCTGCATGGACGGACACTCCGAGAGGGGCTCGAATTGAGGAACGATTTTCCAGTGATTCTATGACGGTGCGGGGCCGGAAGACATGAAAATCTACTACGGCACAAACAGCCAAATATACATACTTCCAAACACCTAGTGTTCTTCATGCCAATCGACATCGAGACGTTCGATCACCGCTCTGCGTCCGCCGCTGGCGAGACCCATGCACAGCAGATCGTCCGGTTCCTCGCCCGAAACGATGACAGTGCATTCGAACGCCGAGAGATTGCTGAAGCAACGGGGATCGATCCGAATTCAGTCAGCGCAGTCCTGTCCCGACTCAAGGAACGGGGGCTGGTGCGACACAAGCCCCCATATTGGGCGATCGGTGATCGGGAGCGAATAGCGACCGCGTCAGACTTCAGTCGAAGTCTCGAGGCCCTAAACGAACAGTTGGGAGCCGAGGAAATGGACGAGTGGCGCTCTGCAGGCGCGGATACATCCAATTCTTCTGACGATGAATCGGCGGACGAATGACGGCGTACGAACGAGGCGACGTCATCGAGGCAAGCGATCCGTTCACGGAACGAAATCCATCTCGGCCGTTCTTGATCGTCAATTCGACTGCCCACCCGTTCTCGCCCGAGCAGTACGTCGCACTCACCCTCACGACGAAAACGTGGCACAGTGAGACGCTTCCACTCCCGGCTGACGCGTTTATAGAGGGCAGTGTCCCCGACCAGAGCTTCATCGTCCCGTGGGGCGTCGTTTCACCGGCTCACGACGATATCGACGACTGGTTCGGGCGGGTCGAGCAGGAGACGGTCGACAGAGCTGTCGACCAATTGTACAACTACTTGACCGAGTCAGGTACCCACGACTGAATTGTGAATTTCCTCCTTGTTTCTATGTGAGCAAGGAACGTAGTCGAATCAAGTCTACCGAGTGAGCGCACGGAACTGTTTTTCTGCTCCCTGAGGGGTGCGGAGCGAGTCGACATGACAGGTACAGCCAATGATGAGTCTGTCTCGACCAGCGAAGAACAGGCATCGTTCGACGACCCGGACGGCCGGGATGACGAGATGCACAGCATGATCGAACAGTGGGCACGCGAGCTCGTAGACGGCGTTACCGACGCGAGAGCGAGCGATGCATTCGACGCATGGGTCGACGTCCAGAGTCGATTCCACGACTACTCACATCGGAACACGCTCCTCATCACGCTCCAGTGTCCGGACGCGACCCGCGTCGCGGGCTACCGGACGTGGCAGGAAGAGTTCGACAGACAGGTCCAGGAGGGCGAATCCGCGATCTGAATCTGGGCGCCCATCATCACGGCGCGCTGTCCCGAGTGCGAGAACTCCCCGTCGTATCACGATGCGAGCGACTGTGAATACGACGAGACCGGCCCCGAGAAGTGGGACGAGGGACTCGTCGGGTTTCGCCCCGTCCCCGTGTTCGACATCTCCCAGACCGAGGGTGAACCGCTTCCCGACCTGGAGACGGCGGCGACAGGGAATGCAGCGGAGTTGGTCCCAGCGCTACTCAAAACTGCCTCTGAGCTCTCCATCGACGTCGACATCGTTTCACCAGCGGCGTGGTCACACGGTGAAGCCAAGGGTGTCTGTACGTACGCAGCTGGCGAAACCGAGCGGGCAAACGTCGAGGTCCATGACCGCGAGAACAGGGCCGACCTGGCCGTGACGATCATCCACGAGTACGCACACGCCGAACTTCACGGTGGCATCGATGAGAGAGCCAACCGGGCGAAACGTGAACTCGAAGCCGAGGCGGTCGCGGCGATCATCGGCCGCCATTTCGGTCTCGATACGAGCGGGTCCGAGTTCTATCTGGCTGCCTGGCACGGTGAGGATCCTGAGGCGATACTCGACCGACTCGATCGAATCAGTCGGACGACAGCGACGCTCATCGAGGCTGTGGACGTAACCAAATAACACCGGCTGTGATCCCAACAGGTGCGCGACCGGGGGCGAAATCCCAATCTCAGTAGTATTTAAATAATCCGCGATTGCAAGACGGGGTCTAATGGAGAAGTGGTCAGTACCCAAACCTACGTGAGTACCATGACGTATCAAGTCACCTGTCCGGTGTGTGGGCACCACGACGATATCGAGGATCTGGACGACGTGCTCGACCGGCAAGCCGAGCACCAGGAAGAGTATGGTGACCATCACATCTTCGAGTTCGTGCTGATCCCGGCGTAGGTGTGGTCCGTGTTCGAGGGGTGCCGGTCGATCGCTCAGCTCACATTATGCATTACGCGCTCGGTGTGGGAGGAACCAGACCTGCTGTGGATACCTAGCAGTTATAGCCCTCTGCCCCAAACGCAGTTCGATTACGGAACGCCGATGACAGACGCTATCGATATTCTACTTGTCGAACCGAATCCCGGCGATACACGGCTGTTTACCGAACAGTTCCGAGAGGCGAAAATCATGAACACGATTCACACCGTCACGGATGGGGAGTCTGCGCTCGACTTCGTGAACCAGCGAGGGGAGTACGCGGATGTTCCCCGTCCCAACATTATCCTCCTTGACCCGAAATTACCCGGCATCAGCGGGCTGGATGTGTTGTCGACGTTGAACAATGAGCCTGCGCTGAGCGACATTCCCGTCCTCGTCCTCACGAGCTCGGACTCGGGAGAAGCGATCGTGAAATCGCATGGCCTGGACGCGGACACCTACATCCGGAAGCCCGTCGAGCCCGAAGATTTCGTCTCGTTCGTGCAGTCGGTCGAGGAGTTCTGGCTCGCAATCGTCCAGCGCCATCAGTCAAACGAGTGACCACCCGCGTAAAGTGTAGGCTTGCAACTGTACGTTCAACTAGTAACGATCGAATCAGTGTAGGCAGAGCGTCACACTCGGTGAGCGACCAGTCGAGATCCAGTAATCGGTACGCCTCGTAGCCGATGACGAACAGCGTGACCAGTCTACTGCCGTAGAGCAGTGGCGATAACTGTGGTACGATTGTGACGAATACCGCCACCTGTATGCCGTGAGACGGCAGGAGGATATTCCGCCTCCAACGTCGGTTCGCATCCGTACAGGCTCCGCGCCTGGGTTTAAAATATGTACTTGATTTCCTTGGAAATACCGTCTTTTGTCAACATGGGTAGCCCGGCCAATAAGTAGACCTCCTCATCGGATATTTCAGGCTGAATTGTATCTGACGGCCAGGGCTTCAATAAAGCCTTCTCGTTCTGGTGGGCTCATTCGCTAGGTACAGTCGACACAGTTGCCGGACCCTTTGAGCGGCCGCGGGCATACACCCCCAGGTCCCGATTGACGCAAATCACAGGGGCCCTCGATACGATACCGACGAGTGAAGCGGGTGGACTCCAAACTCAGGGGGCAATCGGGTCGGAAACTGCCGAAGTACAGTATGGGAGGACCCCGCTCGAGTTGGAGGAGGCTCGTGGGGACGTCAGGGCCAATTACGACGTCGACACAAACCGCGGGGTGGAAAGGGACACCACAGTTCTGAGTATCTGACGGAAGACAGGTGGTACGTGATGCTGGCCTGGGGTTAGCAGGCCAGCTGAGAGGGAGGCCAGGCCGGCATGACCGAGGGTCACTCCGGCTCGCCCACTCTCCCAGATTTCACGCCTCCAGATTAAGAAATCCGGTGTGACAGGTGTGACTGTCAAACACGCCTCTTTCACGATTCTCTTACGACACGCACCAGCTTGGCACACTATGGTGCATGACGCTCGGCGGTGGCGAGCGAGCGACGGTTCGATACTGCGAGTTTCGGGAAATCGGCCTGATGTACACTGTCTTCAACGTTGAACAACGCAGCGAAACCCTACGATTCTGACGCCATAGCGCGTTTTCAAATGAGCAGGTCAGTATGTCGCTCACTCGTCATTCGTCTCTTCGGGTGCTGCCCGCTCGAAGAGACGGTATTCCGACGGGAGGTGCTGGTCGACCCACTCGTCTTCAGTTTCTAATACGTAGGTCAAGACCACGATGAAGCCGAACGTGAACCCGAGTCCGAGCAGGAAGCCAGGCCCGAAGACGCTGATGACTGCCACGATGAGTCCCGCATCGGCGAAGGTCACCGAGTCAGCGCCGAGTGGATCGGCCGGGACACGCTGGAAGAGGGCGAATGGGAGGAGATACACCCCCGTCAGGAGACTCACGAGCGGGTAGAGCCAGTAATTGCGGAGTGGTCCGCCCTTCCCGAGCATGAACGCGATACTGAACCAGACGTAGCAAGCGATAGTCGCCGCTCGAAGGCCCGCGAGGCGAACTGAGGCCGCACCCGGGTGGGACGAGACGAGCAGCGTCAGGTCCACAGCGACCAGCTGGAGCCAGAGGGTGTAGACGGCGCTGAACACCCCGATTCCGATTACGACTGTTGCCGCGTGACCGATGACCGTCTGGTCGGTGAACGACCAGAAGGCCGGACCGCGGTGCCATGGAAGCTCATCGGGTGATTGAGACATGAGTCGGTGTTATCTCTCCGCTTGGTTCGCCTGTTCGAGTTCGTTTACCGCGTCCTCACACAGCCGGACGTACTCGGCTCGGGGACGGTCAGAGAGGCCGGTTCCCTGACTTTCGGTCAGCGTCCGGAGGAGCGCTTCGAACTGGTTGATGACAGATATATTCTTGCTATCACCGACTTCAATTTACCGTTGCCGTTTCTCTGTTCGACTATGTCGATGATTCGTGAGAGTTGCCGCTGAATCCCACTGAGGCTACTTTTGAATTTGTCGACGAGCCCCACGTCTAGACGTTCGGTCGTCGTGGTGGGACATTGCGTCCTCCAGTTCCCGTAGCTCGATTTCTAACTCGATAATTCGGTCTGTTTTTATGTTCGAGTGTGGTTTCGAGCTCTGTCACCTGCTCGAACAACAGCCAGTTCTTTCCTCGAGGTACGCACGATTCCGGCTGGTGTCACGATGAGGAGTGGCAGATACAGGATCCAAATAGGCATCGGACTCGCTCACCTGTTCTCGTAGCCGAGGATCCCGTCGTTCGCAGGCCTCCTTAGCGGCTGTCTCCCGTGATAATGTGTCTGAAGGATGCAATTTGAACAGCGCTAACTCAACCGTTTTCCCCTCTCCCACAGAGGATGGAACATGCTCGGTCGACGAGGAGGGCTCATCGTCGCGATCGTGGTGCTCGTGGCGTTGAGTGGCTGTGCTGGTGGTCTCGGAGCCGGACCGACTAGCGAGACCCCTACTGACGCTTCGACACAGACGCCGGCGTCTGATCCACCACAGCTCCAGGGCGATGAGAACGGGACGCTCGAAGTCCACTACATCAACGTCGGCCAGGGGGCGAGTACGGTCCTCATCACGCCTGACGGCGAGACGATGCTGATCGATTCGGGCGACTGGCGCGATGACGGCGAGTACGTGTTAACCGCGCTGAACAGGCTCGGAATCGACCGCATCGATCACCTGGTCACTTCTCACGCCGACGCTGACCACATCGGTGGCCATGCGGCGATCATCAACCACTATGAGACCGAGCGGGACGGCATCGGCGCAGTGTACGACCCCGGCATCACGTCGAGTTCCCAGACATACGCTGACTACCTCGATGCGATCGAGGAACACGAGGTGCCGCTCTATGAAACGAGGGAAGGCGATTCGCTGCCACTCGATGGCGTGAACGCCACGGTGCTCGGCCCGCCGGAACCGTACCTCGCTGGCGAGGACAGGAACGAGAACAGCCTCGTCCTCTACGTGCAACACGGCGAGACGAGCTTCCTGTTCCCCGGTGACGCGGAAGCCGAACATGAAGCACACATCGCCGAAACGTACGGCGACCGGCTGAACGTGACCGTCCTGCAAGCCGGCCACCACGGGAGCAGTTCCAGTACGGGGGAGGAACTGCTCGATGCGACGTCGCCACAGATAGCGGTCATCTCGAGCGCGTTCGACTCCCAGTATGACCACCCCCACACCGAGACGCTCGAACGGCTTGCCGACCGCGAGATTCCGACGCTCTGGACCGCGACCCACGGTACTGTCGCAGTCCGATCGAACGGGACAGCAGTCGAGGTATGGACCCAGCAGGCAGCACCGACGACCGCGACTGACCTCCGGGACGGATCACCAATCGAGCCAGGCAGTGACGCACAACTCGAACTGCAGCTGACGGTCGGTGGCGCACTCGCTGACGGTGGAATCGACACCACTGAGACGCCGACCACCGAGACGACGACACCCCCGGATTCCCAGAGCGAGTCGCTTTCACTCGTCGACGTCCACGCAGATGCAGCGGGGAACGACAACGAGAACCTGAACGACGAGTACGTCGTCTTCGAGAACACGGGCGATGACCCGCTGGACCTCTCAGGCTGGCAAGTCGCTGACGCGGCGGATCACACCTATACCGTCCCCGACGGCTTCACGCTGGAGCCGGGTGAGCGAGTGACCCTCTATTCCGGTAGCGGTACGAACACTGATTCGGAACTGTACTGGGGTGCAGAACGTGCCATCTGGAATAATGGCGGAGATACGGTGGTCGTTACCCATTCGGACGGTCGACTCGTACTCGAGGAGGACTACCAATGAGTGAAACCGAGCTGACGGCGACATTAGATCGCTTCGAGGAACTCGAGGATGGGGAGGAGATGGCAGTGCTTCTGATCGAATCGGACGGTGAGGTAGTCGACGAGGAAGTCGTCCCCAGCTCTCGACTCCCAAAGGAGGGACGGCAGCAAGATGCCGTGTTCACCGTCACAGTCGTCGACGGCGATCCGGAGGAGTTCACCTACGAACCCGACGCGACCGCAGAACGGGCTGCGTCCGCATCGAATCGCTTCGACCGACTTTCGACCCGGCTCTCGGATGGAGACGACGCAGACGAGGACACGACTTGACATCTATTGATATCTTGAATCGGTGATAGTATGAGTAGGATCCGCTGGATAGCGTTCGTATATTCAGCACGATGCCCCCGAAGACATCGGTGCAGCGTTCATGCTAATCTGTTAACCGCCGTAGATCCGATCGTGCAATCGAGGCCATCCGGCTGAAGGTCGATTACCGCATACCGGCCCGGGGCGCCGTCGTCGTCGTGGGAGGCGATGTTCAGTACCGCCCCGAACGGCCGGTCTTCGCGCTGGCCGCCGAACTGGTGGCAGTGCCCACAGATCGTCAGCGATGGTTCGACCGTCTCGACGAACTCGCGCACTGCGTGGGAGCCGATGTGGCGTTGGCCGAACCGCTGGCCGATATCCAAGACCCCGGGCGGTGGCGTGTGGGTCACGAGGACGGGCTGGCCATTGGCTGCCCGGTCAAGTTGGGTCTGGAGGTGCGCGCGGATGTCGGCTTCGGAATACGTCGTGAATCCCGGGTCTCCGTCGAGACTTCCCTCTTGGCCGAGGAACACGACGTGTTCGTACGCGTAGGGGGCCTAGTGCAGGTTGTGTACTGTCTCGGGAGCGGTCACCTCGGTCGTGACCGGCTCGCGGTCGTCGTTGCCAGCGACGACCAACGCGATGCCGGCTGTGGTGTGCTCAGCGAGTTCGGCGAGGTGGTTGGTTTCGCCGGCGATGAACCGACTGGGATCGTCGCCGGCGAGACGAGCAGGTCGAGTTCCGCCTGTTCGGAGACGATCGTGTACAGGTCTTCGATGGGCTGCACCCGCCAGTCGGAGACGGCAAGGGTGCGCATTGACATTCGCTAGCAAGGGTGCATCGTTAAGCCTGTATCGGGAACGCTACCAGGAGGTGCTAGCAAGTCGTGCTTGCTTCGGGACTGGATTCGAGTTTAAATCGACGATGTGGGATGTCGGTCCACGTATTGATCGATGTAGGAGCTACCACTCAGTCCTCCCAATTACACCGCGAGCAACGCGCGTACTCTTTGGATAGATTAGTAACTGCGGTTCCTCCCGTTTCTAAATCCTTCAGTCGGACTACTACGGGTGTCTCGATTGCTGCTCCGCAATCGGGCCTGAATGGATTTTCCTCGGTTCCGATTTGATGATAGAATCTCCGTGGAGATTGTGGTGATTTCATCGAGATGACTACGTGGTCGTCAGAGGACAGGTTCACTGAGAAATCGGGCATGTTACCATACATCAAACCAATGATGGATACATCTTCTTATTCAGCAGGCCAACCTTGACAATATCTCAGGAGGATGCGAGCCACCCCGAAAGTTATTCTACTTGAACTTAGCTTTCACAGATCCGTCTTCGCGTTTACAACCGTCTGCGGGACCATCTCGTTCGGGTGTTACGTGCTCAACTCGCTGCTCCGTCGGCATGCGTCGTGATAATGAGGTCGACCGGTGGATCCGACCTCAGTTGTAGAGGTAGTCGTTGAACTTGTACTGGTAGGCATCGTCGCGGAGCGACTGCCAGGCGTACGAGTTCCAGTCGATCGACTCGACGGTGCTCATGTCGATGACGATCTTCGTCGAGACGGCGTCACCGTTGTTCGTCGGGACGTAGGCATAGATTGCGACCGCAGTCACGTTCTCTGCATTCGTGTCGGCCATCGCCTCCAGCGTTGCGACCGCCACTTGGCCGGCTCGGTGCTCCGCATCGTCCTCCAGGTTCCCGAACCCGTCGACGAAGAGGTCGTACCGGAGTTCGATCAGGTAGCCATCCCGGCCGTCGTAGCCATCGAGCGTGTCCACTTCACGAACGCCGTCTCGGTAGTCCGAGTCGGACGCCTGGTAACCCTCGATCAGGGCGTTCTCCGCTCGCTCTTTGTCCGAGTCCGGCATCGGCGTCGCTGTCGCCGTCGACGTCGGCTCGTCAATCGGGGCCGGCGTGTCGGTCGTTGCACCTGGCTCCTCCGCGTCGACGCCGGCGTCCCCCTGGCCCGGGGCGTCACCACCAGGGAGAGCAGCGCTGACGAGTCCGACGAGGACGAGACAGAGCACGCAGGCGACGACCCCCGAGACCACACCGCCGCCTGCCGAAATCCCTGGCACGCCCGACAGCGATGTCGCAATCCCGCCATAATCTCGCCAGAAGACGATGAACGGTAAGAGCATTACCCAGAGTGGTATCGTGACGAAATAGCCGATAGCGACCGCGGCGTTCCGACCTGTTTCCCCCGTTCGCATGAGGGGGAATTTTTGGGCTAGTGACATTCTTCCCACAAAATCGTCAGTCCTATAAGATAATTATTCGACCACTACGCGGTCGTGAGGACGAGACTGACACTGATGACGAAGACGAGTAAGAGCCTGCCGAGTGCCAGCGGCCACGGCACGGTGAGAGAAAGCGCGGAATACCTGAACATACACGTCGCCCCAGGTGCCGAAAAATAAAACCCTGCGTTACCCCCACGCTCCTAATTCTGGCTTCTCGTACAGCGACGGCGCCTCCCAGACGTCTTCGCTCTCACTTAGGACGCCAAGCAGCCGGACCCAGTAGGGAATCGTCGTCTGGAAGTAGCCCTCGCGCCAGTACACCTCCGTCTGGAAATCCTCGCCCGCGTAGACGATCCCCTCGGTCGTCTCTCGGGCCCGCAACTCCCGATCGGCGTGCTCGCGAACCATCTCGGTGAACTGGTCCTCTGCTTAGGAGCAAGCCGTCGCCATCACTGCGCCCTGATTAACAGAGTAGCTAATGATGGATATCTTCCCCACTATTCATTCCGATTTTATATTTTATTATTGATATAGCTCCCGCAAAGAGTAATGCGAAAATGCTCACAAGGAGAACTCCAATAAACGCGCCCACCACTATACTGATGAAAAACCAAAAGATCGGCATCTACTCGTCCTCAGTCGGTCGCTGAGAAATCCTATTCTTCATTGACTCGACTTGAAGTTGTACGGATGAGTGTGCGCCCTCTGTGTCCGTTGTGAGGGAGCGCTTGAGTTTCGCAGCAGAATGCCAGGTGGCCAGCGTATGGAAACTGAGCATCACGCACACAACGAAGATGATCAAAGACACGTCGAACACCCACCCTCTGAACCCATTCCTGGAGCCGACAACCAAGATGTTCGTAATCATCGATCCCGGACCAAGTATCGAGATGGCTATACTCCGAATCACGCGCTCGAGGAGTTGAAATGCATTCCACACAATGTAAATGATACTCCAGGAAGATACGCCGACATCCCACAGTTCGGATAATGTGTCTGTACTGAAATATCGCTGCCCAATATTCCGGAGAACTATCTTCACACCGGATTTGAGGGTAAGGAACGCTAGATACAGAATCCCAACAACGAGAAGAATAAGGCGAGTCAACCCAGTCGCCTGGGTGCTGAGGACCGGCGTGTAACTGAGGACTCCGAGTCCGACGAGATACAGGGAGCCTGTCAATCCATACGAACTGGGAGCTCTCCGCCGAACAACCAAGGCTGCCAGGAACGCGCCACTGAACATCGCCATAACGAGAGGAACAACCAACGCAAAGAGGACCGTAACGACCAGACCCACACCAATTGCCAAGAGGGCCCCTGTATGTGTACTCCTGATCCTTGACTCCCTGGCTTCCTTTGAGGAAGTTGCTTCGGTCGGTGGTTTTGGCGCCATACAACAATTCACCTCGCCGTTCCTTCGATCTTGTTTCCAAATACTGCCAACGCTATGTGAGGGCGTACAGTCGGAATCATATACTAGTCAATATGTTAACCACTCCTGTATACCGTATAGTTAGTATCCATCTACCAGTCGCGTATTACCCACGAATTGATCTGTAGATGTATCAGAATTTCAACTGAGATTCGCAAGCCCAACCACGCAGAAGCGACTGTTGAACAAGGAAACCGAGGGACGGCTACGTAAAACGCCGATTCGCAGTTTTTTGTTATCCAACGGCGTTCTCAGCGGGTTCGCCTTGATTTCAAGACACTGGTGGCTATCACTGAACTGGTACGAATAGGAGGCGATTCGGGCGGTCAAGAGCGTGATCTCGACATTCAACTTCCATGAACCCCGGCGGGAGCGCGTCGGTCCGGACAAATACGGTCGCGGTCGAAGCTGGATCGTTGGCGTAGCGCGCGTACCTGCCAGCCGCCTGAGCCGTGTGGTTCTCCCGCATCGACGCGAGGATCCCAGCCATATTCTTGGCCTCTTCGCCCCGGCCGCCCGCTTGTCAGTATCGGTCGCGACAGTCCGAATCGCCGGGACACCTATCCCTGTCTCACTCCGGGCACTCAGTCCGTTTCACCTCCGCCTCGCAGTTGAGCTCGGCGAGCAGGTTGACGATGTAGTCGTCAGGGTCCATACAGCCCTCGACGAGCCCTCGCGCTCGCTCCCGTTCGGCCACGAGTTCAAGATCGTCAGCGTCGTATAACTCCCCGTTCAGCATCTTCTCCTTCTCGCTTTGCATGGCTACGGATAGCCTATCGACCCCGATATGGATTCTGGGCCCCGTCCAGGTAGATTATCCCTTCACTCAAAAGTCGATTCGGTGGGTCGTTGCCGAAGCGAATCTTCTCACATCTTTGTGTGTACCTTCAGTTTATTACTTCAAGGGAGCCTCCTTCGGACTATGTCTATTTGGACGACTGACGAGATGGGGCCGACACTCTATCAACCGGTCGAGGACCTCGAAACCCCGGCCTTGCTCGTCGACATCGATGCGATGGAGCGCAACATCGATGAATACGCGACGTTCGCCGACGAGAGCGACGTATCGCTCCGTTCGCACGTCAAGACGCACAAGAACGCCGAACTCGCGGCACTCGAAGACGAGATGACTGATGGTGGTGGGATCTGCTGTCAAACACTGGGCGAGGTTGAAACGATGGCGCGAAACGGAATCGACGACATCTACCTGTCGTATCAGGTCATCGGTGACCGGAAACTCGACCGGTTCTGCTGGCTCTCGCAGAAGGTCGAGAAGCTGGCGACGACAGTCGACTCGGACGCGACGATAGACCTCCTCCAAGACGCCGCTCACGACCACGAAACGACGGCCGACGTCATCCTCGAGATCGACGTGGGATTGCACAGGACTGGCGTCGGTCCTGGCCCTGCGGCCGTAGCCCTCGCCGAACGGGTCGACGAGGCGGCCAATCTCGAGTTCGACGGCATCCTCGCGTACGAGTCGCACGTGAAAGCCGAAGCCGAGACCGAATCGGAGTTCGACAAGCTGTGCTGGGAGGCTATGGAACTGGCCCAGGACGTGGTCGAGGACATCGAGGCCGCTGGAATCTCCGTAGACGAGGTGAAGGTCGGCGGGACAGCGACGTCAGGGTACAGTGGCAAGCATCCGGTGGTCACCGAAATCAACCCAGGAATGTATCCCTTCAACGACGTCGGCGAACTCGAACTCCGGCCGTGGGAGGTGTCGAAGGACGACTGTGCAGCGACGGTCGTCACGACGGTTATCTCGGTGCCGGACGACGATCGACTCGTCGTCGACGGGGGCAGCAAAACGTTCTCGTTGGACAAACCCCAAATGCCGGTCCCCAAGAACCGCGACGACATCGAATACGTCAACGCCAGCGAGGAACACGGGTGGATTGACACCAGTGACTCAGACGAGTCGTTCGCAGTCGGCGACCGACTGGAGTTCATCGTCCCGCACGTCTGCACGACGATCAACCTCCACGACCTCATCATCGGCATCCGAAACGACCGGGTCGAAGAGCTCTGGGAGGTGCAGGCGAGAGGGAAGGTCCGTTAACAGCAACGAAAGAATTCGGGCTGGTCGGCACCGAATCGTCAATCTCGTCCGGGTCGGTCGAACACGGTCTCAAGCCCGCAGCTCGCGAGAGCCACAATCGTCGCGATACTCGTCTGGTGTCGGTCCGCCGTAACAGAGATCGACGAAGTACGCGACTTCTTCAAGGACGTCAGTGCCGACTGTCACGACGATCCCGGTGAGGTCGTCATTGCGACTATATTCCTGAACGACTTCCGTGAGCGACGACATTTGTTCGATGGTAAGGTAGGCGCTCGGCACGTTCGCGAACTCGCACGTCTCGATTGGAGGACCTCGATCGAGAACCGGTAGGGAATCGACTAGATACGAGCCCTCAAGCTCGGGGGTCGCTCCCGTCCCTTCGTCACTGATAGACGAAATCGTGCCCCCCGTGGAGATGATAGCGACGGTCATACCGCGTCAGAACCCTCCCGGCGAGCAATAGGTGCGGGGAGATCCGTTGACTGGTCGGCGAGGACCCCTGTATCGAACGATTCCAACGCTCACGCTTTGAGCAGGTACTGTGCGAGATACGCACCCTGTATTCAGCACGGTTCTACCAACACCATCGTCAGCTGATAGAAGCAGCCGCGTTAGGTTCGCACACCTGCTTAGCGACTGTTTCGCCACTGGCAGCCTGAAACGAACGACTACTGACTACTGCATGCCCGCTCTGTAGTCAGCACGCCATTTACTATCACATTCTGGGAGTCTCTACAGAGCCAACAAAACCGACGTGCTGTGTGTTCTACTTGGTCCCTCTTTGGTGAATCGGCGCTGTGCCATCCTGAAGGACGGACTGCTCATCTACACGGTCCGTCGTCGGATCGAAGTCGATGACCTCCGCCTCACGTGGTAACGCCCTGACCTCGATCCCGCGCCATTCACCATCCACGCCAACGAGCGCTTCCGAGTATCCCGTCCGGTCGTTTCCCGGTACGGCGTCCTGCACGAACCGCATTTGCGCATAGTTCAGGCCGAACTCGTTGGCCCACTCCTCGTCCATGCCGTCGAGGCGGTGGAACTGCTTGATCGCACACTGATCGAGGATGGCCTCGGATTCTGGGTGGTGGAAGAACTCGTCGACGGTCTGGGTCACGAGGCGGATCGAGAGATCGTGATGGCGGTGGTGTCTGAACACCGTTTCGAGGAAGGAGAGGCTCGCCGTATCCTGCATGACGTATCGCGCCTCGTCGATCGTGAAGACGATCTCCTTCCCGGTTTCTTTCGCCCGTTCGTACACGAGCGAGATGAGCAACTGCATCAGGAGGCTCGTGCTTCCACCGACGTTTCCCTCCTGTTGCGCGAGATCGAGATAGATGAGTCCCTCGTCGCGAATGTCGAACTCGGTCGGCCGGCCGAGGTTTTCGAAGCGCCCACCCTCCGCGAACGGACGTAGCTGGTCGATGAGCCACGTCGCGTCCGTCCGGAGTTTTTCTGCCTCCTCTGGCGTCCGGACGACGTATGATTCCGGCTCGTCCACCAGCGCCTCGAGAATATCGAGGACTTCCCGCAGCGTCGGGCTCTCTCGACTATGTGTGGCGATGTCGTCGGTAATCCCCTGCTCCCGGTACGCCTGGTCGATGGCGAGTTCGAGCGTCGTCCGTCGGTCACCGAGTTCAACCCCCCGGAGCGCGAAGTAGTTCGTAAGGAAGCTCAGGACGCTCGCCTTCTTCTCGGTGAACGGGCTGGCGTCCTCGCCCATCGCCCGCTGGACGTGCTCGGGCGTCGGCTTGAGCTCCAGGGGATTCAACCCCATCGTCCCACCGACCGTGATGCGGCGAGCGCCGAGCGCTTCAGCGACGCCAGCCCAGTTGTTCAGCGGTTCGAGGATGATCCCGAGCCGATTCGGCGACTGCGCGATCGATCGAAGGAACTGCTGTTTCGCACCGAAGGACTTCCCCGACCCGGGATCACCGACGGTGAACTTGGCGTAGCCGTTCTCCCGGGCGAACGGATCGATGACGAGCGGGCTGTTCGTGTGCCGGTGCGTCCCTACCTCGACCCCACCGGGTTCGAGAATCGTTGGCGTATGCGGTGAGGCCAGCAACGCCCCGACAGCCCCACCGAGCGCGACTGCCTCCCTGCCGAACGAATTGTCCCCCAGCGGTGCAGCCGCCCGAATCGCCAGGTCTTGCTTGCAGATAGCCGTCTTCGGGGTGAGATTCGCGGGTGTGTCACGGAGTCGGCGCCGCACTGTGCGGACGTCTTCGCGGAGGGCCTCTGTCGTGTCGGCACGCACGGTGACGAACATCGCCTGGCCGAACACCCGCTGACCGTTCTCGACGGCCGTGTACGTCTCTGCCGCCTCGTTGGCGCGGTCCTGGAGGTATCGGCCCCGGACGCTTCGTTCGAGGTCTGCGTCAACCTGGAGGTCGTCAGCGACCGTCCGGAGTTCCTCGCGTGCTCGCTCCTGATTCTTCGGTGTAATGTGAACCGTGCAATCGAACTGGACGTCAGTGAGCGTGAACAGTTCGTTGAGATAGCCGTCAGCGGGATAGTCGGGCCAGTCAGCCACGTAGAGCGTGGTCGTCCACTGCTCGCCGACACGGGCAGCCCGCGTCCCCCACTCGATAGCGGCCGGGGCGAGGGCGCGCTGCTGGCGCTCGGAAATCGCAGTCAGGACTGCTCGGTCGGCCGGGGCATCCTGCAAGACGGACTCGTCGAACACCGCGTTCGGATCGAACCCGTTAGCCTGCCCGCGGCGCTGCCACCACGTTGCAAGCAGCACCCCGAGAAGGAGCCCACCCACGACGAGTGCGAGGTCCGTCAGTGACCATGCAGCGGATGCCTGCATCGGGACGAGTCGTGGGTCAGCCATTGGAATCACCCCGAGCGCGGTGGTCGACGGCTGATTCTTGCCCGATGACCGCTGCCGCCTCGCCGTATGCGTGGGGCTCACCGTTCCAGAAGTCCATCGCGAGCAGGAACAGGTCGGGCGTGTCGAGTCGCCGCGCCGACCAGCCCGCCGTGCTACTCACGAGTTCGGTTTCGACCGTCCGACAGCGCCGGTCCAGGTGCTCGAACTGCTTCGCCCGAAGTTCGGCCTCCGTGAACCGTTCGCGTCGCGTGACGAAGGGCGTGAAGAGGAGGCCGAGCAGGGGAATCCTGCTGAGCCGTTCGGCGGGCGATCGCTCGTCACGGTCCCGGTTGTACACCTCGAACGGCGCCACCTCGACGCCGAGATAGTACTGGATCTGCTGAGTGTCGGCCAACTGCTCGGGTCGCCGGTCGCGATACTCTTCGAGCAGGTCTCGAAACACGGCGTTGTCTGTGACGTCTTCGTCCGTCAGTCGGTCCTCGATCTGGTCGACGAGCCGGGTGACGGGGAACGGCCGCGTCGTCGTGTGGAGCGTCAGCGGGAAGTCGAGTTCGTTGTTCGCAAACGTCTCGGCAGTCGCCTGCCGAGTCGCCCAGTCACCGGACATGGCGAAATCCATGTTCGCGGGCTCGATCGCAAGCATCGCGACCATCGTCCCGTCATCCCGCTCGATCGCGCTCGCGCCAGGCCACGCTCGTTCGAGGTGGGTGAGCTCCTGGGTGCGCTCTGCGGGTGTGAACGGGCGGTACTGAACGATCCCTCCATCAGTTCGATGAAGAGCCTCGTCTGTCCCCGCTGACTCGCCAGCCGGTGCGGCGAAGGTGATGTGAGGCCGGCCCAGGTAGTAGCGTGCGACGTCACCGAGCCACGTCGACGCGGGGAGGTGTGACGGCGACGCGACGACGGTCGTCACGCTTGCGAGAAGTCAAGCAACACGAGCGGGAGAACGAGCACGTCGATGCCCGTGAGGCCACCGAGCAAGAGCCCGGCCGTGGGAAAGCCGATGAGGACGTAAACATCTCCCTCGCGCACGTTGATGATCGGGAGGCGACTCTCCTCGCCGATGGCGTCCATGATACGGCGGGTCGCAGCAGTGTGATCGTCGGTCATATTTTGTGGTCAGTAGTAGCCGGGGTCATTCTCGGTACGGCGATACGACGGGACGCCCTGCTGGCCGTAGGCGTCGGTGACGACGTTGTCCTGGCTCGTTCCCCCAGTCGAGCCGCCACTGGGCCGACTCTGAGAGTTGGTCGATCCACCGGCGACTCGCTGGGCCATGGCGTGCCCGGCGGCCGCTTTCGGTCCCCATTTTGCGGCAGTCGAGGCGACGTATGGACCTGCGACAGCGCCCGCAGTGACGACTGCACCGGCTGTTACTGCAGCACCGGTAACGGAGCCGATGACCGATGCAGTCATCGGCGAGGCGTACTTGAACAGCTTCCAGACGACGAGGACTGCCAGGATTGGGAGCGACGCCGCGAGCAGGTAACTGAGGAAGGCGCTCTCGGGTGCAAGCGGAGCGCCCGTCCCCTCGCTGAACAGGAGTCCGTACGCCTTGAACAGGATCGCGACCGGTAACGGCATGATCGCGAGGGGGACGAACTTGAGGCTGAGTGCCTGTGCGATTCGTGAGACGACCGGGAGGTTTCCGAACGCCAGCGCGATCGCGAGTGGCATCCCATAGAGATAGACGTACAGGAGGATCTTACGGATGAACAAGAGCGCCTGCAGGACCCACATCGCGATGCCACCGAGTCCAGCGAGAGACAGGGCGAGCGCGGGGTTAGCGATCGAGACTTCCATGAAAGCCAGCATCGCGGTCGTCACGACCGCGACATCAGGAATCAGCGCGATGGTAAATCCATCAACGAGGTAGAGTGCCAGCACGCCAATCCAGTACCACGTAACGATGAGGAACGCACCAGTCCACGCTGTTCGTTTGGTTTTCTGTGCCTCATACCCGCTCCCAACATTGAAAATCCGAACCGTATGCCGACCCTGGACACAAACCACTAACAGAAGTAGCGCGAGGAGGAGGATTTCACCACCAACTAACGCGTCGTGGAGTGCAATCCATGGCTCATTGGTCGGAGTACCGAATACGAACGTATCTCGAGTTTCGGGCGTTGGCGTCCCCAGAAGTAACTCAGATAGCGTATTGTACCCAGTCGTGATTCCGTTACTAAACCACTTAGTAATTTGATTAACTGCGTCTTCGAACCATTTGAGCCCAACGTCGGTGAGTGAGACTCCCTGCATTACTATGACTGAGCCACTGTGATGTCACAGTCGAAGTCGTCATTCCCTCGATAGCTGACATCGTAGTCGGCCGTTGAGCCACTATCGGAGAGCTGTGTAGTGAGTTCAACCGCGACCTGACCGTCCACTGGACCATCTTCACAGGAGATATTCCCACCGGCCGGGGAGAAGGGTTGTGAGTTGCTGAATAGCGTAACTTCCGTTCCCGTTCCGATGAGTATTCGTTCTCGATTTCCGCCGATATCACTCTCGGTATCGTATATTCCGCTCTCCTCGAAATTCTCGCGTGTGGGGAACGGAACGTCGCCATCGAACCGGAGGGCCGTCACAGCATCAGGTCCCGTCCCCCGGTTTTCCAGCGAGACGATGACTTCCGAGCGAATCGCCTGTTCGGTCGCCCCCTCGTACATCTCATCTGGGTGGTTCCGACCGAGTTTCAGATCGACGATCTGAACGTCGGGACGGATGTCGATGGACGATTCACCAACCGTTTCTCCGTCAGCCGACGCATGAATCTCGTAGGAACCGGGGGTGTAGGACGTGCCGAGCTCAACTGTTTCTCGCCGCACACCCGGTGAGAGAGACCGGGTCGCGAACGCCTCACCATTCGGGGAGACGACAGTCAACTCGTCGATGCTCGCATCCTCGCGCACCTCCACGACCAGATGCAGGTCGGCCACCGAGACGGCACGGATCGGATTCGACCCCTCCCCTGCCGGATTTCCCGAGCCAGTACAACCAGCAAGTGGAAGGAGTGTACTCCCTACAATCGTTCCAAGGACGGTTCGTCTGCGGACGTGTACCGCTGCGTCAGTCATTTGTATTGGTATTCGTCGTATTTCAGGAATTTTCCGATGCGGATGCCACCGTAGAGGGCCGTCACGAAGGGAATCGACCACCAGACGACCTCATCGAGGAAAGCGACCCAGCCAGCGACGGTGAGCAGCGGGTGCCAAGAGACGCTCGCCGTCGAACCGACGTACGCTGGATCGTGCGACAGCCACGACCCCGGATGATACCGGACGCTGTAGCTTCCCGGCTCGCGAACCTGCACAGTCGCCGTCCCGTCAGGGTTCGTCTCTACCCGCTCACCGTTCACAGTGATGTATCCCGTACGCCTCTCGCCGTCAGCCGGAACGGCCACGGGATCTGCACCCTGCGTGTCGGTGAGCGATATGGGGTCACCCGTGGTCGCGTCCGTCAGTTCGATTCGAAGCGTCGCACCCGATGCCGACTGATTCTCGAGTTCGACGCTGAGCTCGCTCTCACGGAGTGGCCGCACCCGCTCGTCATCCGGGATGGTGACCGTGGTGTTGACACCGCGAACGATCCCCTGGACGTGCACGCCCTCGAGGGTACGCTCGTCGGTCCGCAATGCTAACCCGTAGGACTGGGTGTAGGGCTGCTCGACGACGTCGACCGTCACGTTCTCGGGGAGTTCGATCGCCGGTGATTCACTCTCGGTTCCCCAGACGTCGAGGATCGTCGGCCCGTCCCTGACGGGCTCTGCCCGCGGCCCGATCTCGGATGGGTACGCGTGGACGAACACCGGCCGTGCGTCCGACCGGACCCGTTCGGATCCATCGCTCCTCGAGTGGACGAGTTCGTCCCAGCCAGTATCGCGAGCCGTGTAGTAGCGCCACACCCCTCGCACTCGAGCATCGCCATCCCCACGCAGGCTGTAACCGTGCCAGGGTTGGCGCTGATACAGCGCGATTCCAGTATCTCCGTTCGGATACCGTGCCGTGAACTGTTCGACCGTTGGCCCGTACACCCGAACTGGAATCGACTCGGAGACAGTCACCTCGTCGACCGTGGTCTCAGAGTCCGAGTCAGTCCCACCAGTAGCAGGGCTACCTTGAGCAAGCCTCACGCGGATGTCGGCTTCGATGGTGAGATTTGTTCGGCCAGTCTCGTTCGTTTCGTACGCGAGGACCGGAGTCTGCGACCCGTTGGTAACGGTGAGGACGTCACCTCCCAGCAATAGGCGGACTTCGCTCACTTCGTGCCGGAGGCTCGCCCCCGAGTCGGGATCAACATCAACGGATTCGTTCTCGAGTGGCCGAACGCGATAGTCGACGAGGCCTCGCACCGTCCCGGTCGGTGCAATGTACAGTGGGGAGTCGTCCGGCTCCCGATGAACCGTCGTGGATGGATGGGCAGCGAACAGCGATGCATGCGCGTCCGCGATCACCACCGAGTCGGTGAGCGTCGCGTTCGGCGGGTGGACTGACGTGTTCCCGTCCCCAGGTTCGAGCTCCTCGAAATCGTGCACACTCCACCTCGCCGCGGTCGATGGTGGCCGCTTGAACGTGAGATCGGTGCAGTTCGCGAGCTCCCGGATGGCCGCGGTCTCCGAGCCAACGCCGTCTCCAGTCTGGATGCCCTCGGGACAGGTATCGGGATCGTTCGACCAGAGCGTCGCCGTCTCGTTTTCGTCCAGCGGGTGCTCACTCGAGGTCGACTGAACGGGGACGATTATGGTCGTGAGCCCGATGACGACGACGCTCACAACGAGAAGGTGCATGAGGATCCGCGTGGACACGGGACGACTCACGAATCTCTCCTCGAGTAGTTACCACGGGACCAAGTCGATACACCCGGCCAGCGGAAGGTTCATCATCGACCCGGCGACGGTGTACAGCGGCCCGAGGACAACCAGGATGACGGCTGACTTGAGCGCCGTCCGTTTGTGTCGCTTGATCCCCTCGCGCTGCTCCCGGTGAAGCGTGAACATCTCCACGAGCGAGTCGGCTTGCCAGACGACGACCAGCCCCATCAATCCGATAGCGGTGGTGAGCCGGAAGAACCCCGAGATCATCTCGGGGAGGCGGTCGGCCGCACAGACGGCGTTTTGCTGTGCCGTCGCTGGTTCGACTGCAACGAGACAGCAGATGAGAATCCAGGCGGCTACGCGCGAGCGGACTCGCGGCGGTCGGGTGTCGGTTTCAGCTGCAGGACTGTTGATCGGGTGTTCTTCGGAGGCCATGATCAAACGGTGGCGATGGAGTAACGGAATCGAGTCCAACTCGAGAGTGTCGATCGCTCCCAACGTAGCCGACACGGACTGTTCCCTGTCCCCCCATCAGTAGGTGCAACAGGACTACTATGATATATGAGTATTGGAGAGGATCAGGAAATAAGCGCCAGAAGACATGATATTTCACTCGAAGCCGGGACATATTCGATGGTCCTCAGGAATAGACCTCATATGAAATGGAAACGTTGTAAAATCAAATTCAGAATACAGATCCGTAGGGAAGCGGATCGGTTCGGTCGAAATCGACGTCGTAGCGGGATGATCTCAGCCCCCGGTTTGACATTGTACATCTGCTCACGACTCGTGTTCTGATCGGCACCCGGAAGCTGTTAGTATTTATTTCGGCGATTTCTTCACGGCACGAAGCAGATCGGAAGGAAATCTCGCGACCAGCATGTCCAATCTGAGGACCGCCAGCCTACACGCGAAGCGGTGTCCCGAATGTAGAACTCAAATCGCATGAGGGTCAAGGAGTACCCGCGCCAGATAGATAAGATATATGGTAATTATATCAATTTATTTGTTCTCATATATATTTCTGAGCCGCTCTGAATCTGTTCCATGGGGGATTGTCCGAAGGTTGCAACCGACGAAACTCACCCGAGTCGACCGCACTCCACCACGCCGCTTATTTATCGTAACCGCTATCGATAGCCGTATGTTTCCGAACCGGGACCACATCGCGAGGACGCCGGTACGTGAGGTCGCGTTGGGCTGCGTCGAGGCAGGAATTCGCGCAGCTCACCCGGAAACGGTCTTCGCGGAGCGTGTCGAGGTTCGGGACGACGTGCTCTACGTCGACGGCGCTCGGTTCGACCTCTCGGCGTATGAGGACGTGTACGTCGTCGGCGGTGGGAACGTCGCCGGTCACGTCGCGGCGGAGTTAGAGCGATTACTCGGCGACCGCATCACCGCCGGCGTCGTCGTCACGGATGACCCGGTCGACACGGACAGCATCGACGTCGTGGAGGGAGATTACCCCGTTCCGAGCGAACGGTGCATGCTCGGGACGAGACGGGTGCTCCAGTTAGCGGAGGAAGCAACCGCGGATGATCTGGTGCTGACCGCGCTTTCGGGCGGTGGAAGCCCACTGCTGTCGGCACCCGTCCCAGACATCTCGCTGTCGGACCTCCAGACCGTCACCGAGGACCTGTTCGCGAACGGTGTGAGCGACAAGCACGTCAACGTCGTTCGGAAACATCTCTCCGCCGTCAAGGGCGGAAAGCTCGCGCGTGCGGCCGCGCCGGCGGCGATCGTGACGCTCCTGTTCAGCGACGTCGTGAGCCAGAAGCGGACCGCCGTCGCGTCCGGCCCGACGCTCCCGGACGAGTCGACGTACGCCGATGCCCTCGAGATCTTCGACCGATACGGCATCTCGCCTCCAACGCGGGTGAAACACCACCTCGAGCGCGGCCGGAGCGGCGCGATCCCGGAGACGCCGACGGCCGAGGCGGATGCGTTCGACCGGGCGTCGTGTATCACGATCGCGGACGGGATGACCGCGCTGCGTGGCGCCCAAGCGAAAGCCGAGTCGCTCGGGTTCGAGTCGCTCATCCTCACGACGCGGTTACGGGGCCGAGCACAGGAGTCGGTGAAACCCCTCGTCGGAATCGGCGAGGAGTGTTACTTCTCCGGGACGCCCGTCGAACCACCGGCCGTCCTCCTCGCGGCCGGCCAGACCTCGATCCCGACGTTCGGATCGATGAAGCAGGGGCCGAATCAGGAGTTCGCGCTCAGTGGCGCCGTCGAATTCCACGAGACACTCGGCGCTGCCGCTGCCCTCGCCAGCGTTGCGACGGACGGCGTCGACGGACACGCCGAGTGCTCGGGCGCGGTCGTCGACCACACGTCCGCCGAACCGATGAGCGATGCCTGGGACGCTCTCAACACGAATCGCATCTCCCAGCAACTCTCCAGGAACGGCGACCGCGTCCCGAGCGTCCCGACCGGAACGAACGTCAACGACCTCCACGTGCTCGTGATTCAGGACGAGTGAGCGATATATTTATCTAGAATAATAGGTCTAATACTGATACATTCCCATGTGGGCGGTCGAGCAAGCCCGTCGGGACACGCCTCCGAATGCTGACTGCTCTCACGTGCGCGTCCCACTCGCGACACAACCGCACGAACTCGGTTCGCCCGTCGATGACACCGCACCGCTGTTGCGACCGCTGTTTCCCCCGCTTCCCGTGAGTCACACCGAGGCCGCCGAGAGGTGGCGGACGATCACTGCGGCATGACTGTGACGACGGGTCGATCCGCACTCAAGAGGAGCGACTGCGTGACGCTGCCGAACAGCGCCTTTCCGACTGGGGATTTCTTCCTGCCACTGATCACGATGTACTCGGCATCACACTCCTGGCTGTAGGCGATGAGCTCCTCTGCGGGATTTCCAACCAGGCCGATGGCGTCGAACGAGCGGTCAGGTTGCACTCGCTGGCCGATCTCACGGGCGACCTCCTCGGCCGCTCGGCTGGCCTCGTCTACATCCTCGGAGTCCTGCGTCGATTCGGTCGCCAGGTTTCCGACCGAGAGCGTTCCGACGTGGACGATGTGGAGGTCGTGCCCGTACGCGTCGGCAAGGTCAGCTGCCCGGGTCACTACCAACTCCGCTCGTTCGGATTGGTCTACAGCAGCGACGATCGGCATTACATTCTCCATCTGTGCGGTGGTAGTTAAGTGTAGGGTGGGGGGCCACCAGTAATTGGTGAGGGTCCCTATACGATGACAGTAGTGCAACCGGAGCCACGGGGCCGTTTCGGTGCCACGTTCACGGGCTAGATGTACTTCGGTGAGAAGCGTATCATCCCACAAAAACCAGGAGAGACAGGGGAGACGTTATCCTCCCATCAGTTCGTACGGGATGTAGGTGACGATGTCCGGGACCACCGCGATGAGGAGCAACGTGATGAGCATCGGGATGTAGAACGGGGCGATACCCCGGATCGTGTCCTCCAGGTCGGCGTCGGTCACTTTCTCGAGGACGAAGAGGATAACGCCGAACGGCGGCGTGACCAGCCCGAAGGTGAGCGTCAGGACCATGAGCACGCCCAGGTGGATCGGGTCGATCCCGACAGTCTGGCTGACCGGGAGCAGGATTGGCACCAGGATGATCAGCGAGGGCGTCACGTTCATGAACGTCCCGACCACGAGGAACAGCACCATGAACAGTAGCATCACGACCGTTGGGTCGGAGGAGATCGCGGTGATGGTGTCGGCGAGGAGCATGGGAATCCGCATCTGGAGCGCGACGAGCCCATAGATCGTCGCCATACTGATGATGATCGTGAGCGAGAACGTTTCGACGGTGCTGTCACGCAACTCGATCACGAGTTCGTTCATCGTGAGGTCGCCGTAGACGGTCGCGACGAGCACCGCGTACAGGACGGCCATCGCTCCCGCTTCGGTCGCGGTGAAGTACCCCTGGAGGATCCCGCCGATGATGATGACGGGGATGGCGAGCGCCGGAATCGCTTTGAGGAACGATTGGATGGACGTCTGGAGGTCGAAGGGCTCCCCCCGTTCGTACCCACGAATCCTGACGAGGATGAATACGAACGCCATCAGCACCGCGCCCAGGAGCAGGCCCGGGAGGACCCCACCGAGGAAGAGCGCCCCGACCGATTCCTCGGCCAGCACGCCGTAGATGATGAGCGGTACGCTGGGCGGGATGATCGGGCCGATGGTCGCCGAGGCGCCAGTGAGCCCGAGCGAGAAGTCCTTATCGTAGCCGCGGTTCCGCATCGAGGTGTACTCGACGCGGCCGAGACCGGCGGCGTCCGCGGTGGCGAGGCCGGACATCCCCGAAAAGAGGATACTTGCGACGATGTTGACGAAGGCGATGCCGCCGCGCATCTGACTCACGAACGACCCCGCGAAATCGAACAACACCTCCGTCAGTCCGGACTTGTTCATGATCCGCCCCAGGAACAGGTAGAACGGGAGTGCCAGCAGGCCGAAGCTGTTCAGCCCGTAGAACAACTCGTTGCTGATGATCGCGGGGTTGAACGCCGGCCCGAACGGTGCGAGCATCATCAGGACGGACGCGAGGCCCATGGCTAACGCGACCGGGATGCCCGACGCGTACAACAGGAGGAGCACCCCGAGGAACACCAGCGAGAGCGTGACGGTGTCCATCATTTCCCCCCACGTGTAAAGCGAGCCGTGATGTCCCTGCCGAGGAGGTTCTCGAGTGCCGCGAGGAGGTTCTGGATCTCGAAGACGGCCATGAGTCCGAACCCGAGCAGGATTCCCAGGTAGATGTGGCCTGCAGTCAGCGTGGTCACGCCGCCGAGCGCCTTCGTGTCCCAGCCGTGAATCGTTGCCAGATACAGCGTCCAGATGGCGACGACGACGAACACGAGCACCGACAGGACCGTTACGATATCCAGTACCGACTGTGCCCGCTTCCGTCCGGCGAGGACTTTCTGGCGAACCAGGGTGAGTCTGACGTGCTCGTTGTTGCGAGATGCGACTGCGGCACCGAAGTACGTGCCGACGATGAACAGGTACCGGGCGATCGGTTCCGTCCACGTCGCGGTGATGGGGATGTTGAACGTCCGGAGCACCACCTGCAAACTCACCAGGATGATGAGGAGGGTGAACATGACCGTCGACACGACGATCGAGGCCCGATCCAGTACGTTCTCGCGTTTTAGCGGTAACGTTTGGTCAATTTCCATCGTATCGGAGTGATTGTCTCTCCAGGTGGTACTCAGATGTCGAATCTACACGTCTCGCCAGTAATCCCAGGTCTCGGCCCACTCCCCCTCGAAGAGTTGGTCGACGGCCGGACGACCTGCCTCACGGAACGCTTCCTGGTCGACGTCCTCGATGAGTTCGACCCCTTGGTCCGCGACCTCCTGGATGAGGTCCTCCTCGGCCGACTGACCCTGTGAGGCGCCCCATTCGGTCGCCTCGTTGACCGCCTCGTCGATCGTTTCCCGGTGGGTTTCATCGAGTCCTGTGTAGAAGTCGTTGTTAATAGTCATTGTGCCACAGGACAGCAGGTGACTCGTGAGGCTCACGTGCGACTGTACCTCGTAGAGACTCTGTGAGTTGATCTGCTGGATGTCGCCCTCGGACGCGTCGGCGACTCCCTGCTGTAGTGCGCTGTACAACTCATCCAGGGCGACGGGCGTCGGACTCGCGCCGATCTCCTCCCAGACGGCGATCCACGTGTCCAGTTGAGGGAGCCTGAGGTTCAACCCCTGTACGTCTTCGGGCGATCGAATCGGCTTATTGGAGGTGAAATGGCGGAAGCCACGGTAGATGGGCTTCCCGATGATGTTCTGGTTTCCGCGCTCCTTCAGCTGGTCACGTGCGGGTTGGAACTTCTCGCTCTGGACCAGGTTGGAGATGTGTTCGTAGTCTTCGATGACGAACGGACTGTCGACGAAGTAGTACTCTGAGGCGTAGCGGTCGATCGGCAGGAAGCCGCCGACGCTCATCTGGACCACGTTCTGGCTGACGAGGTCCGCGATCTCCTCGACGGACCCGTACGAGCCACCAGCGGCGACTTCCACGCTGATGGCGCCGTCCGATTCGCTCTCGACGTTGTCCTTGAACCGCTGGGCCGTCTTCACCTGGATGTTCTCGGGATTTTCCGTGCTCCCGAGCGTGATCTCGACGGAATCGCTTCCACCGCCACCGGTCGAGCCTGCTGTGCCACCGTTCCCTCCGTTCCCGCCGTTTCCACTGCCGTTACCGTTGCCTCCAGAACAGCCGGCCAAGGCGCTGATCCCTACCGTCGACGTTCCAGCCGTCCATTTCAGAACGTTACGCCTGCTCGTAACCGCGCTATCTCGTGTCATAGCGTCATTGGGTCACTAGGACCAACCGGGATAAGTCTTTCTCCGAGACAGCTCGTGATCGGCTTTCCGACCCCGGTGAACTCGACGGCGACGGTCGCGGTCGTGGTCCCGTTCGGTCGGGTTGCTGGGAACCGGTGTGTGTTCGCGAACGGGAGTGGGCCGAACATGGACCGGGTAGTAGAGCGGGGCGGCGGACACGACGGTGAGAACGTCGGGACCTACGTTGTGAGCACCCCCGAATTTATATGGAATGGCTGACCACGCGCAAGTAGTGTCCTCGGGTCCACAGAGGGCGACCGCCCGTACAGCTCAGCCGGACGATCACCACTCACAGACTGCCACCGAATGAGCCGGACCGAGCAGCGGTCCACGCGACCTGTTCCGCGTGTTGCAGTCGAGGAGGTGGTCCGGCCTGGGGTGCAGCGGACGCGTTCGACAAGCCGTTCCCAGCGGCGCACACGAGCAGTCCGTGTGACCACGCACCCGATCGGGTATCGGACTGCCATCGGTCGCGCATCAGATGACGACCGGGACACGCCACTCAGCCATGACTGACGAACACCGAGCGGACCATGAACGGCTCGAGACGTACGCAAGAAACGCACTCGCTGAGGTGGGACTCGACACTGGCCATGCCCAGGTCGTCGCCGAGTCCCTCGTCGACGCCGACCTCCACGGGATCGACACCCACGGCGTGTTCAAACTCCCCGAATACGTGCGCCGGCTACGGAGCGGCGGGATGAACACCGATCCGACGGTCACCGTCGACCGGACGCGAACCGCCACCGCCATCGTCGATGGCGACGACGGACCGGGGCAGTCGGTGACACATCGTGCGATGGACGAAGCGATCCAGATCGCCGACGACGCCGGTGCCGGATTCGTAGGCGTGAAGAACAGCCAGCACTTCGGGACGGCCGCCTACTTCACGCGACAGGCAGCCCAAGCGGGCTGTATCGGCATCTGTATGACCCACGCCGGCCAGAACGTCGTCCCGTTCGGTGGCACCGAGCCCTACTTCGGCACGAACCCCATCTCGATTTCGCTCCCCCGGGAGGATCACTTCCCGGTTACGCTCGATATGGCGACGAGCGTGAAGGCCAAGTCGGCGGTGGCGCTCGCCGAGAAGCGCGGCGACGACATCCCCGACACGTGGGCGATCGACGACGACGGCGAACCGACGACCGACCCGTCCGACTTCTACGCGCTTCAGCCGCTCGGCGGCCCGAAAGGGTACGGCCTGGCGTTCATGGTCGAGGGGTTCTGTGGGATACTCATGGACACCGTCTTCGGGGCGGACGTCCCCAGCTCGTACGAGAACCTCTCGACCCCGCAGGACCTCGCCCACTTCGTCGGCGCAATCAACGTCGAGGCGTACACCTCGCTTGCGGGCTACACCGAACGGCTCAATCGGATGGCCGAGGAGCTGGCGGCCGTTCCGACCCGGGACGGGTTCGACCAGGTACTCGTTCCGGGCGAGCCGGAACACGAGACGAAACAGCAGCGACTCGACCGCGGGATTCCGTTCTCGCCGTCAGAATGGGAGGCGCTCGTCGACCTCTCCGAAACGGTGGACCTCGACGCTTCCGACCTGCTGGTCGACTCAGTCGACCAGCCATAGACGGCAGCCCGCATAGACCGCAGCCCGTCTCTGTAGGCCCGACGGCCCGTCGGCGTCCCGGATGGTGATTCTCAGTTCTAGTCCGCGGAGTGGTCGGCCGGAAACGCCACTTCGTATCGGTCTGCGAGTTCGGTGAGCGTCGCGACGACGCCGGGACCGAGCGGGATCCCGTTCCGCTCGCGTTCGGCTCTCGTCTCCGCTTCGATCTCGCCCGGGAGCTTGATTTCATCGACGCCGTCCTTCGGTCGCACGGCCTTCAGGCGGGTGATGAGGTCGTCGATCTCGGCCTTGAACGTCGGGAGCTCCCGGTAGAACGAGGGGTCGATGGCGCCGACCCAGTGGCCGACCCCCTGTGGGTTCGAGTAGTCGTCATACAGGGAGTCGACGTCGGGGCTGACCCCCATTCCCGAGAGCACGCCGGAACACACGTCGACGAGGAGTCCCAGGCCGTAGCCTTTCGGCCCGCCGACGGGACGGAGTGCGTGGACGTCTGCGGGGTCGGTGACGGGATTCCCCTGGTCGTCCATGGCCCACCGTTCCGGGATCTGCTCGCCCTCCTCCTCGGCGACGTGGATCTTGCCCTTGGCGACGACGCTCGTCGCCATATCGAGCGTGATCGAGAAGTGGCGATTGGTCGGGATCGAGAACGCCAGCGGGTTCGTGCCGAAGAACGGGTCGATGCCGCCGAACGGGGCGACGTTCGGCCCGACGTTAGACATGGTGAAGCCGATGCAGTCTTCGGCCGCAGCGCGCTGGGTGTAATAGGCGGCCGTCCCGAAGTGGTTGCTGTTCCGCACGGACGCGAAGGCGACACCCGTCTCCCGTGCCGCCTCCACGGCGGCATCCATCGCCTTGACAGTCGCGACCTGTCCGGGGCCGTCGTCCCCGTCGACGATGAGCGACGAGCGAGACGGTCTGGTGATCGTCACATCGGGGTCGGAATTGAACCCCCCGTGTTCGATACTCCTGATGTACGGTTCGAGTCGCACGACCCCGTGTGAGTCGACACCGCGGAGATTCGCCCGCACCAGTGCTCGACTGACGAGTCGAGCGTGCTCATCGGAGAGTCCGGCCTGCCGGGACAGTTCCCGTGCGAACGCCGTGAGGTCGTCGTGGTCGACGGGGATGTGGTCTGCTGTGTTAGCCATGTGTTGGTCCGGTCGTGGGTCGCTGGTCGCCACCTGCGTCGGGACGAGATGGTCGAAGTCGGATTGTGTGGTTCATGCTACTGGGGCGTCCTCAGGAAGCATCATCCAGCGCGGAGTTCGGGAGTGGCTCGCCTCGGACGCCGGCCAGCGCGTTCGCTGCAGCCATCTCCGCCATCTTGTCCCGCGTCTGTACGCTCGCGCTCGCCAGATGCGGTGTCACCACGAGTTTCTCGGGTGCGTACTCGAGTATCGAGTGATCTGCCGGCAGCGGCTCGGGGTCAGTGACGTCGAGGCCAGCGCGTTCGATCCAGTCCCGTTCGAGCGCGGTCTCGAGCGCGTCGGTGTCGACGACCGGCCCGCGGCTCGTGTTGATGAGAACGGCGTCGTCCTTCATGCGACGCAACTCCGCTTCCCCGACTAGCCCCCGGGTCGACTCCAGTAACGGAACGTGGAGACTGACGAAGTCGCTCCGTTCGAAGACGTCGTCTTGGTCGACGTACGTGATGTCCACGCCGGCAGCGGCGAGTTCCTCCTCCGTCCGTTCGTGGCGTTCGACGTCCGAGTAGAGGACGTTCATCTCGAACCCCGCTGCCCGTTTCGCGACGCCGGTCCCGATGTTACCCAGGCCGACGAGGCCGAGCGTCGAGCCGTGGATGTCCTGCCCGGTGAGCAACGTCGGTTGCCACGTCTCCCACTCGCCATCGCGAACGTACGCCTGCCCCTCGACGGTCCGCCGTGCACAGGTCGCCAGGAGCGACCACGCGAAGTCGGCGGTCGTGTCGGTGAGGACTCCCGGCGTGTGCCCGACGGCGATGTCACGTGCCGCGGCGGCATCGAGGTCGACGTGATCGTATCCGACCGAATAGGTGCTGATAACGCGGAGGTCGGGTGACGCGTCCATTACCTCCGCATCCACGTCGTCGGTGAGCAGGCAGACGAGTCCGTCAGCCGACAGGGCTGATAGTCGCTCGACGAAGTGGTCCTTCGATGGCGGGGTCTTCTCGGGCCACACCTCCACAGTACAGGCCCGCTCGAGCTGCTCGAGCCCGGCAGAAGGGATACGCCGGGTTACGTATACCGTTGGCTTGTTCGTCATCCACATTGGGCAAACTCGCACCGCAGTAAAAACGTTCGGGTGCTTCCAATCGTCGCCTATCGATCGGCCGGATGTGACTCCGGAGCCGAGTCTCGGCGAATACTTCGTCTACGATCTTCGCGAGCGGGATCGTCCTTCGAGACGACAGCCCCCTGCGCTAGCGAGACGAGCATATTCGTCGCTCGAACTGGGAGTACATCGGACGACGTTACTGCTCCTGGATGACGAGATCGTCGTACTGCTCGTCGAAGTTTGCGATGTCGTAGATGTACTCGCCGTCCTGGATCCGTTCGAGCGTAGCGTCTTCGGAGTCCAGTTTGTCGCGTGCGTCCTCGAGGACGGACTCAGCGTGGTCAGGCTTGACGATAGCGACGCCGTGCTCGTCTCCCACGACGATATCGCCCGGCTCGACGACGAGTTCGCCACAGGAGACTGGGACGTTGATCGACCCGGGGTGTGCCTTGTAGGAGCCTTTGGGGCTGACGGCACGCGCGTACACGGGATAGTCGAGTTCCTCGATCTCCTTCACGTCGCGAACGGCCCCATCGATGACTGTCCCGTGGAGCCCGTGTACCTGACACGACGTCGAGAGCAGTTCGCCGACGAGTCCTGCTTCCTCGTACGCGTTCGCGTCGACGACGAGGACGTCGCCCGGTTCGGCGAGCGTCAGCGCCTTGTGCACCATCAGATTGTCCCCGGGATAGGTCTTGACGGTGAACGCCGTCCCCGCCATCGACGCCTCGTCGTAGACGGGCTTGATTTCGCTGGCCATCGTGTTCTCGTACTTGGACGTCACGTCCGACAGGATCGGCGTTGGAATCCCGTCGAAGGCGGCGACAAGGTCGGCTGGTGGGCGGTCGATCTCCGAGATCACTCTGTGCATGCGTACGACTTCGAGTGTCCACGACCGGACTTAATTGGACCGGTAGGACCAACGCCTAGCCGTTTCACGTGGTGAAACGATAATTGCCACAATAACCGTGAACGACACCGGGAAGGGGGACAGCGGAAGAGGATCCGAACGATAGAGCGGTGACAGCGGCCGATTTTAGCTGCGTGACGAATCAGCGATAACGCCGTCCGTTTCACGCCATGAAACAGATTTATGCACGAGGGGTCCGACGGGCGAGTATGGTGAAAACGCTCGAAAAGACGGTCGAGATCATCGACGGACTCGACGCGAACGGTCCGTGCACGCCAAGCGCGCTGGCAGCGCGAACCGGCCTCCCCCGAAGCACAGTGTATCATCACCTGAGTACGTTAGCGGAGAACGGGTTCGTCGTCAACACGGACGGGACCTATCGACTCGCACTTCGGTTCCTCAGCATCGGCGAGACCGTTCGGCGGGGGATGGAACTGTTCGACATCGCGCGGACGGAGATTGACGAACTCGCCAGTCGGATCGACCTCCCAGTCGGTCTCTACGTCTCCGAGTACGACCAGGCTGTCCTCCTCTACGATCGCGGTGAGAATCCGAGCGTCCCGGCGACGGTTCACGTCGGGGACCACCTCCCACTCCACACCACAGCTGCCGGGAAAGCCCTCCTGAGCATCCAGGCAGAACGGGAAGCGGATGGCGTTGGAGACGAGGCTCGCCGCTCGTACACGGACCGAACGATCACCGATCCCAGTACGCTCGAATCGTCGCTGTCCGGGATAGCAGATCGCGGGTATGCGACTGCGTGCGGAGAACGTTGGAACGGTCGGTGTAGCCTGGCAGTCGCGCTCGCCTACGGCGACGAATCGGACGCTGCCGCCATCGAGATCGAACTCTCGCCGGAGCAGTTCGACGACCTCGATCACGGCGAACTCGCATCCGAGGTGCAGCGAACGGCGAGCGTCATCGAGATCAAATCCGATTACTCGCCGTAGGAACGGGATGGGGACCGGCATGCTCTACTGGACGACCTCTGTGCCAGTCGCGACGCTCACGGCAGCGTTCGAGAAACGTAGATATCGAGCGTGTTCGCCCAGTATGGGGCCACATCCTCCAAACTGGAGTAAGACCAGAGATAGATACCATGGAGAAAGTCACCTGCGACGCTGACTCGAATTCGTCGATACACTAGCTGGCGCTACGTGTTCGCCTGCGAGGAGTCACGGTACACCTCGTCCGACGGTTCCCCATTACAGAGATACGCCTGTAATCAGGTCGTGGAAGGCCTTGTCGGTACCAGTCGATTGTCGGAGACACGAGGACGCCCGAAATCTACGCGCCCTACAATCGGTCGCCGAGGCCCATCAACGTCGGAGATGTGTCGATGAACGCGTCACTTTCGATACCACCATCAAACCACCCCTCAACAATGCATGCAGGACCCGGTATGAAGTCGATGCATAGGTTCACATGACACCTATTTATCGAGTCGGCGTGTCAAGAGTCCGATAATCACTGAGAGTTCTTCGGGATAACAAAGGACTCGCTTGTTAATACCGGATACAGTTCCGTGCCGTTGTTCTGTGTCGAACTAGCTGTAGGCATTCGCCTACGTCAGGGGCTTGCATATCTGACACACCATGGGGAAATACCCGTTTGTGGGAGAGGGGAGATGATGGGTCGATAGATTGGCGATCGATGAGGCATTCTGACGTACAGAAGGAGAGGGCTGAGAGATATCAGTACCACAATATGGATTAACAACGATGTGACTGTGCCATATAGCTGGAATACTCTTGGGAGTAAGCTCGAAACGACTGGCGACCATTCCCCATTACAACCATACTACTGTAATATCGCCTATCGATTTGTGGCCCTCGATCTCGAATTAACACACAGAGCAGTTACCCATCCACCGTTAACGAACACCCGATACAATGTCGGTGTGTTCCGCATTACCGGAAGCAGACTAGGAGTAGGCCAGATTGACTTCGATCACGTTCGCAACCTGCGTCACTCGGTCTGCGAGTTCGTTTTCCAATCGGTCAGGCTGCATCCGATTTTTCGGGCCTGAGATACTGAGCGCTCCAAGCGCATAGCCCTCATCATCTGTAATGGGCGCCGCGACACAGCAGAGCCCCCGCAGTTGTTCTTCTCTGTCTAACGCGAATCCCCGTTCTCGAACCACATCCAGTTCGTCGAAGAGTTCCGGAGGTGTAGTGACTGTTTGTTCGGTTTCACCGGCGAGACCATGCCGCTCAATTACGTCATTTACGAACGACTCCGGTCGATTTGCAAGGATCGTCTTTCCCGCCGCAGTCGAGTGGAGGTGTTCTCGTTTCCCCAGGAAGGTGTCGAGATTCACCGCGTTCTCGCCTCGTTTGAGATCGAGGTAGACACCGAGCCCGCGCTCTTCCGTGACGAGGTTCACGAGTTCCCCGGTGTCCATCGCAAGTTCCCGGAGTTCCGGGCGAGCAACCTTGTAGAGGCCCATGTTGTCGCGCTGTCGGCCACCGTGATCGAGGAACTTCAGACTAATTCGGTACTCGCTCCCCTCTTTTAATACATAGCCGCCCTCAACCATCGTAACAAGGTGGTCGTGTACAGTGCTCTTTGCAACCCCGATCTCCGTTGCGAGTTCTGTAACACCTGCCCCTCCCAGTTCATCAAGAGCCTCGAATATCCGAAATCCTGTTTCCAGTGATTTTACCTTGGAAGAGTTTTGCGACATTGGTCATGTGGTGGCATGGACTGGCGCGTCTTAATTGTTCCGCACCGCCGGACGAGTTGACGACTCCGCTCCACTACCGGCGAAGCGAAGATAGTGGCAAGACAGCCGTTCTCTTAGCAATCTGGGCCGTCATAGCGTGGTCACGGTCTGTGATTCTGGTGGCAACGTGTCCGGCAATACGGAACGAAGTGCCAGAATGAGCAGTGCTGTATTTCAGAGCGAGAATTTAAATAACTCTCCGGGTATCGACAAACGATGGAGCAGATCCAGTCACTCTCCACCGAGAGCCAGTTGCCGTTTTCGGAAGCGATCAAGCACGGTGAGACGATTTACGTCTCGGGACAGGGCCCTGTTGACCCACACTCGAGAGAAATCGTGGGAACGACGCCGGAGGAACAGGTCGACAGAACCCTCGATAACATCGCTCGGATTCTGCAGGCCGGTGGGTCCTCGCTCGAGTCGATCGTGAAAGCAACGGTGTACCTCAATGATATCGACCATTACGATCGTGTAAACGATGCGTACGGTACTCGACTCACTGAGCCGTATCCGGCGAGAACCGCAATGGAAGTCGTGAATCTTCCAGTGGACATCATGGTCGAAATCGACGTTATCGCAGCTGTCGAGGACTAACCGGAAAAACGTCACAACCGTCGACACATTTCTAGGCTGGATACGCGTCTTCGTCCAAATCGTCAAGCGGGAAGATCGGTCGGGGTATCTTGGAATACTCGAACCGCGCTGGGTTCACCGCACTCGTCCCTGGCGTATCGATGAGAATTACCTCGCTCGACATCGGTTCGTAATCTCCGAGGAACGCGATCAAACTCGGGATACAGATCATCGACAGTCGCTCGGGAGGTTGACCGATGTGACGCCAGATTTCCGCGTCGAACGCGGAGGCCCTCGTCCGGGCGAGAACGACCGTCATGGAATCGTCTTGGCCACACTGGAATCGTACTGTCGTGCCGATGTCGTTCTGCACCCCCTGTCCAGAGTGGGAGGTTCCCGTGTTCACGTATCGACCGTCGGTGATCGCCTTGACGTAGCCGTCGATATCCTCGATCGGTTCACCGTGGCGGTCGTCGGATTTCCCGCCGATCGTCGTCGTGACCCGATTGCCGACACCTGCCTCCAGACAATCATCGACGGCTTCCGGGTCGTACATGATCGCCCAGCCAGCGTTCTCGACGCCCTGATCGAGCATCTCGCGGAGGACGGTCGTTCCGTTGGAGGCGCCGCCACCACCGGGATTCGATCCAAAGTCAGCCATAACGATCGGGCCGTCACCAGGCTCGAGGTCGGCGGCGCGTTCACGTGCCTGCTCGATCGCCTCGGCGGGTTTCGGATACTCTTCCACGAACGCTTCACGCATTTCCCAGGCCAATTCGGCTAACTCTCGTGAAACCTGCCGTGCAAGGTCAGGGTCGTCGTCCGTGACAACCGGAACAGTGAATCCCATCTCGAGGATGTCCGCGTGATAGAACCCGGGGAGGACGTTTACTTTCAGAACGCCATCGCGTTCTTCGAGCCGTCTCGCGTGCGCCATCACCTCCGCCATCGGACCGTCCGGAGTGTACGCTTTGGGTTGGTAGGCGATCATGGGTGGCCGCTCGAAATGCATCGCTGGAGAGATTGCGTTCTCCATGGCCCGAATGAGAAGTCGCATCCCCCGGCGACCAGTCTCTGCTTTGTCGAGGTGGGGGTACGTCTCGTACGCGACCAACGCGTCTGCCGCCTCGACCATCCGTTCGGAGACGTTTCCATGGAGATCGAGTGTGACCACGATCGGAATTGATTCACCAACGAGGTCCCGCACTGCTTCGATGAGCGGTCCCTCACCGTCGGTGTGGCTTTCCGACACCATTGCCCCGTGGAGGGGAAGGATGACGCCGTCAAGTTCGTCAATGTGGTCGCGGACGCCGGTCAGGATTCGGTCGGTGTAGAAGTCGTACGTCTCATCATCCACGACCCCTCCGGGCGTCGCGAAGGCCGAGACGGTGTGGACTAGCTCGACGTCCTCCTCATCGGCGACATCGATGACTCCACCGACAGCGGTTTCGGTACCTCGAAGGTTCTCTCGTACCCCACCGTCGAGGTACTCCTGTCGTTCCTGAAAGTCCGACCGTGTCACGGGCTCTGAGACGAAGGTATTGGTCTCGTGGGCGAACGCGCCGACGACGACTGTATAGCTCATAGGTGAGACGTATCGTGAAGAGGGAAGTGAACATATATATCTACCCCAGTATTTGCCTGAGCGACGCCGCGAAGGGAACTCGGACTCGCATGGTTGATGGCGCATACTTCGCTTTACGCTCGAGAGATCCCGTTACCCCACATCACCCTTCTCAACCACTCTCCCGATCTGGCATCATCTGCGTGAGATCGATTCGCTCACAGTGTAACTACTATCGGTGCCACAATCGATTATTGAAATCCGTACGGTGGTCGGTACGACATCGATGTTGAATCGGCGCTCAGAGGAAGCATTATCTAATCTGCACGTTCCAATAACTAGTTCAGGGATAGAATTAAGTCATCTGGCAATAACGGCGAATGTGGTGTGATACCATGCCAAACCAAGGGAACACTGTAGACGTCAAACAGGGGAGCAGGACCGACGGTCACGCTGGTCGCACGGACGCAGACGAACAAGTAGCGCCACGAACTAGTATCGATCGCCGAAACTTCTTGAAGGGATCGGCAGCCGGGATCGGCGCTGCTGTCGTCGGGTTCAGTGGGTTCGCGTCCGCTACCGACTCCGCCAGCAATTCAGGGCAAGGTTGCACTGCCATGCCCCCAGATTCTACTGGTGGCGCGGAGATTGGGGACATCAGTCTCAAGGAGGTTACTGGAGAGGTTGGCCTGCTCGAACCACTGAAAGGGATGATGGGCCACGCGACCGCGTGGGGTGACGTGACCGGAAACGGTTGGCTGGATCTGTTCGTCGGAACGTTCACCGGCCGACCCCGAGAGAACTACCTGGTCCGCGGGTCCGATGGCATCGCGCCGGACCGCCTGCTACTCGGCGGCCCCGATGGCTTCACCGTCGCCGAGAACTTCCCGGAGATGTACGGGCGGACCAGTGGTGCCGCATTCGTCGATCTGGATAACGACGGTGACCTGGATCTCGTGCTGTCCCGTAACGACTCCAAGTCCTCCGCACCGAATGACAAATTCAACGAATTCGACAATCAGACCATCGTCCTGGAGAACGACGACGGTGAGTTCTCCAGGGTGGCGACACTCGATAACGGGGGTGTCGTAGACCACGAATTGTACGGTCGGACCGTCGTCCCGTTCGACTACGATGATGACGGATTGATCGATCTGTTCGTCATCGACGATCACTACGGAGACGACCGCAGTTCGTTGCTGTTCCGTAATGAGGGGGGATTCGAGTTCAGTGACGCAACGGAGGATGCCGGACTCCCCAGAGGGGTTACCGGCCTCGGGGCAGCGGCGGCGGACTTCACCGGTAACGGATGGCCCGACCTGCTGGTATCTGGGTCAGTCCGCACTGATGACGACCCGAGCGGATACATGGAGGCTCAATCTGCCCGCCTGTTCCTCAACTCCGGAGGTTCGTTCCGAGAGGTAGACGCTTCCACCTTCACGCTTCCATCGCATCACCCGGTCGATGAATCCGGCGGCATCGCGGTCGCTGATCTAAACCGTAACGGCCGCCTCGACGTGGTCCTCGGGGAGCACAAACACGTTGCCCTCGGTGAGGGGATTCCCGCAGCCAGAGTGTATCTCCATCGCGGTCTCGATGCCGATGGCGTCCCCATATTCGAGGACGTCACCGAAGCAGCCGGAATCCCGGATGTCACGACCAGGGTCCCACACGTCGAACTCGTCGATCTGAACAACAACGGCTGGCCCGATCTGCACACGAGCCTCTCGCGAGGTGATGGAACGATGCCGGCGGTGTTCCAGCACACAGGTGTCGACGAGAACGGAGTTCCACAGTTTGCCACGCCAAGTGGCCTCGGCGAAGAACGGACTGAGCCACCCACGCAGAGTCAGTGGGAGACGGTCGTGGGAATCGATCGCTACTGGGCCGTCGGCGCCAGCGAAGACTATGACCGCGACGGACGGCTGGATCCCTTCCTCGTGGAGTGGTTCCAGGAACTGCCGTCTCGAATGTTCCACAACGAGAGCGACGCAGGAAATCACCTCTTCGTCGATGTGGCTCCGCAAGCCGAGGCTATCGGCGCCCGCGTCGAACTGTTCTGTCCTGGTCGGCTCGGCGAGGAGGGTGGTCGAATCGCGACCCAGTCAGTGACAGCAAACACCGGATATGCCTCGGGAGTCAGTACGGAACTCCACTTCGGCCTCGGCCAAGCACCCGCTGTCGACGTCCAGGTCACCCTCCCGCACGACAATGGGACTGTCCAACGGCGCGGCGTTCGTGCGAACCAGCATCTGACGATCAACGCTCTCGAATCGACCGAATACCAGTAGACGAACGAGTCGTGGTAGGGCCCCGTATACTCGTCTCTTTTTCCCCAGTTCACCCTTAACTCACGTGATTAACATTCCAGTCCCATCCAAACGTGGAGGGAATCGATACGGGAACACGCACTTTCGGCCGGGGCCGTTTTGGCAGAGAATCCTCTCGCTTCGATTCATCCGTACGAGAATGAGGAATGCACACAAGAGCGAATTTTTGGAAGAGGCAATCGGGTTTCGTGATCCTACCGTCGAATCCGGAACCCGTGGTCGTCGTATCGTCGCTCTGTCCAAGGAAGTATTATTACTCGTCTCTCCATCCGATACTGGAAGAGCATGCCTGAAAAGCTAGACTCACAGGCGAGGCGGTTGCTTGAGCGGAACGCAGATATGACCATTCTCCCCTCACACGTGCTCTCGCCGGAAAGCGCGAGGAAGACGCTGAACGACCTCCTCATCACCGATGAGTCTGGAGAGAGTGTTGGCGAGGTGACTGACTGGAAGATCGCCGGGCCGTCGGGAGGAGTACCCGTCCGAGTGTATCGCCCGGGTGGGGAAGGACCGTTTCCGATAATCGTGTACTTCCATGGAGGAGGGTGGGTGAAGGGGAACATCGAAACGCACGACGATCTCTGCCGCCAACTGACCAACGAGACGGAGGCAATCGTCGTCTCGGTCGACTACAGGCGGCCCCCAGAATCCCCATTCCCGGCAGCGCTCGAGGACTGCTACGCTGCAACGACCTGGGCGGCCAAGCACGCGGAGCATCTCGACGGCGATTCCGAGCAAGTTGCCGTCGGCGGGGAGAGCGCGGGGGGCAACCTCGCCGCGGCCGTCTCACTGCTCGCTCGGGACCGTGACGGTCCGACTGTTCGCCACCAGCTCCTTCTCTATCCGGTCCTCGATCGGGACTTCTCACGTGATTCCTACCGCGAGGTCGGGGATGTCGGATTGCTCACGGAGGCGAACATGCGGTGGTACTGGGAGCAATATCTCGAACGTGACATCGATTCGATGAATCCCTATGCTGCACCGCTCCAAGCTCGTGACCTCTCAAATCTTCCGGCGGCAACTGTCGTCACCTGTGGCTGGGATCCGCTTCACGACGAGGGTGTCGATTACGCTGAGCGCCTTGCGGAGGCTGGGTCGTCCGTAACCCTCATCGACGAACCTGACCAGCTTCACGGGTTTCTCTCCTGCCCGGACGTTATCGACCGAGCCGACGAGGTCTGGGCAGAAATCGCATCCGACGTGCGGGATACGTTCCGACAGTGACGAACCCACGATACAGATATTCGTCATCGATCGGAATGTGGAGCCTTCCCCGCAGCACGATTCAAACTAGGACGCGTCGTTATCGAGGATTCCTACACGGTGTCAGCCGGACCTCGGCCGACGTTGGCGCTCGATCTTCTCGAAGTACACGCGAAGTCGAGTCGTTGTCCTCCAGTTCCCAGTTCGGGACTAACTCACACGGTCGGGTGTAGGGCCAGTTAGACGTGGGAGATGGATTCTTTCGCCGCTTCCAGCGCCTCGTCGATGTGTTCATCGGTGTGGGCGTGCATCAGGTTAATGCGACCACCTTTTGGGGGCAGGAAGATGCCCTCTCCCACCATCCTGCTGGCGAACTGTTCGTAAGTCGCCGCATCGGTATGTGGGGAGATGTCCCGCCAGTCGTGCCACTGCGACGGGTCGCTCTCGCCGTCCGTGAAGTGAAGACAGAAGAATCCCGCGAACTCGGGAATGAAGACGTCGTGGCCTGCATCAGTCAGAATTTCTTCGAAGCCCTCGGTCAGTCGCTCCCCCCGCTCATACAGGTCCGCGTAGCCGCGTTCCCCGACGCTGTTCAACAGTTCGAGGTTCGCGTGTGCTGCTGCAACGACGAGCGGATTTCCGGAGAACGTTCCCATGAACGTTGCTTTATCGGGCCCAGACTCGAGGAAGCGCATCACGTCCTCCCGTCCAGTCAACGCGGCACAGGGGTAGCCGTTGGCCATGGCCTTGCCGAAGATGGAGAGGTCAGGTTCGATATCGAAGTACCCCTGTGCGCCGTGCAGGCCCATTCTGAACCCGGTGACGACCTCGTCCAGGATGAGCAGTACATCGTGCTCGCGGGTCAATCGGCGGAGATCCTCGAGGTATCCATCCTGCGGCCAGAGGAGTCCACTATTACTCATCACGGCTTCGGTGATGACAGCAGCGATCTCGTCGCCCTGGCGCTCGAGTTTCTCCTCCAGCAGCGTCGTATCGTTCCACGGAACCGTCTCGACGGCCTCGAGGGTCGATCCGGGGACTCCCGCCGTCTCGGGGATCTTCGTCGCATTTCGTCCCGTTCCGAGATTCTCGACGGTCGGATGAACGTTCACGAGTGCGTAGTCGGTGTGCCCATGATACATCCCTTCGAATTTGAGAACCTTCTCTTTACCCGTGTACGCCCGTGCGAGCCGCAACGCACTCATTACTGCCTCCGTTCCGGTGCTGATGAATTTGGTCAGGTCGCTTCCGGGCACGAGTTCGTTCATCAGTTTCGCGGTCTCGTACTCGAGTTCGTAGGTGGTAGCGAAGTACGGACCACGTTCGACCTGACGCTTTACTGCCTCCTCCTGCGCTTCCGGCCCGTGGCCATTGATGATCGCGGAGACACCGCAGTGAAAGTCGATGTACGAGTTTCCATCGACGTCGGTGAGTTCGGCACCGTTGCCCTCCTCCATGTAGATCATCGGATACGGTGCGTAGGAGCCTTTCCCACGGTGATTGGATGACGTCGCTTCAGGAATCTCTTCTTCCGCCTTGCGTTGCAGGGTCAGTGACCGGGAAAACGAGTCTAGACCGAGCGCTCCGTACGATTCGTACGTCCCCTCCGATACCGATGGCTCCACCGCTGAAGGCTCATCCATGGAGAACCGTTACCAAGGATGTTAATAAAATTTCCGCAGCCTCGCAACAGATTCGAGCACGGTCTCGCATATCGGATTCGAGCGGAACGGTTTGGGGATAACCTCTTTACCACCGGTCGATGAGGACGGTACTGTGCACTCCACCGTAGCAACTGTCGGCAGCAACTCCTGGAGGGACCTTACTGCCGACGAAATTCGCGATGTCGGTTCGCAAGACGGGTCCGTTCTCGTCGTTCCGATCGGGAGTATGGAGCAACACGGGGACCATCTTCCCGTATCGACTGATTCGGTCCTCGTTTCCGAGATCGCGGCCCTCGGCGTGGCGCGTGTAGAGGAGGACGTCCCAATCCTGATGCTTCCCACCCTCTGGTGTGGATACTCGCCACATCATCTCTCGTTCGGAGGGACGGTCTCCCTCGAATTCGACCACATGCATCGGATACTCGAGGACATTGCGGGAACGGCGCTCGAAAACGGGTTCGATGCGCTCCTGCTGTTGAACGGTCACGGGGGAAACACCTCGCTCGTCAATGGTGCAGTCAGCACGATCGGTTCGGAGTACGACGATGTGGAGGTACTCGGACTGACGTACTTCCGACTCGCAAGCCGGTTCATCGACGAGATTCGGGACAGCGAGATCGGGGGGATGGGCCACGGCGGCGAATTCGAGACGTCACTGATGCTCCACCTCCGTGAGGACCTCGTCCGTGAAAACGAGCTCACAGGTACGGCAATGGACGAGCCGTACGAGGAGGGAATCAAGGACATGTTCGAGGGCGGGCCACTCGCCGTGTATCGAGGGTTCGAGGAGTACTCCACGACAGGTGCGATCGGGAGTCCCGAACACGCATCCGCAGAAAAGGGAGAGCAGCTCTACGACCGCCTCGGCGACGAACTGGAGTCGTTACTACGAGACGTGTACGAGCGTAATCGGTCATAAGCCGCTCTCGGTTACTACCTTGCTCGTTTTCCGACCAGTGACAGGTTCCGACAGGAGTGACCCAGTCAACGTCTGGTCCAGTTCCGTCACAGACGTGTGCCGTTACATCGGTTCGGCGGAACAATTATAGGCTGGTTAGTCTACCACGGTAGTAGCAACCACGACCAATGAGCAGTCAATCCACGGTCTATGACGAGCTAGGCGTCCCGACTGTAATCAACTGTGCTGGGGAGCAAACCAGAATCAGCGGGACGCTGATGCGACCGGAGGCCGCAGACGCCATGCGACGTGCCGCGAATGCGTACGTTCACCTCGGGGACCTCCAGTCGCGTGCGGGAGAGTTGATCACGGAGGCGACGGGTGCCGAGGCGGGGTACGTGACGAACGGAGCTGCCTCGGCACTGACGCTCGGTACGGCCGCATGTATCGCGGACAACGACTACGAGGTGATGAACACCCTTCCGCGTACCGACGACGTCCCCGACGAAGTGGTCATCCCGTGTGCTCATCGCAATGAGTACGAAGTCGCGTACCGCGTCGCGGGTGCACGTCTCGTATCGGCGGGGATGAACGACCTCGGTAACGGCCTCGAGAGTGTCGAGCCCTGGGAAGTGGCCGCAGCGATTACTGATTCGACCGCAGCGGTGACGTACGTCGATCGCCCCCACAACCAGCTGTCGCTCCAGAGCGTCATCGACGTCGCTCACGAACGTGACGTCCCTGTGATCGTCGACGCGGCCGCGGAACTACCGCCGACGGAGAATCTGCGCCGATACATCGACGTCGGAGCCGACTTGGTCGCATTCAGTGGCGGGAAGGCCGTTCGAGGCCCACAGACGACCGGGATTCTGGCCGGTCGCGCGGAGCTGGTCCAGTCCGTCGCCCTTCAGCACCTCCCGTCTGGCACCCATGAGGACCTCTGGGACCCGCCTCGGTCGTTGATCGACCCGGACTCGGTTCCGGGGATGCCTCGCCATGGCATCGGCCGCCCGATGAAAGTCGGCAAGGAGGAGCTAGTCGGCCTGATTCGTGCCCTGGAACTCTTCCTTGAGGAAGACGAGAGCGAGGTACTGCGGGAATGGAACGAACGGGCTTCCTTCTTGATGAAGAAACTGCGAGAAATCGACGGACTGGTGGTCTCCGTATGCAACGAGGACGAGCCGGACACAGTCACTGTTCTCCACGTCGGCCTCGAATCCACGGAGGAACTAGACATCGAGACGCTGATCAGACGACTCCGTGCAGAGAACCCCCGGATTTTCGTCGGCGAACAAACGCTCAATCAGGGGGTGTTTCGGATCGTTCCAAAGACGCTCACCACAGATGAGGCGCGCCACGTAGTCGACCGCATCCGTGCCCACGTAATCGACTTCGAAGGATAGAGAGCGCTCTGGTGGGAGTCCGATGCAGTCGAGACGTGTCGAATCGTGAGTGAGTTACAGGATCCCCGCTTCGTCGATTACTGAGCGAACGGGCGGTCGGATTACTGAGAAGACGTGGTGATACGCCGGCGTGCAATGGCTCTCGGAGAGAAGACGTCCGGCGCCGCCAGCGAGGGGAATTCACGACCACAATTATGAGGTCCTGCGCGAAGTCATCCCTGTACTCATGACGTTCACAGCACCGAACAATGGGTCGCCAGAACCCGGTCAATCACGGGAGGAGCTGGAAACGCCGGTAGCTCTCGTCGATCTCGAGACGATGGAAGCGAACATGTCCGAGTTCGCGTCCTTCGCGAGGGAGCACGACGTCGCGCTTCGTTCCCACGTGAAAACGCACAAGAGCCCTGTGCTCGCACGTAGGCAGGAAGCGCTGTCGGGGAACGAGGGAATCATCTGCCAGACGTTACACGAGGCAGAGGTCATGGCAGAATACGGGCTTTCGGACATCTACCTGTCGTACATGGTAGTCACCAGGTCGAAACTCGATCGACTCGTCAGGCTCTCGGAATCGATCGACTCGTTCGCGACGACGGTCGACTGTCCCGGCAACATCGAACCGCTTCAGGAGGCCGGCGCACGCCACGGGAGATCGATCGACACCGTCCTCGAGCTCGACATCGGCCTCAACAGAGTCGGGGTCGAACCAGGAGAGAAAGCGCTCGAGCTGGCCAGGTCGATCGTCGAGGCGGAGAACCTCAATTTCGCAGGTGTCATGGCCTACGAGGGGCACATCAATACCCTCGCGGACTCGGAAGGCGACTACGAGCGTCGGTGTCTGGAAGCCATGGACAGCGTCGAGGCGATGGTCGAGCGACTCGAAGGAGACGGAATCCCCGTCGACGGAGTGAAAGTCGGGTCAACCGGGACGTCGAGATACAGCGGTAAGCACCCGGTCGTGACCGAGATCAACCCGGGGATGTACCCGTTCAACGATGCAAACGTCCTCTCGTGGAACGGTCCGGTGGAGGAGACAGACTGTGCGCTTACGATGCTGACAACGGTCATCTCGAAACCGACCGACGAGAGAGTCGTCGTCGATGCGGGGAGCAAGGCGATGTCGTTCGATCTCGACTGCGATCCCATCCCGAACGGGAGGGACGATATCGCCTATCGAAACGCTTCGGAGGAACACGGGTGGATCGATATCGGTGGGACAGACCAGAGTATCGAGGTAGGAGACCGACTCGAATTCATCGTTCCGCACGTCTGCACCACAATCAACCTCCACGAGAGAGTGGTCGGGATGCGCGACGGTCTCGTCGAGGACGTGTGGACTGTCCGCGCCTGAAAAACAAAGAACGAGTCCGGGACGGGAGGGTTCGATGCGCAGTCAGGATCGCTCCCAGTCGCCATCGATATCCACGGTTACGTTCTTGATCTGGCTCATCTCGTCGATCGTGTACCGACCGCCGATTCGCCCGACACCGCTGTTCGTGCCGGAGTGACCACCGACCGGTGTGTGGGTCTCCCAGTGTGCACTCCCCTCGTTGATATTAATGAGGCCGGCCTGGATCCGCTCGGCGAAGTAGTACATCTTCGAGATATTCTCCGTGAAGATGCCGCTCGAGAGCCCTAGCTCGATACCGTTGGTAATCCGGATTGCCTCGTCGTAGTCGTCGAACGTGATGATCGGCGCAATCGGCCCGAACGTTTCCTGCTCGTTGGTCAGCATCTCCGGGGTGACGTCGTCCAGCACCGTCGGTTCGTAGTAGAGCTCGGTCGGTTGATCGGTCGCGAGCGAGCCCCCGTGGAGCAGTTCGGCACCGTGGGAGACGGCGTCGTCAACGTGAGTCTCCATCTTCTCGGCGACGTCCCTGTTGTTGAGCGGCCCCATATCTGTCGTCTCGTCTAACGGGTGACCGAGGACGACGTCCTCGGTGTGTTGGAGTAGCCGTTCGCGAAACGCCGCGTGGACGTCCTCGTGAACGAGAATGCGTTCGCTCGCCGTGCAAATCTGCCCCGCGTTGGTGAAACAACCGTTCGCTACGCTCTCGGCTGCCCTGTCGAGGTCGGCGTCATCGAGCACGATCACCGGACCGTTGCCGCCAAGTTCGAGCAGCGTCGGTTTGGCGCCCGCGTTCCTGGCGACGAGGTCGCCCGTCTCTGGACTGCCGGTGAATCCGACCGCATCGGTCCCCTGATGGGTCACTACGGCCTCCCCCACGACGGGACCCTCGCCAGTAACGAGATTGAGTGCTCCATCTGGAAGCGCGGTATCCGAGAATGCCTCCACCAGCTTCGCGGAAATCACCGAGGTCGTCGGTGCGGGTACCCATACGACCGCGTTCCCGACGCCGATTCCCGGCCCGAGATACTCGCTTGGGATGGTCACGGGGAAGTTCCACGGCGTGATGACGCCATAGACACCGTGTGGCTGCCGAATCGTGAAGATGCGCTTGTCAGGGTTTTCGGCGGGGATCGTCGAGCCGCCCGCGCGCTTGACGTTCTCCGCCGCATCGCGGTACATCTCTGCTGCCAGTTCCAGTTCGATTCGTGCCTCGTTGATCGGTTTACCCTGATCGGCAGACAGCCAGACGGCCAGTGAGTCAACCCGCGATTCGATAGCGTCGGCTAGTTCGTGGACTAGATCTGCACGTTCGAATGCGGTCATCGACTCGAGTTCTGCTTGGGCGGTACTTGCAGCTTCGACGGCGTCGGCTACGTCGTCCGCAGTTCCCATCGTGATCGAACCGATCGGCTCCCCCGTGGCAGGACTCGTGGCTCGTTTCGTCCCCCTTGACGAATCTTGTCTCCACTCCCCTTCGATGTACAGTCCATATTCATTGTCAGGGAGGCCATACTCCGCTGGACGTTCATTCGCACCCATACGCGATGATAGAACTGGGGCGAGTTAAATTGTAGTGATATTTCTGATGACACTCATTTTGTAGTTCAATGTGCTATCTGTCCAGATATAATTCAAGATTATATCTCTCATATATTTATAGTAATAACGGGTGTTAACCTCAGATATACAAGATAGAAATTCAAGTTTGGGTGGGTCCCCTTCGATTGAATTGATCGACCAGACTCACAGTCATCTATATCTCCCCAGTCCGTAGGCATATTTAACTGATAAATGGAGGTTCCCATCGATAATTTCCAGAAAGGGCTTCTCAATATCGTCCATTTGCGATTCATCACCTCCAACTTAGACCCTAAAAACTAGGACGAACAGGACGTATTAACGCTCAATCAGGATATATTTCTCCGCTAAGATCTTCTGATGAACCATGTAATAGCGAAGGTGAAGCATACACTCAATTTTATTATTGCCCCGTCGGATGCAGACCTATGTCACTAGATGTACTAATAGAAGGTGCGCGGATTATTGACGGAACAGGTTCACCCTGGTTTGAAGGTTGTATTGGAATCGAAGAGGAAAGGATAAGCCATGTGAAGAGGGGAACATCACATGACCTTACAGCTTCGTGTGAAGTGGAAGCGGAGGGGAAGGTTGTCTGCCCGGGTTTCATTGACTTGCACTCACATGCAGACCTTGAACCGTTTACTGACCCAACAATAACCCCAAAAATCACTCAGGGTGTTACCACAGAAATCGTCGGGCAAGATGGGTTCTCCATGGCACCAACATGTTCAGACGCCAATCTCGACTCATGGTGGCGGTTTCTTGGAGGTTTTTATCCAAATATTTCTGACCGAAGGACTTGGCCTTCAATCGCAGATTATCTCGATGCCATCGATAAAAATGGAGCCGGGGCGAACATAGCTACGTTGGTTGGTCACGGGACGATAAGGGCAAACGTGATGGGAATGGATAATCGAAAGCCATCCGACGATGAACTCCAGAAAATGCAGGAAATGGTGAGTAACGCTATTGAAAACGGTGCAGTCGGGTTTTCCACGGGATTAGACTATACGCCCCAATGTTATGCTGCAACTGAAGAAATCCAACAATTGGCTGGACAACTCGCATCGTCTGGTCTTCCATTCGTCGCCCACATACGGAGTTATCGTGACAAAATGTGGAATGCCCTTGATGAATTTGTCGACATTGGAGAAAGCGAGGGTATTCCTGTCCACCTCTCACACTTTAAGCTGGGAGGGGCGAAGCGAGGACTCTCAGAACGAGCACTTCATATAGTCCGATCAGCTCGGGAACGAGACATCGACTTTACTGCGGACGTTTATCCCTTTGTACCTGGGAGTGGAAACCTGTTCACTCTCCTCCCCCGACGGTACCACTCCATGACCGGGGCCGAACTCAGAGCGAGTCTAAAAGATGAAGAAACGCGTACGGAGCTGATACAGTCACTTTCGGAAGGTGTGGGTCCGTGGAACCTAAACTGGAAGAATGTCCTTCTTTGCCACGTTGATTCCGAAGACTCTGAGGACGTTCTTGGGAAAACCATTCTCGAAGCAGCATCAGAACGTAACCAACATCCGGCTTTACTTGTATGTGACATTCTTCTTAAGAATGAATTCAAAGTCGGGATAGTAAATTTGTCTGAACAAAAGGAAACAACAGAGCAAGACATTCGATCAGTTTTATCGGATGACCTCGTCGGAATTGGCTCCGATGGTATGTTCGGTAAGAAACCTCACCCTCGGACCTACGGGACATACCCTCGAATCCTGGGGCACTATGTTCGCGACACGAATCTCCTTTCGATTGAAGAAGCAGTGAGAAAAATGACCTCGCTACCCTCACGTATTTTTCATCTCCAAAACAAGGGGATCGTTCGGCCAGGATTCGATGCAGATTTAGTTATGTTTAATCCAGAAACTATCTCAAGCTCCGCTACGGTCGATCAGCCAACCCGGACAGCAAATGGTATTGATAGCGTTCTTGTTAACGGAGTATTTGTCGTCCGCGACAGTGCAGTTACCAATCGAACGCCCGGCCGGGCACTGCGTTCGTGAATCGAGATTCTTTCCGGCAAAAAACCAATCGGAGGTGCCGCCATATAGAACAATACAAATATCTGATATAAAGATTTATAACCCCATAGGTTTTGTGTCATGTCATGCCTAAGCACAGGCGTGACTTCCTGAAGCGAGCAGCGATAGCAGGATCATTCGTCGGAATTGCCGGCTGTCAGGGAACCGGCAATGGTGGCGGATCGCAAGATACGCTTTCACCGGATCCCGATGTAGAATACGAGGAAGTTAGTGGTTTTACCTGGCTAACACTCTCTCGGGAGGATAATCCGGCATATTACGAGGAGGCTCAGCAAACCCAAGGGATGCTAGAGGAAATTGGCTTCTCCTTTGAGGAGAACGTATATGAATCCGGCCAATGGGTAAACACGCTCTTCGCGAAGGACTATGACATCGCAAATCTCGGCTGGTCAAATACCGTTGAGAGGCTCTTCCCATATTACAACCTCTACTTCAGCTTCCACTCCCAATATGCAGGTCCTGATAAGGGGAATTTCACGAATTTCGAGAGTGAGGAATACGATGAAGCGGTTGAGAATTTCGCCAGTGAGATGGACGACCAGAAGCGAGCGGAGTTTGCGTTCCGCTGTCAGGAGATTATCGCGCAGAACGTTCCCTGTACCTTCACCACACATCCTTCATCGCTAATAGCGCATAATACTGAACTGTATACTGGGTGGGAACCGATGGTGGGTGAGTGGGCATATTTCAATCCAACAACATTGAAAACTGCCGAGCGGCAGGGAGGTGACGGCGTAGTAATCTTTGCGACGAACTCACCGCCTGAACAATATCCGAACTTCATGTCCCACACGGGACCAGAAGCCGTCTTCCTGCACAAACTGAACTACGATCCGCTAGTTCAGATGGATACGACCGGCGAGCCGATCGCCGAGGGAGCAGCGGAGAATTGGGAGGTCGTCGACGACACCACGATTGACGTGACTCTTCGCGAGGGGATGACCTGGCACGACGGTGAGCCTGTTACGCCGGAGGACGTCATGTTCACCTGGGATTTCGCGACCGAGCACGGCATCCCGTATCTCGCGTCCGACATCCAGCCATACGACAGTTCCGAACTCGTTGGCGATCGCACGGTACGTTTTAATCTAGCGAACCCCTTTGCCGGATTCATTCCCGTGAGCCTATATCGTGTTCCAATTCTTCCACAACACGTTTGGGATGGAATCACCGAGGAAGAGGACATTGACAACCCCGGCCAGTGGGAAAACCCGGATATGACCGGGAGCGGGCCGTTCCAGATGACAAACTACGAGCCCGGGAATCGAGTCGTCTTCGAAAAACACGAGGACCACTATCACGCGGACGAGTACGACTTCGACCAAATCGTCTACAACATCTACGGGACGAACTCAACAGCGGTTGGTGACGTTATTGGAGGCGACGCGACATTCACGCAGGGGTTGGGGAACACTGACTGGCAACGAGCCAAGGACAGTGATACCGCGGAAGCCATCGAAAACCCCTCCATCGCCGCCAACGCAGTCTGGTTCAATACGAACAACGAACCGTTTAACGATGTTCTTGTGCGGCGCGCATGTGCGTACGCAATCAACAAAACTGAACTCGTTCAGACGGTTCATCAGGGCTATGCCGAGACCGCAAAGTCGCCAGTCGCGCCAGCGAACGAACAGTATCACAACCAAGACGTAGAGAGCTACGATTTCAACGTTCAGCAGGCACGGTCGTTGCTTGAGGAAAGCGGATTCCGATACGAAGGTGACACGCTTCTGAAGCCCGTCGACTGGGAGCCCTCATCGGAATACGTTAGCGTCGATGACTGAATGAACCTATAGATTATTCATCTATGTTCTCGACAGCCCTGTCAATGGCTTCCAAACCTGGCGTCGTTGAGGGAGCGTAACTCCATCCATGAACCAGAAAACGAAATTTATCCTACAGCGTTTTGGGCTGATGCTCGTATCCCTATTCGCAGTAATCACCCTTCTGTTCGTGCTCTTCAGGCTAATGCCAGGGGACCCGGCCAGCCAACTCGTTTCACCACGCTTTTCTGAGGCAGACCGCCAAGCGATCCTCGAACAGCATGGCCTCACCGAACCGCTACATGTACAGTACATCATCTATCTCCAGAATGTAGCACAGGGGAACCTCGGGATCTCGTTCCAGCACGGGAGTCCTGTGCTTCCGTTCCTATTGAACAAAACGTTAAATACACTCTCGATCACGGTGCCGGCGTTGCTGTTGGCGTTCACATTTGGGCCGTTCATCGGAGCAAACTTCGCGTGGAACCGGAACGAGAGTCTCGACTCGTACGGGACGGGACTCGTCTTGGTTGCGTTCGCAGCGCCGATATTCTGGACGGGAATGCTCAGCATTATGGTCTTCTCGTTCTGGCTCGGCTGGCTACCTGCGGCCGGGATGCACTCCGCGACGTACACGGAGATCTCGTTGCTCGACCGCTTTTTCTCGGTCGAATTCCTCAGGCACGCCATCCTTCCGATCGCGATCTTCGCGCTCTGGCGGTTGAGTCAACCGACGCTGATCATGCGGAACAACATGATCGATCTCATCGGCTCGGATTTCATCAAGCTAAAGCGGGCCGAGGGGATCCCTGAACGGAGCATCATGTACCGGCATGGAGCCCGGAACGCACTCCTCCCGCTCGTCCACTACATGGCGCTCGCGTTCGGCTTCGCGTTCGGAGGGTCGATCATCCTCGAAACGGTGTTCTCCTGGCCGGGTGTCGGGCAGGCGATGTGGACGGCTGTCCGGGCCAGCGATTACCCCGTCGCCCAGGGAGCCTTCACGATCATCTCCGTGGCGATAATCGTGCTTAACTTCCTCGTGGACATCCTGTCCGTATATGTCGATCCGCGGGTCGCGGACACGGGGGTAGAAGCATGATCGGATCCGTCCTGAACAACCTCTCCACGAGCCAGCAGATCCAATTCGACCACTATCGGTCACGGTTAGTCGAAGCGATCGATGTCTTCCGACAGAATCGGATGGCAGTGATCGGCGCGACTATCGTTGGGATCACCCTGTTCATGGCCATCTTCGCACCATTCCTGGCACCGTACGAACCAACGGAGACGGTATACGCGGAGGACGGGGGGGTCGCGACGCTACAGTCACCGAGTGCCGAGTTTCCCATGGGAACGAATCACCTCGGACAGGACATCATGAGCCAGTGGATCTACGGGAGCCGTGTCTCGTTACTGGTTGGGTTCCTCTCCGGATTATCCGTCATCATGATCGGAACCACCGTCGGACTCGTCGCCGGGTATTACAAGGGGATCGTCGACTTGGTGCTCATGCGCGTCGTGGATATCCTCTATGCGATCCCCGCGACGCCACTCGTCCTGGTGGTGGCCTTGTTCTATGGCAGTTCGGTCTGGACAGTTATCATCGCGATGATACTGGTCCTGTGGCGTACAGCGGCCCGTCTCATCAGGTCGGAGACGATGTCGTTGTCGGAACAGCCGTTCGTGAAAGCTGCGCGGGCAGCCGGGGCGAGCGACTTCCGCATCATGTTTCTCCACATCGCCCCCATTCTCGTGCCGATAATGTTAGTCGAAGGGACGTTCGTGATGGGATCGGCCATTTTGCTCGAGGCCGGAGTATCGTTCCTGGGGCTTGGGGCGACGGAGATGATGAGTTGGGGGGTCATGCTACAGCTCACCTTCTCGAGTGGCGCAATCGCCGTCGCCTGGTGGTGGGTTCTCCCCCCGGGCCTGAGCATTACGGCGCTCGTCGTCTCGTTCTTCTACATCTCCCGTGGCATCGAAGACGTAACCAACCCGCAGATCAGGTAATAGATACCAATGACACTACTCGAAATAGAGAATCTGGGCGTTGTGTACGAGGAAGACGGAGCGACCATCAGGGCAGTCGATGGGGTCGACCTATCCGTCGAACCGGGGGAAACTCTCGGCATCGTCGGCGAGAGCGGTAGCGGAAAATCGACGATCATCAAATCACTCATCGATATTCTCGATTCGAACGGATCGGTCGCGGACGGCGAGCTCCGATTCAAGGGGGATGATCTGACCCAGTTCTCCAACGAGGAACTGAACGACAGGATACGGTGGAAGGAGATCTCGTATATTCCACAGAACGCGATGGCGTCGCTCGATCCGGTGTACCGCATCGGATCACAGATCGTCGAGGTGATTCAGACACACACCGAGGCGTCGGAACGGGATGCGATGGACCGGGCCGAAGAGCTCCTGAACAACGTTGGGCTCGATTCCGAACGGCTGTACGACTACCCGCACGAACTCTCGGGTGGGCAACGGCAGCGTGCCGTGATCGCGCTCGCGCTTGCACTCGAACCCTCCCTCATCCTCGCGGACGAGCCAACGACTGGCCTCGACGTCGTCATTCAAGACGAGATTCTCAAGCTCCTGTCCGAGATTCAAGACGAGGTGAACTGTGCGATCGTCCTCGTCACCCACGACATGAGCGTCGTCGCCGAAGTCGCAGACAAGATCGCGGTGATGTATGGGGGACGAGTAATGGAGTTCGGGCGTACGTCGTCCGTGTTCAACAACAGCAATCATCCGTACACGATCGGTCTGAAAAACGCGTTCCCATCACTGGAGCGTGGGAGCAGTAAGTCACGTCTGGTGAGTATCCCGGGGTCACCACCGGATCTCCGGGATCCACCGATGGGCTGTCGGTTCAAGGCCCGCTGTCCGTTTGCCACACAGGAGTGTGACTCCGTCGAACCGCCGACCGTGGACGTGGGTGATGGGCAACGGGCAAAGTGCCACTACACAGATCAGGCAACCGAGTTCAGGCAGCGTGGAGAATCGTCCGATGTTTGGCTCGCAGTTGAGGGGGAGCAGTAAGATGTCGAGCACGGAAGTTCAGTCGAGGAACCTGTTCGAAGTACAGGACCTCCGCAAGTGGTTCGCGTCTCAGGGAGAAGGATCGATACTTTCGACCCTGTTCTCCGAGCCGGACTATCTCAAAGCAGTCGACGACGTGGATTTCACCATCGAACGTGGTGAAATCGTCGGGCTCGCGGGACAGAGCGGCTGTGGGAAATCGACGCTCGGGGAACTCCTCGTCGGGTTACAGAAACCGACCGGCGGGCGGATTCTCTTCGACGGGGAGGAGTTGACGGAGTTCGGGAAAGCCGAGATGAACGAGTTCCGGAGGAAGGCACAGGTGATATTTCAGGATCCGTACGAAGCGATGAACCCACGGTTCCCCGTCGCTCGGATCGTTTCCGAACCCCTGAAGATACACGGAATCGGCGATCGGGAGTCCCGAACCGATCGGACGATCGAAACGCTCGAGGAAGTTGGACTCGCCCCACCCGAGAAGTATCTCGATAAACTACCGGGTGAGCTGTCCGGCGGGGAGCGACAGCGGGTGTGCATCGCCCGTGCGATCATCCTCGATCCGGATTTCCTGGTGGCAGACGAACCGGTGTCCATGCTGGACGTGAGCGTGCGAACCGGTATTCTCCACCTGTTCGAGCGCTTGCAGGCGGAGCGGGACCTGTCGATCCTGTATATCTCCCACGACCTCTCGACGATCAACTATCTCGCCGACCGGACGATGATCATGTACCTCGGTAACATCGTGGAGTCCGGACCGACCGACGAGGTAATCCACGAACCTGCTCATCCGTACACGGAGGCACTACTCGAGTCGGTTCCCAATCCAAATCCTGACGCGACCCGCTCGTGGGGGAAACTGGAGGGACAGGTCCCAAGTCCCACTAATATCCCCACCGGGTGTCGATTCCACCCGCGCTGTGCGTACGCGACCGAGGAGTGCAAGGAGTCGGAACCCGCGCTGATCTCGAGGGGTGAGTCGGACCGCGACGTCGCGTGTTATCACCCCCTGGAGCAGTCATGACATGAGCACGTGAACTAGAACGCCGGATAGCATCACCTGGTGCGTGGCGCAGATCGTCCCCTCGAACCACGGATCTGAAAGCCTCACGGGTGCTCTCAGCGGCCCTTCAACGGGTTTCGGGTGGTACCGCGTCGACTCCCCGACCCTTTTTCTCAGTCCCAGTGGGGGGTTGATGCACGCATTGAAGTGGTCTTGGTCGATACGTCAACCCGATCATGGAAGTAACGGATGTAGATGTGATCCCAGTCGAGATGAACGTAGACTCGCTGGAAGACGGCGGAATCGCGCCATATCAGGGCAAGTTCTCCTCGGTTGAACGAGTGGAACGGGTACTGATTCGTCTCTGTACGGAGACTGGTATCGAAGGCTGGGGGGAGATTCGACCCTCTCCTTCGGTCGAATCGACGATGGGGCTCCTCAGAAACGACGTAATCCCGCAGGTCATTGGCCGCTCTGTGTGGGAGATCGAGTCGTTCGTCAGCGGGTTTCACTACGAGTATCTCGATCTCAATTCCTACATCGCCGGTGTCGAGATGGCGATGTGGGACGCCCTGGGAAAGCATCTCGACGCACCGCTTCACCGACTCCTTGGCGGGAAGGCATCCGACCACGTTCCCGTTGCGAGTACGCTCGGGATCCTCAGTCCGGAACGCTCGCGAACGTACGCCTCAATGGCGCTCGATCAGGGGTATGATGTCCTCAAACTGAAAGCTGGGCGTGATTGGCAGACGGACGTAGAGCGGGTCGTTGCGATGCACGAGGAGGTCGATGGGAACCTGGAGTTCCGGCTCGACCCGAATCAGGGGTGGACCTTCGAGGATGCGGTTCGCGTCGGTGCTCGATTGGAAGACGCCGGGATATATCTTCAGTACTTGGAGCAACCGGTCCGCATCGATACGTTCGGAACGTACAAGCGGCTTCGGAACCGTCTCTCGACGCCGATCGGGATCAACGAGGACGCGTATTTCCCGCGAAACCTCTCGCACCTTCTCGGCGAGGACGCGATCGACGTCGCAGTCGTCGATCTCGTCCCGGCGGGTGGTATTCTCGCACTCAAATCACAGGCCGCTGTCGCCGCCGAACATGGGATCTCGGTGGCCCACCACGACGGGTTCGACCTCGGGATCAAGAAGGCTGCCGTATTGCACGCTGTAGCGAGTACGACGGCGATCAACCTCGCGGTGGATACGGTGTACCCTGCCTGGGAGGACTACCTGCTCGAAAACCCACTCACCGTCTCCGAGGGGACGATGGCGGTCCCTGACGGCCCTGGACTCGGCGTCTCGGTCGACGAGGGGAAACTCGAACAGTACCGGATCGGGTAGTGGGCAATCGCATGTACCGGAACCGCATTACTGAGAGAACCCAATGATGAGATGGTAGTTCAAATAACCATAAGAACGCACTCATAGAGGAGACGGTATAACGGATCGACGCCGTCGACTCACTCGTCCACCCCCGGAACTCCAGCCACGAGGCGCAGCGTAGCCGCATCGCTGAAGCAGTTTTCGTCGGATGTCTCGACAATCCCGACCGGACCTCGAACCGTATTTCTCGCTCGGACGAGTGGTACCTGTCCTGAACCCTCACGGAGGAGGCGATTGCATTCGTTGATCTCTTCGGAAGGAACACGAGGAGACCCGGATTCAGTAAAAATCGTAGTTTCAGCGCATTGTGAGTGCTCGGGTCGATGACCGTGAGAGGCAGTCACATTCGTGACAGAAACGTATCGAACTCCCCAAAGGGGGTCGACGATCACTCAACCAGAACGTTTATAGAAGACCATTTGGCGATAGTTACTATGGGGAATGATCGCTCACCACAACGGCCGAGTAGAAATATTACTGTCACTGATCGCAGATCCTTTCTGACTGCTACAGGCGCGGGTGTAACGCTGTCGCTCGCCGGTTGTATGACGGGTGACGACGAATATCCGTCAGAGGATATCGAGGTCATCGTTGCGTTCCCAGCGGGCGGGGGAACAGACCGGGTCGGCCGCCAGATTGTGGACGTCGCCGATGAAGAGCTGGATGCGTCGATGTACGTGACGAACGTTACCGGTGGCGGTGGCGTGACAGGGTTCACCGAGTGGAAGAACTCGGAGCCTGACGGCTACACAATCGGCATTGCGACCATCGGGTTGAGCATCTTCAAGCCGCTCGGGATTGCAGACATCACTCCAGATGACTTCAAGCCCGTCATGCAGTTCAATTCCGATCCTGCAGGGATTGCTGTTCACGAGGACGCACCATACGGCACGCTCGAGGAGTTCGTCGAGTACGCAGCGAACAACCCCGGCGAGATTCAAGTTTCCACGGACGGCGAGGGCGGAATTTGGCATCTCGCTGGTGTCGGATTCGAACTCGAGGCCGACATCGAGTTAGATTACGTAGGCTACGACGGAGGTGGACCTGCGACCACAGCGGTTGTCAACGGGGAAATGGATGCAACGACGTCAAGCGTCCCGGAGGTCGCTCCACAGGTTGAGGACGGCCCGCTCGAATTATTGGCCGTCATGGAAAGCGAACGGCACGACAATTTCCCGGATGTTCCGACGTTGCAAGAGGAGGGGTACGACTTCACGTTAGGGGCATGGCGCGGTATCGCCGTGCCAGCAGAAACGCCGGACGATCGAATCGAGTTCCTCCACGACGTCTTTTATGAGGCGTTCCAAACCGACCAGTTCCAATCGTTCATGTCAGAACAGGGCTTCGGAACGATCTATCGCGATACCGAGGAGTTCGGGGAGTTCTGGGAACAGGACTACCAGCGATTCCAGGACCTCACTGACGAGTTAGGTATGTGATCTCGATATCAATTCGTGGTCCGCTGAGCCATCTTTGCTAACATACCCAGTTCCGTCACGCACCCTATGTCACAACCGATCACGATACGACACGCCGAAAAGCTAGGATCGCTGCTCTTGATACTCATGTCGATCGGGGTGTTCGCGTTAAGCGGCCAACTGGTCTCGGGTCGCCCACCTGAAGCAGATCCCGGTCCTGCGTTCTTCCCGCGGCTTATCCTGGCTGGAATCGCGATTCTCTCAGTTGTCCAGTTACTCCTGTCGATTAGACGCGGTACGGAGGTTCGCTACGAGGTTCCGCGGTCGACAGCGAAGACTGTCGCAACGGTTTCTGCGCTGTTGCTGCTGTTCGTCGCCAGCCTCTCGACTCTAGGATTCCTCATCGCTTCCGCCCTGTTCCTCATCGTCCTGCTCCGATACTCGGGCGAGACGGATTACCGGATTATCGCTCTCATCTCCGTCGGCCTCCCGCTCGTTCTATCCGTCGTGTTTGCCGGAATATTCGACGTTCGACTCCCGGAAAATCCCGTTATGCCACTCTCTCGTGTCATCCCGATACTACTTGAACTTCCAGCAGCTCCAACCAGGGTGAAATGATGTGTTAGAAGCGTTCATAGAGGGTGCGATACTGGTGTTCACCCCCATCGCGTTACTCCTCCTTGTCGCCGGCGTGTTAGTCGGTGTTCTGATGGGTTCGATTCCCGGGATGACCGCGACGATGACCGTCGCGGTGCTCGTCTCGTTCACCTTCGCGATGGAACCGATCGAGGGGATGATGCTCCTGCTTGGCATCTATGGCGGAGCGTTGTACGCCGGGTCGATCCCTGCGATTATTATTCGCACCCCGGGGACACCAAGTGCTGCCGCCACCGTGTTCGACGGATATCCCCTCGCACAGCGAGGTGAGGCTGGTCGTGCAATCGGGATTGCGACCGTCGCGTCCGTAATCGGAGGTGCGACGAGCGTGGTAATCCTCGCGATATTCGCCCCCCAGGTCGCTCAAATCGCGTTGAATTTCAGGTCACCAGAGTTCTTTGCGCTGGCGGTGTTTGGACTGACGATTATTGCGAGTATTAGCGGTGATTCGGTGGTTAAAGGAGTCATCTCCGGCCTCCTCGGAATGCTCATCGCTACTGTTGGATTGGATCCTGTCGTCGGAACACCACGGTTTACGTTCGGGACGACGGCATTGACGGCGGGATTCGCGTTCATCGCGGTCATGATCGGACTGTTCGGTGTCGCCGAGGGGCTCAACTACTACCGGAAGGGCATCAAGCAGAATGCGGTCAGTCAGGATATCTCCGGGACGATTCCGTCCTGGGAGGATCTCCGGACGATTTCAGCCACGTCGCTCGGTTCCGGATTGGTGGGCAGTCTCATCGGTGCGATTCCAGGCGCTGGTGGTGATATGGCGTCATTCGTCACATACAATGAAGCGAAACGGTGGATTTCCGATGGGACCCCCGAATTTGGCGACGGTAACATTCGAGGGATCGCCGCCGCGGAATCCGGGAACAATGGCAGTACAGGGGGCGCCCTCATTCCAACGCTCACGTTGGGTATCCCAGGCGACGCTGTCTCAGCGATTCTGATCGGCGCGCTTCTCGTTCATGGGATTACACCAGGGCCCGGAATGTTCGAGTCCGATGCAAGTATGGTCTACGGGATCTTCATCGGCTTCTTTCTCGTCTATCTGGTCATTCTCGTCGTGGGATTCCTGGGTGCACACGTGTGGGTTCGGCTCATATCGTTCCCGCCACGTCTGCTCTGGCCATCGATCTTCTTGCTCTGTGTCGTCGGGTCGATCGCTCTCCGCGGTAATCCCTTCGATGCCTGGGTGATGATTCTCGCTGGGATCGTCGGATACGTTCTTCTGATGCAGGAGTACCCCCTCGTCCCGCTCGTCTTGGGCATGATACTAAGCCCGATTGCCGAGTCGAACTTTCGACGGTCCCTGCAAATTTCGGACGGGTCGTTCGCGATTTTCTACACCAGTCCGATCGCGTTCACCATCCTCATCCTCTCGGCGTTGTCACTGCTGTATCCGTTCATCCAACGGCAACTCACCGACTCGTGACCTCGATGGTGGATTCCCGCTCTCTTCCACGGTCTATTTATCGCTCATCACGGTTGAGCCGACGATCTGAGTTGCTTCACGGGTCCCGTTTCGTTCACGACACAAGCCGAACGCGAACTGACTGACGGCACTACTCGACTTTCTGGACGGTGTTCGATAACACGCCAATGTCTTCGACTTCGATGTCGACAGTATCGTCGTGCTCGAGTTTAATATCCTGGAACGCCCCGACGCCCTCGGGTGTTCCAGTAGCCACGATGTCGCCGGGCGACAGTTCGACCCGGCTCGAGATGAACGAGACGAGTTCCGCGACAGACCGGATCATCATGGCCGTCGAGTCGTCCTGTAGCGTTTCACCGTTGACGCGCGACTCGATCGCCAAGTCTTGCGGATCGTCGATCTCGTCTACGACCACGTACGGTCCGACGGGCGTGGTGTCCTGCATCGTCTTGCCCGAGAACCAGTCGAGCAGGGCATCGTCACCCATCTGCAATCCGAGTTGGAGGTCTCTCGCGGACGTGTCATTGAGTATCGTGTAGCCTGCGACGTAGTCGAGCGCCTCATCGACCGGAACGTTGCGTGCAGTGTCGCCGATAACAGCCGCTAGTTCGGCCTCATAGTCGATCTCCTGCGTCACGCGGGTGTGATATGCGATCGGCTCACGATGCCCGACGAGGGTCTGTGGGAGCTTCATGAAGATGAGCGGCCAGTCTGGCACCGCGATGTCGGACTCTTCGGCGTGTGCCTCATAGTTGAGCCCGGCACAGAAGACGGTGTTCCGGGTAGTCGTTGGAGGGAGATAGGTCACTTCCGCAACATCGAACGTCTCGCCGTTTGTCTCTGCGGCCTCCTCGGGACGAGCGATAGCCTCGCGGAACGAATCGAAGGCCTCGCTGACGTCCCGCACCGTTCCGTTCCCGAAGACACCGATCCGTTCCTTTCCACCTGCTTTGATCCGACCGAGTTGCATACCCGCTTGTTGCCAGCCATTGTGTTGAACGTTATCACTCAGGAGGAGTTCTGCGGCCAATTTGGACGACACATCAGAGACAGTGGCAGACGGTCATCGAACACTCACTCACGAATCGACACAGGTCTAGTCGATAACGTTCATCGTCAACCTAACCTCGATTGCGAGCGAGTGGCCGACCCGTGCCACCATGCTAGATGTTGAGCCCGTTTGGTGTACCTTTGAGGGAACAGCTTTCGTCGGACGAGCATAGTGGCGGAGATCACATCCTGACGTCCATGCCCGTTCCAGAATGCGAGTCTCGAACCAGTTGTCCGTGAGGGCCCGGGATACGTCTCAAGTGAGGGTGAGTGGATACTCTCCTGTTCCGGCCTTATCTGGCGTGGGCAGCGACCACGTAATCGAGTGTAGCACGTCCCGGGAACACATAATATAAGTTTCATAATGGGTCGGCCCGGGGGTGGGAAACCTCTTTCTAGACGGAGTCAGTATCGACATCGAATGCCGAAGCTAGTAGTCACCGATTCGAACTTCCCGGATTTGTCGATCGAGAGAGAACTCGCAACAAACGCGGACGTCGAACTGGAATCGATACAGGCAGAGTCTCCTGCAGAGGTGATCGAAACTGCGAGTGACGCTGACGGATTACTCACCCAGTACCTGGACCTCCCTGCAGAGGTATTCGAGGGGCTCTCGAATCTCAAAGTCGTAGGTCGGTACGGAATCGGTGTCGACTCGGTCGATCTCACCGCGGCGACAGCAGCGAACGTGCAAGTTCTGAACGTCCCAACGTACTGTATCGACGAGGTCTCTACGCACGCATTGGCGTTGCTACTCGCGTGCGCCCGAAAGATCCCACAATTCAACAAGACGGTCAAAGCCGGCGGATGGGATTGGACTCACGGGAAACCGATCCACCGATTGGCTGGGAGCATACTCGGACTAGCCGGGTTCGGAAACGTCTCTCAAGAACTTGCGAAGAAAGCACAGTCATTAGGTGTAGATGTGCACGTTTACGATCCGTATCTCTCGGCTGAAGAGATACGTGAGGAAGGGGCACGGAAAGTCGACTTCGATACGTTGCTCTCGGATTCCGACTTCATCTCGGTGCACGTTCCCCTAACAGAGGAAACCGAGTCGCTCTTTGACTTATCGTCTTTCAGTCAAATGAAGGAAACAGCCATTCTTATTAACACTGCACGAGGTGAGGTGGTTGACGTTGAGGCCTTATCTAGCGCACTTGATGAAGGAGAGATTGCCAGTGCGGGACTCGACGTTCTTCCGGAGGAGCCTCCGGGGGATTTGCCGCTCCTCGATCGGGAAGACGCCATCCTTACGCCTCACGTCGCCTGGTATTCTGAAGAGTCCCAGATCGAACTACGTCGAACGATCACTGAAGACGTACTTCGCGTTCTCTCCGGCGAAACCCCTGAAAATCTAGTGAATTCAGGCGTTGTGTAGGAACGTTGATTTACGAATCGGCGTCTGTCTTCATACTTCAGTCAAATACCCATTTATAACAATATAGATATAGTTAGAGTAGAATTCGCTCACCTTCGATCAGTTGTAGATACACGGCCATCGGGAGACATAGCTGAGCAGGAGGAACTCGTTCAGCTCGACGGTGGAGGAGCGAACGCGAGAATCGCGCGAAAACGAGGCCGTGAAGGAGCGGCATGACAGATTAACGCCTGTCACACCGCGAATCAGCGACTTGGCTGCTCGTAGGGCTCAGGGACTCTGTACTCGTCCGCGATCGTGCGAGCCGACTCGATCAACCGGTCGAGGAACCCGTCGAGGTCGTCTCGGTGGATCGGATGCCCGTGTATCGGCGCGACGTAGGAGACGTCGTACGATTCGACGATCGAATCGAGGGCAGACGCGAGTTTGTCGGCGTCGACGTAGCGCAGCCAGACGAGGTTCTCCCGGTGGAACTCGAGTATCGACTCCGTGGAGATTCCGTCCTCGAACGCCGTCGACGTGCGATCACAGTCGGTGGGATGGTGATAGGAGCCGAACCCGTCGGCGGTGAACAACACGGCGGACTCGTGATCGTAGATCCACGTCGTGTGCGACCTGTCGGCCAGCGGCGGGTCGATGAAGCTGAACTGCCGCCCCCGTATCGAGAGCGACCCGCCGATCCGACACCGCCGTGCGTCCGAGAGCCCCTGGATTTCGGGCGAGCCGGACGACGCGACCAGCTCGACGTCGTCCCACTCGTCGCGGAACTCGGAGACGTTCCCGGAGTGGGGGTAATCCGAGTGCGAGAGCACGATCGCGTCGATCCCCTCGCCGTCGGTGGCGTCGACGACCGCCTCGCGGATCGCCTCGCGGTGGTAGAACGACCCGGAGTCGACCAGCACGGTGCCCGCCTCGCCCCGGATCAGATACGCCGAGACGTGTTCGTGGCGGTCGCCGTGCGCGTAGCACTCGTTGATCCAGTAGACGTCGTCGGCGAGTCGTGTCGTCATGGTCGGTCCTCCATCATCCCAGCGCCCCGATTCGGTCCCGCCGTTCGATCTCCGCGACGACGTCCTTCATCAGTTCGAAGTACGTGCCCGAATCCTCCCGGATCACGAGCCCGTGTGCCGGGAGGATCATCTCGGGGTCGTGCGTTCGCTTCACCCGCTCGATCTCGCGCTGTACCTTCTCGACGTCGACGTACTGGTGCCAGAAGAGGACGCGGCCGTGGAACTGGAGCAGTCGGGTGCCGTCGAGATCGCCGTCGAGTTCGTCGACGAATCGAAGCCGCTCGCTCTCCAGGTGGGGAAAGCCCATCCAGTCGACCGTGAACAGCATCCCCTCGGTTCGCTCGCTCATCCAGAGCGAGACGGGGGCGTCGAGGAAGGTCGCCTCGTGGAAGTCCACGACGTACCCGCCCAGGTCGATCGAGTCCCCCTCCCCGACGAGGCGAGCGTCGTCGAGGCGGTACAGTTCGTGGTCGTCGCCGTAGCGCGGGGCGACGACCGTCGGGTCGTACTCCCTGCGGATCGCGCCCGTGCCGCCCGCGTGTGGGACGTCCGGGTGGGACACGACGAGGTAGTCGAGACCGTCGTCGAGCAGTTCGTCTAGCTCCCCCAGGATCAGGTCGGTGCTCGCCGGCGACAGCGTGTCGATCAGGAGCGTCTCGTCCCCTCCGTCGAGGAGATAGGCACACTGCGGGATGTGGACCGACTCCTCCTCGTCGTACCAGTCGGGGATCGGCTCCATCCCCTCGATCATGCCGGACCGGTCCGGTCCCGGTTCGTACAGCCAGTGGACGCCGGGTCGAATTTCTCTGTCCATCTTCCGTCTCAGAGTTCGGTCGGCACCCGTTCGAGGAACCGTGCGGTCGTTTCGATCCCGTTCCGGAAGCAGTCGACGTCGAGGTGCTCGTTCGGGGAGTGGTTCCCCTGGTCGGGGTTCGCGTACGGGACGACCAGCACGGGCACGTCCAGTTCGCTCCTGAAGTACGCTGCAGGGAGACTCCCGCCCAACAGCGGCATCTCGACCGGGTCCTCGTCCCACACCGTCCCGAGGGCCGCCGCGAGCGGCGTCGACGCCGGCGTGTCCAGCGGCGTCTTCATCGGCGGGAACGACCCCATCTTCGTCACCTCCACGTTCGGGTTCTCGCGTTCGACGTGCTCGGTGATGCGCTGGAGTACCCGCTCGGGGTCCTGGTTCGGCACGAGCCGTGAGTCCAACTTGGCGGTCGCCCGGTGCGGGACGATCGTCTTCTTCCCCTCTCCCTGATAGCCGCTCGAGAGCCCGCTGACCGTCATCGTCGGCCGCAACAGCAGCCGTTCGTAGTACGGGTCGTCGGTGGCGAACTCGTCGATCCCGAGTTCCGATTTCAGCGCGTCCTCGTCGACCGGGATGGTCCCGACCAGCTCCCGGTCCGCGGCCGAGATCTCGACGTCCTCGGAGAAGCCGTCGACGGTCACCTCGTCCCCGTCGAACATCGAGGAGAGGACCTCGACCAGTTCGTTCGCGGCGTTCGGAGTCGGCCCCCCGAAGTTCCCAGAGTGGAGGTCCGAATTCGCCGTCTCGAGGTCGAGCTGGTAGGAGACGATGCCCCGGTTGCCGTAGATGATCGTCGGCCGCCTCGAGGCGTGCATCGGGCCGTCGGCGACGTACACGAGGTCGGCGTCCGCGAGTTCGGTCGGCTCGCCACGCAGGTACTCGATCAGGCCGAGGCTCCCGCTCTCCTCGCCGCCCTCGACCAGGAGCTTGACGTTGACCGCCGGATCGGCGTCGGCGCCGGTCAACGCGTCGAGCGCGAACGCGTGCGCGAGGAACTGGCCCTTGTTGTCCCCCGCGCCACGGGCGTAGATCGACCCGTCACGGACCGTCGGCTCGAACGCCGGGGACTCCCACTCGTCCCGCTCCCCCGGCGGCTGGACGTCGTAGTGTCCGTAGAACGCGACCGTCGGTGCCGACTCGTCGACGGTGCGTTCGGCGTACACGAGGGAGTATCTGCTCGTCTCGATCCGCTCGACCCGGTCGAACGGGTAGCCGTCGAGCATCGACAGCAACAGCTCCGCGCACTGCTCCATCCCGTCGCCCGTCGCGCTGATGCTCGGCTGGGCCAGCAGTTCGAACAGGGCCGAGCGGTATGCCGGGAACCGGTCGTCGATCGTCGTCTCGAGCTCACTCACTGGAATCACCCCGTTCGGATCGGACGCGGTCGGAGAAGGCGCCCACGAGTCGCGTCGTTACCTCCTCGCCGAGTTCGCGCGTCGCGTACGTCGGATCCCCCATGTGGCCGAGCTCGGTCACCGCGTCGAGGCCGTTCGTCATCAGTTTCGACGTCGAGACGTCGCCGGTGAACCCCGGCGTGAACTCCTCTTCGAGCACGAGGTCCGGGCGCAGGTGCCAGACCGACGCGGTCACCGCTGCACCGCCGTGGCCACGAGCCTCGGGGGTGATCTCCATGCGAGCCAGACTCTCCATCAGCGGGTCGATCAGCAGCTCCTTGTCGAGGAGCGTGATGATCTGTGCGTCGACCTCGTCGGCGATGGACGGGAGGATCGCGTTCATCGCCGGGAAGTTCCCGCCGTGGAGCGAGAACAGGACGATGTGCTCGAACCCGTGGGAATCGAGGCTTCGACAGTAGTCCTCGAGGACGCGCATCAGCGTCTCCGGTCGATAACTGATCGTCCCCCCGAACCCCATGTGGTGGTCCGAGCAACCCGGTCGAACGACGGGCGCGACGAGCGCGTCGCCGAGCTCCTTCGCCAACTCCACCCCGATCGCTTCGGCCCAGGCGGCGTCCTTGAGGATGCCGAGGTGTGGGCCGTGCTGTTCGACGGACCCGGCCGGAACGAGGGCCGTCTTCACCCCCTCTTCGATGGCCGATTCGATCTCCACCCAGGTCAACTCCTCGAGCAGTTCCGATCTAAGTTCAATCATACTGTTTTCGTGATTTCCGTCGTCTCAGCGGACGCGTGTTCGTCGTAGAGAACACACCGTGCGTGTCGATCCCCGTCGACGGGGAACATGGGTGGTTCCCCGTCCTGGCAGCGCGGCATCGCCTCCGGACACCGGTCGTAGAACCGACACCGCTCCATCGTCTCCGTGAGGTCCGGCACTTCACCCTCTAGATTGACGGGCTCGCGGTCGACGTCGGGGTCGATGATCGGCATGGAGCCGACCAGCGCCCGCGTGTACGGGTGCTTCGGATCGGAGATGATCCGCTCGGTCGGGCCGACCTCGACGAGCTTCCCGGCGTACATGACGCCGATGCGGTCGCACATGTGCTTCAGCAGCGAGAGGTCGTGGCTGATGTACACGGCCGTGAGTCCGAACTCCGCCTGGAGGTCCTCGAAGAGATCGAGGATGCTCGCTCGAATGCTGACGTCGAGCATGCTCGCCGGTTCGTCCGCGAGGAGGAACGATGGGTCCAGCGCCAGCGCACGGGCGATGCCGACCCGCTGGCGTTCCCCGCCGCTCAGTTCCGAGGGGTACTCCTCGGCGTACGCCTGTGCCGGCCGGAGCCCGGCGTTCTCGAGGGTCTCGTAGACCTTGTTCGCTCGCTCCTCCGGCGTCCCGATGCCGTGGACGTCGAGCGGCTCCCTCACCCAGCGGTAGACGGTCCACTTCGGATTCAGGGACTGATACGGGTCCTGATGGATGACCTGCGCCTCCCGACGGAAGTCGAACAGTTCGTCGTCGGTGAACTGGCTCACGTCCTCCCCGTCGAAGAAGATCCGTCCGTCCGTGGGGTCGTGAAGACGGATCGCGGTCTTCCCGAGCGTCGTCTTCCCGCAGCCCGACTCGCCCGCCAGGCCGAACGTCTCGCCCTCCTTCACCGAGAGGGAGACGCCGTCCACGGCGTGAACGTGCTCCCGGTCGCCCCGATTGAAGAGCCGGGAGACGATGCCCTCGTTGACGGGGAAGTGCTTGTAGAGGTTCTCGACGGCGAGCTTGGCGTCCTCGGGGGCGACCGCTCGTCCGTCACTCATCGCTGCCCCCATCGAACGCCGCTCGTTCCGCTTGCTCGCGTAGTTCCTGCCACGTTTCCCGTTTGCTGGCCTCCTCGCGGAGCAGGTCGGCTTCGTCCGCGCGGTGGCACTCGACGACGTGTCCCTCCCCGAACTCCTCCGGTTCCGGTGTCTCCTCCCAGCACCGCTCCTCGGCGAACGGACACCGCGGGGCGAACCGGCAGCCCTCGTCGGGGTCGGTGAGCTCGGGCGGCGTGCCCGGGATCGAGATGAGCTCCTGTGAGTCCGCAGTGATGTCGGGAAACGCGTTTCTGAGCCCGAGGGTGTACGGGTGACGGGGGTTCCTGATGATCGTGTCCGCGTCGGCCGACTCCACGACGCGCCCGCCGTACATAACCGCGATCCTGTCGCAGGTTTCCGAGACGACGGACATGTCGTGGGTGATCAGTATCATCGCGGTGTCGTACTCCTCCTGGAGGTCCGAGATGGTCCCCAGGATTCGGTCCTGGATCACCACGTCCAGTGCGGTCGTCGGTTCGTCCGCGAGGACGACCGAGGGGCTGACCGCCAGCGCGAGCGCGATCATCGCCCGCTGGGCCATCCCGCCCGAGAACTGGTGGGGGTAGTCGTCGATCCGCTCCGCGTCGAGTCCGAGTTCCTCGAACAGGTCCTCGGCCCGCGAACGGGCCTCGGCTCGGGAGGTGTCCGGTTCGTGCGCCCGGATCGCCTCGACGATCTGATCGCAGACGGTTTGGACGGGGTCGAACCCGTTCATCGCGTTCTGCGGGATCATCGAGATCTCCTTCCAGCGGAGGTTCCGTCGCACCTCCTTCATCGACATTTCCGTGACGTTCTCGTCCCGATACTCGATCGTTCCGTCGACGATCTCCCCGTTGTCGGGGAGGAGTCGGATGATCGACTTGGCGACGGTCGTCTTTCCGCTGCCGCTTTCGCCGACGAGTCCCAACGTCTCGTTGGGAGACACCGACAGCGACACGCCGTCCGCCGCAGCGACGTCCCCCTCCTCCGTACGGTAGTACGTCTTCAGTCCGTCGAGTCGTATCAGCGTCATGCGGGCGGTTTCCCCCGCTGGAATCGCGTCGCGTGTCTCGAGGCGCGTCGACGCGCCCGCAACTGCACCCGGTTTCGGTCGGACGTTCCCGTCCGGTCGGTTCGTAGTGTACTCATTCTACTCGGAATGGCGGAGTTCTGGGTTAGTCACCTGCTCGAGCGCACGTCCGATGAAGAACACGGACATCACCATCAGCATGATACAGATCCCGGGTGGCGCTACCCACCACCACGCGAACCGGATGGCGCCGGCGCTGTAGGCGTCGAAGAGCATCTGTCCCCACGACGTCATGGTGGGGTCGCCGAACCCCAGGAACGAGATGCTCGCCTCCCCGATCACCGCCCACGCCACCGAAAACGAACCGTAGAGGAACGCGAGCGGGAGAACGTTCGGGAGGATGTGATAGTACATGATCCGGAAGTCACTCGCGCCGATGGCCCGCGCCGACTCGACGTACGGGCGCTGTTTGTGACTGAGAACCTGCGATCGGATCACGCGGGCGGTCGAGCGCCAGAGGAGCAGGCTGATGACGATGGCAATGCTCCTGAGACTCGGCCCCAGCAGGAACACCAGGACGAGGACGAACGGGAGGAACGGAAGCCCGTAGGCGATGTCCGTGAGGCGCATCAGCCCGTCGTCCACCCAGCCGCCGAAGTATCCGCTGACGAGGCCGATGTTCAGGCCGATGAACACGGCGATGAACGCCGCGAAGAACCCGATGAGTAGCGACACTCGAGCGCCCAGGATCACCTGCGATGCGACGTCGCGCCCCAGGTTCGTCGTTCCCAGTGGATGGGTGAGGGACGGCTCCGCGAGCCGAAGCGCCGAGCCGTCGCTGGCGCGGTTGATCACGGTCGGGTCGTGTGGAGCGAGGTACGGGCCGAACACCCCGAGCAGTACGAAGACGAAGAGGATGCCCACGCCGGCCTGTCCCATCCGGTTGTTCCACAGCACCCCGACGATGCCGGACACCTGCTTGACGAGCCGCTCGGTCGACGTCAACCCTCCAGCACCGCCGGAGAGTGAGTCCGGGAGCTCGGCCCGTCCATCGTCAGTTCCCATCGCTACACCTCCCGGCCGTCGCTGCGACGCCCGGTCGTTCCGTCGTGCACGTCCCGTTCATCGTCTCAATCATACTGCACCCGTGGATCGAGGAAGCCGTACGCCAGGTCGGCCAGGAAGTTCATGACGATGACCACCGACCCCATGAGGAAGAACGACCCCATGGCGACGGGGTAGTCGTTGTAGTTGATGGACTGGACCATCTCCCGCCCCATCCCCGGCCAGTTGAACACCGTCTCGATGACCAGGGAGCCGCCGATCGCGGTTCCCGATACGAGCGCCATGACGGTGACCAGCGGCAGCACCGAGTTCCTGGCCGCGTGCCGGAACAGGACCTGACTCTCGGGGAGTCCCTCCGCCTTCTTGATCTCGATGAAGTCGGCTTTCAGCACGTCCAGCATCGTGTTCCGCATCAGCAGCATCGGCGTCGCCATGTAGTAGATGGCGCCCGCCAGCATCGGGAGGACCATGTGGTAGACGAAGTCCCAGGCGAGGTACCTCCCCGCGAAACTCGTGGTCTCCACTCCGATGGAACGCATCCCCCCGGAGGGGAACACGCCGAGCCAGAACGAGAAGATCGAAAGCACGATGATTCCCGTCCAGAACTCCGGCGAGGAGCGGGCCATCAGCGCGACGATGATCCCGCCGCGTTCGAACGACGTTCCCCGATACCACCCCAGCAGGGCGCCGAACGTGACGCCGAGCACGTACGCGAGCACCAGCGCTGACCCCATCAGAATGATGGTGTTCCAGAACTTCACGACGAGGATGTCCCAGACCGGTTCGTTGTACCGGAAGGAGGTCCCGAAGTTCCCCGTCAGCAACTGGCCCATGTAGTCGAAGTACTGCACGTGGAGCGGTTCGTTCAGGCCGAGGCGCTGTATCGTCTCTTCGCGTGCCTCCGCGGACATCCCCTGCCCGACGAACATCGAGGTCGGGTCCCCCGGCGCCGCCCTGAACAGGACGAAGAGGATGGTGACGAACACCCAGAACGTGAAGATCAACTGGGCGATGCGTCGAACGACGAACTCCTGGAGCCCCATTATCGACGCCCCTCCCGTGAACCCGCGTGCGAGCACCGCCGTCGCCGTACGACCGACGGTGACGCGTCCTCCGCTCGCTCGTGGGCGAGTGAGTCGTTCCCACGCACGCTACTCCTCCGGGTAGTAGAGTCGGCCATTCTGGAGCGTGTAGCCCGCCTCCTCGAGCGTCGCCTGCGCTCCCTCTATGTCGTCCCCGAACTCCATCACGTCCGGGTTGTGCCAGAACTCGTTGACCTCCGCCATGAACGTGTGAGCCACGGACGCCATCCCGTCCATCACGATGTCGACGATGTCCTGTTTCGGAATCGCGTCCGCGAGGGCATGCCTGACGGCGACGTCGTCGAACGGGGCGCGGTCGAGCTGGTAGTTGATGTGGTACCACCCGTGGCTGTCGATCGAACTGATGCCGACGTGATCGACCTCGGAGTCGAGGCGGTTGACCGTGTCGGGACCCGCGACCCATCCGATCATGTCGAGCGACTCGTCCTCGACGAGTCGCACTAGACTCTGCATGTCGGCGCCCGGGACCTTGATGAGCTCCTGGATGTTTGGCGGGTTGAAGTGATCCTCGTTCGCTTCGAGGGTCATCTGCTCGTCGCGGTTCCACTCGACGAACTTGAACGGCCCGCTGCCGACGGGTTCGGGGTTCTCCCACTCGACGGGTTCCGAGACGCCGTCGAGGTCGTCGGGGACCCCCTCCCAGATGTGTTGCGGGATGATGAACACCTGCCCGAGACCGATCGGGATGAACGGCGCGAACGGCTCCTCGAACGAGAACTCGACCGTTCGATCGTCGACGATCTCGGTCGACTCGAGGGTGTCGATGAATCCACCGAGGACGGACGAGTGTTCACCCAGGTAGTCGAAGGAGAACTTCACGTCCTCGATCGTCAGATCCTCCCCGTCGTGCCACTGTTCTCCCTCCCGGATCGTGGCCCTGATCGTCGTGTCGTCGACCTCCTCGATCTCTTCTGCGAGCCAGTTGCGGGTGGTGCCGTCCCTGTCGATCCGGACGAGTTTGTCGTAGATCAGCCGCATCGTCTGCGTGTCGTGGGTCGCCGCCCCGTCGACCGGGTTCAGGTTGTTGACGTCGGACGGGTAGCCGAGGCTGATTTGCTCGACCCCGTCGGCCGGGACCGAGTCGACCGCCGTCCAGAAGGACATCAACCCCTCTCCCATCATGTTCACGACCTCGTCGAACCGGTCCTCAAGGTAGGGCATCGCCTGCGTCTGGTTCGCGATCGGCGTCCGCGGCTGGTCCTCGGCGAAGATCTCCTGACACTTCATCACGGCCTCGCGCCGTTCCTCCTCGTCGTACGTCTCCCGTTGTGTTTCGGCGTACTCGTCGTACTCGGAGTTCACGTAGTTGATGTGGTTGTACGACCCCTTGTCGGTCTGTGAGGAGTGGTGCAGCGAGTAACTGAAGACGTCGGGATCGAGCCGTTCGGCCCGACCGGCCCAGTTCAGGGTGAACGCGTCGAAGTCCTGCTGGGTCATCGCTTGATCGACGATCGAGTTCCACGCCAGCGGGTTGACTTCGACCTCAAATCCGAGTTCCCGCCAGTTGTCGGCGATGAGGTTGCCGAACTCGTACCGAACTGGGTCGTAGTCTTGCGTCGTCACGATGAGTTCGATCGGATCGACCGGGTCGCCCGCACCACCACCCCCTCCGTTCCCGCCGCCCGACCCCCCACACCCGGCCAGCGCGAGGGAGATCCCCGCGCTCCCGGCACCGGCTGTTTTTCTCAGTACGTCCCTGCGGGTTTTGGTAGTCTTCCGCATGGTTGTTGCTGAATGCCACACCCCCATATAGCTTACTGAAATAATTCTTATGGTTCTTTTTGATGGCTAAATCGATTGGCGATACAGGCGATTAATCACAATTGTTCCCCAAAACCCAAATAGGCACTTGTTGTTCACAGAATCATGGCTCGCTGTGACGGAACGAGATCCAACAGGAAATCCCGTGGTAGAATCGACCAACAACGTTTAGCAATCCGTGGGGGAAGGTGAGGCGACCCTATGGCAAAACAGACGTTCGAATCGTTCGACGACATCGACGGCGTGATTCTGCAGACCCTCGCCGAGAATCCGAGAGTCCCCTATTCCGAGATCACGGATACCCTGGCTGACCTGGGCTACGAGATGAGTTCGGAAGGAGTCAGATACCGGGTCGACAAGATCATCGAGCTAACGACCGTGTTCTTCCTCGTCGATCCGCGAAAGGTCTCCTGGGAAATCCTCCGGGTGGCCGTCTCAACGGCCGATACTGAAGATGCCAAGGACGAAGCCTTCGACCTCCTCTGTGAGCAGCCGTTCTGGCACGTCTCCCGTGGCGTCGGGACGTACGACATCTACGCCGTCGGGAGCCTCCCTTCGCTCGAAAAGGTGGATGAACTGGTCACCACCGTCCGCGAGGCGGACAGCGTCCAGAAGGTGGATTACATCGTCGTGACGGAACGGAACCAGGACATGACGCAGTACCTGAACATGGACTATCTCCTGTCCCCGGAAGATGCGTAACGGTCGGGCCGACGATCGTGGCGGAGAACCGGAGTCGAATGCCGTGTGATCGGGTGAGGAGCATCTTCGACCGGATCGAGGGGTCCGCTGGCGTTGTGAACGGGTGAGGTGCTTCGTCGATGTGCACCGACGCAGCGTGGGTGGAAGCCAGCACAGCGAGGTTGGGCGAGAGTAGTCACGGGTAGATTCTGCTCCGTCCGGCCGATGTGACATCCACTCTCCAGCCATCGCGTTACGGAACCCCGACAGTGGGTTCCTCCCCGAACCACGGCAGCAGCCGTTCAGATCGTCAGTATCTCCGTGACGAGCCGCTGGGTGAACAGCGCCACCCCGCAGCCCAGCCACGTCATCGCCACGAAGTGGAGGTACGCGTTCGCCTTGTTGCCGCCGTCGATGGTCCGGATCATCACCGACGAGAGCACGGCGTTGAACAGGATGACGAGCAACAGGAGGAACTCGATGAGCGGGATGTCGTACACGCCGGCGTAGATGATCTGCCCGACGCCGCCGGCGTCCTGGACGCTGAACTGCTCGGAGAGGTCCGCGAGGATGTCGACGACCTGCAGGCCGATGAAGAACGCGAACGCGGAGGCCGCGGTGATGCCGTACAGCAGACCGATCATCGTCACGGTCGCCTGCCGGCGCTGCTCGCGGAGCTGCATCACCGTGTTCATGTTCTCGGAGATGAGCTCGCCGAGCATCTTCGGCCGTCCCCCCATCCGACGCCCCTCGAGGTACATATCGGAGAACTTCTGGATGAGGTACGAGCGCGTGTCCGCGGCGAACGTGTGCCACGACTGGGAGGGGTCGATTCGGATGTTGAGCCGGCGGTACAGCCGCGTGATGGCCGGCGAGAGCGCGCCGAAGTCCTTCTGGTGGAGCGTCCGGAGCACGTCGCCGGTCGTCGACTGCTTCGCGGACTCGGCCGCGCCGAGCGCCCGGACGAACGACGGGAACTCCTCGTCACGCTCGCCGATGTTCCGCTCCTCGATCCGGAGCATCACGCCCGTGATCGCCATCGGGGTGATGGGGACACAGACGTACAGCGGAACGGGCGTCTCGTCGAGGAAGAACAGCAGCCCCGGCAGGCCCGGGCCGTACCCGAACAGCCCCGCTCCGACGACGGCGACGAGGACGAACGTCAGCCCGACGCCCACCACGAGGCTCCCCCAGAGCCGGAGGTCCGTCGGCGCGCCCCGCTCGGAGTGGAACCACACCGGGTCGTGGGGCGCCATCGCCCGGATCATCACGTAGAAGCCGAGCTGGACCAGCATGAACATGACAATGACCGCCGAGACGGTGACGGTGGGGTCGTCGCCCGTCAGGATGGGCAGGACGATGGCGAACACGAGCGCGAACGTCATGGAGAGGATCATCGACATGTAGAGGTCCTTCATCACCTCCAGGTTCCCCAGTGCGCCCTCGTACACCGTGATGTAGTTCTGGATGACCGCGTCCTGTTCGGACAGCAGGAACTCGTCGATCGACTGGCCCGCCCCGATGGTGTAGCCGAGCCGGTCGAAGAAGTCCGAGAAGGCGTCCGAGGGCACCTCCTTGGCCCGCCGCCGCAGCGCGTCGTCGAGCGACTGGTTCCACGTGTCCACCAGGTGGACGATGCGGCCCAGTTCCTCGGCGGCGGCGCCGTACTCCTCCTCGCCCGCGAGCGTGCGGAACACCTCCATCCGGTCGATGTTCGTCGTCGAGAGCACGGTCATGTGGGTCATCACGAGGTGGAGCTGGTTCTCGATGGCGACCTTCCGCCCGTTGAGGTACAGCTTCGGGTACGCGACCGCCGCGCCGAACACGAGCAGGCCGAGCAGCGGAACCGGTACCCGGACCGACAGCGGGAACGGCAACAGCACGGCCCCCGCGAGCGTGAGCAGGAGGAACCCGAGCGCCGGCAGCAGGACGTACGCGACGTACTGCCGCCGCGGCATCTCCAGTTCGTCGTACGAATCGAGCAGCTCCCTCACCAGGTCCGACAGCGAGTCGGGGAACAGGGTCGACGTGCCGCCGCCGGTTCCGGTGCTCATGTTAGCTCGTGGAGCGGTGCATGTCGAACGGGAGCCCGTCGACGCCGTCGCGCTGGAACGACGTGATGGCCTCGTTCACCTCGTGGTAGCCGAGGATTCCCTCCTGGATCATCCGCTCGATGAGGTCGGCGCGGAACGAGAGGTCGTCGTAGATGTCGCGGGTGTCCGCGTACCCGAGCAGGGTCGCGATCTGCTCCTCGAGGACGTAGGAGTTGTTCATGCCGCGGAAGACGATCTCGTCCTCCACGGGGTCCCAGTCGAACACCTGCCGGGTGACGACCCCGTCCATCTCCTTCGAGTAGCCCTCGATCTCCTGGACGGAGGTGACCCGTCGGAGCACGTCGTCGCCCTGCTTCACGCGGTTCTGGAACAGCGCGACGTCGGCGACGTCCATGAACGTCTCGGGGACGTTGATCGGGTCGGAGGTGAACCGCTGGATCATCGAGACGATGTCGGACGCGTGGAACGTCAGCATCACGGGGTGGCCGGTCTGGGCGGCCTGGAACGCCATCCGACCCTCGGCGCCCCGCACCTCGCCGACGATGATGTAGTCGGGGCGGGAACGCAGCGCGGCCGCGACCAGGTCGAACATGTCCACGTCGTTCGACTCGCCGCCGTCGCCCTCCCTCGTGAGGAGCTGCTGCCAGGTGTTGTGCGGGGGGACGACCTCGGCGGTGTCCTCCGCGGTGTATATCTTCGAGTCCCGCGGGATGTACGAGAGGATGGCGTTCAGCGTCGTCGTCTTCCCCGACGCCGTCTCCCCGACGACGAACACCGTCTGCTCGTTCTCCAGACAGAGCCAGAGGTACGCCGCCAGTTCCGGCGACAGCGTCCCCCAGTTGGTGATCTGGTTGATCGAGAGCGGCGTCCCCTCGCCCTGCCGGATGGTGAGCGAGGAGCCCTTGATGGAGACGTCGTCGGAGTAGATGATGTTGATACGCGACCCGTCCGGGAGCGTCGAGTCGACGATGGGGTTCGAGTCCGAGACGGGGTCGCCCATCCGCTCGCCCATGTTGCGCAGCCAGTTGTCGAACTGCTTGGGGGTCCCGAAGTCGACGGTCGTCTCCATCATCCCGAAGACGCCGTGGTCGACGTGACACTCTTTGGGCCCGATGACGTGGATGTCCTCGTTCTCCGGGTCGCGCATGACCGGCTCCAGCGGGCCGAAGCCGACGATGTCGCGGTTCAGCCGGTACCGGATGTTCTCGTACGTCTCCCGCGACACCTCGGTCCGGCCGAAGTTCAGCACCTTCGAGAGCGGGCCGTACTCGCCCCCCTCCTCCGCGATGACCGTGACCTCCTCCAGCAGTTCCTCGATGAGGTCGTCGTAGCCGGACTCCTCGTCCGGCGCCCGGTGGTGGCCGCTCTTGTTGAGCAGTTTGCTCTTGACGACGCCCAGCACCTGCTCCTCGGCGGTCGAGAGCGTCGGCTCGACGGCGTAGTACTTCGTGTCCTGCCCGAAGTCGCCGTACACGTGACAGAAGATGGGGCCGCCGACCGGGTAGAGCACGTTCGGCCGGCGCGCCTCGTGGTCGCCATGGACGTCGTCGACGAACATCGGGAACTCCCCGGTGATCTGCTTGAACTTCTGGAGGTGCTCCCGGAGGTGGGGGCGCTTCATCGCCAGTTGCTTCAGTTCGCTCGACGGTTTCGCGGTTCCCTGGTCTGTCATTCGTCGTCACCTCGTCGCTACGCGACGCTCCTCGATTCGATGACGATGCCCGTGCCCGACCGCACGGAGAAGCCGATGCTGTCCCCGACCTGGCTCCCCATGCCGGCGAAGCGCTTCACCGAGATGTTCCGGCGGACGTCGCTGCCGACCTCGACCATCTGTAACTCGAGGAAGACGTCCGCGATGGAGCGGAACGGGCCGATGGCCTCCTCGCCGACCGTGGACGGGTCGACGGTGAGGACGATCACGGTCCCGTTCGAGATCATGTCACGGAAGAACGAGATGATCTCGAGGGCGGCCTGCCGCTCCTCGTTGTTCCGGACGAGCGCCTCGAACGTCGGGTCGTTCCGGAGGATGGAGTCGAACGTGTCGAGGATGACGACGTCCGACTGCCACATCGTCTCGGCCTCCATCAGCCGCTTGAGAAGCTCCTTTCGCTCGCCGTCCCCCTCGGAGAACGCCCCGCCCGAGTCGAAGTCCGCCGCGAGGAACAGCAGTTCCTCGTTGAGCAGCGGCTTCGTCACGTCGTACTCCAGCGAGTACATCTGGTCGATGAACCCGGAGACGGTCAGCTCCGTCGAGAGGAGGGTGACGCTCGCGCCCTCGTCGACGAGGCCGTAGCTGAACCGCTGGGAGAGCGCGGACTTGCCGGCGCCGTAGTCGCCCTCGACGAGCACGATGCTCCCGCGGGGGATGCCGCCGCCCAGTTCCTGGTTCAGCTGGTCGCGCTCGGGCAGGCCGATCGACAGCAGGTTGTCGTGTGGGTTTCGACTGCTCATACGCGGAACCGCAACACCTCCTCGTCCGAGCGGACGACCAGCTTCAGCCGGTGGTCGCCCGTCTCGAGTCCCGGTGCGTGGACCCGAAGTTCGACCACCTCGCCCTGGCCCCAGCCGGTGGCGTCGCCCACGAGCGAGACGGAGACGTTCGTCCGGTACGTGCCGTCGAGCAGCACGTCGAACGTCGACGGCTCCGCCCTGAGCGCCGACGAGCCCGTGTTCCGGACGTAGACGGTGACGTTCTCGCCCCCGGAGGCGTTGTACACCTCCGCTCCCGGATCCGAGATGATCTCGGTGTCGGCGCGCACGTCGCCGGCCACGTCGAGCGAGCGCTCGCTGATGGCGTCGCCGAGCCGCGTCACCTCGCTGGTCAGCGTGCCGGCGACCGAGGCCGCCACGAGCAGCGCGGCGATGAACAGGACCATCTCCGCGACCCCGCCGCTCGCCACGCTAGATCACCTCCACCGCCGCGCCGTCGCGGACGCCGTGGTCGACGACGACGGTCGCGCGGTCGGGTTCCTCGGCCGTGTCGACCTCGAACCGCGCCCGCTCGCCGGGGAGCCAGACGTCGGTGTCCCCGTCGCCCTCGACGGTCGCGTTCGCCTCGAGGTACGTGTTGTCCGCGATGAGGTCGACGCTGGCGAGGTCGAGCGCGGTCGAGCCCTCGTTCGTGGCGTTCACGACGAGCGTGTCGTTGTCTGCGTCGTAGGTGGCGTTGGTCACGGTGATGTCGGTGTTCTGCTGGTCGAGCGCCCGGTCGTTCGCATCGTGCTGTGCGTCCGTGACGAGTTCCGCGCCGTTCGCCACCGCGGGGTAGAACGCGCCCGCGGCGACGAACAGCCCGAGGAACACGACGGCCGTGGCGGCGCTAACGCTGAGGCCCATGCAGGCCCCCCGAGAGCTGCGGCCAGCGGTCGATGACGACCGACTCCGCCGTCGCGTTCGTCAGCTGCATGATGTACTTCAGGCTCCGCGTGTGGTGGTCGAGATCGAGCTCGGACGTGCCGGGGCGGTCCATCAGGTTCCTGTCGATGTCGCCGAAGCCCGAGAGGAATGCCTTCAGCTGGTTCGCGACGTCCTCGCCGATCCACTCCACCCGCTCGTAGTAGTTCACGGCGCGCACGGCGTCGGTCGTGCTGGACTCCTCGACGAGGAACTCCAGCCACTCCATCACCATCAGGTCCCCGACGTAGTCGCCGGGGAGCGAGGTGAGGTACGGCTTCCGCGGTCCCTCGGAGAGGTCGCCCTCCTCGACGAACTCGAAGCCGCCGCCGTCGTCGTCGGTCACGGTCGGGTCCGTCGGCACGCCCTCCGGCGCGTCCGGCTCCGGCCCGGGGTCGTCCTCGAGCGGGTCGTCGGCCGCCTCCTCGAGGTCGAGGCCGAGGTCGCCGTTCCCGTCGACGTCCTCGAGACCGTCCCCGTCCTCGGCGTCCCCGCCGCCGGCCCACTCCGCGTCGCCGGACTCGTACTCGTCTTTCAGTTCACTGAAGCTCTTGCCGCCGTTGTCGCTGGCCATGGTTTCGTCCTCCGTGTCGTCGTCGGTGTCGTCCAGGTCGTCCAGGTCGCCCAGATCGTCCAGGTCCTCGTCGAGCTCCTCGTCCTCCTCGACGAGCTCCTCGTCGAAGAACCCCTCCGCGTCCGCGCTCGCGAGGTCCTCGTCGAGTTCCTCCTCGTCGTCCTCCTCGCCGTCGTCGTCGAAGAGCCCGAACGAGTTGTCGCCGCCGAGGTCGGCCCCGCCCGTCTGGACGTCGTCGACGAACGGGTTGATCCCGCGCGTGACCATCTCGTAGATGTCCAGCAGGCTGCGGACGTCCTCGCCCATGTCGTCGACCTGGCCGGAGATCTCCTCGTTCTCCGACCGGACGGTGTTCACCGTCGAGGAGAGGCTGGCGACCTCGTTCTCGAGGTCCTCGAGTCGCTTCTCCAGCTCGGCGGCGTCGTCCTCCTCCTCGTCGCCCCCGAAGGGGTCGTCGTCGTCCCAGTCGTCCATCCCGCCGAAGTCGCCGAGGTCGTCGCCGTCGGCGGCGCCGCCGCCGCCGAACGCGCCGTCGTCGTCGAGCAACGGGTCGTCGTCCACGCTCTCGTCCCCGGCCGACTCGTCGTCGTCCCGGAAGCGATCGAGCAGGCTCGCGCCGAGCAGGCCGACCGAGACGAGCAGGCCCGGTTCGACCCCGGCGAAGCCGGCCGCCGCCTCGGGCAGTACGGTGAGGAGACCCATTACCGCGATTTCTTCCCCGGACTGCCCTTAAACTCTCCCCGTCGTCTATCAGGACAGATAACGGTCGGCCGTCGGGGCGGGTCCGATCCCCCGCGGTCGCGATCGGTCGGTCGGGTCGGGCCGCAGGTGAACGCGTCCGTCCCGGAATCTGCCGAACCATCCATCGGGTTCGTCGGGCGAGGGACTCGATCCGTCCGATTACGAACGTCCGGAATCCGTCCAGTTGCGAAGATCAGAGTACTCGCGTGTCACCGCCCGCGTACGCGACGCGGAGTCGACCGTCGGCGGTGTCGAACCGGAGGGACCTCCCCCGGTGGCCGCCCGTGTCCGCGGCAACGACCGGGACGTCGTTGGCCGCCAGCACCCGTTCTGCGGCCTCGACGTTCCGGCGGCCGACCGACGGCGCGGACGGCCCGCGGTCGAACTCGATCATCTCGGAGGCGCCCGCGAGTTTGGCGCGGAGGCCGTCCGGCGGGGCGCCCTCGTCCGCGAGGGCCGCGAGCAGCGCCTCGACGCCCTGGACGACGAACTTCTGGTCGACGCCCGGATGGTCGCTCGCCTCCGGCAGCATCGCGTGGAGGAGCCCGCCCGCCCCGGCGCTCGGGTGGTGCACCGCGACGCCGAGACACGAGCCCAGCCCGCTGGTGACGAGCGCGCTTCCGTCGGTGGCGACGGCCGCGTCCGAGAGGCCGACCTTCCGTCGCGGGACGTCGTTCGGGGAGCCGCCGTCGTATCCGCACCCCGATCGGTTCGAGGGGGAGTCCACGTCAGCGGACGTCATCGGACCCCGCGGGCCCGTGACCGCCGTCGGCGACCGCCGGGTCGATGCGGTCGAGCGCCGCGGCGAGTTCACGTTGATCCGGGAGGGCGTAGATGTCACACCGGACGTCGCCGTCGGGGGTCCGGACGGTGGAGTCGATGATGAACGCGTGGTCCTGGGTCCGGCCGAGGTCGCTCACGAGCGGGCTCATCACCGCCGACCCCATGTCGTGGACGAACTGAGGTGGGGTGTGCTCGATGCTCGTCCCGAGCACGTTCGCCCAGCCGTCGATGAACCCGGAGGTCACGATGTTGCCCAGTTCGCGGAGCGCCCCGCGCTCCATCTCCCCGATGCCGTCGTCGGTCTCGGTGGGGATCATCGAGCCCGCGACCCGCTCGGCCGAGGACTCGTCGAAGAGGACCGCGAGGTAGCCGCTCGGCTCGCCGTGGAGTTCGAACACCGTGCCGGCGAGCGTCTCGTCGCCGACCTCCGAGGGGACGTCGCCCACGGGGACGAACCGGATCCGGGAGACGTCGACCGCGGTCTCGGTGCCGGTCATCATCGTCACCTTCTCGGCCGCGCTGGCGGCGCCGCGCCTGGTCATCCGGCTGAACGCCGGCAGTTTGTCCACCGGAACGGCCTCGCCCGCGGCCGCGGCCCGTTCGTCCTCGTGGCCGAGCAGGTCGGTGAACCCGGAGTACTCGGGGAGCATGTAGATGGTGAGATCCAGCTCCGAGTCCATCGCGGAGACGCGCGACTCGAAGAGGAACACGCCCGAGCGGTCGTCGTCGAACGCGCCGTCCGGGAGCACCTCGACCCCCGACGCGCGGACGTACGACGGCGGCGTCATGTCGATGGCGACCCCGAGGTGGTCGGCCCAGCCGTCGATGAACCCCGACGTGAGGATGTTGCCCGCCTCGGTGACGCCGCTGCGGACGTACTCGGGGTCGTCGCCGGCGCCGGGCATGAGCCGGGAGACGAGTTCGTTCGCCGCCCCGCGTTCGAACGCCATGACGGTCTGGCCGGCGATGCCGCCCGTCAGCCCGATCTCGACGCCGACGAACTCCCGGTCGGCAAACGCCTCCCGGAGGTCGCCCGCGGCCATCAGCGTCACGTCGGTCACGTCGACGTACACGCTCGCGCCGGTGAGCTGCGAGAGCGAGTCGGCCGCCCGGTCGGCGCCCTGGCTCGCGAGGCGGCTGAAGGTGCCGAGCGACTGGATGTCGACGTACATCCCTACGCCGGGACGACGTCGTTGATGGCCTCGAGGACGTTCGGCTTCTGGAACGGCTTCGTGATGTACCCCTCGGCGCCAGCCTTCACGGCCGCCTTCATCTTCTCCTCCTGGCCCACGCTCGTGCACATGATGACGCGGGCGCCCGGGTCCGAGCCGGTGATCTCCTCGGTCGCCTCGATGCCGTTCCGGATCGGCATCACGATGTCCATCATCACGATGTCCGGGCCGTACTCGCCGTACATGTCCACGGCCTCCACCCCGTTCTCCGCCTCGCCGACGATCTCGAACTCGCCCTCCAGGATCTCGCGGAGGAGGTTCCGCATGAACTCCGAGTCGTCGGCGATCAGCACGCTGGTCGACATAGCGGAAACGGGCCCCGGAATCAAGATAAACGCTCTCCCCCGCGTATCAGGGATGAAAACGGAGATGCGTTCACGTGCAGGGAATCAGCCGGCCGGCGCGTGGCGGCCGCGCCTCGTGCGCGGCCAACGACGCGCGAGGGACGAGCACCGCAGTGTGAGCGACCGGAGGGAGCGAACGCGAGGAGCGCAGGAGGCTGGGGAGGGTGAGGACGCGGTGCGGGCGGGCGGGACTGAAAGGGGCCGCGGCGGTGGACGAAGGCGCGGACCGCCAAGCACCGCAGGCGAGCGACCGCAGGGAGCGAGCCGAGGAGCACAGCGGCCGCACCGAGTCCACCGCCGCGGGGGCTTTCGAACGCTGCTCCACGTCAAATGGGCGGACCCTAGGGAGAGGACCGCGAGGGGGCTTTCGGACACAGCTACACAGCAATCCCCCGCGTTCCACTCCGCTCGCGTCCGAACGCGAAACGAACTCGACAGGCCACAGATCACTCCAGCGTCAGCCCGTCCTCCTCCTCCGCCGCCCGGAGCAGATCGCCGATGGAGTCCTCGGCGGTCAGCCCGTGGCGGTCGACCGCCCGACGGAGCGCCACGGCCGGGAGCGTGACGCCCGCGTCCATCTCCGCGAGCAGGATGCCCAGCGCGCGCTCGGGCGTCATCCCCTCGCCTGCCGCCGCGCGTGAGAACCAGAGCGCCAGCGTCTCGAACGTCGTCGTCACGTCGTTGGACACCATCCGGTGGCGGACCGCCTCGTCCTCGATCGAGAGCGTGGCGTCGAAGCCGTACTCGAACTCGGCGTCCGCGAGCGACTCGGCGAGCCAGCGGCCGACCGCCGCCGCGTCGACCTCCGCCGAGGCGTCGTCCCTGCTGGTCCGCCGTGAGGGTGCACCGCGCTTCACGTCGGTTCGAGGGGTCGCGTCCCGCTTCGGCGGGTCGGACGGGTCGACCTCGCCGTCGGTCGGCTCCCCGGTTCGGGAGGGTTCGGGCTTGGTCGTGGTGTCGGTGGAGTCCTCTCGGTCGTCGACCGGACGTGGAGGGGATTCTGCGGCCGGCGTTCCCGCGGACGCGTCGGACCTGGAGGACTCGGTCGGTCGGTCCGCGGGTCGAGGCTCCTCGGCCGGTTCGGAGCGGGGCTCGCGGGGCGGGGCCCTGCCCGGGGAGACGACGTAGCGGTCCTCGCCCAGCTCGCGGACGTACTCGCTCTTCGAGATGTCGAGATCGTCCGGGTCGAGCGCCGGGTCGCCGACGTCGTCGGTCATGTGTTCGTTGTATCCGTGTGTTGTATGAAAAAGGTGTAGTCAGACGCCTGTAGTCGGTCTACAGCTCAACGCCCTGCTTTCCATCGAGCGACTGCGGGACAGTGAACCGGATGGTGGTCGTCGCGCCCGACATCGTGTTGACCTTAATGGTCACCTCTTCGCCTTCGCCGAGTTCATCCGGCTTATTGCCGTCCCCGAGGTCGAAGGTCATCTTGAGCCGGTCGTCCGGGTCGTTCAGGACCGGGCTTGAGTCGTCCGCGTCCTTGAGTTCGGTGACGGAGAAGTTGCTGTCAGCGCTCGTCGCACCATCCCCCACCGAATCGTGGACGATCGTGTACGTCCCGTCGGGTCCGACCCAGTTGACGGTGACGTTACGCAGATCGATCTCGCCCGCACCGGCTGCCTGCGTAACGGTGATGTTCACCTTGTCGACCACCGAACCCGACACGTTACCGGTCGTATCGACCTCTTGCAGCCGGTCGGACACCTGGCTGCTCGACTGTTCGCCCGTCTCCTGTGCGCTCGACTGCAGGAACCCGGCCGTGTTGATCAGGACTCCCGCCGCGATCGCCGCGACGAGCACCATCGCGATGAACACGATGAGCGTCCCGATCCCCACTTGCCCGCGCTCCTCCTCGTCTGTAATGAATTCGAACATGGTTACAGTTCCACCGCGTCCTTCCCGTCGAGCGATTGCGGGGCCGTGAACCGGATGGTGGTTGTCGCGCCCGACATCGTGTTGATCTTGACCGTCACCGTCTGGCCCTCACCGAGGGCACCCGGTCCGTTCGTAGCCGTTAGATCGAACTCGATGTTGAATCGGTCGTCCGGGTCGTTCAGGACGACGTTGTTCCCGTCAGTATTCTTCACGATGGACGTACTGAACTGCCAGCCCGACTCGTCCGCGTTTTCGTGAGTCAGGGTATGCGTCCCTGACGGCCCGATCCAATTGATGGTGGCATTCGAGAGGTCGACCTCACCCGAACCCGGTGCCTGTGACACCGTGACGTTCACCTTCTCGATCGTGCCCTCATTACCGACCGTCCCGGTCGTCACGACCTCTTGCAGCCGGTCGGACACCTGGCTGCTCGACTGTTCGCCCGTCTCCTGTGCGCTCGACTGCAGGAACCCGGCCGTGTTGATCAGGACTCCCGCCGCGATCGCCGCGACGAGCACCATCGCGATGAACACGATGAGCGTCCCGATCCCCACTTGCCCGCGCTCCTCCTCGTCTGTAATGAATTCGAACATGTGTTGTCTACCTTGGCTTCGATCCCGGCTCGGCCTGCGGCGTCATCGCTCGGGCTCTGCTCCCAGCGAATCGGAATCCACTATTAAACCTGTCTCGCTGATTTTCAATGCGGATAACTGAACTGTTCCTCCCGGGACGTCCATCGAGAACGTCGGGTAACCCGGAGCTACGAAGCCCATGGGAGGGTCTCACCGCTGATACCGCCCGGTAAGCTCGCCCTACTATCGCCGTCGCGTCGCCGCATCAGTGGCGGTACGTTTATGTCGGAGAGAATCAACCGCGATACTGAATGGCCGGGGAAGACGAGGAGATCATCGAGGCGCTGGGGAACAAGTACAACCCCGACATCCTCGACGCGGCAGGCGAACCGAAGTCGGCACAGGAGCTCTCGGACCAGCTGGAGGTGCCGATCGCCACCTGCTACCGCCGGATCAACGAGCTGGAGGAGACGGACCTGCTGGAGCTACACGACCGACCGCTGTCGGACGAGCACCGGCGCATCAAGGTGTACCGGCGGAGCGTCGACGGCGTGAACGTCACCTTCCGGGACGGGCTGACGGTGGAACTCGAGGAGCGCTCCGAGGTCAAGAACAAGCTCGACCAGGTGTGGCGGACGATGACCGACGGGTAGCCGTCGATGCGCAGACGGGGGACGAGGTTCGACCCTAGAAGCCGGCCTCGGGGCCCTCACGGCCCATCATCGAGAAGCCGCCGGCGCGTTCGTACACCTTGATGCCGCCGTCGGCGATCTCCATCGGGAAGATGTCCGTGTCGATGTCCTGTTTCCGCATCTTCGCGACCCAGACGTAGCGGTTCACGCCCGAGTCGGTCGGCGTCTGGATGAAGTAGACGTTGCCGTCGGTGAGGAAGTTCTCCAGGCCGATCTCCGTCTCCGGGAACACCGCGCCCTGCTCGTTGATGAGCAGCGAGGTGAGCCCGTTCTGCTTGAGGATGTCGGAGAACTTGAGGAGGTAGGTCCGCTTCTCCTTCTCGTCCTCGAAGAACAGCGAGAACATCGTGAGCGAGTCGAGCACGAGCCGATCGTAGCTCGCGTTCGCGAAGTCCTCCAGCAGCGTGTCGATGGCGGAGCTGAAATCGCCCTCCCGGAGCATGGTGCTCTTGTCGTACACCTTGATGTCGCCGCGCTCGACCAGGTCACCCCACTCGTCGAAGCCGATGGACTCCGCCGCTTGGCGGATGTCCTCGGCGTTCTCCTCGAAGGAGATGTAGATGCCGTGCTCGTCGAACTCGCGAACCCCGTTATAGAGGTACTGGATCCCGAACAGCGACTTCCCCGTCCCCGGGTTCCCGCTCACGAGTACCGTCGCGTTCTCCACCAGTCCGCCGTTGAGAACGGAGTCGAGCCCCTCGACACCCGTCTTGACCGTCTCGACCATGTATCCGGATATCACGCCGGCCTCATAAATGAAAACGGTTGCGCCGTCCGCCGCGCTCCGCCCCCGAAAACGTACCGCTCGTGCGATAGTTTTATGAGCGAACACATCCGGGGAGGGAGTATGACCGGCGAGGGCGCGCGTACGGGGGGTGGGCGTTCGTGACCCGGAGCGTGCTGATCGTCGAGGACGAGCCGGAGGTCGCGGAGCTGTACCGCGGTTATCTGGACGGACTCTACGACGTACGGGTGGCGAACACCGGGGAGGAGGCGCTCCGACTCGCGGACGACGACGCCGACGCCGTGTTGCTCGACCGACGGCTTCCCGACATCTCCGGCGCGGAGGTGCTGGCGGAGCTGCGCTCGCGGGAGCTCGACTGCCGGGTCGCGATGGTGACCGCCGTCGAGCCGGACGTGGACATCGTCGAGATGGGGTTCGACCTCTACCTCGTGAAGCCGGCGACCCGGGACGACATCCTCGCGGCGGTCGAACGGCTCGGCACGCGGTCGAGCTACGACGCGAAGCTCCGCCGGACCGCGGCCCTCGTCACGAAGCGGGCGGTGCTCGAAACCGAGCGGACGCCCGCCGAACTCCGATCGAGCGAGGAGTACGAGGAACTCCTCTCACGCATCGAATCGCTCCAGGGCGACCTCGACGACCTCGCCACGGCGTTCTCCCCGGACGACTACCGGATGCTGTTCCGCGACATCGGCTCGTCGTCCTCGGCCTCCGAATCGGTCTGAACGGTAGCGCGTTCCCGGGCGACGCCGGTTCTCATCCCAGTTGCTCCCCGACCAGCCGGTCCGCCTCGTCGAGGAACGCCGCCCGTTCCCCCCGCGGGATGGTCGCGCCGGCCGCGACGTCGTGGCCGCCGCCGTCGCCGCCGACCGCCCGTGACGCCTCGCGCATCACCGCCGAGAGGTCCAGCCCCTCGCGGACGAGGTGACCGCTCCCGCGCGCGGACACTTTCACCTCCTCGTCGTCCTTCTCGGCGAAGGCGACGATGGGGCGGCCCCGGGAGACGCCGTCGGCGCCGACGGCCATTCCGGCGACGATGCCGACGATGGTCTCCCGGATGCGCGTGCCCGCGTCGAACCACTGGAGGTGCTCCTCCCGCTCCACCCCCTCGTTCGTGACCCACTGGAGCCCCTCCGAGAGGTTTCGCCGGTGGTTCCGCAGGAGCGCCCGCGCGCGGTCGAGCGCCGCGTCGCGGTCGCCGAGACAGACCGCGAGGCCGACGTCGGCGCGCTCGTACCGGGCGGTCGCGTTGAGCAGCGTGGAGAACTCGCTCACGTCGCGGAGTTCGGTCCCCGGCTCCTCGTCCGCGAGCACGTAGGTCGTGCCGACGAGCGAGTCGACGCGCTCGGCCGGGACGCCGGAGGCGACCGCGCGACGGATGAGCGCGGAGACGACGGCCCGCCGCTCCTCGCCGGTCAGGTCGACCCAGCGGCGCCAGTCGCCGTCGGCCTTCATCTCGACGTCCAGCCCGGAGAGGAACTCGATCGCGCCGGCCTCGTCGTTGGAGATGCCGGGGATGCGCGCCTCGCTCGCGTACTCGAGCAACTTGGGGAGCGGCCGGGTCTGTCTGCCGTACAGCGCGAGGTCCGTCTCCTCGGCGAGCACGCCCGCGGCGACGCCGTCGGCGACGATCCCCTCGTTCGCGCCGCGGAGCCCGCCCTCGGAGTCCTGCATGTCGCCGACCGCGCCGACGACCGCGAGCGCGGCGAGGTCGCGGTTGTCGGGGGTCGCGGAGTCGTCCGAGCCGACGGGTTCGAGCGCCCGCGCGAGCACGTAGGCGGCGCCCGCGCCGGAGAGTTCCGAGGCGCCGTCGATCCCCTCCAGCAGCGGGTTGAGGTGGTACTCGGTGCTCGCGTCGGCGGGCTGGTGGTGGTCCGCGACGACCGGCGTGAACTCGCCCGCGGACTCGTGGTCCGCGATGACGTCGAGCTGGCCGCTGCCGAAGTCCGTGAACAGGACGGTGTCGTAGTCGGTCGCGGCGATGCTCGCCACCTCCTCGGCGTCGAGCTGCTTCGAGAACAGCGTCTCGAAGGGGATGCCCGCGCGTTCGAGCCCGCTGGCGGCGACCGCGGCGCTGGTGAGCCCGTCGGCGTCGATGTGGGAGCAGAGCAGCACCCGGTCTGCGGCGCGGAGGCGTGCGGCGCAGGCCTCGGCGCGGTCGCGGAGCGCGGGGACCGGGAAGCCGTCGGGGGCCGGGTTCGCGTCTGCGGTCGCCATTCGTGTGCGGGGGTGGGTCGCTATCGGGTTTAAACTCTCGTCTCCGGTTCGGGACGGGTCGTCTCGTCCACCCAGTTGCGGTCGGCGCGCGCGAGAAACGCGCGCGAGGGACGAGAAGCGCAGCGTGATGTGACCGGAGGGAACGAACGCGAGCATCGCAGGAGGCTGGGGAGGGCGAGGATGCGGTGGGTGGGACTGAAAGGGGCCGCGGGTGTCGACGACGCACGGGCGGACAAGCACCGTAGCGACCGAGCATCGCGAGGGAGCGAGGAGCGCAGCCGGCCGCGCGAGTCGACGCCCGCGGGGGCTTTCGAGACTATCGTCGTGGTACTGGCGAGAGACACTGGCCATCTAGCGACCGCCGAGTCACCGAACCCGACCTACAACCGATCGGCCAGGTCCTCGGCGAAGTACGTCACGATCAGCTCCGCGCCGGCACGCTTGACGCTCAACAGCGACTCGTACGCCACCTCCTCGAGGTCCAACCAGCCCCGGTCGGCCGCGGCGTGCAACATGGCGTACTCCCCGCTCACGTTGTACGCCGCGATCGGGCGGTCGAACTCCCGGCGGAGCGAGGAAACCACGTCGAGGTACGGCAGCGCGGGCTTCACCATCAGCACGTCCGCGCCCTGCTCGGCGTCCAGCCTGGCCTCCCGGAGCGCCTCGCGGGCGTTCGCGGGGTCCATCTGGTAGTGCCGGCGGTCGCCGAACGCCGGCGCGCCGTCCGCGGCGTCCCGGAACGGGCCGTAGAACGCCGACTCGTACTTCGCGGCGTAGCTCATGATCGGCGCCTCGGCGAGGCCGGAGTCGTCGAGTCCCTCCCGGATGGCGCCGACCATCCCGTCGGTCATCGACGAGGGCGCGACCATGTCCGCGCCGGCCTCGACGTGGGAGACGGCAGTCTTCCGGAGCAGGTCGAGCGTCTCGTCGTTCTTCACGGTCAGGGTGGGGTCCTCGGCGGCGTCCTCCTCGACGACGCCGCAGTGGCCGTGATCGGTGTACTCGCAGAGGCAGACGTCGGTGATGACGTAGGCGTCCGTCTCCGCGGCGACGTCGCGGACCGCCCGCTGGACGACGCCGTCCTCGGCGTACGCGCGCGTGCCGACGTCGTCCTTCGACTCCGGGATGCCGAAGACGATGACGGCCTCGACGCCCGTCTCGCGCACCTCGGCCACGCGGGCGGCGGCCTGGTCCACGGGCACGCGCTCGTGGCCCGGCATCGACTCGATGGGGACGCGCTCGTCGGTCGTCGCGTCGACGAACACCGGCGCGACGAGGTCCGAGGCGTCGAGGTCGGTCTCGGAGACGAGGGGCCTGACGCCGTCGGTCCGGAGGCGGCGCGGCCGGTCCGTGAGGTCCATACCGGGGGTGTGCGGGGGCGCGGTGAAAACGCCGTCGGGTACGCGCCGGGCTCCGAGTTCGGTCCGGTGGAGTGGGCGCAGGGATTCGGAACCGCTCGAAAGTCCCCGGCCGCTCAAGCATCGCAGCGCGAGTGAAACCAGCGCGAGGAGTGCGGTCGGGCGCGCGACCCGAACCCCGCGGGGCTTTCGAGGTCACCCCGGGAGCCCACGGATCGGATCCAGAAACCGCCGGACGGTCCGACCCACACGAATCGGAATCGTCGAACTCCGTGACACAAGCCATATAGCGACCGATGTGCTACCGGATTCCGTGAACGTCCCGCTCCAGAGCATCGTCGGCGAGTTCCCCCCGTGGCTCGAGGGGCTGCTCAGTTCCGAGTGGGCCTACGTCGTCCTGTTCGGCGTCTTCGTCCTGGAGGGGGCGATGCTGATGTACTTCGTCCCGAGCGAACTCGTCGTCCCCGGATCGCTCGTCCTGCTCGGCCACTCGCCCGACCGGGTCCTCGCGATCCTCGGCATCGCCGTGCTCGGCGCGACCATCGGCCAGTTCGCGCTGTTCAAACTCGCCCAGCGGGGCGGGCGCGAGTGGCTGCTCCGGAAGCGCTGGTTCCGCGTGAGCGAGGACACCCTCGACCGCTTCGACGGCTGGTTCGACCGCTGGGGGCCGATCGTCGTCCCCGTCTCGAACTCGCTGCTCTTCACCCGGGGGATGTTGACCGTCCCCGCGGGCCTCTCGGAGATGGACGACCGGCAGTTCGTCGTGCTCTCGGCGATCGGGACGCTCTGTTTCGAGGCCGCGCTGGCGGGGCTGTACGTGTTCAGCGTCGGCCTGCTCTGGTAGGCCCCCGGCCGGCCGACTCCGGCGTGTGGCGGCGGCACAGCAGCCCCGTTTCCGACCCGGGAACGGGGAGTTTCCGCCTCCGACCCGCGACCGTGAGGGTTTTTGTCCCGCCGGCGAGCCACGGCGTCCATGCCAGGTTCCGCCTTCAAGTCGGGCGAGCGCGTCTCGCTCCGACCCGTCGAACCCGAGGACGACGAGTTCCTCCGGCGACACCGAAACGACCCGCGGCTCCGGAAGCCGCTCGGCGAGGTCGGTCCCCACGCGGCCGCGGACGTGGCGGAGTACCGCGAGGAAGTGGTCCGGGGCGACGACGGGGTCACCCTCCTGATCCGCGTCGACGGCGACCCCGTCGGCCTGACGTTCCTCTTCCGCGAGGACGAGCGCCGCGGCGTCGCGGAACTCGGCTACTGGCTCGCACCCGACGCCTGGGGGAACGGCTACGCGACCGAGGCGGCCGACCTGCTGTGTGCACACGCCTTCGACGAGCGCGCGCTCCACCGGCTCACCGCACGGGTGTACGAGGGGAACGACGCGTCCGCGCGCGTGCTGGAGGGACTCGGGTTCGTCGAGGAGGGCCGTCTCAGGGAGGACGGCGTCTGGGGCGGCGAGCGTCGAGACACGCTGCGCTACGGGCTGCTCGCGCGCGAGTGGCGGGTGGGGCAGGGGGACGCGGGGACCGAGTGAGGAGGGCTACCGGGCGCGGGGAACGACCGCCCGGAACGGGGCTACTCCCGCTCCGTCTGGGTCACGTCCACCTGCTCGCGGAGCGCCTCGAGCCCCTCGCTGTCGGCGAGTTCCTCGACGCGGTCGCGGAAGTGGCGCTCGCAGAGACCCACTCGCAGTCCGTCCCGTTCGGCGGCGTAGGCGGCCTCGCGATCGCAGTAGTGACACTGCATACTCGATGGTGGTGCCTCATCGTAGTTAAGGGCGCGCTTGCGACGGCCGACCCCGGATGCTCGTTCGGCCGGCTTCAGGCCCCCGGCAGCCGGCTTCGGACCCGCTCCCACGCCGGCCGGTCGAGGCCGGCGACGCCGAGTTCCTCGCCGTGGGCGTCGCTCCCGCCCGTGAGCAGCAGGTCGTGCTCGGCTGCGGCGGCCTCGACGCGTTCGGGGTCGTCGGTCCCCCGGTTCCCGTAGGGGTAGAAGCGCTCGACCGCGTCCAGTTCCGAACAGAGGTCGAGCGCCGCGTCCGGATCGGCGTACCGGAACGGGTGGGCCAGCCCCACGACCGAACACGCCTCCGAGAGCAGGTCGACGCCCCGGTCGAACGACGTGACCTCCCGCGCGACGAAGCAGGGGCCGCCGTCCCCGATGAGGTGCTCGAAGGCGCCCTCGTAGTCGTAGCCCGCGTCGCTCTCCGCGACGGCGCGTGCGATGTGGGGTCGCCCCAGCCCCGGACGCGGTTCGAGGCCCAGGTCGACGCCCGTCTCCGCCTCGACGCGCTCGACGATCCTGCGGCCGCGCTCGGCCCGGTCGCGCTGGAGGCGTTCACACTCCGCGCGGAGCGCCGCCGTCTCGGTCAGGCCGTAGCCGAGCAGGTCGACCCGCTCGAAGCCGGCGTCGACCCGGAGTTCGATGCCGCGGACCACGGTGACCCCGTCCAGTTCCGCGACCGGGTCGTCCAGCCCCGGGTGGAACCGGTCGTGGTCGGTGACCGCGACGACCTCGACGCCCGCCGCCCGCGCGGCCGCGGGGAGCGTCGAGAGCGTCAGCGTCCCGTCCGAAACCGTCGTGTGTGCGTGGAGGTCCGCGACGACCATACCGGGGCTTGCCGCGCCGCCGAAAAGCGCTTCCGATGGCCGGATCGAACCGGGGCACGTTTCGCCCCCGCTTCGCTCCCGTCCGTCGTTCCGTCCTCCGCCTCGCTCCCGTCCGTCATCCCGCCCCGTAGTCCGCCGTCCCGTGCTGCCCCCTCGTCCCGTGTCGACTCCCCTCCCGATCTCCGCTCGGCCTCCACGCCCGACGCGGCCGTGTCACGGCGTGTGTATTAAGGAACATTAAGGACTTCGGACCACTCCAAGGTCGTACATGGACAATCGTTATGTTCCTCCGTCCGCTCCCTCCACCCGATGCGCCTGAACGGCACCGGAGAACTCCTGAACGGCCACGAGTACCCCGCGACGAGCGGCGAACTCATCGACGCGTACGGCGACGTCCGGATCGAACTCCAGGACGGTTCGGAGTCGCTCGGCGCGGTGCTCGCCCGGATGGGAGCGGAGACGTTCTCCTCCCCGACCGAGGCGTACGAGGCGCTCCAGTCCGGGGTCGGCCACGAGGCGGTCGGCCGCCGGTACTACAGCGACCGCGACGCGCCGACCGTCGGCGAGGACGGCCCGGATCCGGTCTCGTTCTAGCATCCGCGGCACCGGGGCCGCGGCGCCGTCTGCCACGCCGCGACCCGCCGCGTCCGTTTTCCGGACCGGTCCCGGAGCGGCGCTCAGATCCCCCGCCGCCGGACCAGCCGCCGGCCGAGCCTGTACAGCGGCCAGACGACGCGCGAGTACCCCTTCTCCATCCTGAACATCGGAACCGGACGGGCGCCGTACTTCCGCTTGAACCGGAAGACGCCGTCGTGGAAGTGGGCGTCGGCCACCCCGAACCCGTACTCGTCGTACCCCTCCTCGATGCCGAACCTGATGGCGCGCGCGTGGAGGAGTTCCGACGGCCGATATCGGTAGTTCTCCCGCTCGGGGATCGCCGAGAGCCAGTGGCGGAGCACGGACGCCTCCTCGTCGAGCAGGTGGACGTAGCGGCCGACCTCCCGGCCGTCGACGCGCGCGGTGAACACCAGGATCTGCTCGCCGAACGCGTCGGCGAGCGACTCGATGAACGCCCGGGGCCGCACGGTCCCGCCGACCCGCTCGGTGTTGCGCGCGTACGCGTCGTACGTCCCGTCGAAGTCGTCCGCGAGGGGCGCGACGTCGACCGTGTAGTCCTGCTCCTCGGCCTTCCTGAGGTCCTTGCGACGCTCCTTGTCCATGTCGTCCCGGATCGACTCCCAGCCGTCCCCCAGGTTCACGAAGAACAGACAGCTGTCGAACCGCGGCTGGTACCCGCGGTCCTGGAGGTAGCGACCGTACCGGACGTGCGATAGGTCGTTCGACTGGATCCGGTGGTAGACGAGGGTCGGCCCCCGCGAGGACTCGAGTTCCTCGAACAGCAGGTCCAGCGCCTCGCGCTCGTCCGAGAGGATCAGCGGCCCCCCGTACCCCGGGTACGTCGACGTGAGGCTCTCGAACGGGAGTCCGCCGAGGAGCGCGTGCGTGATCGAATCCGGGACCGGGAGCTCCCGGACGAAGTTGGGCATGATCGCCACGGGGTTGCCCTTCTTCTCCACGACGACGTGTCTCGGCTCGAAGTCGTACCCCGATTCGATCGCCCGCATCCACTCGTGTCGGTTGTACAGCGACCCCAGTTTCGACTGCGAGACGACGTTGTTCCACTGGTTCCCGTTCACGTCGTCGATCCGTCGGTACGTTTCGGCGTGGAGTTCGGACATGGGTGGGGTCGGTCGAACGGAAGGGGGTCGGTTCCCGGACTCGACGCCGGCGGCACCCGCGCGGTCCGTCGACCGTCGAGCGGCGTCCTCCCGTCCCGGCGAGTCGGTAGGGTGGGTGGAGGACGGGCAGTCGGTTTGTTAGCCGACACCACCGCCGCGCCGGGGGCGATCCTAGAACCGGGTAAGAACGGCTTTGTCGGGCGCCCCGGTCGACGTCGCGGGCGGAAGCCTCCGCGTCGATGACGGGTTCGTTACGTCCCCGCGAAAGCGCTCACGCCGGCCGGTTCGCACGTCGACCGGCGGTCGATCGCCGCCGCTACACCCACTCGACCGCCTCGTCGAGCTCCAGCGGGACGCTCCCCTTGACGTAGGCCTCCGTCCGGCCGTCGGGGCGGCTCCGGAACACGACCGCCGGCCGGTGGCCGACGTCGGGGCGTTCGCCCCGGACCGTCGCCCAGTCGTCGTCCGGGAACGACGAGCAGTCGACGAACAGCGTGACGCCGCCGCCGTGCTCCTCCAGCTGGCCCGAGGTCTTCGTCTCCACGGTGTCGCGGACCGCGGCCGCGGGGTTGCTCGTGCTCCGGCGGTTCGGCGCGACCGGCCGGGTCACCTCCACGAGCGTCGAGGTGCCGTCCGGCCGTTCGGCCCGGTAGTCGATGACGTGGTCGGTCGTCACCTCGATCTCGGGGACGATCTCGTAGCCCGCCAGCGTCAGCAGGCGGGCCACGTCGAACTCGCCCATCGTCGCGGTCATCCGCGTCTCGTCGAAGTACTCCGAGGTGCCGAGCTTGCTCGCCATCTCCTCGCGGTACGGGTCGAGCACGCCCGTGTGCAGGAACTCCTCGTAGAAGGCGAGCGCCTCCTCCCGGGTCGCGTCCGGGAAGCCCGCGGCGTGGTCCCGGAAGAACCGCCGGGTCGTCCCGGCGCCGTCCTTGGAGCAGAACACGGTGAGGAAGAACCACGAGACGTGCGGGTAGTCGGCCAGCCACGGCTCCTCGTCGTGGAGGCCGGCGAGCAGTTCCCGCTCGGCCCAGCGCCGGACCGGGTACGGGGCCGCCTCGAAGGCGTACTTCTCGGTGCGCCACAGGCTCGAGGGCGTCTCCGTGTTGCCGAGCCAGTAGGCACCCGGCCCGCCCCCGCCGACGCCCGCCGGCCCCTCGTCGTCGTCGGTCCAGCAGAGCAGCGCGAGGCTCCCGTCGTCCATGTCGAGCCGGACCGCCTCGTAGCCGCCGGGCGGTTTGAACCACGGATCGCGCATCGTCGCCCCCAGGTTGGAGTCGAGCGGCCGGTACACGTCCGACTCGACGCGCGAGCGCGACCAGGAGCCGGGGGCGTACCTGAACCGGAGGGGGCGTGCCACGGTCCCCAATCCGCGGGCATCCGGTTTCAACCCTCCGCCTCGTCGGCTCGGCGTCCGCTTCGGACGACGATTCATTCGGGTCGGATCCGCACGTGAAAGACCGTTACATTCATATACGGATATTGCTAAGTGTTGGCGTACCATGTCGATGGGTGCCTACGACGAGGACGAACACGAACGGCGCGAGCAGAAAGCGCAAGTGGACACCGAGTTCGCGGAGGAACGCAGCGAGTATCGCGGCGAACTCTCCTACGACTCCGGCGAGTCCGCGGAGGCGCTTCTCGACCAGTTCCAGAAGATGAAGGGCGAGTGAGTCAGCGCTCCCGACGGATCGAGAGCGCGATCGCGGTCACCGACGCCGTCGTTACTGCGAGGACGTGTCCGGACACGACGAGCAGCAGAACCGGCCGGTCGAGCACGACCGGCACCAGCGCGAGCTGTACGACCGCGAAGGCGACGTTGAACCACTCGATCCGACGGAAGGTGACGGCGGACTCGCCGGTCGGCCCGAGCCGCAGCTCCCGGTAGATCGAGACGACCGCGGCCCACCACGACGTGCCGATGCGGTAACAGAGGTCCCACAGCACCAGCAGCGCGAAGAACACGGCCGGGACGGGCGGCTCGGTCCCGAACAGCGTCGTCACCAGCGGCGTCGGCGCCGGGTCGACCGCGAACGGGAGCAACCGGGCGGCGGGCAGTTCCGTCCCCGCGTGGAGCGGATCGAACACGAACAGGTGGGTGACGAGCGCGGAGAAGGCGAGCACGGCGAGCACGACCTCGATGCTGGAGCCGAACAGCAGGCGGTAGTAGCGGTCCGGCATGACGACCGTCCGGTTCGAGGCCGCGATGCTCGTCATGAGGTAGCTCCCGGCCGCGGCGACGACGACGGCCGCCGTGCCCGCCGGCACCGCGTTCCACAGGTCGTAGGCCGCCGCGAGGACGAGGAGCCCTCCCTCGAAGATGGCGACCTGGAGGGCGACCGCCGTCCCCATCGAGAACTTCGTTCCCGGCAGCGCGCTCACGATGCTCTCGTAGGTCCAGGCCTCCGCGAACACGGGGTCGGTCGGGTCCGAACCGCGGCTCACGGCGCAGCGTCACCCGGGTCGACCGCCCCACCGTCCCGCTCCGTTTTCGGTTCGTCCGCCCCGTCCGCGGTCGACCCGTCGCCGGCCACCTCCTCGCCCGCCGGGTCGTCGCCGGTCGCCCCGTCGGCTCCGTCCTCATCCCGCCCGAGCGCCCGATCCAGCGCCTCGTCGAGCGGCGTCAGCGGGACGGACACGTGCTCGCGGATTGCCTCGTCGGTGACGACGACCGGGTTCCGCAGGCCGTCGACGAGCGGCCTGACGACGGCCGGGTCGACGTCCGTGATGAGCGTGACCCAGCGCGAGGAGAGCCGCGGGGTCAGGACCGGCACCGTGAGCACGTACAGCCGGCCGCCGAGTTCACGGCGCGTGCGGGCGAGCAGCTCCCGGTAGGTGACGACCTCGGGGCCGCCGATCTCGAACGTGTCGCCCGCGGTCTCCGGTGCGTCGAGCACGCCGACGAGGTACGCGATGACGTCCTCGACCGCGATCGGCTGGCACTCGGTCCGGACCCACCTCGGGGCGATCATCAGCGGGAGCCGCTCGGCGAGCTGGCGGACCATCTCGAAGCTGGCGCTCCCGTCGCCGATGATGACGCCGGTCCGGAGCGTCGTGAGCTCGTACTCGCCCTCCGCGAGCACCGTCTCGACCTCGCGGCGGGAGGCGAGGTGTTCCGAGAGCTCCTCGCCCTCCTCGCCGAGGCCGCCGAGGTAGACGACGCGGTCGACGCCGGCCGCTCCCGCCGCGTCCCGGAAGGTCCTGGCCGCCTCCCGGTCGCGCTCGGCGAAGCCCTCCCCCGCGCGCATCGAGTGGACGAGGTAGTAGGCCGCGTCGACGTCGAGCGCCTCGAGGATGCGGTCGAGGGGTTGGCCGGGCGTCTCCCCCGGGCCGGCGACGAGCCGGAACGAGTTGGGTTCGAGCAGGTCCCCCTCGAGGACCCGGACGCCCTCGGGGGCGTCGTAGCCGTCGGCGTCGCGGACGAGCGTCGTGACCTGGTGGCCCGCGGCGAGCAGTGCCGGCACGAGGCGGCTCCCGACGAAGCCGGTCGCGCCGGTGACGAGGACGCGCATACCCGGTCCACGGGGGCACCCGAATTAATCCTTGGTACGTTGAGACGGGACGACGGGAGAAGGGTGATCGGGCCCGCTCGCCCCGGGAAGCGGCCGACGCGGCGGGGACGACCGCGAACTCCGCCGCCTCAGGGCTCCTCCTCGCGCAGGGCGTCCCAGCCCGGCGTCTCGGGGGCGCCGCGGGCCTCCTCGACGTCCCCGTGGGCGGGGGCGTCGGTCGCGGGAGCGCCCGGCCCGCCGGCGTCCTCCGCCGCGCGGGCCCAGCCCTCGGCCGCCCGTCCGATCCACGAGTCGGCTTCGAGCGCCAGTTCTCGGGCCTCCTCGGCCAGGTCCCCGTTCACCTCGGGCATCCCCGGCGCCGAGCCGGCGGCGGCGCCGACGAACAGGACGCGGTCCTCCCGGGTCGACTCCCCGGCCGCGAGTCGGGCGATCACGCCCTCGAGGGTTCCCGGATCGGGGTAGGCGAACACGGTCGAGCCGAGCGCCTGGGGGCCGAAGGCCGGCGGCGGGAGGTCCTCCGGGACCGAGCGGTCGCGCAGCCGCTCGCCGGGTTCGCCGTGGGCACGTTCGACGCGCTCGCACTCGGTCTCCCTGTCGAGTTCGAGGTTCAACCCGGGGTAGGTCGCGCACGTCCGCGGGTAGAGCTCCTCCCCGTGGATGCGACACTGCAGCGTCTCGGGGTCGAGGAAGGCGCAGGCGTCGAGCCAGACCGGGTCGCTCCCGAACGGCGCGACGGGCTTGGGGGGCTTGCGGAGGCCGACGAGGAACAGCGGGCGGTCGCCCATCGCCGCGACGTCGTGGCCGTCGATCGTGACGGCGCGGTCGGGGTCCTCGGCGGCGAACAGCCGCGGGACGAGCGCGTCGCCGTAGCCGGCCTCGAGGAACTCCCGGACCTCGTCGCGGGTGAGCGGGACGAGGTTGTACGTGTCGTCGAGCGCGCGGTAGCGGCCGCTGCGCTCGTGGTCCGGAGCACCCCCCAGCGGGCGCCAGTCCACGCAACAACCCGCACAGCCCTCGCAGTTCAGGTCCACGTTCCGGGAGAGATGGGGGCCGGACGTGCAAGAAGCTTGCCGGGCGCTTTTGTACCACCTGGCCCGAGTGGGGGTATGGCGAAACAGGCCTGTGACGGCTGCGGCCGGCGGGTGCGGCTCGGCGGCGGCATCGGCGACCTCTGGTCGTTCGAGACGGGGAGCACCGACGGCCTGACGCTGGAACTGGCCGACGGCTCCGAGCACTTCCTCTGTTACGACTGCATCGACCGGCTCCCCGACGACGTGGAGGTCACGGCCTCCCACGTGGCGGGACTGGGCGAGTCGAAGTAGTTCTTCTTCGGATTCCGGCGAGTCGAGCGGACGTGACGGCCGTCCAAGTAACGCGTGGTCGTGCCGTCCGCTTGGCGGAGCGGACCGCGCGACTGTGGGCGTTCGTGTCGCCGGACGCGGGACCGACCCGTCGGGTTACTCGGTTGGCGTCCCGACGAGCGCCCGCCGGACCTCGGCGGCACGGTCGCGCCCGTCGAACAGCAGCAGGAACTCACCGTCCCAGTCGCCCTCCGCGATCGCTTCCGCGAGGCCGGCCGTGATTCCGAAGCGGTTCAGGTCCTCGCCGTCGAACTCGACGGAGATCTCGAACGCGTGGGGATCCCCGTCGACGCCGGCCCGGCGAACGGTCTCGACGACGGACGACGCCCCCTCGTCGGTGAGTCGGGTCCGGATCGAGTGGGAGCCGTTCAGCTCCTCGACCGGCCCGACCTCGCGGAGGTCCCGCTCGTCGAACAGGAGTTGTGCCCCGTCGGGGCCGTGCAATCGGGCCACTACGCCCGCCCCATCGCTCTCGTCGACCCGCCGATACCCGTCGGTCGGCGTACCGCTCGTGGCGGTCCCGCTCGTACAGCCCGCGATGCCGACGAGGGCGGAACTGCCGAGCGATCCCAGCACGCTGCGTCTGGAGGGCTGCATGACTTCGACGTTGATTACGCCGATAAAATGCCTTGTGGTAGTTCACCCGAGGGCGTCGAACTCGTCGTCCGTTCGTCACCCTCGAAACGACCCGAGCCGGGCCTTTAGTTCCCGGTCCAGCGCAGCAGCGCCAGCGTCCCCTCGAACAGCACGATCATCGTCGCGACGACGATGATGGGCGCGAAGCCCGTCGGGTCCACGGTGATGAACGTGAGCGCCAGCCCGAGGAACGCGCCCCAGAAGATGAGCCTGCGGTCCTCCAGCCACTGCCGGGTGACGACGCCCATCATGATGGCCAGCTGGATGAAAAGCGGGATCTGGAACACGATGGCGAAGTAGCCCATCATGATGAGGATGAGGTTGAACGTCTCCTTCAGCCCGAAGCGGAGCTCCGCGGTCCCGACGGTGTAGCTGATGAAGTAGTCGAAGATGAACGGGAGCACGGCGAAGTGGGCGAACGCCGCGCCGACGATTCCGAGCACCAGGCTCGTGGGGATGGCCGCGATGTAGTACCGGCGCTCGTGGGGGTACAGTCCCGGGCGCATGAAGCCGTACGTCTGGAAGACGAACATCGGGAGCCCCGCGAGCAGACCCGCGAGCGCGACCACCTTCAGCTTCGTCAGGAGGTACTCCAGCGGACCGTACACGTACGGCGAGTGGCCTCCGGGTCCGCCGGGCGTGGCCGGCAGGCCGACGTGGAAGTCCCAGAAGTAGCGGATGAGCTCCGCGGCGCTCGGCACTGCCGGCGAGACGCTCCCCGCGAACAGCACGGCCCCGGAGACGACCCCCGCGACCGCGAAGACGGCCGCCAGCCGGCGCATCATCTCCTCGATGTGCTCGGTGAGGGGCATCTCCATGTCCGACTCGGGGCCCTCGCCCCCGCCGGCGAACGCGCTTCCGACGTTCTCGACGGTCTGCATGCCCTTCTCCGCGGCCGTCAGCTCCTCCTCGTCCGCGTCCACCTCGCCCGCTTCCACGCCGTCCGCGTCGGCCACGTCGGCCGCCTCCGCCCGGGTACCTTCCACGTCGTCCGACTCCTCCGGACCGACGTAGGACCCCTCGGGGAGGTCGTTCTCCGGGTCACCCGGCGGATCGACAGCCTCGATACGGCCGGCCTCGTCCGCATCGTTCCCGTCGTCCGCCCCGTCCGCACCGCCTCGCTCGTCCGGTTTCGCGTCCCCGGTTCCCTCGGCGTCGCCGTCCGACTCCGTGACGCCCTCCGGTTCGCCGTCGCTCCCCGACTCGGCCGCGTCGTCGGACTCGTCCGCCCGCTCCGAGTCGACCTCCCCGGCGCCGTTCGCCGCGGCGTCGGGGTCGTCGGGGTCGTCGTCCGGTCCGGACGCGGACTCGTCGGCGCCGTCGCTGCGCGTCGGCTCCGCCGGCGTCTCCGCGTCCTCGGTCATCTACCCGTCCTACATCCGCGGTCAGTTATAGGCCTTTTCCGATTCGCTCGCCGCGGCCGCGCCCCCGTCTGCCGGTCGACGGCGACACCCGCCGGTTCCCGTCGGGGCGACGAGTCGAGTTCCCGCCGGGACGACGCCACCCCCGAAACGCAGCCGGAATGGCGGCAGAGAAACCGCCGGGAGCACCAGTTCACCCGCCGCGAGGGAGGGAGGCGCGGCGAAGCCGCGCCGAGCGAGCGGGCGGGCCGACGAGGGACCTGAACGAGCGGAGCGAGTGAGGGGAGAGGAGTGCTTTTGGTCGAGCTTTTACCGAGCACGTGAGCCGAAGGCGAGCGAGCGCAGCGTAAAAGGTCGCGGTGTGAAAAGGTTGATAACCGCGAGGGGGCTCCCTTCCCGTATGTCGAGCGCACTCGACGAGGACACCCAGCAGGCGCTGGCTGCGGGCCAGGACACGGCCCGCGCCATGCTCCGGTCCGCCCAGAAGGACCTCCAGAAGGTGTTCGTCGTCTTCCTCGTCGGGTTCCTCGGGACGTTCTACGCCCTGCGGCTGTGGGTCTGGGACTTCCTCAAGCGGGTGACCAGGGCCCGACTCGATTCGCTCACCGCCCAGGAGGTGGAGATCATCGCCCAGACGCCCTTCGACGTCATCCTCCTCCAGGCGAAGTTCGGGCTCGCGGTCGGCATCCTGGTCGCGATCCCGCCGTTCCTCTACTTCGCGCGCGAACCGCTCCGCGAGCGGGGGCTGTGGCCCCAGACGCCCGTCCCGCGCTGGAAGCTGGTCGTCATCGGCCTGCTCGCGGCCGGCCTGTTCGTCGGCGGCGTGCTGTACGGCTACCTCGTCTTCTTCCCGTTTATGTTCGCTTTCCTCGCGAACAACGCCCTCTCGGCGGGCATCTCGCCGACCTACTCGATCGTGAAGTGGGCCGAGTTCATCCTGCTTCTCACCTTCTCGTTCGGCTTCGCCGCCCAGATGCCCCTCGCCATGACGGCGCTGTCGTACGCCGAGATCGTCCCGTACGAGACGTTCCGCGACAAGTGGCGCCACGCGGTCGTGCTCATCTTCGTGTTCGGGGCGTTCTTCTCCCCGCCGGACCCGTTCACACAGATCATGTGGGCCGTGCCGCTGCTCGTGCTGTACGGCGCCTCCCTCTACCTCGCGAAGGTGGTCGTCACCGCCAGGCGCGGGAGCGAGCGGGTCGAGCTCCCCGCGACCGCCCGCAGACACTGGAACGGCCTCGTCGGGGTCGGCGTCCTCGCCGCGGCCGCCGTCTACCTCTTCTACTCCCGCGGCGGGCCGGCGGCCGTCAACGCCGCCGTCGCCGGGGTGACCGACACCCGGATGCTGCCGCTGACCGAACCGGGAACGGTCGCGGCCGCGGTCGGCGTCGGCCTGCTCGCCGCGACCGCCGCGCTCGCGTACTACGTCTACCGTGAACTGGACGCCGCCCTCGACGTCGGGGGGAGCGGGGTGGGCGACCCGGCGAGCATCGACCTCGGGGGGCTCGACGCCGCGGGCGTCCGCGCCGCGCCCCCGGAGGCGTTCGACGGCCTGACCGAGGATGAGGCGCTCGCCGCGGCGTCGGACGCGATGGACGCGGACGACCCGGAGAAGGCGCGGGCGATCCTCGACCGGTTCGACGAGGCCGAGGAGGCCGGAGCGGGCGGCGCCGGCGGTGCCGGCGGCGCGGCGGCGCAGGCCGGCGGGACGGCGGGCGAGGCCGGCGCGGCAGAATCGACCGCCCCGGTGTGCGACCTCCTCGCGCCCGGCGTCGGCGTGATCGGGGCCGTCCGTCGCGGCGCGGGGTTCGTCGACTGGCGGACCCGGTTCGGCGCGCTGTGGAACGTCCTGCTCGGCATCGGCGGGTTGGTGTTCGCGGCGGGCTACGTCCTGCTCGAACGGCCCGAACTGGCGGACGGGATCCTCACGGAGTACGGCACCTCCGCGGCCGAGTTGACGGCCGGGCTTCCCGTCGCCGGCCAGGCCGCTCTCGGCCTGTTCGCCGCCGCGGGGCTGCTGCTCGCGCTCCTGCTGGGCGCCGTGCTCGCGCTCTACTTCGCGTACGCCGCCGGCACCGACCCCGAGGCCGTGGACCTCGAGGCGCTCACGGCCGACGAGGTCCGGCGTGCGCCCGACGCGACGTTCCTCGGCGTCTCGGAGCGGCGGGCGAACTTCCTCGCCAGCGTCGCCGCCGAGGAGGGCGACGACGAGAAGGCGCGCGTCATCCTGGACCGCTTCGACGACGCGCAGGCGGCCCGCGAGGCGGCCGGGACGGGCGCCGGCGGGGGCGGGCCGTCGGTCCCCGGCACGGCCGACGACTTCAACGATCGGACCTCCCGCGCGGGCGGGACGCTCCTCGAGGGGCTGACCGACGGGGAGTCGGACGAGGACGACATCGGCGGCTACTACGACGACCTCGCGTTCATCGCCAACTCGCTCCGCTCGCGGGCGTTCCGGCTGGTCTTCGTGTTCCTCGTCACGATGGTGAGCGTCTTCGCGTGGCTCTACTCCGGCGGCATCGGCGACGTCCGCGAGAACTTCGTGAACCGTCTCCCGGAGGAGGTGGTCGGGGAGGGCGCCGCGAACTTCGGCGTCATCGTGCTCCACCCGGTCGAGGCGCTCATCTTCGAGGTGAAGTTCTCCACGATGGTCGGCGTCGCCGCCGTGCTCCCGTTCGCGGCCTACTACGCCTGGCCCGCGCTCCGCGAGCGCGGGTTCGTCCGCGGGCGCCGGCAGGTCATCTTCGGCTGGGTCGCGGCGCTGGTCGCGGGGCTGCTCGGCGGCCTCGTGCTCGGCTACACGACAATCGCGCCGGCGGTCATCTCCTGGCTCGTCGGCGACGCGCTCCGGGCGGGGATGGTCATCAGCTACCGCATCAGCGACTTCTTCTGGCTCGTCATCTTCACGACGGTCGGCATCGGCATCCTCGCGGACGTGCCCGTCCTGATGGTGCTTCTCAACTCGGCGGGCGTCTCCTACCGCGCGATGCGGGATCGCTGGCGGGAGGCGACCATCGCCATCATGCTGTTCGCGGCGCTTTTCACCCCGGCCGACGTCATCACGATGTTCCTCGTGACGGTGCCGCTGATGGCGGCCTACGGCGTCGGCCTCGGCGTCCTGTTCGTGCTCACCCTCGGCGGCCGGCGGGACCTCGCCAAGCCGACGGTCGGCGCGACGCGGTAGGGTCGGCGCGACGGAGCGGTCACTCGGATCGGTCCGGCGGTCACTCGAGTCGGTCCGGCGATCGCTCGGGTCGACGCCCACGTCCGGGCGGTTACCCGTCGTCCTCCCCGGCTGCTTCGCCCGCCGGATCGTCGGGCTGGGTCCCGACACCCTCCGGCCACCCCGGCGGCCGGGCCGCCGAGGGGTCGGCGTACGACCGCTTCAGGACCATCGGCGTGCGCTTCAGCGAGAGCACCTTCGTCCCCCCGTCGTTGTACGCGCGGAGCTCCGTCTCCACGATGCCGACGTGCTCGCGCGACTCGCTCTCCCGTTTCGAGAGCACCTCGCTCTCGGCGAAGAGCGTGTCGCCGTGGAAGACGGGCGCGTGGTGGCGCACCTCGTCGTAGCCGAGGTTCGCGGTGGCGTTGACCGAGACGTCGACGACGCTCATCCCCACCGCGAGCGCGATGACGAACGTGCCGTCGACGAGGCGCTCCCCGAACTCGGTTCCGGCGGCGTACGCCTCGTTGAAGTGCATCGGGTTCACGTTCATCGTCACGTTCGTGAACCAGACGTTGTCCGTCTCGGTCACCGTGCGTCCGTAGGGGTGCTTGTACACGTCCCCCACCGCGAAGTCCTCGTAGTAGCGGCCGTGCCAGCCCTCGACGAGCCGTCGTCCGCCGTTCTCGGGGGTCCCGGCTCCGGCTTCGGCCTCGGCCCCGGCGTCCCGCGAGCCCGTGCCGTCGTCTTCCGGGTCGGTCCCGCCGTCGTGTTCGGTGTCGTCGGTCATGGTGTCGCGCTCGGGTCGCCGCTCCGGTCGATCGTCGTTCAGCTCGCTCGTCCCCGATTCACCCGTCGCCAGTCGGTCCGCTCAGGGCGCGACGAGCACCGTCCTGTCGCCCTCGAGGATGACCGACTGGGTGACGCTGCCGAACAGCGCCTTCCCGACGGGCGAGCGCTTCCGACCCGCGAGCGCGATCGCGTCGGCGTCGACCTCGTCGGCGATCGCCATGATCGAGTCGGCGGGGTCGCCCACGACCCGCCGGACGTCGACGGCGACGTCCGCGTCCTCGAGCTCCGCGGCCGCCCGGTCGAGCGTCTCGGGGGACCCCTGGATCTCCTCCAGCGACTCGTTCACGTCGTCGACGTACGTGTGACCCCCCTCGCCGGCCGGCGCGTCGATCTCCTCGTGGACGTGCAGCAGCGTCACCTCGACGGGCCGCGGCAGGTCCAGCGTCGCCTCGAGCTGTCGGTCGACGTGCGTGCCGTCGGCGTCGACGGGCAGCAGTACGTGGTACATGGACGACCCTGTGCGTGGAGCGGACAAGAAAGGTTCGGCGGGAGGGGTCGCGGCGGCGGCGAGCGTCGTCCGCGACGGCGCCCGTCGTCAGGTTACGGGTTTCGAGGGGCGGCGCGTTCGACCGCGCCCCGATGAGAGCCTTCAAATAATCCCAGAGGAATCCTCGAGTATGCCCAAAATAAGCGTCGAGATCCCCGGCGAGCTGCTCGCCGACCTCGACGAGCACGTCGGCGACGACGGGAAGTTCGTGAACCGGAGCGACGCCGTCCGGGCGTCCATCCGCAAGACGCTGGACGTGCTCGACGACATCGACGAGCGCCACGGGCGGCTGGAGGACGAGGATGAGTGACCGGCCGGACCCGCTCCCCGTCGACCGCCTCGCGCTCGTCGGACTGTTCGTGACGGCGCTGGTGGTCGCACAGCTCACGGCGGCGAAGCTGCTCGCCATTTCCATCCCGTTCGCGCTCCCGTTCGCGGGCGCGACGCTGACGCTCCCAGGGGCGGCGCTGGCGTACGCGCTGACGTTCTTCGCGTCGGACTGCTACGCGGAGCTGTACGGCCGGCGCGCGGCCCAGGAGATGGTCAACGTCGCGTTCCTGCTGAACTTCCTCGTGCTGGCGCTCGTGTGGAGCACCATCGCCGCGCCCGCGGCCGACCCCGAGTTCGCCTCGACGTTCGCGACGGTGCTCGGCGCCAGCGGCAACATCGTCGCCGGCAGCCTCCTCGCGTACCTGGTGAGCCAGAACTGGGACGTCGTCGCGTTCCACCGCATCCGCGAGGCGACGGGCGGGGACCACCTCTGGCTGCGCAACGTCGGCTCGACGGCGACGAGCCAGTTCGTCGACACCGTGCTGTTCGTCGGCGTCGCGTTCTACGTCCTGCCACGGCTCGGAATCGGCACCCAGCTCGGCCTCCCGCTCGCGGCCGCCGCGGGGCCGAGCGTCGCCGCGCTGATCGTCGGCCAGTACGCCCTGAAGCTGCTCATCGCCGTGCTCGACACGCCGTTCGTCTACGCCGTCGTGGGGGCGGTCCGGTCCCGCGACGCCGCCGCCCGCCCGTCCGTCGCGGACTGACGGCGGAACGGAACGCGTCGGCGTCGTCGAAGTCGTCGAACGGTGATCGGCTCGGTCGCCCCTCCGGCCGAAACGGAAGGGGAGTTATCGGACTGAGACCGGCCGGTCGTTATACGGTTTGTAGGTGGTCAGCCCGAAGTTCGTCGTCCGTGTAGTCCTTCCCGTGAACCTCGCTCATGTGCTTTCTGGCCAGGTCGAACGCTTCCTCCTCGTTTTCCGATTGGACGATGAACCGGCAATCGGCCTCCGCCGCCTCGCAATCGAGTTTATATGCTTCTGCCATGGTGGGTCACTCCCTCCCGGGACGTTCGGATTCGTGGAGGACGCAATTAGCGGTAGTTACCACCTGCCGCCGTGTACGTCTCAGGTCGGGTCGCCCGACACGCGTGCGAGCGACGTCCGTGACGAACACGGGACTCGACCGTCCGGTCGTTGCGCTTCGAACCGTATCGGAGGTCGATCCCGACCGCGGGAGCGTCAGTCCGCGAGCCGCTCCGCGAACGCGAACCGCGGCTTCACGTCGCCGATCCTCACGCGAACGGTCTCGCCCTCCTCGGCGCCGCTCACGAACACGGTGAACCCGTCGATCCGGGCGATGCCGTCGCCCTCGTCGCCGACGTCGACGATCTCGAGTTCGACCTCCTCGCCCGCCGTGACGGGGACGTCGGTTCGGCCCTTCGCGATGAGGTAGCGCTCGGAGGACTGCTTCCTGCTCGCCTCGGGCGTGTACGCCCGGACGTACTGGAACTCCTCCCCGACGTCCGCCCGGAAGTCGGCGAGGTCGGGGCCGTCGAACACCTTCACGACGAAGTCGCCGCCCGGCTTCAGGAACTCGAGCGCCGTGTCGAACGCCTGCCGGGCGAGGTGGATGGAGCGGGCGTGGTCCAGCGAGTACTCGCCGGACATGTTCGGCGCCATGTCGGAGACGACGACGTCGACGACGCGCTCGTCCTCCCCGGCGCCGAGCGCCTTCCGGAGGTAGTAGCGGGTCCTGTCCTCGGTCATGTCGCCGCGGACCGTCTCGACGACGTGTGACTCCAGGTCGTCGATGGCCTGGAGGTCGACGCCGACGACGCGCCCGCCGTCCCCGACGCGCTCGGCGGCGACCTGGAGCCACCCGCCGGGCGCGGCCCCGAGGTCGACGACCGTGTCGCCCGGCGAGAGGAGGTCCGCCTCGTCGTCCAGTTGCTGGAGCTTGTAGGCGGAGCGGGCCCGGTAGCCCTGCTGTTTCGCCTTGTTGTAGTACTCGTCCTTGCGACCCATTTCCCTCACGTAGCGGCCCGAGGCGGTTATGCGGTTCGTTCCGCCGGCCGTACGGGGACCGACGGCCGTCCGGTCGGGGACTGGCTCGTCCGCGAGCCGCTTTCGAGGCGTTCAAGCCGCCCCGCCCGAAATCCGCGCTCATGGCCGACGACTCCACCCACTCGCTCGGACCGAACCACGGACCCACCCGCGTCCCGCACATGGGCGCCGCGGGCTGGATCGTCGCCGCCGGGTCGGCGTTCCTGCTCCTGCCGGTGCTGCCGTTCCTCGCGCTCTACTACCTGTTCGCGAGCACGGACGGGCGGCCGAACTGAGCCGCCGGGTTCGAGGGGCGGGGGACCGCCCGTCGGACCGCGCCGGCCGGTCCGAGATCACGCCCGATTCGGGCCGACGGGGGCGCACTCGGGGCGGTGAACCGCGGGTATTTTGAGGGGGTCAACCGTAGCGGCCCGTATATGTTCAAGGCGATCGTGAGCGCGTCGACCCTCCGGGACGCACTCGATTCGGTGAGCGTGCTGGTCGACGAGTGCAAGATCCGGCTGAACGACGACGAGCTCGCCATCCGGGCCGTCGACCCGGCGAACGTCGGCATGGTCGACCTCTCGCTCGAGGCCGCCGCGTTCGAGTCCTACGAGGCCGACGGCGGCGTCATCGGCGTGAACCTCAACCGGCTGGAGGACATCGCCGGCATGGCCAACTCGGGGGACCTCGTCCACCTCGAACTCGACGAGGAGACGCGCAAGCTCCACATCGAGATCGAGGGGCTGAGCTACACGCTCGCGCTCATCGACCCGGACTCCATCCGCCAGGAGCCGGACATCCCGGACCTCGATCTGGCCTCGGAGATCGTCCTGGAGGGCGCCCAGCTCAACCGCGGCATCACGGCCGCCGACATGGTGTCGGATCACATCCGCCTGCGCGTCGACGAGGGCGAGGAGGCGTTCGTCATCGAGGCGGAGGGCGACACCGACGACGTCGACCTGAAGCTCCCCCGCGAGGACCTCATCGACCTGCAGGCCGGCCCGGCCGACTCGCTGTTCTCGCTCGACTACCTGAAGGACATGAACAAGGCCATCCCGGCGGACGCGGAGGTCCGCATCGAACTCGGCGAGGAGTTCCCCGTGAAGCTCCACTACGAGTTCGCCGAGGGGATGGGCCACACGACGTACATGCTCGCGCCGCGCATCCAGAGCGACTGAGCCGCCGTCCGCGGCGACCGTGACCGCCGACGGCGTTCCGCCCCGGTCCCGACCCCACCCGCCCCGGTAACCGCGTCCCGCACGGTCCCCGGTCGAGCCACGCCGCGCTCCTCGCCAACGCACCCCCCACAACGTATTTCACCGCCCCGGTACCCCGCACAGTATGACAGGCCTCGCCGTCTGGTTCGACCTCGACGGGACCCTCCTCGCCATCGACGACTACGGCGCCGTCCTCGAGCGCGCCTGCAGGGAGACGGGCGTCGACCCGGGCGGCCCGTTCCTCGAGGCGTACGACGAGCGGTTCTTCGACGCGTTCCGGAACTACCACCCGGACCCGTTCCGCGCCGGCGTCGAGCGCGCCGTCGTGACGACGGGAATCCGCGTGGACGCGGCCGCGTTCGTCGACGCCCTCCGGGAGGCCGAGTGCGAGGCTTCCGAGACGCCCCGGGCGCTCCACGACGCGCTCGCGGACCTCGCCGCGGACGGGGACGTCTCGCTCGGCGTGCTGACGAACGGCCTCGCCGACTGGCAGGCCGGGAAACTGGCGGCGAACGACCTCGCCGACTACTTCGACGAGACGGTGACGAGTTACGAGATCGGCGCGCACAAGCCCGCCCCCGAGGCGTTCGCCCACGCGGAGAGGCTCCTCCCGGCCGACGAGTACGCGATGGTCGGCGACGACCGCGACGCCGACGTGGCGGCGGCCCGCGAGCGAGGGTGGCGCGCGGTCCACGTCGACGGGCCGGGGGAGGTGCCGGACGCGGTCGCGGAGATCAGGTAGGCCGGTCCCCGGGTCCGCCGGACCTGAAAACACTTACCGCCGGGTCGGGAGGCACCGCCATGGACCGCCGTCTCGCCCTGGGAGCCGCCCTCCTCGTCGCGGTCCCGCTCCTTGGGAACCCGTTCCTGCTCGCGCTCCCGGCCGAACCGCCGGCGTACCACCACTCCGTCGAACCGGTCGAGGCGGGCGAGGTCCCGTCGGATGCGCCGACGTACCGCTACGACGACCTCTCCCCGGAGGCCCGCAACGCGGTCGACGCCGCGCTCGCGGCGCCCGACGGCCGGGCAACCGTGATCGGCGAGGCGAACCGCCCGCCCGAGTTCCGCTACAGCGACCACGTCGCCTGGGGAGAGGGCTGGTACGTCGTCGAGAAGGGTGGGGAGCGCTACAAGCTGACGACCTCCGCCGGTGGGTCTATCGACGTACGCTGGATACAGCGTGGGCTGTTCACGCTGCTCGGGGGTATCGTCGCGCTCGTCGGTCTGGCCGGGTACCGCGCCGACGCGGAGCATCTGCCGGGCGCCGTCGCCGCCGCGGCCGCGCTGCCGCTCGTCCCCGTCGTCGCCGGCTACTACCCCGATACCGACGCCGCGGTCCTGATCGGGACGGTCGGGGCGACGGGAGCAGGGCTCGTCGCGCTCGGCGCCCTCGTCCCGATGCAGGTCGCGGCCGCGAGCGCGGTGACGGGTGTAGCGCTCGGACTCGGACTGGCGGCGTTCACCGGACTGGGAATCGGGCCGGTACTGGTCGTCGCCGCCCTCGGCGCGCTCGTCGGGGTCGGAGCGGTCCTCGCCCGGACGTGGCGGAATGGGTGGTGAGGTGACCCACCCGGAGAAACCGCACAGTCACCGCCGAAGCAGCCAGAGCGCCGGCAGCAACACCGCCGCCCCGGCGACGAACGGCGACCAGTAGGCGGCGACGTACGCCGCGGCCGCGAGCGGCGGCCCGACCGTCCGCCCGAGGCTCCCCGCGCCCTGGGTGACGCCGAACGCCGCGCCCTGCGTCTCCCTGCTCGCGCCCCGCGAGACGAGCGTCGTGAGCGACACCGTGAGCGCGCCGTTGCCGAACGAGAGCAGCGCACCGTCGGCCAGCAGGGCGAGGAGCGGCCCGTCGAGCCAGGCGGGACCGCCGGGCGACGGGAGGAGTCCCCCGACCTGCGGCGTGAACGGGAGCAGCGCCAGCGCGGTCGCGAGCGAGACGCCCCCCGCGACCGCGAGCGGCGCCGCACCGAACCGTCGTTCCAGCCGCCCCACGAGCACGCCCTGGTTCACCGTGCCGAGCACGCCGATGTACGTGAGAAACAGCGCCGCCTCGGTCGCGCCGTAGCCGTAGAAGTCCGCCGCGAACGGGATGAACATCACCTGGATGCCCGCGAACGCGACCGACGCGAGGAAGAAGGCGAGCACTAGCGGCCGGAGCGTCCCGTCCGCGAGCGCGGCGCGGAACTGGCCGACGAGCGAGGTCCGGCCGGCGGGGCGGCCGTCGGCGGTGCGGCGCCCCCCGGCGACCCCGTCGGGTTCCTCCAGTACGAGGGCGGCGGCGACGAACGCGAGCAGCGACAGGCCGGCGGCCGTGAAACTCGGCAGCGAGAAGCGCGTCGTCGGGACGAACCCCGGGAGGGCGCCGTCGGCGGCCGCGACGACCGCGTCGCTCGCCGCGAGGCCGCCGATGGCCGGGCCGAAGACGAACCCGAGCGCGAACGCGGCGCCGACGAGGCCCAGTGCGCCGGCGCGGCGCTCGTCGGGCGTCACGTCGGCGACGTACGCCTGCGCGGCGGCGATGTTCCCCCCGGCGGCGCCGGCGAGCAGTCTGGAGGCGAACAGCGTGACGACCGCGGCGGCGGTACCCGCGAGGTTCCCCACCTCCGCGGCGAGGCCGAAGACGGCCCAGGCGACCGCGGCGGCGGCGACGGAGGCCATGATGACCGGCCGACGGCCGTACCGGTCGGACACGCGGCCGAGCGTCGGGGCGGCGAGGAACTGCGCGAGCGAGTAGGAGGCCGCGAGCAGCCCGATGAACACGTCGCTGACGCCGAACGAGCGCACGTAGAACGGCAGGATGGGGATGACGACGCCGAAGCCGAGCAGGTCGAGGAAGACGACGCCGACGACGACCGTGACCGCACGCCGGGAGCCGGTCGGCGGCGTCTCGGCGTCGGCGACGGTGCCCGAACGCGTGAGCGACACGGCTCCGGGTTCGGTCGCCGGGGGTTTAGCAGTGTGTCGACCGACGGGCGACCGCGAGGGACGATCCCGGTCGCGGGGGCCGGCCCCGGCTGTGGAGCGGCCCCGGTCGCGGGGAGCGGTCTCAGCCCCGGTGGGCCTCGATGACGCGCTTGGCCGCGCGGGCCTTCTCCTTCCAGCCGTAGCCTGCCTCGTACACGTGGCGCTTCTTGTCGACCAGCGCCTCGGGGGAGGCCTCCTCGAAGCCGCCGCGGGCCCAGGTGCCCGACTCGCGGAGCCACTCGACGGCGTGCTGGCGGGTCTCCTCCCACGACAGGCCGACCATCTCGTACCAGGCGATCATCGCGAAGACGGCGTTGTCGTGTGCGCCGGGGTAGCTCCCCCGCCGGTGGATGGTCGCCATCGGCTCGGTCGTCGGTTCGGAGACGGCCTCGCGGTACTCCTCGGCGGTCAGTAGCCGGAGGCCCGCGTCGGCCTCCCGTACCCGACCCTCCCGGACGAGCAGGTCGAGCGCGGCGTTGTGCAGCCCCGACCACTCGCCGTGGACCGCGTGGCGGAGGGCGTCCTCGTCGACGGTCTCGCGGACGAGCACCGCGAGCAGGTCCGTGTAGGCCTTCTCGACGGCGTGCCAGGCGGTCCCCTCGAAGTCGCAGGCGGCGTCGTGCAGGCTGTTGGTGGTGCGACAGCCCGGACAGGGGTACGCGAACCGCGGCATCAGTGGGTAGGGAGTACCTACCGGGTCTTAGGTTCCGTGGTTCGTCGGGTGGGCGTTCGATCGTGAGCGGGAGACGCTATCGTGGACGTCGGACGCAACGGAATCGGTCAGAACGGCTCGAAAGCCCCCGACGGCTACGCTCCATCCGCCGCTCGCGTGAACGCCCCGCGGACGGTCGGGCGAGCGTCGTGGTGGGGCTCCCCACGCCTCCCCGGCGGGCGCGGCTCCCGGCGCCTGCGGCGCCGCTCGCGGTGCGCCCGCCGCACCCCCTCGGACCGTCCGCCTGCGATCGTCGTGCTCGGCTACCCACTGCGTGCGCCTTCGACGGTCGAGCATCCGAAAACCGACCCTACCGAAACGGGCCCGAAGGTAAGCCGGTTATAACGAGCATACCGTCGTGCTTAACCCGACGCGCTCGCAACCGGGAGGCCAGGCATGGACCCGCTGTACGCCCGCTACCCCTTCTTCGCGAACGCCCGCGAGGCGGTCCGCGAGGCGGGCGTGGACCTCGCGACGCTCGTCGCCGAGCGCGACCCGGCCGTCGAGCGCGGCCGCGAGCGGGTCGAACGCGCGCTGGTCGAGGGCACCGTCGCCTCCGAGACCCCCCGCGAGTGGGAGGTCCGCGAGGAACTGCTCTCGTACCCGCTCGCCCGCATCCTCGTCTCGCTGCTCGACTCGCCCGCCGCAGTCGAGAAGTACGCCGGCGCGGAGGCGCTGACCGCCCACGAGCGGTTCACCGCCGACGTGGCCCGCGAGGGCCCGCCGGACCCCTCCCGGGTCGACCTCGACGCGCTGTTCCGCGAGTTCGACCTCGCGGACCGCACCCGACCGGAGAACCCGCCCGCCGGCGCCCCCGAGCCACAGTGGTTCCGCCTCGGCGTCGGCGCCTACCTGGAGTACGTCGACCCGCGCTGGGGCGACGAGTGGCGGCTGGTCAACCGCGAACTGGCGGACGGGGAGGTCCGGGTGCCCCGCGAGGGCCTGTTCCGGGTGCTCCGGGAGGCCGTCGAGGCGCGCGTCGCCGACGGCCTCCCGTTCGAGGGGGTCGACGGGGACCTCGCCGCGGAGCTGGAGGACGAGATCGCCGACCTCCGCGACCTGCTCGCCGAGCGCGCGACCGTCGCCGACTTCGACGTCGTCGCGCCCGAGCACTTCCCGCCGTGTCTCGCCCGCCTGCTCGATCGCGCCCGCGCCGGGGAGGCCGACGAGTTCGACCCCCAGGAGCGGTTCGCCCTGCTGTCGTTCCTCGCGGGGCTGAACCTCGACGTCGAGGGCGTCGTGACGCTGACGGAGGGCGGGTTCGCGCCCGACGACGTCGCCGCCGAGTTCGCGTCCCTCCGCGACGAGTCGGGGGCCCAGTACCCGCCGCCGTCCTGCGAGACGCTCGGCGCCTACGGGGTCTGCGAGAACGAGGGGGAGCACCGCCGGGAGGCCCCGCATCCGCTGGAGTTCTACGCCCGGCGGCTCCGGGAGGCCGACGAGGTCGTCGACTGGCGCGAACGGCGCCGCGGGGCGGACGCGAACCCGGACGCCAGCGTGGACGCCTGATCCGGGCCGAATCCGGCGGAGCGCCGACGGCGAGAAGGGGTCGAACGTGGTCCGTGATCGGGGCCGGTCGGGACCGGCGCGTTCGAGGTCAGGAACGGTCGAGGAACAGGCCGACGAGCGCCATCAGCACGACGAACAGGGCGACGATGCCGACGAGCGCGTAGCCGCCTGGCTCCGTCAGGTGGTGGTCGGTGGTGTACTGGCTCCCGACCGTGACCACGAGCGCGATGAACACGCCGACCGCGCCGACGGAGACCGCGATCTTCCGGCGCATCTCCGCGTCGATTTCCATGCCCCCGGCTTCCCCGTGACCCGGCAAAAGGGCTTCGAAGCCGCCGCGTAGAGGCCATCCTTTCCGGTGCGGGTACGTGACGAGCGCGTTCGCCAGCGCCCGTTACAGCCCTCCGAGTTGCACCCGAAACGAGGGTTTAGGTCCGTCGAGCGCGTACGTTCGGCCGAACACGGGATGACGCACTCCGTACACACAACCGCGTCCGCAGCCCGTCGCACGCTCCCCGACGACGGCCTCACCGGCCGGGCTGGGCGAGCGCGTCGCGAGCCGATGGCGGTCCGGGCGCTCCGAGACGACACCTACCTGGTCGACACCGAACACGACAGCTACGTCGTTGATCTGGACGCCCGCAGCTGCGAGTGTCCGGACCACACCATCCGGCACGCCCGCTGCAAGCACCTTCGCCGGGTCGCGATGGAGGTGAACGAGGGGCTCGTCCCCCCGCCCGGCGAGCGCGACGGCGTCTGCGCGGTCTGCGGGGACCCCATCTTCGTCCCCGTCGGACCCGGGAGCTACCTCTGCGGGGCCCACCGGCCCGCACGCGGGGAGTTCGTCCGGGACCGCGAGTCGGGGAGCCTGCTGCTCGTCACCCGCGTCACGACCGAGCGGGCAGACGAGCGCGAGACGGAGGACGGGACCCTGATCGCGGACTACGAGTCGAACCGCGAGTACGGCGGCCACGAACCGGTCGTCGAGGCGGTCTACGTCGGCCGCGCCGAGGCGGCGGACGGGCGGCTGAACGTCGCCGGCCAGCGACGCTACTCGTTCCCCGCCTCGCGGCTGCGGCGCGTGCCGGCCGACGTGACCCCGAACCTGCCGGTCGTCGGGGTCTGAGTCGAGTTCCCCGCCGATCGCTGCCCCTCGCGCTCGCTACCCCAGCATCTCCTCGGCCTCCTCGACCGAGAGGACCCCCTGTTCGACGGCGTTGAGCACGTCCGCCACGGAGCTGTCGCCCCCGGCCTCCTCGCCGGCGGCCTTCAGGTCCCCGATGGTCTCGCCCGACCCGACGGCGAACTCCTTTTTCACCCGGTAGTTGCCGCCGTCGGTCGTGTGGAGCTCGCTCGGGTGGAAGAAGTACCAGTCCTCGCGGTCGAAGCGGACGCCGACCTTCGGGCTAGCCCCGAAGTTCCGCGAGAAGTAGATGAGCGCCTCGACCTCCTCGCCGGTGAGGTAGATCGGTTTTCCGGAGGAGGACTTCGCCTCGACCGCGTAGAGGACGATCCCGTCGCCCGCCAGCACGTCCGGGAGTTCGCGGTCGGTGGAGGAGCCGCTGGCGGGCGCGCGCATCACCGCGAAGCCGGCCTCGTCGAGCCGGTTGACGAGTTCGCGCTCGCGGCGGTCTCCCTTCGGGTTGCCCGGCATTTCGGGTGGAACTCCGGGAGGGGGTCGGATAAAGGGGACGGAAGCGAGGCGGAAGTGAAGCGGCGGAGACGAAACCGTGACCCTCGCGGGCGGTGGCGTGCGGCGGGCCTCCGGTCACGCGAGCGAGCCAGCGAGCGAGGGTGACCGCACGGGACCGCAGGTCCCGGGTAGTGCCCGCCGGACGCGCGCGAGGCTCACGTGAGCGCAGCGAACGTGAGTTCCGAGGAGTTCACTCCGAGGTGAGATGAGACGCGCAGGAAACGAGCGGAGCGAGTGACCGAGCATCGCGATCGGCTGGGGAGGGCGTGGCCGCGGTGCGGGCGGGACTTTCGAGGTCCATGTCCCGTCGCAGCCTGCCGACCACCGGCCCGGCTACGCCGAAAGCAGAAGACGACCTACTCCTCGTCGAGCAGTTCGTCCACCAGCGCCTCGGGGTCGAACCGGGCCAGATCGCCGTACCCCTGCCCGGTGCCGAGGAACAGGATCGGCTTCCCGGTCACGTAGGCGATGGAGATGGCCGCGCCGCCCGAGGAGTCGGCGTCCGCCTTCGTGAGCACCACGCCGTCGATCGCCGCCGCGTCGTCGAACTCCTTCGCGCGCCGGACGGCGTCCTGGCCCGCCACCGACTCGTCGACGAACAGCGTCAGGTCGGGGTCGACGACGCGGTCGATCTTCTCCAGCTGGGCCATCAGGTCGTTGCTGGTGTGGAGCCGTCCCGCGGTGTCGCCGAGCACCACGTCGACGTCGTTCGCCTCGGCGTACTCGATCCCGTCGTAGACGACCGCGGCGGGGTCGCCGCCCTTCTCGTGGGCGATGAGCCGCCGGTCGAGCGCCTCCGCGTGCTCGCGGATCTGCTCGTTCGCGCCGGCCCGGTACGTGTCGCCGTTCGCCAGCACCGAGGAGTAGCCCCGCGCCTCGAGCCACTCCGAGAGCTTCGCGATGGTCGTCGTCTTGCCGACGCCGTTGACGCCGGTGAAGACGATCGTCACCGGCTTGTCCGCCGCCGCGACGCGCTCCTCGAAGTCGAACTGGCCGACCGAGATGACATCGAGCAGCGCGTCGTGGAGCGCCTCGGTGACGAGTTCGTCGGTCGTCTCGATCTGCGCCCGGGACTCGCCGAGCATCCGCTCGCGGACCGCGTCGACGATCTCCTCGGCGACGCTCACCTCCACGTCGCTCTCGAGGAGCGCGAACTCGAGGTTCCGGAGCGGCTCCTCGAGGTCCTCCTCCTCGATGATGACCTTCCCGGTCGCGAACGCCTTCGCGCGCCGGAACGTGCTGGCGGCCGAGCCGTCGTCCTCGGCGGCCTCCTCGGCGGCCGTCGCGTCCTCGTCCTCCCCCACCGCCGGGGCGTCGGCGCCGGACCCGGCCGGTTCGGCGGCGGGCGCCGCGTCGCCCCGGTCCGCCGCTTCGGCCTCCGCACCCTCGGCTCGTGGGGCGTCGGCGCTCTCTGCCTCCACGCTCTCAGCTTCGGCCGCCTTCTCCTCGACCTCCTCGGCGGCGTCCTCCCGGAAGGAGGAGAGCTTGTCCTTCAGCCCGTCGAACATCGGCCTACTCGTCCTCGTCTTCCTCGCCCATCATCCCCTGCATCTGCTGCATCTGCTGTTGCTGCATCTGCTGTTGCATCTGCTGTGCCTGCTGTTCGAGCTGCTGGCTCTCGGACTCGAGTTCCGCCTTCTCCTCCTGGAGCCCGGAGATGCGGTCGTCGAGCGCGTCGCGCTTGCGGTCGAGCGCCGTCGCCGCGTCGTCCTGGGACTGCTCGGCCGCGTAGCCGCCGCCGAGCGAGACGACGATCTCGTCGATGTCGGCGACCTCGGCCCGGACGTAGGCGCCGCCGCCGAGCGGCACCTGGACCGTCGAACCGCTCTCGAGCGTCTCGAGCGCCTCCTTGGCGTCGTCGATGTCGCGCTGCTCCTGACGGTACTCCTCGATCTCCGCGTCGATCCCCTCGATCTCCGCGTCGATGGCCTGTAGCTCCTGGGAGAGCTGCTGGAGTTGCTGCTGGCCCTGTCCGCCGCCGCCGAGGCTCATCGGGCCACCTCGGAGGGCGCGCGTCGATGACTGCGGGTTCGGACCTCACCGCTCACGGGACACTGATTCATGGGCTGAAATCGCCCCGCGAGCGGGAAGTACCTTCCGACTCGGACGGTCGAGCGGTTCGGCCGCCCCTCGCAGCGACGGCGGTTCCGAACGCGTCGTGGAGAATCTCCGTTCGACGACCCCTGGACGTTCGATCTGGGCCCGCTTGCGGTCGGGGCGCGTGACGCGAGCCCCCTCGTGGGGCGAGCACACGCGTGCGAGGGATGAGCGAGCCGGCGCGCCCCTGTGGCGCGCCGGGCGCGAGGGAATCGGCTGGGGAGGCTCACGCGAGCGAGCCTGCGAGCGGGGGTGAGTTCCGAGGTGCTCGCTCCGAGGTAACTGGTGGACGCCGGTGGGCAAGCAGCAGTAATCTACCTGACCGTGGAGCCGGCATGGAAAAACGGTCCGCGTCCGAGCCGTCGAGACGGGGAGAAGCCGAAACGTCGTCTACTCGATGAAGCCGAGCGTGTCCTCGATGCGACCCAGTTCCGGGCCGGTGGTGTCCTCGCCGACGACGTAGCCGTCGTCGTTCGCGAGCAGGCCCGATCCGACCAGCGGCGCGCCGTAGTTCACGGTGCCCAGGTCGGCGTACACGTCGAGGTGCTCCTCGACGGCCTCCAGTTCCTCCTCGCGCGACTGCGGGTGACAGAGGACGCCGGTGTTGTTCGCGACCGCGGCGGTGCCGACGGTGTTCACGTCCGCGAGCGAGCCGCGCTCGACGGGCACGTCGAGCGTCCCCTCGACGACGCCGACCGCCTCGTCGGTGAGGTCCGGGTGGACCCACGCCCCGTAGTCGTTCGCGAGCACGACGTTTCCGGCGGCGTTGAGCTTCCCGGGGAGCCGCGCGACGGGGTCGCCGGTCGCGTCCTCGATGGCCTCGACCTCGCGGTCGGTCGCCTGCCGGGAGACGAGCGTGCCGTTCTCGTTGCCGACGGCGAGCGCGCCGACGGTGCCCGAGCCGCCGACCGTGGTGGTCGTTGCGGGGAGGCCGAACTCCTCGGAGAGCGACTCGACGACGCCCTCGCCCACGTCGGGGCGCACGAGCAGACAGCCGGTCGAGACGTGTGCGTAGACACCGACGTACGACGAGCCCTCGAAGGAGACGCGGAGCACGGGGACCCGATCAGGCCGGCTCGGCCTCGACGACGACCCGGCCGTCCTCGTCGAACCGGGCCGCCCGGAGGCGGATCTTGCTCGGCGGGTTCCCCCGCCCGCGCTCCCAGACGGTCTCGTTGACGGCGGGGTCGAGCCGGACCTCGTCCTCCTCGACGGAGAAGTGCTTGGCGAGGTGGCCGCGGACGATGGACATCGCGCGGTCGCCCCGCTCCTGCTTCGGTGCCTGCTTCGCGTCGCGGAGCGGGACGGTGACGACCCGCTCCTCGAAGTCGGTGGCGCTCATTTACTCGTCCGTGTCGCTTCGCCGCCAGTGGCGACGCTTGGGGTTTCGCGTGACGTCCATGTCGGTCTTCATCATCACCCAGGCCGGGACGCGGCTGTTCTGCCGCTCCAGTTTGGCCAGGCGCTTCTTCTTGGCCTTCGACTTCTTGGTCATGGTGTCGTGACGGTTGTCCCGGACGGCTTAAATTCTTGTCCATCCGCTGTTTGGAGGTTTGTCGGCGGCGTCTCCGGTTCGCGGGCGTCTCCGACGGTGGGTCCGACTCGCGAGCGTGGATGGTGGAGTGCGGGTCGTTTGATCGGGTGTGAGCCGTTACTGGAACGGTGCCGACCTCGAGAGCCGCGGCTTCCGGGCTCGTCGTCACGGTAGCAGCCGTCGCTCGGCGAACGGATCGACCACGGCACCGGCGACGCCGACGAAAGGGACCCGAAGACTAGTCCCCGAACGGGCCCATTCCGCCCATTCCGCCGCCACCGCCGCCGCCCTGTTGCATCTTCTTCATCATCCGCTGCATGTCGCCGTCGCCCATCCCGGCGAACTGCTCCATCGTCCGCTTCATCATCCGGTGCTGCTCCAGCAGTTCCTCCAGCCGCTCCTCCGGGATGCCGGCGCCACGGGCGATCCGTCGGCGGCGCTCCGCGCCGATGACGCCCGGGTTCTCCAGTTCCCGCTCGGTCATCGAGTCCATCAGGATCTCGAACCCGCGCATCCGGTCCTGGGTCACGTCCATCGCGTCGTCGGGGAGCTGGTCCATGATGCCGCCGCCCAGGCCGGGGATCATGTCCATCACCTGGTCGAGCGGGCCCATCCGGTCCATCGCGCGCATCTGGTTGCGCATGTCGTTCAGGGTGAACTCCCCCTCCAGCATGTCCTCGGGGTCCCAGTCCTCCTCCTCCTGGGTCTCCTCCATCGCGCGCTCGACGCGCTCGGAGAGCTGCCTGAGATCGCCCATCCCGAGCAGCCGCGAGATGAAGCCGTCCGGCTCGAAGCGCTCGATGTCCTGGACCGTCTCGCCGGTGCCGAGGAACGCGATCGAGGAGTCCGTCTCGTTGACCGCCGTCAGCGCGCCCCCGCCCTTCGCGGTCCCGTCGAGCTTCGTGATGACGACGCCGTCGATGCCGATCGACTCCTCGAACTGCCGGGCCTGCTGCTTGGCGCCCTGGCCGATTGCGGCGTCGAGCACCAGCAGCGAGCGGTCGGGGTCGACCACGCCCTCGATCTCCTCGATCTCGGCGATGAGGTCGTCCTCGAGCGCGTGGCGGCCGGCGGTGTCGACGATGTGCACCTCGGCGTCGGCGGTGGCTTCGAGCCCCTCGCGGGCGATCTCGACCGGGTCGTCCGCGTCGGGGTCGCCGTAGAACTGCACCTCGGCGTCCTCGGTCATCTGCTTGGCCTGGTCGTACGCGCCGGGCCGGAACGTGTCGGTCTGGATGACCGCGGGGCGGAGCCCCTTCTTCGAGAACCACCAGGCCATCTTCGCGGCGGAGGTGGTCTTCCCCGACCCCTGGAGGCCCGCCAGCAGGATGGTCTGGTTCTCCAGCGGGAGTTCGGTGGACTCGCCGATGAGCCCGACCATCTCCTCGTAGACGATCTTGAGGACGTGATCGCGCGCGGTGGTGCCGCCCGGCGGCTCCTCCTCCAGCGCCCGGGTCTTGATGCTGTCCGAGAGCTCCATCACGAGCCCGACGTCGACGTCGGCCGAGAGGAGGGAGCGCTGGATCTCCTTGACCACCTCCTCGACGTCCGACTCGTCGAGCCGGGACTTCCCGCGGAGGGAGTCCATGGTGTCCCGCAGGGAACTCCCCAGGTCGTCGAGTACCATTTGACGGAGGTACGCGGTCCGCGCGGTAAAGGCTTTGTTCGTCGGGGCGACCGCCGGGCGCCGACGGGTGCGCCGGGGGCGGCGAACGCCCGCCGGGTGACAACACGTTTGCCGCCGGGCCGTGGACGGGGAACCGTGTTCGGCCTCGACGCCCCGACCCTCGCCGGCTTCGTCCTCGCGGCGGGCGCGCTCGTCCTCGTCCCCGGCCAGGACACCGTGGTGGTGCTCACGCGCGGCCTCCGCGCGCCCCGGATCGGCGTCGCGGCCGCCCTCGGGGTCGCGACGGGCGTGCTCGGCCACGCGACCGCGGCAGCGCTCGGCCTGGCTGCCCTCTACCGCGCGATCCCCGCGGTGGCCCGGGGAATCGCGCTCGTCGGCGCCGCCTACCTCTGCTATCTCGCGGTCGAGACGCTCCGTGACGACGCGTTCGTCGCGTCGGAGGAAGCTCACGCCGACGGCGCCGACGAGGCCGGTCCGGGCGTCCGCGCGGGCTACCGGCGCGGCCTGCTCACCAACGCGGCCAACCCGAAGGTGGCGCTGTTCTTCCTCGCGTTCCTTCCCGGCTTCGCCGGCGGCGCTGACGCCACGGGCGGGATGTTGCTCCTCGGCGCGGTGTACGCCGTACTGACGGTGCTCTACCTCGGCGCCGTCGGCGCGCTCGCCGGGCGGGCGGGGCGACTTCTCGAGGACCCCCGGAAGCGGCGCGGCGTCAGGGTCGTTTCGGCGGGCGTGCTGGTGGTGCTTGCGGGGGTGCTGGTCGTGGGCGCCGCGTGACCCTGGATTTCCGATCCTCCGACAGCCGGTGCGGTGGCGCGCGGCGGCCGCGCCTCGTGCGCGGCCGATGCGCGCGAGGGATGAGCGAGCCGGCGCGCCCTCGTGGCGCGCCACAGCGAGCGAATCGGCTGGGGAGGCTTGAGGATGCCAGTGGGCAAGCAGTAGCAGTCTGCCTGTCGAGACAGGTACTCCTGACGCGGACAGTCGAGATGAGAACGTCCACGACACGACCGACGGGATCCGGAACCCACACTCAAACGAGGAAGAACGCCACCGCGACCCCGATGAACGCGACCTTCAATCCGGTGTTCAACAGCACCACCTTCGAGCCGAACTCCGGGCCCCAGACGCCGTACTGGAACGGGATCGACCGCTTGAACGTCGACACCGCGAACGAGACGATGCCCCCGAGCAGCATCGTCGCCACCGCCTGTTCGGGCGTCAGCGCGTCCCCCACGAGCGGCGCCACGGTCGCCGCCCCCGAGGTCGTGTCGAACGCGAAGATCACGACCACGGGGATGGCCGCCGCCGGCAACCCGGCGACCTCGGCCAGCGGCCCCGCCGCGGCGGACAGCGACTCCACGTCGACCCGCGCGACGAGCACCGTCACGAGCACGTAGACGACCGCGAGGCGGGGGACGATGCGCCGGAGCGTCGAGAGCGACGAGTCGGCGGCCGCCCGCGCGCGTTCGCGGGCGGTCGCCGTCCCGCCGTCCGTCGCCTCCCCGCCCGCGGGCGGCGCTTCGTCGACGGGTTCCCGCCGTTCGCCCTCGCGGCCGCCCGCGTCCGACGACGGGAGCAGCAACGCGCCGCCGAGCACGCCGACGAGGGTGATGGCGAGCGCGATGCCCGCGCGTGCGCCGACGTACATGACCCCCACCTGCAGCCCGAGGATCGGGATCAGCACCGGCGCGTAGAAGGTGAAGACGTGCTGGACGAAGCCGAAGAAGGTGTTGACGGTGACGGCGACGAGCGTCGCGCGGTCCGAGAGCCGGCCCGACTCGCGGAAGTCCGCGAGCATCCCGTAGCCCGCGGTGGTCGAGGCCGCCGTCGTCAGGATGGCCGTCCCGGCCTCGTCCGGGAGGTTCGCCGGGCCGGTGAGGTACCGCGAGAGGCCCGCGACCCGCTCGACCGCGCCGAACTCGACCGCGAGGTCGGCGAGGAACACCCCGCCGGCGACGAGCGCGGCGATGCGCGCGACCCGGAGCAGGGCGTCGAACACCAGGGGGAGCAGGCCGACGGCGTCCACACCCCGGTTCCGCGACGGGGCGACTAATCGCTGTCCGTTCGGCCCTCGAACGCGACCGGCGGTGTCGCTGCGAACGTCGTTTCGACCCCTCGCCCCGCGGTTTCATCAGGGGACGGCGGAAACCGGCGCGGCATGCATCCACGAGTGCGGACGGGGACGACGCGCCTCCTGCTGGTCGTCCGACCCGCGCTCTCCGGGGCCACCGCCGGCGCGACGGTCGCCCCGGCGCCGCTGTTCGCCGCCGCGATGGCCGCCGACGCCGGGGTCGCGTTCCTCGTGGGCCTCGCGACGCCGTCGCCGTGGGGCTCACGCGGGGAGTCGCGGCCGCCTTCGAGGACGACGGGGCGATCCGGTCGCGCGAGGACCCGACGCGACGGGGGCTCCTCGCCGGGGGTGCCGCGTTCCTCGCGGCCGGCCTCCCCGCGGTCCCGTTCGGCGTCGCCCCCGGCGCGGCGTTCACGCCGGCGTTCCTGCTGCTGGCCGCCGTGCTCGCCGCCGTCGCCGGGCTCCGGACGCGGTACGCGGGCGCCGACGCGGTCGAGGCGGCCGTCCGGGTCGTGCTCGTCGGGGTCGGCGCGGCCGCGGTCGGCGCGGGGCTCGGCGGGCTCTGACCGGCGCGGAACTCGCCGTTCCGTCGCGCCCGATCACGGGCGGTCGTCGGCGACGGGTCGCCGTCAGAGCCGACGGTCGCCGCCTCCCTCGTCGTCCTGCAGCGCGGGGTCCTGCTGCTCGTCGGTCACGCGGTCGAACAGGGTCTCGTCCATCTCGTCCGACGACTCGTCGACCGGCTGGTAGGCGGAGAGCCCACGCGAGAGGAGGTCCTCGATCGCCTGGTCCCGGCTGATGAACTCGCCCTGGTCGACGAGTCGCTGGAGGTCGCTCTCGATCTGGTCCGACAGCGAGACGGTGACTTTGGTCACGCTCGACCCTTGCGCGGCCGAGGCTGAAAGGTCTGTCTGCGGAGGTACCGTTCGCGAGGCCCGACCGGACCGTGGTCGGGACGCCGCCGACTCCGGCGTCGGTCGTCGTCCGTCAGTCGTCGTCCGCCGCGGGCGCGCGTACCGACACCTCGGCGTTGTAGGTCGCCACGAGGTCGTCGATGGCGTGGGCGTGGACGGGCTCCTGCGGGATGGAAAGCGCCGAGAGGCTCACGTCGCCGTCTACGACGGCCGCGCGGTCGGACCACGCGGGGTAGGGCTCGGCCACCCGCTCGAGCGTCGGGTAGCGGTCCGGCTGGTCGAGCCGGTCCCAGTAGTCGCTCTCCAGCCTGATCGCCCCCTCGTGCTGCTCGCGTTCGTCGGCGGTCGCCTCGCGGACCTCGACGTCGTAGTCGGCCAGCGGCTCCGTGACCCGGAGGTCGCCGTGGGCCTCGAGGGGCGCGTTGAGGCCGAGGTAGTCCGCGGCGTCGAACACGCCCGACCCGGGGAGCCGCTCGACGAGTTCGCGGGTGACCGTCGCGGGCACGTCGAAGGTGATGCCGTCCGGCGGGAAGAAGTCGGCCCGGTGGTACGCCGAGACGGCGAGCGCGGGCGCGCCGAGGTAGGCCGCCTCGACGGCCGCGCCGACGGTGCCCGAGTGGCCGATGAGGTACTCGCCGCAGTTCGGCCCGAGGTTACAGCCCGACACGACCAGGTCGAACGACTCCTCGAGCCCGCGGAGGGCGTAGGCGGCACAGTCCGCTGGCGTTCCGTGGACCGCGTAGCCCCACTCGTGGTCGTCCACGTCCACAGCGCGCGAGCGCGAGCGGCCGACGCCAGACTGGTTGTCGGCCGGCGCGACGACCGTGACGTCGGCGACGGCGCGGAGTTCCTCGTACAGCGCGGCGAGGCCGGGCGAGTCGATGCCGTCGTCGTTCGTGAGGAGGACGTGCGGCCGAGTCATTGGGGACCATGGGCGCTCCGGCGTCAAGGGTACGTCGGTCTCGTGTCGGTTCGGATTCGATCGGGCTGGCGTGAATGGTGGAGACGACACGGCCTCGAACGCCCTTGCGCCTTTCAGCTCATGGGGTCGGTTCGTCCGTTCGGTCGACCCCCACGGGGGAGTGCGGACATCGCTCCACGGCGAACGAGACGGTACCATAACCGAGCGCCACGAGACCCCGAGCGCAGTCGCTAGCTAGCGGCGCATCCGACACACGAGCGTGCGACCCCGACACACACCCGACTTTTGACCCGGCGGTCTCTTGGGACGCGCATGGGAATCGGGGAGACCGCGCGGACGGCCTACCGGGAGGCGCTGCCGGCGCTGTCGGCGAGCCTCGTCGGGGGGCTGCTCGCGGGCGTCGTCCTCGGCGGGATGCGGGGGGAGTTCCGCGCGGTCCCCGGCCTGCTCGTGCTCGTTCCCGCGCTGCTCGCGACGCGCGGGAACGTGTACGGGAGCTTCGGTGCGCGACTCTCCACGGGGCTCCACCAGGGGCTCGTGGAACCCCGGATCGAGGCGGGCGACGAGCGCCTCCGGGCGGCGGTCGCCGCCGCGCTCCTGAACGGCGTCGGCATCGCCGGCTTCGCCGCGCTCGCCGCGTACGTCGTCCTCCGGTTGCTGGGGGACCCGGTCGCGCCCGCCGGGACGCTGCTGGTCGTCGCCCTGATCGCGGGGGTCTGCTCGGGCGTCGCGCTGGCGGCGGTCGTCGTGCTCGTCGTGTTCGCGGGCTACCGGCGCGGCTACGACCCGGACACGCTGGTCGGGCCGCTCGTGACCACGACCGGCGACGTGTTCGGGACGCTGTTTCTCCTCCTCGCGGTCAGGCTGACGCTCGCGCTGTCGGGAGGTGGCGGATGACCGCCGGCGACCCGCGAGCGGTGACCGACCGGCGGAAACCGCTCGACCGGCGGAGACTGACCGGCCGGCGTGGGGGCGATGGATGACGACCGAGTGGACCGTCCGGCGCATCACGCGGGCGATGCTCCCCGTCCTCGTCGTGCTCACGCTGGTCGAACTCGGCTCGGGGCTGGTGCTCGGCGCCTTCGAGGAGCGCCTGCTGGCGGCGCCGTCGCTGCTCGTGCTCGTGCCGGTGACCATCGGCACCGCCGGCAACCTCGGCTCCATCCTCGCCTCGCGGCTCTCGACGGCGTTCCACCTGGGGACGCTCTCCTTCTCCGTGAGGGACGACGAACTGGCCGGCAACGCCCTCGCGACGGTCGCGCTCGCGGCGACGCTGTTCCCGGTCGTGGGTCTGGGCGCGTGGGCGCTCGCGGCGCTGACCGGCCCCACCGCGCTCCCGCCGGGGACGGTGGTGCTCGTCGCCGTGAGTTCGGGGCTCGCGCTCTCCGTCCTCGCGGTGGCGGTGACCATGGTCGCGACGTACGCGGCCTACCGGCTCTCGCTCGACCCGGACGACGTGGTCATCCCGGTCGTGACGAACATCTGTGACGTGCTCGGGGTGCTGGTGCTGTTCGCGTCGGTGATCGTGTTCGCGTAGGCGTCGTGAAACCGAGGTGGTCGGTGCCGGAGCCGGTGTCGCGACGACCTCCCGGGGAAGCGCCGTCAGACCACCCAGCCGGTCACCTCGACGACGCGGCGGTCGCCGTCGACGGCGACGTACCACGACCGATCCGCGGGGTGGGGGAGTTCGGCGTCCCCGTCGAGGCGGCTCCGGAGCGCCCCCAACGCGTCGGAGGCGGGTTCACACTCCTCGTACTTGCCGTCGGCCGCTTCGGCGAGGAGTTCGCGCTCGGCCTCGCTCGGGTCGAGTTCGAGCAGGAACTCGGCCGCGACGTGCTCGCGGAAGGCTCCCTCGTCGGCCCCGACCGCCTCCAGGGCCACGCGGTAGCTCCGCCGCGTCGCCGTCGTCTCCGCCCCGAGTTCGACCCGGTAGTCGCGGCCGTCCCACCGGACCCACGTCTCGCCGGCGCCGACGAGCTCCGAGTCCTCGGCGCCGTCCGGGTAGGGCGCCGGGAACTCGCTGACCGACGTCCCCTCGGTCGGGAGCCCCTCGTCGCGCTCGTACTCCGGGCCGTGGACGGCCAGTCGGAGCGCCTCGCGGTCCGACTCCGGGAGGTCATCGTAGGCGAGGACCCCGGCGTCAGCGGGCGCCTCCCGGCCCCGCTCCCAGTCGAGCGCGAGCAGGCGGGCCGGCACGGATTCGGCGTCCGTCCCGGTCACGCTCGTCCGGTAGTAGGTCCCGTCGAACCGGACGTAGACGCCGTCGCGGAACGGGTCGCCGCCGTAGGCCGTGACCTCAACGGGGTCGTCCGTGGCCTCCCGCAGGAGCGGTTCGACCGCGTCGTGGACGGCCGCCGTCAGCGCGTCGGGCGCGAACTCCCGCGCCCGGACGACGGTGCCGGACTGGCACTCCGTGCCGTCGGTGGGGCCCGCCTCGTGACCGGTGGTCTCGTCCGTCCGTGGCTCGTCGGTACGCCCGGCCGGGTCGTCCGGGAGGGTGCCGAGACAGCCTGTGAGGGCGGCTGTGCCGCCGAACGCGAGGACTGCGCGTCTGGAGGGCATCCCCGGAGCCTCCCGCCCGTCGGGGTAAATGTCTTCTGCGGGCCGGACGCGTTCTCGTCGACCGGCGGGCGGCTACGGCTCGCTCGCCTCGCCGGTCGGATGCTCGTCCAGCCACTCGTCCAGTTCCGCCTCGTACCCGTCCCACTCGGCCGCCAGCCGGTCGTACTCCGCCCTGGCGGCGTCGGCGCCGCGGTAGGCGGCGAGCGACTTCAGGCGGTTCTTCAGCCCCTTCAGGCAGGCGTCGGTCTCGTCGTACCAGTCGAAGCCGCACTGGACCATCGCGAAGTGGAGGTGCGCCCAGAAGCCCACTCCCGCGGGGTCGTCCTCGTCACCCTCCCCCAGAACCGGCACGGGGTCGTCGAACTCGCGGTAGTAGTCGAGCGCGAAACGCGTCGAGAGCGGCTTGAGCCGGTACTCCCGCTCGCCGCCGACCGCGCCCTTGGCGTCCCGCTGCTGGTCGAGCAGGCTCCCGTACCCCTCGTCGGTCCCCTCGTACCGCCGGAGCTCCCACGCGTCGAGGCCCTCGAAGCCGTCCCAGCGGTCGGCTTCGCTCTCGGTGAACTCGTCGGGGTCGCCCTCGAAGACGACGCGGACGAGCCCGCGGTCCGGGCCCGAGTCGTACTCGGCGAACTGGCGGTACGCCCAGAACCAGCCGGCCTCCCACCACTCGCTCGACTCGAACCGGGGCCATGCGTCGGTCAGGTACTCGCGCACGAACCGTTCCTCGTCGTCGGTCGACTCGAACCGGAACTCGACGTCTGCGCCGGACATGGCGGGACGGAGGGGGTCCCGAGGGGTAGGGTTTCCGCGAAATCGATTTCTGTCGGGCATCCGTACGGTGTGGCGATCGATCCGTACCTCGGCGGGTCGGGGGGACCGTTGAGACGGCTTCTTCGGACGTGAATCGGCGTGAACGTGCCGCTCAGCCGGTTCGTTCGCCCGGAACTCGCGGCTGAGAAGCGGGCCCAGGAACCGCCCGTCTCGGTTACGCCGTCGTCACCGGCTCGGCGGGACTCGCGTTCCGTTCTCGGCGGCGAGTTGCCGGTACGCGCCGACGAGCACCGCGAGGCCGAACAGGGACATGATGGCGGACACGATCGACGACAGCAACGTCCCGACGGTCGGGGAGACGATGCCGAGGAGGCTGAAGGCGCCACCTGCGATGCCGGCTACGACGGCGATGACGACGCCGAGGGCGAACAGCCGAATGCGATTCCCGGCCGTGAGCGACCAGCTTCGCTCGAGCGCCTCGACGACGCCGGCGTCCTCGAGAACGACGGCGGGCTGGGCGAACACGAGGCTGACTGCGAGGAATATCCCGGGGAGGACGAGAAACACGGTCCCGATCAGTATCGCGACGAAGGTGACGATCGAGACGACGATCATCACGACGACGGTTCGCACGAGTCGCCGGGTGTGGTCGGCCGTCGGCATTCGATCGATGTCATCGTGGATCGCTCGCATCGTCACGACCGCGAGCACGCTGCCGGCGATCAAGAGAAGGACGGTCGATCCACCGCTGACCCCGATCGGAAGGTCGAGCGCCAGCGGGTACGTCTGCGCCAGCCGTTCGGCCGGGAGCACGCCGGCGAACAGTTCGGCGAACAGCGACTGGAAGCTCACCTGGGTCACGACCTGGAAGAGGACGTACGCGCCGATCAGGATCGCGCCGCCGCGCGTCGTGAGCCGGTCGAACCCGTAACTGAGGGCACCGCCGACGTCGAGCGTGGGGGACACACCGGGAACTCATACCAACACGACGAATAGGCGGTGGTTTTTCACCGAACCGACTACCGAAGACGCGAACCTCCGTCCCACTGCGTCAGAATTGATACGAACGTGAACCCAGTTTCGCGCCATTGGGACGAGACCGGAGCGATCGTGGGACGAGCGCGATGGCTCTTCGACTCACGGGCCCAACCGCCGACGGACTCGGGTGCGTCCGGCCGAACAGTCACGTTTCCGATACACAAAGTTTGTCACGCGGGCCGTGGCCCCCGTAGTATGACCGATTCCCCGAACCGTCGTCGGACCGGAACGGACGGGCAGTCGGACGGTCGCGCGGACGAGACGCTCGGCGAGGCCGCCGACGCGCTGGGCGCGCTTGCCTCCGAACACCGAGTCGCCATCCTGCGGGAACTCGCGGCGGCCGACGGCCCACTCCGCTTCTCGGAACTCCGCGAGCGCGTCGGAATGTGCGACACCGGCCGGTTCAACTACCACCTCGGCGAACTGCGCGACCGGTTCGTCCGGGAGGAGGACGGCGGCTACGTGCTGGGTCACGCCGGCGAACGCGTCGTGCTCGCGGCGGGCGATCTGGACCCGGAGGGCGCCGCGGCGCTCGCGGACGCCTACGAGTCGGCCGGCGACGGCGGGGAGTGTCCCGTCTGCGGCGAACGGGGCTGTGATCGGGTCGTCCACGTGCACCTGTCGGGCGCGTAGCGCGGTCGGGGAGCCGCGGCCGGCGCGCCGACGAACCGGTACGGGGAGGTCGAGACGGGTGAGTCCCGTGGACCGACGGCGGGGGGAGTAGCGGAGGCGAGTCGGTCGAGCTACCGCCGACGCCCGCCGTCCGGGTCGATCGGCGTCCCGTCCTCCGTCGGCGGGGCGATGTGGTCGATGTACGCCTCCACGCTCGGTTCGCGGACGGTCACCGTCACCTCGACGTCGCCGAGTTCGTCGGGTTCGCCGACGGCGAAGTTGACGACGCCCTGGAAGGCGGCCTGCTTCTTCAGCGCGAACGAGAAGCCGTCCTCCGTGGTTCCCTTCGCGAACTCCCGGCGGGCGGTGTCGAGGATCTCCTGCTCGTGGAGCAGGTCCGAGAACGGGTCGAGGGTGTGGGTCTCGGCGACGAGTTCGCCCGGTTCGTGTTCGAGTTCGGCGTTCGGGAAGAGGTTCGACACGGCGTCGGCGACCCGGTCGGTCACCTCCGTGTCCCGGACCGGCACCCGGATGCGGGCGTCGATGCTGTAGACGGTCGTCACGGCCGACCACCGGCGTCCGCCTCCCGCGTCCCGTTCGTCTCCCGCGCCCCGTCGGCCTCGCGGGTTCCGCTCCCCCGGGCCCGGTCCGCCTCGGGCGCGCCGTCGGTGCGGCCACGCTCCCCGTCCAGCAGGTCGGCGACCCGGCGGCGGAACGCCGCCAGCGTGCCCGTGTTGTCGATCGTCACGTCCGCGGCGTCGATCACCTCGCCCATGCCGAACGCGAGTTCGCGCTCCTCGCGCTTCCGGAGCGCCTCGACGTCCACGTCCGAGTCGTCGCGCCCGCGGGCGCCCAGCCGCTCCGCGCGGAGGTCGAACGGCGCCTCGACGGCGACGAGCAGGAACCCCTCGCCGAACGCCTCGCGGAAGCGCTCCAGTTCGACCGTCGACCGGAGGCCGTCGACGAGGACGACGTCCGCGTCGGCCGCGGCCGCGGCGTCGTTCACGGCCGGGACGGTGCGGTCGGCGATCGCGGCGGGGCCCTCCTCCTCGCGGAGCGCCTTCGCGACCGCGCCGTGGTGCTCGGCGGGGTCGAGCCCCCGACGGCGGCACTCCTCGCGGATGACGTCCCCCATCGTCACGACCGGGACGCCCCGCTCCTCGGCGACGGCGGCCGCCTCGCCCTTGCCGCTGCCGGGGAGCCCGACGGTTCCGATGACTCGCATCGCTCCCCGGTTCGCCGCTGGCGGTGTTAAGGCCTGCGGGAGCCGAACCGGTCGGGTGAACCGGGTCGTTTTTGGCGCTGCCCCGCCCGTCCTCGAACGAGGGCGCGTAGCTCAGTCCGGATTCAGAGCGTCGGACTTCTAACCGCATCCGGTTCCGGGTGGGGGGAGCCATCCGACGGTCGCGGGTTCGAATCCCGTCGCGCCCGTACAGCGAGGAGCGAAGCGACGAGCGAACCGGCGGGCGGGACTCGAACTAGACCGGGCGCGAGCAGCGATAGCGAGCGCGTCCGGGCGTGGTTCGAATCCCGTCGCGCCTAGCGGTCGAGCGGTAGCGGGAGCGGGCGCGCCCGTACTACTCGGCGGACTCCCGGGGCCAACCGGCGATGGGAAAGTCCTCCGGCCGCGCTTCGTTGGAATCGGGGAGCATGTACTGCTCCCACTCGCGGACGCCGGGCGCCCCGTAGTCGCCGACGTCGGGGTGGCGCGGCACGTCGTCGTACTCCTCCAGTCGCTCGCGGATCGTGCGGCGGGCGCGCTCCCCCGCCTCGGTGCCGGCTTCGAACCCGTCGAACACCCACCGCGGCTGGACGGTGACTTCGAGACCGTGCGGGGCGTGTCTGCTGTGTCGACGCTCGAAACACGGCGCCCGCGCCACGAGGAAGATCGGCTCGCCGGCGTAGCAGAACTCCCACTCGGGATCGGTGGGGTCGATCGGGATCCCGTCGGGCCACGGCGCCGGATCGTGGCGGTGGAGGTGCGCGAGGAGGCCCCAGAATCGGTCCCAGTACGCGTCGAACGGAAGCGGCTCCGATGGGGGTTCGAAGAGGGCGGCCAGCGCGGTGACGTCGGCGACGTCGCGGGCCCCGTCGAGGTACGTTCCGAGCCCGTCCGCGAAGGCGGCCCTCCCGTCGTCGGTCGACGCGGACGGCGCGAACAGGTAGCGGAGGTCGCCGTCCCGGTGGGCGTCGACGGCGAAGTAACAGGGGTACGGCGGGTCCTCGTCCGTCATGGTTCGGTGGAAGGCCTCGTAGCGCCGTCGTTTCCACTCGGGGAGGTCGCCCCCGGCGAGGGCCGACTCGAGTTCTTCCCGCGCGTAGAGGTGCGCCATCGGGACCCGTACGGGACACGCGGGGATAAGCGTGGAGCGAGGGAGCGTCGTCCCGCCCGCGAGGCGGGGTGGAACCGCGAGCGGGGCGGACGATCGGGACGCGGCCCGCCGTCGGAGTCGACGGCGTTTTTACCCTCACCCGAACAAGGCCCCCCATGTACTCGGCCGTCGTCGTCGCCGACGACCTCACGGGGGCGATGGACACCGCACACGGGTTCGCGGTCCGCGGCCACGACGCCTCGGTCGTCGCGATCCCGTCGTCCGACGGGGCGGCGGGCGCGGAGCGCGCCGAAGCGACCGTGCTCGGGGTGAACACCGACAGCAGGTACGCCGACGAGGGGGACGCGGCCGCGGCAGTCCGGGGGGTCGTCGAGTCGGTTCCAGCCGACGCCGTCTACAAGAAGGTCGACTCGACGCTCCGGGGGAACTTGGCCGCGGAGGTCGACGCCGCGCTCGCGGCCTCGGGCGCGGCCGTCGCGCTGGTCGCCCCGGCGTTCCCGGCCGCCGCACGGACGACCGAGGGCGGGGTCCACCGAGTCGAGGGCACGCCGGTCGCGGGGACGGAGTACGGGGACGACGAGAAGGGCCCGGCGTCCTCGTCGCTGCCCGAGTCGTTCGCGGGGCTCGACCGCCCGGTCGTCACGGTTCCGCTCGAGGCCGTCGAGGCCGGGCCGGAGCGCGTCGCCGCCGAGCTCGAAACCGCGGTCGAACGGAGCGAGCGAGCGCCGATCGTCGTCCCCGACGCGACTGAGGAGGGACACCTGGCGACGGTTGCCGCGGCCGGGGGGGCGGTCGAGGGGGGGACGCTCTACGTCGGCAGCGGCGGGCTGGCGGCACACGTCGACGTTCCCGTTCCCTCGGTCGATGCGGACGAACCCGCTGCTGGCACCCGCGGGGACCGCTCGGCGCGCCAGTCGACGACGGGCGCGCCCCTGGGCGTCGTCGGCAGCGTGAACGCGACGACGCTCGCACAGCTCGAGGCGGTTCCCGACGAGGCCGTCGTGGAACTCGACCCCACGGAACTCCTCGCCGAGGAGGGGACGGGACCCGACGGGACCGCGAGCGAGGCCGTCGAGACCCTCCGGGCGGGCCGGCCCGCCGTCCTGACCGCCGCGACCGACCGTGCGGCCGTCGATCGAACCGTCGCGGCCGGTCGGGACCGGGGGCTCCCGACCGAGGAGGTTCGCGAGCGCGTGGCCGACGGGCTCGCGGACGTGGCGGCGCTCGCCGTCCGGGAGGGCGAGCCGTCGGGGCTGGTGCTCACGGGCGGGGACGTCGCGGTCGCCGTGCTCCGGTCCCTCGGCGCGACGACCGTCGAACTGACCGGCGAGGACGTCGGAGCCGGGGTCCCCGTCGGCCGACTCGTCGACGGGATCGGCGCCGGGACGCCGGTCGTCACGAAGGCGGGCGGGTTCGGGGCGCGGGAAACCATCGTTAACTCCCTGGAGGCGGTAGGTCGGTTCGATGAGTGAGCACGCACCCCTCGTCGGCATCACGATGGGGGACCCGGGCGGCATCGGTCCGGAGGTGATCGCGAAGGCGTATCCGGCGGTTCGCGACGCGGCGCGGCCCGTCGTCGTCGGCGACGCGGACGTCCTGGCTGCGGCGATCGACGTCTGCGGGCTGTCGCTCTCGGTCGAACGCGTCGACGACCCCGCGGGGGCGCGGTTCGATCCCGACAGCGTGCCGGTGCTCGACCTCGACAACGTGGACGAACTCGTCCGGGGCGAGGTCCGCGAGGAGTACGGCGCCGCGAGCCTCGCGTACGTCGAGCGCGCCATCGAACTCGCGCGGGACGGCGGGATCGACGCCATCGTGACCGCCCCGATCAACAAGCAGGCGACGAAGCTCGCCGGCAGCGAGTACGCCGGCCACACCGGCATGCTGGCCGACTACACCGACACCGACAGTTACTCCATGATGCTCGTCGAGGACGACCTCCGCGTCACCCACGTGAGCACGCACGTCCCGCTGCGGGAGGCCTGCGACCTGGTCACCGAGGACGCCGTGCTGGAGACGATCCGGCTGACCGACGCGGCGCTGCGCGACCTCGGCGTCGACTCGCCGTCGGTCGGCGTCGCCGGGTTGAACCCGCACGCCAGCGACGGCGGCCTGCTCGGCGACGAGGACGGCGCGGAGATCGAACCCGCGGTCGAGCGCGCCCGGGGGGAGGGGATCGACGCGACCGGCCCGGAGTCGCCTGACACGGTGTACGTCCGGGCGGCCCGCGGCGAGTTCGACTGCGTCGTCTCGATGTACCACGATCAGGGCCACATCCCAATCAAGATGCTCGGGTTCGCCGGCGGCGACGCCGTCTCGGGCGTGAACGTGACGATCGGGCTCCCGATCGTCCGGACGAGCGTCGACCACGGGACCGCCTTCGACATCGCCGGCGAGGGGGTCGCCTCCGAGCGCAGCATGGTCGACGCGGTCGAGGTCGCCGTCGAGATGACGGGAGCGGGCCCGTGACCGGGCTCCCCTTCGACGTCCCGGACGCCGAGCGCCTGGCGACGGTCAACGACGCGACCGTCGCCGACCTGCCCCGGTTCGTGCCGGCGGCGGTCGAGTGGGAGACGGACCCCGTCCCCGACGTGCGCGCGGCGGGACGGGACGCGGCCGCCGACCTGCTCGCGGCGGAGGGGCTTCGGGACGGCGCGACCGTCGCCGTGACCGCCGGGAGCCGCGGCATCCACGACTTCCCCGCGATGATCGAGGGGGCGATCGAGCGGCTGCAGGAGGCGGGCTGTGAGCCGTTCGTCTTCCCGTCGATGGGGAGCCACGGCGGCGCGACCGCGGAGGGCCAGCGCCGGGTGCTCGCGGACCTCGGGATGACCGAGGAGTCGCTCGGCTGCCCGGTGCGGTCGTCGATGGAGGTCGTGGAGGCGGGCGAGTACGACGGGGACCCCGTGTACGCCGACCGGAACGCCGCCGAGGCGGACGCGGTCCTCCTGGCCAACCGGATCAAGCCCCACACGGACTTCTCGGACCGGATCGAGTCCGGCCTCTGCAAGATGGCGGTCATCGGCATGGGGAAACACCGCGGGGCCGAGATGATGCACAACGCGGCGCTGCGGGGCGACATGGGCGCGGAGATCCGCGGACGCGCCCGGATCCTGTTCGAGGAACTGCCGGTCGTGGGCGGGATCGCCCTGATCGAGGACGCGACCGACCGGGCGACACACGTCGAGGGCGTCCCGGTCGACGGGATACTCGACCGCGAGCCCGAGCTGCTGGAGCGGGCCTACGGCGAGTTGCCGACGCTGCCGGTCGACGACCTGGACCTGCTGATCGTCGACGAGATGGGGAAGGAGGTGAGCGGAACCGGCATGGACACCAACGTCATCGGGCGGACGTGCTTCCGGGGGGAGCCCGAGCCCGACCGCCCGGACTACACGCGGATCTACGTCCGGTCGCTCACGCCGCCCTCCCACGGGAACGGCCTCGGGATCGGGCTGGCGGACGTGGTGCACGCCGACCTGGTCGCCGACCTCGACCTGGGCGACACGTACGTCAACGTCGCGACGAGCGGGGAGACCGACCGGGCGAGGATCCCCCTCGTCGTCCCCGACGACGCCAGCGCGCTGCTGCTGGCGCCCTCCGTCACGGGAACCCCCGACCCCGGGGAGCTGCGGATCGCGCGCATCCCGAACACGATGGAGCCGGGACGGCTCCTCGTGTCGGAGCCGCTGGTCCCGGAGCTCGAAGTACGGGAGGGCGTGACGCTCGGTGAGCCGCGTCGCCTCTCCTTCGAGGACGGCGACCTGACCGACGGGGAACACTGAGAGGCCCGCCAGGGAGGGCCGCCGACCGCGTACGACGGACGGGGTTCCGTCGACGGCGCCGACTCAGTTCAGCGGTAGGAGCGTCGACATGATCAGCACCATCACCAGCCCGCTGGTGGACATGATCGTCGCGACCGCGCCGTAGGTCTTGAACGTCTCCATCGGGGTGATGCCGGCCGTCTCGCTGATGATCCAGAAGCCGCTGTCGTTGAACCACGGCGCGATCATCCCGCCGAAGCCGACGGCCATCATGAGATACACCGGGTTCACCGTGAGGCCGCTCGCGAGCGGCGCCATGATCGACGCGCCGGTGAGGATCGCGACGGTCCCGGACCCTTGCGCGACGCGGACGATCGCCGCGATGAGCCAGCCGGTGACGAGGAGGCCGAGCCCCATGTTCTCGAGCCCGCCGGCGATGTACTCGCCCACGCCGGCCGCGGCGAGCATCGCGCCGAAGGTGCCGCCGGCGGCGGTGATGGCGATGATGTTGCCGCCGGACTTGATCGCCTCGGTCAGTTCCGTGTTGAACAGGTCGAGGTCGCCGCCCGTCTCCAGCCGGTAGAACGTGTACGCCGACGTCAGCGCCGCCGCCGTCAGCGCGAAGTTGGGGTCGCCGAGGAACGACGTCGCCGCGACCAGGGTGCCGCCCTCGTACAGCGTGCCGGCGATCGTGTTCGAGGCGATGAGGACGACGGGGAGCAGGATCGGCAGCAGCGACTCGAACAGGCTCGGCAGTTCCGAGAGGTCGGCCTCGGCCTTCTTCCGGAGGTTCTCGGCGGTGGCGCCCATCGCCTCCCTGAGCGGGAAGTCCTCCCGGCTGTGGAGGAACCGGCCGTAGACGATCCCCGCGAGCGCCGACGAGGGGAGCGCCAGGGTCGCGCCGACGAGGATCGCGATCCCCAGGTCGACGCCCAGTTCGTCGGCCATCGCCAGCGGACCCGGCGTCGGCGGGACGAGCATGTGCGTCGAGAGCGCGCCGGCCGCCAGCACCGAGATGTACAGCGACAGTTTCACGCCCGTCCTGGCCTTCATCGACCGGCCGAGCGGCGCCAGCAGGTAGAACACGTTGTCGAAGAACACCGGGATCGATAGCACGTAACTGCTCCCGAGCAGGGCGTACTCGGAGCGCTCCCGTCCGGTGAGCGAGAGGAACCCCCTGACGATGCGTTCGGCTGCGCCGCTGTCCATCAGCGTCTTCCCGATGATCGCCGCCATCAGGATCGGGATCCCGATGCTCACCATCACGTCGCCGAACGACGACGCCACCTCCGCGGGGACGTCGCCGAACGGCACCTCGGTCGTGAACACCCCGATCGTCATCGCCGCGATGATCAGCCCGACGAACGCCGGGAGCTTCAGTCGAACCAGTAGCAGGACGACGGCCGCGACGCCGATCAGGAACGGAACGAGTGGGTTCGCGAACACCATCGGAATCGATGTGCCGTCGGCGTATGATAGTCGTTCGGGCCAACCCATCGTTGTCCGATACCGAAAGTGGCTCTCCGGCGGGTCGTTCAGCGCCGCCTCCGGTCCGCCGGGAGGGGACGAGAACGACCGTCGGCCGACCCGGTCGGGATGGAGCGCGAGGGTCGGCCAACCGAACCGATTCGGACAGTAATGGCAGCTATCCGGACTGCACCCCCGACGGACCACCTATTACGCTCGGCCACCTGGGCCGGAATACATGGGAACGCCGGGGCCAGCCTCCAACGGCGCGCCGGAGGACGCGCTGGGGGTCTTCGCGCAGTTGGAACGACCGTGCACGCCGCTGACGACCGACGAGATCGCCGCGGAACTCGACTGTACGCGGCAGATCGCACGCCGGAAGCTGGGGGAACTCGCCGAGCGGGGCGCCCTCGTGAGCAGGCGGATCGACGCGCGGAGCCGCGTCTGGTGGCGCCCGATGGACGCGCTCGACCGGCGGGACGCGGCCGGGCGGGCGGGTGACGCCGGCGTGCCCGCCGGGAGCGGGAGCGAGGGGGCGACGCCGGAACAGTTCCGGGAGTTCGTGCGCGCCGTCGAGGACTACGCCATCTTCACGCTCGACGCCGACGGCGTCGTCTCCAGCTGGAACGAGGGGGCCGCGCGGATCAAGGGGTACGACGGGGACGAGGTCGTCGGCAAACACGTCTCCGCCTTCTACACCGAGGAGGACCTCGAGCGGGGCGTCCCCGAGGAGAACCTGCGGACCGCCGCGGCCGAGGGGCGCGTCGAGGACGAGGGGTGGCGCGTCCGGAAGGACGGCACCCGGTTCCGGGCGGACGTGGTCATCACCGCGGTCCACGACGACGACGGCTCCCTGCGGGGGTTCACGAAGGTGACGCGCGACCTGACGCAGCGCCGCGAGTACGAGCGGAGCCTCGAGGCCGAGCGCGGCCTCCTCGACAGGGTTCTCGACGCCAGCCAGGTCGGCATCATCATCACCGACGCGGACGGGGAGGCCTCGCTCGTCAACGACGCGGCCGGCGAGATACTCGGCATCCCGAGCAGGGAGGACCGCGAGGCGTACACGCCGGGCACCCGACAGATCTACGGCGAGGACGGGCGGCCGCTGCCGACCGAGGCGCACCCGTTCGCGCGGGTGCTGGAGACGGGCGAGCCGGTGTACGACGAGGTGTTGCAGCTCGAGCGGCCGGACGGGACCAGGCGGTGGCTCTCGGTGAACGCCGTCCCGCTCACGAACGGGGACGGCGAGGTCGAACGGGTCGTCAGCACCGGCGACGACGTCACCGAATTGAAGGAGCGCGCGCGGGAGCTCGAGACCGAACTGAGCGAGGTTCTCGGCCGGATCTCGGACGCGTTCTACGCGCTCGACGAGGAGTGGCGGTTCACCCACGTCAACGATCGGGCCGCGGAGACGCTCCGGCGCGACGCGGACGAGTTGCTGGGCGAGTCCATCTGGGACGAGTTCCCCGAGGCGGCGGACGGGCGGATACGCGAGCAGTACCGGCGGGCGATGGACGCCCAGGAGCCGGTCAGCTTCGAACTGTTCCTCGAGACGCTCGACGGCTGGTTCGAGCTCAACGCCTACCCCTCGGAGACCGGGCTATCGGTGTACTTCCAGGACGTCACCGAGCGGAAGCGACGCGAGCGGGCGCTGGCCGAGTCGGAACAGCGCTACCGGACGCTGGCCGAGAACTTCCCGAACGGGGCGGTCGTCATGGTCGACGGGGAGCTTCGGCTCACGCTCGCCGAGGGAAGGGCGTTCGAGGACCGCGACGTCGAGTCGGCGGAGATGGAGGGGCTGACGCTCCGGGAGGCGTACGGCGACGGAACCGCCGACGCGATCGAACCCGCCTACCGTGCCGCGCTCGAGGGCGAACGCGGCAGGATCGAAGTGACCTACGCCGACCGGGAGTGGGTGGTCCACACGGCCCCCATCAGGGACGCGGGCGGCGAGGTGTTCGCCGCGATGGGGATGTCCCAGGACGTCACCGAGCGGAAGCGACGTGAGCGCGAACTGGAGCGGTACCGGACCATCGTCGAGACGGTCGAGGACGGCGTCTACGTCGTCGACTCGGACGGCGAGTTCACGATGGTCAACGAGGCGTACGCCGAGATGACGGGGTACCCCCGGGAGGAGCTGATCGGCGCGGACGTCACGAAGGTCGTCGACCGGGAGACCGCCGAGGCCGCCCGGGAGACGTACGGGAACCTCCCCTCGGGCGAGCGGGAGACGATGCGGCTCGAGGCTGACGTCCACACCGCCGACGGCGGGACGCTGGCGGCGGAGGCCACCTTCGCGAACCTGCCCGACGAGGGGGACGAGTACGACCGCATCGGCGTCGTCCGCGACGTGAGCGAGCGGAAGGCGTACGAGCGCGAACTGGAGGAGAGCGAGCGCCGGTACCGCACGCTGGCCGAGAACTTCCCGGACGGCGTCGTCGCGCTGTTCGACGAGGAGTTCAGGTACACGGCCGCCGGCGGGGAGCTCGTCGACGCCCTGGGGATCGAGACGGACGAGGTCGTCGGGTCGACCATCCGGGACCGCTACCCGGACGACCTCCTCGCCGAGGTCGAACCCCACTTCCACGGGGCCCTCGAGGGGAAGACCGCCTCGTTCGAGGTCGACTACCGCGGCCGCCACCTGTCGGCGTACACCCTCCCCGTGCGGAACGCCGAGGACGAGCCGTACGCCGGCATGCTCGTGGTCCGGGACGTCACCGACAGGGTCGAGCGGGAGCGGGAGATCGAGGAGCAGCGCGAGCGGTACCGCCGGCTCGTCGACGTCGCGCCGGTGCCGATCGTGACCTACGACGCGGACGGCGACGTCGGGTTCGCGAACCCCGCGACGGCGGAGCTCGCCGGCGTGGACGACCCCGAGGAACTGCACGGGCGGTCGGCCGTCGAGTTCATCCACCCCGAGGAGCGCGAGGAGGCGGCCCGACGGATCCGGCAGATGCTGGAGGACCGGGAGCCGGTCCGGCCGAACGAGACGCGGCTCGTCACCGCCGACGGCGCGGTGAAGCACGTGCTCGTCACGAGCCTGCCGATCACCGACGACGGGGAGCCGGCCGCACAGACCGTCCTCGTCGACATCACGGAGCGGAAGGAGCGCGAACAGGCGCTCGAGCGGTACGAGACCGTCTTCGCCACCGTCGACGACGGCGTGTTCGTCCTCGACTCGGAGTTCCGCTTCGCCGAGGTGAACGACGCGTACGCGGAGATGGCCGGACGTTCGAAGGCGGAACTCGCCGGCGAGCACTGCTCGCTGACGGTGGGGGAGGAGGTCTCGTCGGTCGTCGCCGACCTCACGGGGGAACTGGCCGGCGGGGGCCGCGGCAGCGCGACCCTCGAGGCCGACGTGCTGACCGCCGGCGGCGGGCGGGTTCCGGCCGAGAGCAAGTTCACCGTGCTCCCGTCGGACGGGGACGGGTTCCGGGGCTCGGTCGGCGTCGTCCGCGACCTGACCGAGCGGAAGGCGTACGAGCGGGAACTGGAGACGCGCGCGCGCCAGCAGGACGTCGTCGCGGAGTTCGGTCAGCGGGCGCTCGGGTCCCCCTCCGTCGACGACCTGTTCGACGAGGCGGTCCGGGCGGTCGCGGACACGCTCGGAACCGACTGTGCGGCGATCTGCGAACGCCGGGCGGACGACGAACTGCTGGTGCGCTCGGGCGTCGGCTTGCGGGAGGGGGTCGTCGGCGAGGCGACCGTCGAGGTCGACCCCGACTCGCAGGCGGGGTTCACGCTGGACTCGACGACGCCGGTGGTCGTCGAGGACCTCGCGACCGAGTCGCGGTTCGACGGCCCTGCGCTGCCGACCGACCACGACGTCTCGGCCGGCATCAGCACGGTCGTCGGCCCGCCGGACGACCCGTGGGGCGTGCTCGGCACCCACGACGCGGACCGACGCGAGTTCACCCCCAACGAGGTCAGCTTCGTTAGGAGCGTGGCGAACGTCCTGACGACGGCGATCGAGCGGACCGAGTACGAGGAGCGGCTCAACGAGACGGTGGAGGAACTGCGGACGTCGAACGAGCGGCTCGAACAGTTCGCCTACATCGCCTCCCACGACCTGCAGGAGCCGCTGCGGATGGTCTCGAGCTACCTCCAGTTGCTGGAGCGGCGGTACCGGGACGAACTCGACGACGACGCCCGCGAGTTCATCGACTACGCCGTCGACGGGGCCGAGCGGATGCGGGAGATGATCGACGACCTCCTCTCGTACTCGCGGGTGGACACGAAGGCCGAGCCGTTCGAGCCGACCGACAGCGGGGCGGTGTTCGACCGCGTGCTCGGGGGGCTCCGGCTCAAGATCGAGGAGGAGGACGCCGAGGTCGTCCGCGGGGACCTCCCGACGGTCACGGCCGACGACAAGCAACTCGAGCAGGTGTTCCAGAACCTGGTCTCGAACGCGCTCAAGTACCGTGGCGAGGAGCCGCCCCGGATCGAGGTCGACGCCGAGCGGCGGGACGGCGCGTGGCGGTTCCGGGTGTCTGACAACGGCATCGGCATCGACCCCGTGCAGGCCGACCGCATCTTCGACGTGTTCGACCGGCTCCACACCCGGGAGGAGTACCCGGGAACGGGGATCGGGCTCGCGCTCTGTGAGCGGATCGTCGAGCGGCACGGCGGCCGCATCTGGGTCGAGTCGACGGTGGGTGAAGGGTCGTGCTTTTACTTCACTATCCCATACGATGGTGGCGATGACCGATAGCACGGGTCGGATGGCGACGACGCGGCGGCCGACTGAGCCCGCGGGGCGTCGAGCGGGACGCCCGGCGGCGCGGCGCCCCGCGAGGGCGGCGGGGGGACGTCCCGGGACCGCGAACCGTGACGAGGGGCGTCCGTGAGCGACTCGCTCGACGGCGAGCCGATCGACATCCTGCTCGTCGAGGACAACCCCGGCGACGTTCGGCTCACGGAGGAGGCGTTCGCCGAGGCCCGCCTCAACAACACCCTGCACGTCGCCACCGACGGCGCTGAGGCGCTGGACTTCCTGCACCGGCGGGGCGACCACGAGTCGGCCCCGCGCCCCGCGCTCGTGCTACTGGACCTGAACCTCCCGAAGGTCGACGGCCTGGAGGTGCTGGAGGAGATCCGGGACGCCCCCGACCTGACGTCGATCCCGGTGATCGTCCTGACGAGTTCCGAGGCGGAGGAGGACGTCGTCAGGAGCTACGAACTGCACACGAACGCCTACCTCACGAAGCCGATCAGCCCGGACGAGTTCGTCGACCTCGTCCGGTCGTTCGAGGACTTCTGGTTCACGCTAGTCCGGCTTCCGCCCACCTCGGAGTGATCATGTCCGGAACCCACCGTCTGACGGTGCTGCTCGTCGAGGACAACCCGGGGGACGCCCGGTACATCGAGGAACTGCTCCGGGAGGCGTCCGAACTCTCCGCGCGGGTGATGAGCAACGAGGACGCCGTCCGGCGGGGACACGAAGCCACCGCCGGGCGGAGCTACGGGGAAACCACGCCGGGGAGCCTCGGAGCGAGCACGGCGGGGACCGGCGGACCGACCGCGTCCGGGAACGACGGCGGGCTCGGCGCCAGAAGCGAGGAGGTGGCCCCGGAACTCGTCCACGAGACCAGGCTCGCGGACGGGCTGGAACGGCTCCGCGAGGGGGCGATCGACGTGGTGTTGCTCGACCTCAACCTGCCCGACAGCGAGGGGATCGAGACGCTCACGACCGCGGCGGAGGCGACCGACGTGCCGGTGGTCGTGCTCACGGGCGTCAGCGATCGGTCGGTCGGGCGTCGCGCGCTCCGGGAGGGGGCCGACGAGTACCTCGTGAAGGACGAGATCAACAGCGACCTGCTGGTCCGGTCGCTGTACCACGCCATGGAGCGCCGGGAACACGAGCGCGAGCTGAAACGACACGAGGTGCTCGTCGAGGAGTCCACCGACGTCAACGCCGTGCTGGGCGCCGACGGGACGTTCCGCTTTCTCACTCCGTCGGTCGAGAGCGTGCTGGGGTACGCGCCCGAGGAACTGATCGGCGAGAACGCCTTCGAGCGGATCCACCCCGACGACGTGGACGCGGCCGCCGAGGAGTTCGGCCGGGTGCTCGAGGGCGGGGAGCTCGTTCCCATGGAGTTCAGGTACGAACACGCGGACGGCTCGTGGGTCGTCCTCGAAGCGCGGGGGCGGGACCTCCGGGACGACCCGCTCGTCGACGGCGTCGTCCTGTACAGCCGGGACGTCACGGAGCGGAAACGTCGCGAGGAGCAGCTGGCCCAGCAGCGCGAGGAGCTCGCCGCGCTGAACCAGCTGAACGGCGTCGTCCAGGAGCTCACCCACGCGATCATCGAGTCGACGACGCGGACGGACCTCGAGGAGTCCGTCTGTCGGCGCCTCGCCGGCACCGACGCCTACCTGTTCGCCTGGATCGGCGAGATCGACTCCACGAGCGAGGAGGTTCTCGTGCGGACGAAGGCCGGCGTCGACGGCTACCCCGACGACGCCCGGATCACGGTCGGCGACGACCCCGAGGGGCAGGGACCGACGGGCCGGGCGATCCGGACCGGGGAGATGCAGGTCGCCCGGAACATCCTCGAGAACCCCGACTTCGAGCCGTGGTGGGACCAGGCCGAGCGATACGGCTTCCGCTCGTCGGCCGCGATCCCCATCACCCACGAGGACACGCTGTACGGCGTGCTGAACGTCTACTCGGAGCGGCCGTACGCCTTCGACGACGACGAGCGCGCGGTCGTCGGCCAGCTCGGCGAGGTCATCGGGCACGCCCTCACGGCCATCGAGCGGAAGCAGGCGCTGATGAGCGAGGAGGTCGTCGAGATCGAGTTCCTCGTCCAGGGCTACCTCGACGGCTTCGACGTCGAACCGCCCGAGGAGGGCTCGATCACCTACGACCGGGTGGTGCCGCTCAGCGGGGGGCGCCACGTCGTGTACGGGACCGCGACCGGGGACGCGGTCGACACGGTCCGGGCGCTCGCCGACCGGGTCTCGGCGTGGGAGGACGTGACCGTCGTCGCGGAACGCGACGGCAGGACGCGCTTCGAACTCGAGCTCACGGAGTCACCGGTGCTCTCGAAGGTCGCCTCGCGCGGCGGGCGGATGCAGCGCGCGAGCGTGGAGGGGACGGAGCTCCGCGCGATGGTTCACCTCCCGCCGGACGCCGACGTGCGGTCGGTCGTCGACTCGATGCGGGAGGCCTACCCGCGGGCCCGCGTCATCGCCCAGCGGCGCACCCAGCGGTCCCCTGAGCCGCGGCCGGACGTTCAGGGGCTCGTCGACGACAAGCTGACGCCCCGCCAGCGGAACGCCCTGGAGACGGCGTACTTTTCGGGCTTCTTCGAGTGGCCCCGCGACAGCTCCGGCGAGGAGGTCGCCGAGACGCTCGACGTCTCCGCGCCGACGTTCCACCAGCACCTCCGGGTCGCCGAGCGGAAGCTCATGGAGGCGATGTTCGAGACGGAGGACGCGAGTTCGTGAGCCCGAGCGGGGGGACGGGTCGGCGGCGACGCAGGACGGCGGGGTGATGACGTGCGAACGACACGCGAAGGACGCACGGACGACGCGCGTACGACGCGCGAACACGCTTCGCGTCGACGACCCCTTCACTAAACGATTAGGCCGTGCGCCTATGGGAACGGAGTGGCTCCGGTACGGGTATGCGTGAGACCCCCGAGTCAACGCGTACCGAGGTGGACGAGGGTCCCGGCCTCGCGGCCGTTCCGCGGCGGGAACTCGAGCTTCTCGCGGCGTCGATGCGGAGCCCGCGCCGTCGCGCGGTGCTCGCGACGCTCCGGACCGCCGGCGGGCTCCCGCTGACGGAGCTGGCGACCCGGGTCGCCGCCCGCGAACGGGGGGTCGAGCCGGCCGAGGTGAGCGACGACCGACACGAGTCGGTGCTGATCTCGCTCCACCACACGCACGTCCCGAAACTCGCCGAGGCCGGCGCGGTCGACCGCGCCGGCAGGAGCGAGTCGGCGGTCGTCCGCCCCACCACGTCCGTCAGCGACGGCGACTGGACCGAGGCCGTCGAGGCGGCGGTCCGGGAGGAAGGGGCCGGCGAGGCGGTCACCGCGCTGCTCGCCGACCCGCGGCGGGCACACGTCGCGGAGTTGCTCGGGGAGGCGGACGGCCCGCTCGCGCTCGACGACGTCGCGACGGCCGTGGCAGAGGCCGAGCACGAGGGGCCGCCCGGCCCCTCCGAGCGGGCCGTCACGTCCACGGCCGTCTCGCTCCACCACTCGCACCTCCCGAAACTCGCGGACGTCGGCGTCGTCGAGTACGACGCGGACGAGAGGACGGTCTCGCCCGGGACGCTCCCGGACGCCCGTCTGGCGGCGCTGGATGTCGCGGCCGCCGACCGTCACGAGGTGGCCGCGTCGGCCCTCCGCGACGGCGCCGACTGACCGCGCGGGCGGACCCCGGCAGCGCGACGACGCGGGCCCCGCCTTCGGCCCTCCGTGATCCCTTCTCCGTCGGACGCCTCCCGCTACCCGGTGGCCGTCACTCGACGTCGAGGTCCGCCAGCGCGAGCCGCCAGTTGTCCGGGTCGGTGAGGTCGCGGCCCCGGCACGTCCAGTCCGGCTCCCCGTCGGCCGAGAGCGGGCGGACGACCTGGGTCGTGCGGGTCGCGACCCGCGAGAGGGGGAACCCGTCGTCGCGCCGGAACCCCCTCCGGGACAGGGGGCGCGCGTACGGCCCCGCGACCGCCTTCAGCACGTCCGCCTCCCGGCCGTCGGCGACGACCGCACGCAGCAGGGCCGCGACCGCCCCGGCCCGGTCGCGGCGGCCGTCCATCGGCTGGACGTCGAGCAGCGACGTGCAGTCGACGCCGTCGACGCGTTCGGTCGCGGCGACGACGGCCGCGACGGGGTCGCCGGCCCGCCGGGCGAGATACGTCGTGGTCTCCCAGCGGGGGTTCCCGAACCGCCACCCGTAGAACGCCGCGTCCCGGGCCACGTGGACGGCGTCGGGGCGCCCCTCGGCAGCGAGGGCCACGAGGTCGGCCACGGGGACGGCGTCGTGTCGCTCGACTTCGACCCCGCCGGTCCCCCGGTCGAGCGCGTCGAGCGCGCGCAGCCAGCCGTCCACCGCCGGCGCGGAGAGCCTCGCGAGCAGCGATCCTCCGGGGCGGACCGTCCCGCCCGCCTTGTGGGCCAGCAGCGCGGGGGGGTTCTGGACGCGATACACCTGCGGAACCGGGCCCACGCGGCGCCAGTCGAACTTCTCCAGGCCCGGGAGGAGCTGGTCGCTCGGGAAGTTGAACAGCAGGTCGGCCGACTCCGCGTAGCGGTCGAGGAGCCGCTCGGTCATGCGGGTGAACAGGCCCTGCCGGCGGTGGTCCGGGTCGACGATCCAGTCGACCGGCTGGTGGGCGCGCAACTCGGCGTCGTCGACGCGGAGCCGCAACGGGAGCAACGGTTCGGCGCCGACGAGTCGGCCGTCCCGCTCGGCGACGACCATCTCGACGCCGTCGGCGTAGGGGTTGCGTTCGAACCGCCACTCGAACCAGTCCACTCCCTTCCTACGCCCCCAGACGCGTTCGTACAGGGAGAGGAACCGGTCCCTGTCGGCCGGGCGGTACGGTCTGATTACGGCCCCGTCGAGCGTCGACGCCATTCGATACGGTCACCGTGCATCGACGGGGAGTTTAGTATTCGGCGCTTACTCGAATCCGGGTCGCCACGGGCGTTTCCGGGGTACGGCACCCGGACGGCGACGGCGGCGAGCGGGGAAAGCCGTGGGTAGCCGAGAGGAGAAGGAGACGAGAGGCGAGGACGGAGCCGGGATGCGGGGAATGAGTCGGAACGCGGAACCGGGAGACGGCCCGGTCAGTAGCGCGAGGGGAGGAACGCCAGCCCGACCATGAACACCGCGACGAGGCTACTCAGGAGCGTGACGCCCCAGAGCCCGTCCGTGTGCTTCTTCTGCTGGACCGTCTGCTCCTGGTAGGCCCGGTACTGGTCGAACTCCTGGGTCAGCACCAGCGTGCTGTTGTCCGGGAAGTGCGCGAAGTACGTCGTCTCCCCGAGGGTCACGTTCGCCTCGTCGTCGACGCTCACCTCGGTGGTGTTGCCCGACTCGTCGGTCGCGTTCAGCGTCGCGGAGCGCTCGAGGGCGGCGCCGCCGCCGCCCCCGTGACCGCCACCGCCCCCGCCGGACATCTCCGCGTCGATGCTCGCGACGGTGTACTCGGTGCCGTCGACGGTGAACGTGTCGCCCTGCCCGAGTTCGTGCTCCGGGTTCTCGAAGGAGAGCTCCGGCGCGCTGGCGGTCGCGATGAGCGAGAACGACACCGCCCCCACGACGAGGAAGAACGCGACGTAGATGGCTGCGGCGCGTCGTTGCATACCGGGAGGACGGGGCGCCCGGCGTTTAACGGTTGCTAAGTCGGCACACCGGTGCGGCGACGGGGGCACGTCGGCGTGACGACGAGGGGACGCTGGCGTGACGACGGGGGCGTGACGGCGAGGGGGACGTTCGGCCAGACGAGGGCGTGAAAGCCGGACGACGACCGTGCGGTAAGTTACCGTCGAACATATCCCGCTTCGGATCGAGAAACGGCGAGAGAAAGCCCGAGCGGGGGCCACGGCGGGAACCACGGACGCGTCGCCGCGGAACGGCGGCCGGCCGCGCTCGCCGCAATGAATAAGTAATCATGGTGGTGATTGGTTTCACCGTGCAGAGTTAACGGATGGCATGATTCGCGAAATCAGCAGGGCGGGGGTCACGCCGCTCCAGACCGGCATCGTTCCGCGGGGGTCACGGGTAGAGATATTTCAGCAGATCTACGAGTTCTTCCTGGTGCTGGGGACGCTCGTCGGCGTCGTCGTCATCGGGTACATGCTGTACAACGCGTACAAGTACCGCGACGGCGCCGAGGACGTCTACCGGGGCGAGGAGGACGAGCTTCCGACGCTGGGGGAGCTCCCCACGGGCGGGGGCGGCGGCCGCAAACTGTTCCTCTCGTTCACGCTGAGCGCCGTCATCGTGATCTCGCTCATCGCCTGGACGTACGGGGCGCTGGCGTTCGTCGAGGACAACCCCGCCCTCGACGGCGAGGACGCCATCGAGGTCGAGGTCACCGGCTACCAGTTCGGGTGGGAGTTCACCTACCCGAACGGCCACACCGACTCGACGCTCAGGGTCCCCGTCGACACCCCCGTCGAGCTCACGGTGACCTCCCGGGACGTGTTCCACAACATCGGCGTCCGGGAGCTCCGGGTGAAGTCCGACGCCATCCCGGGCCAGACCACCGAGACGTGGTTCATCGGCGAGCGGACGGGGACCTACATCGCCGAGTGCTACGAGCTGTGTGGCGTCGGCCACTCCGACATGACCGCCGAGGTGAAGGTGATGCCCCAGGACGAGTACGACGACTGGTACGCGAACACGACGGCCGAGAACGAGACCGACGGCGGGAACGAAACCGACGGCGGGAACGACGCCACGGGTAACGAGTCCGCGAGGCTCGTGGGGACGGCATGACCACGCGCGACGACGCGGGCGGCGATCCCGAAGCCGCGACCGACGGCGGCGACTCCGCCGACGTTCGCGCCGGCGAGGCGGAGGCCGACGGCGGCCACGACGCGGCCGCCGCGCACGCGGACCACCACGGGCTCCCGGCCGCGGAGACGCTCACCCGCTGGTTCGTGACGACGAACCACAAGGACGTCGGCATCCTCTACACCGTGACGGCGCTGTTCTTCCTCGTCTTCGGCGGGGTGCTGGCGATGCTCATGCGGGCGCAGCTCTGGACGCCCGCCGTCGAGATCATGTCGGCTAACGCCTACAACCAGGCCGTCTCGGCCCACGGGCTGATGATGGTGTTCTGGTTCCTCTCGCCGTTCGCGTTCGGCTTCGCGAACTACGTCGTCCCGCTCCAGATCGGCGCGAAGGACCTGGCGTTCCCCCGGCTGAACGCGCTCTCGTACTGGCTCTACCTGTTCTCGGGGGTGCTGTTCGGCATCTCGTTCTTCCAGGGCGGGACGTACGCGGGCGGGTGGACGATGTACGCGCCGCTGAACATCCCGTTCTACACGCCCGAACCGGGCGCGACGACGACGGTGCTCGCGATGATCATGTTCGTCGCCTCGGTGACGGTGTCGTCGGTGAACTTCCTCACCACGATGCACCGCATGCGCGCGGAGGGGATGCGGATGCGGGACATGCCGCTGTTCAGCATCTCCATCCTGCTCACCGTCTGGATGATGCTGTTCGCGTTCGCGGCGCTTCTGGCCGCGATGATGATCCTCACCTCCGACCGGCTGCTCGGGACGACCTACTTCGCGGCCGAGAGCGCGGGCGGGTCGCTGCTGTGGGCCCACCTGTTCTGGTTCTTCGGCCACCCGGAGGTGTACATCGTCTTCTTCCCGGCGCTGGGGGCGATGGCGGAGATCTTCCAGACGTTCACCGGGCGGCGCATCGTCGGCCGGAAGTGGTTCATCGCGGCGATGCTGCTTGTCGCGCTCCAGAGCTTCGTCGTCTGGATGCACCACATGTTCCTCACGGCGATCAACCTCGAGATCAAGACGCTGTTCATGGCGACCACCATCGGCATCTCGCTGCCGTTCGACCTGATGGTGTTCGCGCTCATCTACACGACCATCAAGGGGCGAATCCGCTTCACGACGCCGTTCCTGTTCGCGTTCGGCGGGCTGATCGTGTTCATCCTCGGGGGCATCACCGGGGTGTTCCTCGGCGCGGTCGTGCTCGACTACGAGTTCCGCGGCACCTACTGGGTCGTCGCGCACTTCCACTACGTGATGGTCGGCGGGGTCACCGCGCTCATCGGCGCGCTGTACTACTGGTACCCGAAGATGTCCGGGCGGATGTACGACCGCCGGCTCGGGAAGCTCCACTTCGCGCTGTACTTCGTGGGGTTCAACGTGCTCTACTTCCCGATGTTCATCGTCTGGGAGACGCCGCGGCGCGTCTTCGACTACTCGGCGGCGTTCACCCCGTGGCACCAGCTCGCGACCCTTGGGGCGTTCATGCTCGGGGGGTCGTTCCTGATCATGTTCTGGAACCTCACGAAGAGCCTCTGGGCCGGCGAGCCCGCGCCCGGAAACCCGTGGGAGTACGCCACGACCGCCGAGTGGGCGGTCGACTCGCCGCCGCCCCTGGAGAACTTTCCGGGGCGGGCGAGCTACGCGAGCGGGTCGCTGGAGTTCGTCGAGGAGTACGGCTCCCGGCCCGAACTCGAGGGCGCGAGCGTCGCCGACGGCGGGGTGAGCGCGGAGGCCGCCACCGCCCACGGGCACGGGTCCGGGGCCGGCGGCGACGTCGCGACCCGCCACGACAGCCCCCTCACGCAGGACCACGAGGCGTCCCACGAGGAGGGGCCGGACCACGCGAGCATCTGGCCGTTCGTCGTCGGCCTCGGCGGCTTCTTCACGCTGCTGGGGCTCACCGGCATCCGCGAGGGGAGCTTCGTCGGCGGCGTCGCCGGCGGCGCGTACGGCGCCACGCTGGCGGTCGGGGCCGTCGTCCTCGGCTACGGGCTGGTTGGGCTCACCCGCGAGCCGTTCGAGGGGTTGACTGGGCCGTTCGGGTCGAGCTGGCCGTTCGCGAACATCGAGAACCCCAAGCTCGGGCTGTGGATCTTCCTGGCCTCCGACGTGGTGCTGTTCGGGGCGTTCATCGGCTCGTACGTGTTCATCCGCGTCGCGGAGGGGTGGCGGGACTGGCACCACCTCGTCCCGGCCGAACACGTCGCGCTCCCGGGGCTCATCAACACGTACCTGCTCCTCACGAGCAGCTTCACGGTCGTGCTCGCGCTGGTCGCGGCCGAGAAGGGGAAGCGCTGGGGCGTGGTCGGCGGCCTCGGGGCGACGTTCCTGCTCGGGGTCGGCTTCCTCATCAACAAGGCCCTGGAGTGGCAGCACCTGTTCCACGTCCACTCGGAGGCGTTCCCGAACGGCTGGGAGCTGTCGACGAACGTCGCGTCGTCGACGTTCTACCTGACGACGGGGCTCCACGGCGCCCACGTCGCCGTCGGCCTGCTCATCACGCTGTACATGTTGGGCCGGGCCGTGAAGGGGGCGTACCTCGACGACGAGCGCCCGGTGGAGTACTTCGGGCTGTACTGGCACTTCGTGGACATCGTCTGGCTGTTCCTGTTCCCGCTGTTCTACATCCTCTAGGTGATCCAAGATGACGTCAACAAAACTGTACACGGCGATATACGTGGTCCTGTTCGTCCTCGCGACGGGGCAGGTGCTCATCGAGCAGTTCGAGGGGTTCACCTACTGGACAGCCTTCGCGATCATCATGATCGTCTCGACGGTGAAGGCGGTCGTGGTCGCGGGCTACTACCAGCACCTGCGCTCGGAGCCGCGGGCGGTGACGTACGTGGTGCTCGGGGGGCTGACTGCGGCGCTCGCGCTGACCGTGGCCGCGTCGTACTCGATCCTCTGATTCCGGGGTCCCGGGGTCCGTGGGCGGTTTCGGTCGGCGTTTTTGCGATCGGCGGGCGTTTCGCGGCCGGCCATCGTAGTAGCCGGCCGGTCCGCACTAACTCCACACTAACCCGACCTACCCGCTCAGAACGACCGTATAGCCCAGCACGAACGCCGAGAACAGCAGGCCGATGAGGACGACGACCTTGATGTGGTAGAAGAACAGGTCGTCCAGTTCCGCCTCGTCGGCCTCCTCGTACGCCTCCCGCTCGGCCTCGGAACACCCCTCGGCGTGGACCTGTCCGACGTGGAGGTCCCGCAGGCGGCCGGTCCGGAACGGGCGGTCGCAGTACGGGCACCGGGCCGCCGGGTCCTCCCCGGCGGGGACCCGGGTGTCGACGTCCCGGCCCGGGTCGGCCGGGTCCAGCGCGCCCCGCTGGTCGTCGACCTCCCGGACGTCGGCGCCGGTTCCGGACGCCGGATCAGTCCCCGCCGCGGGTGGTGCGTCCACCCCGCCGGAGTGGCTCGCGTCGGTCATACCGGCTCCACGTACGGCTGGGTGACGATCCACATGCTGGTCACGGTGTAGGCGATCATGATGACGATGAAGGGGAACTGGCTCCGGATCGGCTGGAGCCGCCCGGGGAAGGTCTCGAAGGCGACGACGTGGGCGACCCCCACCGCCGCGAGGTGGCCGAGCACGATGAACGAGAGCCTGAGCGCCCCGAACCACTCCGGGAGCAGCAGCGTCGGCGGGGTCCCGGCCCCGCCGAGGGGGTTCGCCAGCGCGACGAGCAGCGCCGGCGCCAGCCCCAGGAAGTAGCCCAGGTAGTGCGCGAGGTGGTAGCCGGCCGCGATGGGGACCAGCGACGGCGCAAGGGTGCGCCGGAGGTGGCCCGCGGTGACGTACGTGTCCGCGGTGCGGCGGGAGCGCCGCGAGGCGGCCACGAGCGCGGCGTAGAACAGGCCGAACCCGGCCGCCAGCGCGACGAGCGAGAGCAGCGCCGAGGGCACCCCCGCCTCGACGAGCGGCCCCGCGACGGCCGCCCACGGCGGCGTCGAGACCAGCCCGTCGAACGTCGTCGCCCACAGCAGCGCCACGACGAACGCGGAGTCGTCGCGGTCGGGACGCGTCTCGACGAGCGCCGCGCCCGGGACGACGAGTTCGAGGCCGTCGTCGGTCCGCCGTACCGGCGCGAGTTTGCCGTACCAGCGGAATACCCGGGAGACGGGGTCGACGGCGCCGAACCACGCCTCGCGGCCGAACGTCGCGGCGCCCGCGAGCGTGACGGCCGTGTAGCCCAGGACGAGCGCGGCGAGGAACCGCGGCTCGTCGGTGACCGGGCTGGTGACCTCGAGCCACACCAGCCCCAGCAGGCCGACGACGCTCGGCCAGGCGCCGAGCCGTGCGGGGTACTCACGGTCCGGACTCGGAAGCAGTCCCGCCAGCGTCCGCCAGGGGTTCACCGCCGGCCAGGTGTCGGCCGCGAGGTACACCGTCATCGTGTAGCCGGCCCACCAGCCCGCCCACACGAGCAGGACGGCGAGGTTCGCGGTGGGCGTGAGCGGCCCGACCAGACCGGCGACGAGGACCGCCAGGAGCGCGAGGAGGCCGACCAGCTGGAACGCCCGCCTCCCCGCGCGAGCGAGGCCCCCGGCGAGACCGCGCGGGGAGGTCGGACGAGCGCGCGCTCCTGCCACCGCGTGCATCGGCCCGCGGTCCGTGAGCAGGCTGGTGAAGAGGAACGAGGCGCCGACCACGCCCCCGCCGGTGACGACGACGAGCCACGTCGGCACCGCCGCGGGCTCCATCGTCCCGCCGAGCCCCCCGACGTGCGCGCGGACGCCCGGGACGAGCGCGAGCGCGAGGACGCCGGCGAGTCCGAACGCGACGGAACGACGCCACCGCGCGGCCGTCGATCCCGGGACCCCGTCCTCACACCCGCCCTCGTATCCGTCCGCGGGGTCGTCAGACCGTCCGACCGTCCGGGTCACCGTCGGAACCCCGGCCGGACCACGAGCAGGCCGACGGCCACGAGATACACCGCCGTCGAGATGTCGACCGAGAGCCCGGTCACGGACGTGGCGACGCCCGGCCCGACGACGCCCGCGACGAACGACGCGAAGACGGGGAACGTACAGCCGACGCAGGCCGCGAGCCCCAGCGTGCCCGAGAGGGCCGCGGCGGTCGCGTCGAGGACCGTCGCGTACACGAGGTACGCGAGCGCGAGGAAGCCGAGCACGCGGTACGGGACGAAGTAGACGTGGAACGCGTGGGTGACGTAGGCGATCCGCGGTCCCCACCCGGGGGCGGCCATCGACACCTGGAAGCCGTGGACGTACGCGTGGCTGTGCGCGTGACTCCCCGCGTAGACGGCGACGAGTCCGGCCAGCCAGGCGAGCACGAGGAAGTAGGCGACCGCGACGAACGCGGCCGCGACGCGGTGGCTCCGCGGCGCGTCGGGGCGGACGTCGACGGCCGCGACCGCCCAGAGCCCGACCGTGATCCAGACGAACGGGTAGAGGACGTACCGGAGGCCCGTCGGCCGGGCCGGCGTGAGCCCGAAGTAGGCCACGACCGAGAGGAGTTCGAGCGCGACGACCCCGAGGAGCCACCCGTGTCGACCCCGGAGGTCGACGTCGGCGAGGCGGGCGAAGCTGACGCTCACGGCTCAGCCGGCCGTGAGCAGCATCACGGCGATCCCCGCGACCGCGAGCACGCCGACGATCCAGATCCCCGCGGCGGCCGCCTGCGAGCGGTAGAGCCCCCGGTAGCGGACGGCTTGGTAGACGCCGAGGAACGTGTAGCCCGCGAGCACCGCGAGGACGACCAGCAGCATCGCCGTGCCGGCCGCGCTGCGGACGGCGGCGGGGATCGGAAAGCCGCCGACGAACGCGACGGCGCCGAGGCCCAGCCCCAGCGCGAGCGCGAGGAACCCGACGGTCCACGTCGCCGGGTGTTCGACCAGGCGCTCGAGGGCGGCCCCCGCGTCGGGGCCGTCGTTCGTGGGGGAGTAGTGCCGCCACCGCCGGGACCGCGTGAGGAGCGCGACCGTGCCGAGCAGGACGACCCCCATCAACAGCCCGCTCAGGAGATAGACGCTCACTTGCATGTGAATCGTTATCGGGGTGTAGGTGCCATCTCGTATAAACGTTTGTCCGGATTTCGCCCCCCTGGCGGGCGGCGAGGCCTCGCCGGAGACGACGCCGCACCCGTGGCTCGGGGGGAACGGCGTCGCGACGGAGTTCGACGTACTGCCAAAGTGCCTATTGAAGTTCGCGACCGACTGGGAGACGGCATGGACTACGACACGTTCGTCGGCGAGGTGCAGAACCGCGCACGGCTCCCGTCGCGCGAGGACGCGCTTCGTGCGACGCGGATCACGCTCGAGCCGCTCGGGCGGCGCGTCGACGAGGGCGTGGCGGGGAACCTCGCGGCACAGCTCCCCGAGGAGATCGGACGGTTCCTCGCGGAGGACGACGCGACCGAGTCGTTCGAGTGGGACGGGTTCGTCGACCGGGTCGTCGAGGCGGGCGAGTACGGCCCCGAGGACGATCGGGGGGAGGCCGTCCACCACGCGCGGGTCGTGCTGGACGTCGTGGACGACGCGGTCACGACTGGTGCGATCGAGGACCTGCGGGACCAGATCGCCCCCGCCGACGACTGGAACGAACTGTTCGCGCTCGTCGACCAGGAGGAGAAACCCGTCGAGGGGGAGCAGCGTTCCGAGTAGGGACCCGAAGGGCCGGCGCGCCCGTCGCATCGGCCGCCGGGACTCGCCGGCCGCGGGACGCGGCCGCCGCTCTGGGGTCGGATCGTGAGGAAGTTGGTATGAGCCAAGGGCCGGATTTGAACCGGCGTAGAACGGCTCTGCAGGCCGTCGCGTCTGACCGAACTCTGCCACCTTGGCGCACCTGAATTGTGACGGCTGGCGCGCTTAAGCCTAGCGGATTCACCGCTTCTCGTCCCGCTCCGCAAATGAAGAAAGCCCACCAGCGCGGTGCTGGTGGGCTTTGGATATGAGTGGTAGGCGGCGAACCAGTTTTCCCAGAGGCTCGCGCACTCCAGTACTCGCCGGAACGCTGGCGGGCTTAACTGCCGTGTTCGGGATGGGTACGGGTGTGTCACCGCCGCTGTGGCCGCCTCGAGGCCGACCATCGGGAACGATCCGATGTAACGCCTGCGTCGGTCTGAGACCGTAATGTACGTGCAATCCAGTTAACGCCTGGACCCGTTCACGGGTCGCAGTGCAGATGAATGTGGCTTGGTCTGTTAGTGCTCGCGGGCTAAACGCCTCGTTGCCTCGGCGCGTACACCCCGAGTCTATCGAACTCGTCTTCTACGAGTGACCTCAGTGGTACTTCTTTTCCAGGTGGGTTTCGAGCTTAGATGCGTTCAGCTCTTACCCCGTGTCGCGTAGCTTCCCGGCATCTGCCCTTCCGGACAACCGGTACACCAGTGGCGACCATTCGTAGTTCCTCTCGTACTATACGAACGTTCCCGTCAAGTACCTTGACACCCCCAATAGATAGCAGCCGACCTGTCTCACGACGGTCTAAACCCAGCTCACGACCTCCTTTAATAGGCGAACAACCTCACCCTTGCCCGCTTCTGCACGGGCAGGATGGAGGGAACCGACATCGAGGTAGCAAGCCACGCGGTCGATATGTGCTCTTGCGCGTGACGACTCTGTTATCCCTAAGGTAGCTTTTCTGTCGTAAACCGGCCTCATGGAGAGGCCTGGTCCGTTCGCTAGACCACGCTTTCGCGTCAGCGTCACTCGTTGGGAATGACACTGTCAGACTTCCTTTTGCTCTTGCGCTCTTCCGCGGGTTCCCGACCCGCGTGAGGAAATCTTGGGGCGCGCTCGATATCTTTTCGAGCGCGTACCGCCCCAGTCAAACTGCCCGGCTACCGGTGTCCTCCTCCCGGAGTGAGGGTCGCAGTCACTAACGGGTAGTATTTCAGTGATGTCTCGGCGACGCGCTGGCGCGCGCACCTGTGTGACGACTCCTACCTATCCTGCACGTTAGCGACCACGTCCCAGCGACAGCCTGCAGTAAAGCTCTATAGGGTCTTCGCTTCCCCTTGGGGGTCTCCAGACTCCGCACTGGAACGTACAGTTCACCGGGCCCAACGTTGGGACAGCGGCGCTCTCGTTGATCCATTCATGCAAGCCGCTACTGAAGCGGCAAGGTACTACGCTACCTTAAGAGGGTCATAGTTACCCCCGCCGTTGACGGGTCCTTCGTCCTCTTGTACGAGGTGTTCAGATACCCGCACTGGGCAGGATTCAGTGACCGTACGAGTCCTTGCGGATTTGCGGTCACCTGTGTTGTTACTAGACAGTCGGAGCGCCCGAGTCACTGCGACCTGCCCCGTAGAGGGCAGGCATCCCTTATTGCGAACGTACGGGACTAATTTGCCGAATTCCCTAACGTCGGTTGATCCCGTTGGCCTTGGCTTGCTCTGCCAGAGTACCTGTGTCGGATCTCGGTACGAATACCACGCTTGCCTTTTCACGGGCTCTAGATTGAGTCGACTTTCGCTATCTCCACGTTCACCCGCTTCGTGCCGTTACGGCTTCCACGGGCTTTGAGGATTCGACCGGACGAAGGTCCGGCTCGACCGACTCCAAAGCGTCGGCGTTCAGTGCGTGGCAGCACTGGAATATTAACCAGTTACCCTTTCGTCCCGTTCGAATTACGGCGGGACTTAGGATCGGCTAACCCTCGGCTGATTAGCAGTGCCGAGGAACCCTTACTCTTCAGGCCTTCGGGGTTCGCACCCGAATATCGCTGCTACTGTGACCAGGATTTTCGTTTCCGCTCGGTCCACGCGAGCTCTCGCCCGAGCTTCCACCCGAACAGAACGCCAACCTACAGGGTCGCGGTGTGAACCGCGCCGCCAGGTCTCGGAGGTGGACTTCAGCCCCGATCATTTTGGGCGCCTCGAACCTCGGCCGGTAAGCTGTTACGCTTTTCTTAGAGGGTTGCTGCTTCTAAGCTCACCTCCCGGCTGTTTAGGGCTCGAGACAACCTTCGAATCGCACTTAGTCCACACTTTGGGTCCTTAACCAGGCTCTGGGTTGTTCCCCTCATGGTGCCCAAGCTTACCCCGGGACACCGGACTCCCCACGTCCACAGCGTTCGTGTGTTTGGAGTTTGACAGGAAGGCCGACTCCTCTCGGAGGCGGGTCTTCCAATCAGTCGCTCTACCGCACGAACTACCTCGGTGGAGGTCATGCTTCGACATGTTTCGGTTGGAACCAGCTGTTGCCGAGCTCGATGGGCCTTTCACCCCTACGCGCAGGTCACGGGAGGGTATTGTAGGACACCAACCCTAACGGGCCTCCACGTACCTTTCGGCACGCTTCGCCCTGCCCCCGCGTAGATCGCTCGGTTTCGGGTCGTACCACTTCGACTCCCCGCGCTTGAACACGGTGGCCCTCACGCAAAGCGCTGCGGCCGTATCGGTTTCCCTATGCCTTCCTCGATGATCGAGTTAGACTCGCCGGAGTGGTACACTCCCTGGTTCGTTTTTCAAAACGTACGACGGAACACCGGCTTCCCTCGAGTCCTACTGGAGGCTCGCGCCCCGGTCGTTCTTCGAGGGACCTTTCGTGCCCCGTCGCTCCATCGCCAACTGATTTCAGGCCCTATTGCACCGCCCTTCTCGGGGTGCTTTTCAGCGTTCGCTCACGCTACTTGTTCGCTATCGGTCTCGAGGAGTGTTTAGCCTTCCCAGTCGATGCCTGGGAGATTCACGAGGGATATCCAACCCCCGCTACTCTGGGTACTGGTCCGCGGATCGCGTTCACGATACGGGGCTGTCGCCCTGTATCGCGCTCCGTTCCAGGAGACTTCTCGTGAACGCAGTCCGCTTGGTACCAGCCCGTACACCACATTGCCCGTGAGGGCTTCAGTTTGGGCTGTATCGCTTTCACTCGCCGTTAGTCACGACATCGCGGTTTGCTTTCTCTTCCTGTCCCTACTAAGATGTTTCAATTCGGGACGTTCCCCATTGCGCTAGGCAATTGCTATGAGGATTCCTATTAGGAGATCTCCAGTTCTTCGTCTCCGTGCGACTCCCTGGAGCTTATCGCAGCTTGGCACGTCCTTCGTCGGCTCTCGAGCCGAGCCATTCACCAGCTGGCACAGTAGCCAATTGATGTGTAATCACTGTGACCCGATGAACGGGTCCAGTGGGCGTCTGGATTGCACGTACACACGGTCTCATCACACGTCGCGGTGTCTTCCGCGTCCGTGTTCGACCCTTCCCAACCGCGCTCTCGCGGGATGGTGCATCGGTCTTGCTTCGGGACTCTTCGTTGCGCCGTCCCACACTTAAGGGGAGCGGTTCACGACGAGCCCCGAGGACATGGACCCACTGGGATTCGAACCCAGGGCATCCTCCTTGCAAAGGAGGCACTCTACCGCTGAGCTATGGGCCCACCCCCTGTCGGGGGGATCGTAGCCTCGATAGTTCGAAGGTGCCCGATCGGCGTCACGAGCCGGACCAAACGAAGTGGGCCAGGGCGTCGCCCTGGTCCCGGTCAGTAGGAGGTGATCCAGCCGCAGATTCCCCTACGGCTACCTTGTTACGACTTAAGCCCCCTTGCGAAGCCCAGATTCGACCCCCCAACGGGGGCCTCATCCGGACCTCACTCGGGTGCTTTGACGGGCGGTGTGTGCAAGGAGCAGGGACGTATTCACCGCGCGCTTCTGACACGCGATTACTACCGAATCCAGCTTCATGTGGGCGAGTTTCAGCCCACAATCCGAACTACGACCGAGTTTGTGAGATTACCGTCCCCTCTCGGGGTAGGAACCCATTGTCTCGGCCATTGTAGCCCGCGTGTAGCCCAGCTCATTCGGGGCATACTGACCTACCGTTGCCCGTTCCTTCCTCCGCCTTGGCGGCGGCAGTCTCCCTAATGTACCCAGCTACCACAAGGGTACTGCTGGCAATTAGGGACGCGGGTCTCGCTCGTTGCCTGACTTAACAGGACGCCTCACGGTACGAGCTGACGGCGGCCATGCACCTCCTCTCAGTAGGTCGAGTAAGCTCATCACACTGACCTTCATTCCTACTGTCGGAGCTGGTGAGATGTCCGGCGTTGAGTCCAATTAAACCGCAGGCTCCTCCGGTTGTAGTGCTCCCCCGCCAATTCCTTTAAGTTTCATCCTTGCAGACGTACTTCCCAGGCGGTCTGCTTCACGGCTTCCCTACGGCACAGCGCTGGCTCGTAGCCAGCGCCACACCTAGCAGACATCGTTTACGGCTGGGACTACCCGGGTATCTAATCCGGTTCGAGACCCCAGCTTTCGTCCCTCACCGTCGGATCAGTCCTCCCGAGGTGCTTTCGCCATCGGCGGTCCGTCCAGGATTACGGGATTTCACTCCTACCCCGGACGTACCCCTCGGGTCTTCCTGTCCCAAGCCGAGCAGTTTCCGCCGGACGCCCACCAGTTGAGCTGGTGGATTTCCCGACGGACTTGCCCGGCCGGCTACGGACGCTTTAGGCCCAATAAAATCGGTCATCACTCGAGCTGCCGGTATTACCGCGGCGGCTGGCACCGGTCTTGCCCAGCTCTTGTTCCTGGACGGCCTTACCGTCCAGAAAAGCGAGGACTATATGCCCTCGCACTCGGGGTCCCCCTATCGCACTCGCGTGCAGTGTAAAGGTTTCGCGCCTGCTGCGCCCCGTAGGGCCCGGAATCTTGTCTCAGATTCCGTCTCCGGGTTCTTGCTCTCACAACCCGTACCGATTATCGGCACGGTGGGCCGTTACCCCACCGTCTACCTAATCGGCCGCAGCCACATCCTACGGCGCCTGAACGTTTCAGGTTCCCGGCGTTCCAGCGTAGGAACCGTATCCGGAATTAGCCTCAGTTTCCCGAGGTTATTCCGGTCCGTAGGGTAGTTTGGCCACGTGTTACGGAGCTATTCGCTACGAGTGTGAACTCGTGCAACTAGCATGGCTAAATCGGACCCCGATAGCAATGACCTCCGGCAGGATCAACCGGAATGTCGCTCCCTGACGGGAGCGGGGTGGCGGGAATCACGTTGTGAAACGTGGTTCACCAAGATCACGTCGTAAGACGTGAATCACCAATGGATCACATCCGAAGATGCGATCCGCTGTATTGCGTGGTCCGAGCTCGGTGACACCGATCGGGTGTCACCGAACTATCGAGGCTAACATCAGATACCGTCTTGCGGCGGACCGCAGGGGCGGAATCCTCATTTCTTGCGGATTTCAACGAAGGCGCGGGAGGGTCATAAGCCCTTCGAACCTCGTCGAAGTCGGCGAGCGCGTTCGGGGTGAACCGAACGGGTTCGCGCAGTGTCTTTCGCATTCGATCCGAGTGCCCTCGAGTACATAAGGGCGTCGGAAGCGTCCCGGCAGCACCCCGACGGGGGCTGCCGTTCACACTTCGTTCGAAGTCGCCTCGTGAACTTAAGGGCGTCGGATCGATCTTCGACATCGCCCCGAAGGGGCGTGCCGTGTCGGCCGGGCGCTCCCGGCGCGACCTTCGCATTCATTCGGATGGCAGAGTAACGTAAAAGGCCGTCGTTTCACCGGCACACCGTCATGCGGTTTCATGGGGTCCCTACTCATGGGGGTTCGTGTAGAACCGGGCGGTCGGCACGCGCCCGGACGCGGACGGCGCGCGAACGTGTACACGGTCCCGCCGGGCGCGACCGCCGCTCGCGAAGCCCCGACGGGCGGCGTCTCGAACGCGGCGCTCGACGGCGTCGCGACGCACGGGGCCTCCCGGTACACCGACCGGTCACGGATCGCTCACGCGTACGCAAAGAACAACTAGACCGTGGCGGCTAACTCTCGAGGTGTTCGATGCCCTTCTTCGAGACGTTCGCCTCCGTGATCTCGCTGGGCATCCAGTCCGGCTTGTTGTCCGGCGCGGTCTCGCGCCAGGCCCATCCGTCGTAGATGTGGACCTTGTCGGTCCCCTTCTCGCGGAGACGGAGCTCCGTCCGGTCGGCCGCGTCCTCCGAGCTGCCGGGGTCGAGCCGCCGTGCGGCCTTCAGCGCGGCCTGCCTCGGGGTGTTTCCCGAGTAGACGCTCTCCTCGCCACCGTCAGTCTCGCGCAGTGCGAAATTTCGCTTACCGTCCTCTCGTACCATGGTTTTTCGCCTCCGTGTGACGCCAGCACACACTATGTTATAAATATATCGGGGAAGTGAGGGCTATTCGAAGAAAGTTTTTTGTACTAGGGAGGCGCCGTCGGTCGATTCGACCCGGAAACCCGGCGCCGAGGACGGGGTACGGCGGCCCGCCTCGCTCGCGCGCGCCGTTCGTCGGCTCCGTGCCGGAAACAACACTTATGTATTCCGTGCGGCGAAGCGTGGTGTAACCAAGCCGATGGTCCGGAAAAAGACGCTCAGCCCGAGTGGCGCCAAAGACGAGAACGGCGAGTACCACAACGTCCACGTCAACCTGCACGAGGACGAACTCGCCGTTGCGGGCCTCGAGATCGGCGACGAGGTGTTCGTTCGGGTCCGCGACGGGAAGATCATCATCCAGGCCGCGGACCCGGACGAGGTCGAACACGACTTCTGAGAGCGGACCCCGAGGACGGAGTCGGCGCGTTCAAACCCCCGCCAGCCGTGGGTGTGGCCGATGAGGGGTTACGACCTCGCGAAGCCGGCGCTGTTCGCGCTCCCGCCCGAGACGGCACACGGCGTGACCGCGCGGCTCATGCGGGCCGCACAGGGGACGCCGGTCGAGGACGCGGTGCGCCGCCGCTACGCCCTCGAGGACGACCGACTGCACGCGGAGGCGTTCGGATGCTCGTTCCCCTCCCCCGTCGGCGTCGCCGCCGGCTTCGACAAGAACGCCCACGTCCCGCGCTTGCTCGCGGCGCTCGGCTTCGGTCACGTCGAGGTCGGCGGCGTCACCGCCGAGCCGCAGGCCGGCAACCCCCGACCTCGGCTGTTTCGGCTCCCCGAGGACCGCGCGCTGATCAACCGCATGGGGTTCAACAACGACGGCGCCGACGAGATCGGCGAGCGGCTCGCGTCGAGCGACCTCCCCGACGTCCCCGTCGGCGTCAACGTCGGCAAGTCGAAGTCCACCCCCCTCGACGAGGCCCCCTCCGACTACCTGTACACGTACGAGCGCGTGAGCGCGCACGCGGACTACGTCGTCGTCAACGTCTCCAGCCCGAACACGCCGGGACTACGCTCCCTGCAGAACCGGGACGCGCTGGAGGCCATCCTCGGCGAACTGCTGGACGCGGGCGCCGAACCCCTGCTCGTGAAGCTCTCGCCGGACCTCCCGCGCCCGGCGATCGAGGAGGCGCTCGGCGTCGTCGACGACCTCGATCTCGACGGGGTCGTCGCGACGAACACCACGACCGACCGTCCCGAATCGCTCCAGAGCCACAACCGCGCGGAGGAGGGCGGGCTCTCCGGAAAACCCCTCGAGGGACGGGCCACCTCGCTCGTCCGCTTCGTCGCCGAGCGGACGGACGTCCCCGTCGTCGGCGTCGGCGGGGTCTCGGACGCCGAGGGCGCCTACCGGAAGATCCGCGCGGGCGCGAGCGTGGTCCAGCTGTACACCGCCCTCATCTACGAGGGGCCCGGCCTCGCACGCGGGATCAACGAGGGGCTGCTCGACCTGCTGGAGCGGGACGGCTTCGACTCCGTCGGGGACGCGGTGGGCGTGGACCTGGAGTAGAAGAGGGGTTCGAGACGCCGGCTCAGTTCCCGCCGTCGCCGTGGACGACGACGATCGCGTCGCCCGCCTCGAGCAGGTCGCCCTCGCCGGCGTACCGTCGCTCGCGCTCGATCTCGAACAGCTCGGGGCCGAGCGTCTCGCCCGCGACGCGGAGGTCGCCGTCCTCCACCTCGTACTCGCCGTCGGCGATGGCCGCGTCGATGTCGCCGACCTTCGAGCCGAACTGCGGGCCGACCCGCGAGTAGTCGAGGTCGACGCCGGTCACGACCGACTCGATCTCGGGCTCCTCGGCCAGCACGTCGAGGTCCGCGACGTTCATCACGCCGCGCACGTCGTCGGCGAAGGCGGCGACGTCGCCCTCGCCCCACACCTCGACGCGGCCGAGTTCGGCGTTCAGCGGGAGGCCGCGCTCGCTCTTGTACCGCCGCAGCGCCCCGATGACCGCCGTCGCGGTCCGCCCCGCGGCCCGGTCGGCCTCGACCCCGAGCGGTTCGGGCCAGTCGGCCCGGTGGACGGAGCCGCCCTCCTCCACGCCGGCGTCCGCGTACAGTTCCTGCCACAGCTCCTCCGTCTCGTGGGCGAGGAACGGCGCGAACAGCTTCAGGAACCGCCGGTGGGCGACCCGGAGGGTGTACTGGGCGGCCGGGTCGCCCCCTGCGGCGTCCGTTGCCGCCTCGGAATCGTCGTCCGCGTCCCGGACCCGCGTCTTCGCCACTTCGAGGTAGTCGTCACAGAACGTGTGCCAGAAGAAGCTCCGGAGGCCGTCGCGGGCCTTCGAGAACTCGCGGCGCTCGAACTGGTCGGTGAGCGTCCCGACGAGGTCGTCGAGTTCGGCGAGCAGCCAGCGGTCGAGCTCCCGGAGGTCCTCGGGGGCGAGGTCGGGGTCCTCGTCGGGGGTGAGCGAGTCGACGAGCTTCGAGGCGTTCCAGAGCTTCTGCATCAGCTTCTCGCCCGCGCGTAGCCCCTTCTCCTGGTACGGGAGGTCGTCGCCGACCGCCGAGCCGGTCGCCCAGTAGCGCGCGGCGTCGACGGGGTACTTCGCGAGCACCTCGTCGGGCGCGACGACGTTCCCCTTCGACTTGGACATCTTCTCGCGGTTCTCGTCGAGCACCATCCCGTTGATCATGGTCGACTCGAACGGCACCTCGCCGGTGTGCTCGTAGCACTTGATGACGGTGTGGAACAGCCAGAAGCTGATGATGTCGTGGCCCTGGGGGCGCACGTCCATCGGATACAGCTCGGGGTGGGCCATCTCCAACCGCTCGGATTCCTCGTTCCAGTCCCAGCCCGAATTGATGAGCGGCGTCAGGCTGGAGGTCGCCCACGTGTCGAGCACGTCGTCCTCGGGTTCGAACCCCTCGCCCCCGCACTCGGGACAGGCGTCGACCGGCGGGTCGTCCGAGAGCGGGTCGACCGGCAGGTCGGCCTTCTCGGCGACGACGACCCCGCCGCACTCCCCGCAGTACCAGACCGGGAACGGGATGCCCGAGGAGCGCTGGCGCGAGATGAGCCAATCCCACTGGAGCCCCTCGATCCAGTGCTGGTAGCGGGTGAACATCTTCTCGGGGAACCACTCCATCTCCCGGCCCGCCCGGAGGTACTCGTCGGTCCGGTCGAGGATCTTCACGTACCACTGCTCGGTGACGAGGAACTCGACGCCCGTCCCGCAGCGCTCGTGGACGTTGACGGTGTGGGTGATGGCGCGGCGGTCGAGCAGCGCGCCGGCCTCCTCCAGATCCGCCACGATGGCCTCGCGGGCCTCCGCGGAACCGAGCCCCTCGTACTCCTCCGCGACGCCGGTCATGTGGCCCGACTCATCGATGGCGATTCGGAGGTCGAGGTCGTGGGCCTGGTACCACTCGATGTCGGTCTGGTCCCCGAACGTACAGCACATCACGATGCCGGAACCAGTCTCCATGTCCACGCGGTCGTCGGCGATGATGGGCACCTCCTGACCGAACAGCGGGATCGTCGCCTCCTCCCCGACGAGGTGCTGGTTCTCGTCGTCGTCCGGGTGGACGAACACGGCGACGCAGGCGGGCAGGAGCTCCGGCCGAGTCGTGGAGATGGTGAACGGCTCGCCCTCGCGGACCGTGGTGAACTCGATGTCGTGGAAGTGGCTGTCCCGCTCGTCGTCCTCGGTCTCGACCTGCGAGATGGCCGTCTCGCACTCGGGACACCAGATGGCGGGCGCCTTCTCGCGGTACTCGCGGCCCTGCTCGTACAGGTCGATGAAGGAGAGCTGCGAGATGCGCTGGACCCGCGGCTCGATGGTCCGGTACGTCTGGTTCCAGTCGATGGAGATGCCGAGCTCCTGCATCTTCTCGGTGAACTCGGCCTCGTACCCCTCACAGACCTCGCGGCAGAGCTGCTGGAACTCCCGTCGCTCGTAGTTCTGGTGGCGAACGTCGAGTTCCTCCTCGGTCAGCCGCTCGGAGGCGATGCCGTTGTCGTCGTAGCCGAACGGGAAGAACACCTCCTGGCCCCGCATGCGGTTGTACCGCGCGACGGTGTCCTGGAGGATGGAGCCGTACACGTGGCCCCAGTGGAGGCTGCCCGATACGGTCGGCGGCGGCGTGTCGATGGAGAAGGTCGTGTTCGGGTCCGTCGCCGCGTCCTCGTCGTAGGCGTAGGTGTCGGTCTCGACCCAGCGCCGCTGCCACTTCGGCTCGACGGCCTCGGGGTCGTAGTCTCCACTGGGCATTCGTGGGAGGTAGTACCCGCGAGCCGCTGTTAAACCGCTCGATTGTTCGGGAGTCCGTGGCGCGGTCGAGGCCGGTCGGAGGGTCCTCGAGGAGCGCGTCTCCAGTTTCCGTGTGAACAAACGAGTCACTACTCCCGAGCGTGATGGGAGCCCCAATCCTCCCCAGCCGATTCGCTCGCTCGTGTCTCCGGACTGGTTTTCGGTCAGGTCGGCTGGTGCAGGGGGCAGATCACTACTGCTTACAGGATGGAGTCCGCCAGTTACCTCGGAGCGAGCTCCTCGGAACTCACCCCGCTCGCGTGACCGAGGCGCGGCCGCCGCGCGCCACCCCCGCTGCCGACGCGTCCGACCTACGTCGTTCGAGCGCGACCGGGCACGGGTCGCGAGCGCCCGAACGGCTTTGCCGTCCGCGCGCCACCGAACGACCATGCAGACGGCTGTCATCGCCGGCGTCGGGCCCGGCCTCGGGGAGTCGATCGCGCGGACGTTCGCGGACGAGGGCTGTCGGCTCGCGCTGCTCGCCCGCAGCGGGGGCTTCCTCCGCGACCTCTCCGACGACCTCCCGACCGAGGCGGTCGCCGTGCCGACGGACCTCTCCGAACCCGACGAGATCGAGGCGGCGTTCGAGACGGTCCGGGACGAACTGGGCCCGGTGGACGTGCTGGTGAACAACGCGAGCGTCGCATCGTGGACCGGGCTGCTGGAGACCGACCGCGAGGCGTTCGACCGGGCGTACGAGGTCGGCCCGCGGGCGGGGTTCCTCTGCTCGCGGGAGGCGGTGCGGGACATGCTCGGCGAGGCGCGGAGCGCCCCGGAGAGCCGGGCGAATCCCGGCGGAACCGGCGACGGCGACGGCGGAACGATCATCTTCACGGGCGCGACCACGTCCGTCCGCGGGCGGAAGGGCGCGGTCGGCTTCTCGATGGCGAAGTTCGGGTCGCGCGGCCTCGCGGAGTCGATGGCGCGCGAACTCGGGCCCGACGGGATCCACGTCGCGCACGTCGTCGTCGACGGCGGCATCCGCCCGCCCGGCGCGTCGGACGACGCCGACGAGTACCTCGACCCCGACGCCATCGCCGAGACGTACTGGCGGCTCGTGGAGCAGGACCGGAGCGCGTGGACGCTGGAACTGGACCTCCGGCCGCACGTCGAGGGATTCTGAACGAACCTCTTTTGCCGGGGGCGTCCTCGCTCGCGCGCCGGAGGCGCGCTCGCTCGTCGACCCCCGGCAAAACCCGTTCATGCTGTGGGATTCCTCCGGAATCCCACTGCTGACGGGAGATCGAAGATTTCCCGTAATGCTGCCAGAAACCGACGGTTTCTGGCCGCAAGACGAGCTTTGCTCGTCGGTGCCAAAAGGCCGCTCGCTCGGTCGGCGGGGCTTCGCCCCGCCTCCCTCCCTCGCGGTGGGAAACGTAGTGACACCGCGGTGGCACGTGCCGGCTGACCTTCGATCACGCGAGCGAGGGTGATCTCACGGGACCTTCGGTCCCGGGTAGTGTCAGCCGGACGCGTGCGAGGGACGAGAAGCGCAGCGAGTGGAGCGAGCGAGCATCGCAGGAGGCTGGGGAGGGCGAGGCAGGGTGGGACTGAAAGGGGCCGCGTGGGCTTTCGCGGTCGTCACTACGGTACTATCGAGGACGGAAGGAGAGAGATGAAGAGGAGAACAACTAACGGAAGCAGAAACCGGTTACTCCAGCAATAAGAGCTGCGGGTTCTCCAGATACTCCATCACGTAGTTCGTGAACCGCGCGGCGACCGCGCCGTCGATGACGCGGTGGTCGATCGACAGCGAGAGCGGGAGCGTGTGGGCGGCCACGACCTCGCCGTCCTCCACGACGGGGCGCTGCTCGATGGCGCCCAGCCCCATGATCGCCGTCTCGGGGTAGTTGATGATCGGCGTGGCGTACTCGCCGCCGACGGCGCCGAAGTTCGTGACGGTGAACGTCCCGCCCTGCATCTCCGAGCGGGAGAGCTTCCGCTCCCGCGCCCTGTCCGCGAAGTCGGTGACCTCCTCGGCGAGTTCGAGCAGCGATTTCCCGTCCACGTCCTTCACCACCGGCACCATCAGTCCGGCGTCGGTGGCGACCGCGACGCCCACGTTGTACTCCTTCTTCAGGACGATCTCCTCGTCGTCCTCCCGGAGCTCGGAGTTGAGGTACGGGAACTCCTTCAGCCCGGCCACGAGCGCCTTCATCACGAACGGGAGGTAGGTGAGCTTCACGTCCCGCTCGGCGGCGCGCTCCTTCAGCTCCGCACGCGCCTCCACGAGGTCGTCGATGACGGCCGTGTCGTGGTGGGAGACGTGCGGCGCGGTGTACTTCGACTCCTCCATCTGCCTCCCGATGGTCCGGCGGACGCCGCGGTACGGCACCGTCTCGTCGCCGCCGGCCGCGGCCCCTTCGCCGGCAGCGGCGCCGGCACCGGCCGTCGCGTCCGCGGCGCCTGCAGCGCCCGCATCGGCCTCCTTCGCGGCCGTCACCGCGTCGGCGTACTGCTGCACCTGCTCGGCCGTGACGAACGCCTCGCCCTCGCGCGTCTCGTCGGTCGGCACGTCGTCCAGGTCGACGCCCGCCTCCTCGGCGGCCCGCCGGGTCGCGGGCGCCGCGAGGGTTCGCTCGCGCCCCGCCGGCGACGTCGAGGCGGCGGACGCGGCCCCGTCGCCCGCGCTCGTTCCACCCGCCGCACCGTCGGTGTCGCGGGGCGTCGCGGCCGGTTCGGACGACCCAACGTCGACGTCCTTGGGCCCCGCGGACTCGGCCTCCGCGTCGGCGTCGGCCGCGTCGGCCGTCCCGCCGGACTCGACGTGGGCGCGCACGTCGGCGTCGGTGACGCGGCCGCCCGGGCCGCTGCCGTCGACCGCCGCGACGTCCACGCCGAGTTCCCGCGCGAGGCGACGGGCCGACGGCGGCGCGAACACGCGGCCCTCGGTCGGTTCGGGGGCGTCGGTCTCGGCCGGCGCCGTCTCCTCCGCCTCGGCTTCCGGCACCGATTCGGGGGCGGTCTCACCCTCCGAGTCCGGCTCCGCGGCCGGTTCCGCCTCCTCGGGTTCCTCGCCCGCCCCGGCGGCGTCGCCGTCGTCGCCGACGGTGAACGTGATGATGACCTCCCCTACGGGCACTATCTCGCCCTCCTCGGCGAGCAGTTCCTTCACGGTGCCGTCGTACGGGCTCGGCACCTCGACGAGCGCCTTGTCCGTCTCGACCTCGGCGACCGGCTGGTCCTCCGAGACCGCGTCGCCGGGCGCGACGAGCCAGTTTACCAGCTCCCCCTCGGCGACGCCCTCGCCGACGTCGGGGAGTTTGAACTCCTTCGTCGCCATCTCAGAACTCCACGGCGTCCTTGATTCCCTCGGCCACGCGGGCCGCGTTGGGCATGTAGTAGTCCTCCATCGCGTACAGCGGGTACGGCACGTCGTAGCCCGTCACGCGCTGTATCGGCGCCTCCTGGTACAGCAGCGCCTCCTCCTGCAGGGTGGCGGTGATCTCGCCCGCCAGCCCGCCGGTCTTTGGCGCCTCGTGGACGACGCACGCGCGGCCGGTCTTCTTGAACGACTCGACGATGGCCTCGCGGTCCATCGGCGAGACGGTCCGGAGGTCGACGACCTCGGCGTCGACGCCCTCCTCGGCGAGCTCCTCGGCGGCCTCCAGGCTCGGCCGGGTCATCGCGCCGTAGGTGAACACCGACACGTCGCTCCCCTCGCGGCGGACCGACGCCTCGCCGATGGGCACCTCGTAGTCCCCCTCGGGCACGTCGCCCCGGAACGCGCGGTAGATGAGCTTCGGCTCGAGGAAGACGACCGGGTCCGGGTCGCGGATGGCCGAGGTGAGCAGCCCCTTCGTGTCGTACGGCGTCGAGGGGATGACCACCTTCAGCCCGGCCTCGTGAGCGTAGAACGCCTCCTTCGACTCCGAGTGGTGTTCCGGCGCGCGGATGCCGCCGCCGTAGGGCGCCCGCAGCACCATCGGGAGGGTGAACCGGCTCCGCGACCGGGTGCGCAGACGCGCCATGTGCGAGACGATCTGGTCGAAGCCGGGGTACATGAACCCGGAGAACTGGATCTCCGGCACCGGCTTCAACCCCATCGCGGCCATGCCGACGGCCGTGCCGATGATGCCCGACTCGGCGAGCGGCGTGTCGATGACGCGGTCCTCGCCGAACTCCTTCCAGAGCCCCTCCGTCGCCCGGAAGACGCCGCCGTTCTTGCCGACGTCCTCGCCCATGACCAGGACGTCGTCGTCCCGTTCCATCTCGGTCGCGAGCGCGTCCCGGACCGACTGTACCAGCGTGAGGTTCTGCGTCGCTTCGGATTCTTGGGTGCTCATTGTCACTCCTCGAGGAACGCCTCGTCGCCGTACTTCTCGCGGATCGCCGCGAACTCCTCGGCCTGCTCGGCCAGGTCCGGGGGTGCCTCCTCGAACACGTGCTCGAACATCGTGCTCGGGTCGGGGCGGGCGGTCGATTCGGCCTCCTCGATGGCGGCCGCGACCTCCTCCTCGACGGCCTCCTCGATGGCGTCGACCCGCTCGTCGTCGAGCAGCCCCTGGTTCCGGAGGAACGCCTCCAGCCGCGGGATCGGGTCCTTCGCCTTCCACCGCTCGACCTCCTCGTCGGTCCGGTACACCGACGGGTCGTCGGCGGTGGTGTGTGCGCCGTAGCGGTACTGTACGGCCTCGACGAGCGTCGGCCGGCGCTCGCCCTCGCCGGGCGACTTCGCCTTCTCGAGCGCGTCGGACGTCACCGAGTAGACGGCGAGCGGGTCCATCCCGTCGACGCGGACGCCCTCGAAGCCGTACGCGACGGCCTTCTGGGCGAGCGTCTCGGAGGCGGTCTGTCGTTCGCGCGGGACCGAGATGGCCCACTGGTTGTTGTTACAGAAGAAGACGTTCGGCGTGTCGAAGACGCCCGCGAAGTTCAACCCCTCATGGAAGTCGCCCTCCGAGGTCGCGCCGTCGCCGAAGTAGCAGATGTAGGCGTTCTCCGGGTCGCCGCCGTGCTTCAGCTTGTCCGCCCACGCCATCCCCGTCGCGTGCGGGATCTGGGAGGCGATCGGGACCGCTGCCGTGAAGACGTTGACGCCCTCCGGCGGCGAGTTGCCGCGCTCGTCGCCCATCCAGTAGCGCAGCGTCCGTTCGAGACCCATGCCACGGACGAGGTTGGCGGCGTGTTCGCGGTAGGAGGGGATCGTCCAGTCGCCCTCCGCGAGCGCCATCGCGGAGCCGACCTGGGCGCCCTCCTGGCCCGACAGGGGCGGATACGTCCCCATGCGGCCCTGCCGCTGGAGGGAGACGGCCCGCGTGTCGAAGTGCCGGGCGAGCTTCATGTTGTGGTACATCTCGACGAGTTCGTCGTCGCCGACGTCGGGGACGTCTCCGACGACGCTCCCGTCCTCGTCGAGGACCTGGACCATGCTCTCGCGGGGGTCGCGCTCGAGCGTACTCACGGTGCCCTCCTTCGCATACGAGAAACCTTGCCCGCCCTCGCAATAGTGTTTTCGTAAATAGTTTACTGTGGGCAGAAATACTGCCTCGGCACGCCGACCTGTCCATCGTAGGGCGCGAAAATCACACGGTGTAAAGTTCTGGGCGGTCGGAGCGCCGCCTCGTCGACCGACGGTGAGAAATCCCGCCTGATTTTTGACAAACGATGGATGAGAGCGAGCGGGAGGAGGCGCAGGGGGGCGAGCGGGAGCGAACCGGACGTGAGAAGCGGGAGCGGACGCGGGTCGGATGGACGCCGGAAGACTCGTCAATCGCCGCTCGCGGCGCGGGCGTGCGCCCGCGCCTCCTCGACGCTCCGGCCCTCGCGGACCAGCGCCTCGACGAAGAACTCGCCGGCCTTGTACGAGGAGCGGACCATCGGCCCGGAGGCACAGTAGAGGAACCCGAGTTCCGACTCCGCGACCCGGCGCCACGTCTCGAAGACGTCCGGGTGGACGTACTCGAACACGTCGAGGTGCGAGCGGGACGGCTGGAGGTACTGGCCGAGGGTGACGATGTCCACGTCGGCCTCCCGCAGGTCCCGCAGCGTCCGGTACACCTCGTGGTCGTACTCGCCGAGGCCGAGCATCACGCTCGTCTTGGTATAGACGTCCGACTCCAGGCTCACCTGTTCGAGCACGTCGAGCGTCTGGCCGTAGTTCGCCCGCCGGTCGCGGACCGGCCACTGCAGGCGCTCGACCGTCTCGACGTTGTGCGCGATCACGTCCGGTTCGGCCTCGACGATGCGGCGAACCGCGGCCTCGTCGCCGCCGAAGTCCGGGACGAGCACCTCGACGAGCGTCCCCGGGTCGCGCCGCTTGATCTCCCGAACGGTCTCGGCGAAGTGAGCGCTGCCGCCGTCCGCGAGGTCGTCCCGGTCGACGGAGGTGAGCACGACGTACTCGAGGCCGATCTCGGCGACCGCCTTCGCGACGTTCGCCGGCTCGTCGGGGTCGAGCGGCTCCATCCCGCCGGTCTCCACGTCACAGAAGTTGCAGCCGCGCGAGCACCGGTCGCCCATCAGCATGAACGTCGCCGTGCCCGGGCCGGAGCCGGGGCCCTCGCCTCCCGACCAGCACTCCCCCAGGTTCGGGCAGTTGGCCTCCTCACACACTGTGTGGAGGTCGTGCTCGCGGAGGGTCGACTTGATGTCGGTGAAGCGCTGGCCCGCGGGCGGGCGCATCTTCAGCCAGTCAGGCTTGCGGCGCCGACTGCTCATACGAATCACTTCGTGGCCTGCGGCAAAAGGGTGCGGATGTCCGGGGTGGCCGGGCGTCGAGCGTGGCCGGACGCCCCGAAGACCGCCGACTCGATCGTCGGCGCCGGAAGGTCGAGCCACCGGGACATGACAGCAGCAAATGTGAACTTCCTAAAGTGTGGCACGTATCGACACTGATTTATTGATGGTGCTGGAGTCACGAATGATACCGGATGCTCGACGTCTCGTCGGAGGACATCACCGAGGGCTCGCTGGGGAGAGCGCTCGCCTACCTCTCGATACCGATCGTCGCCCAGCAGCTCGCGCTGGTCGCCCAGCAGGTGATCGACGTGTTCTGGATCGGCCGGCTCGGCGGGGACGCGGTCGCGGCCGTCGGGCTCGTCATGCCGGTTCTGGGCCTGTTCGGCGCCGGGACGATGGCCGTGTTCCTGGGGAGCCAGATCGTCGTCTCCCAGCGCGTCGGGCGCGGCGACGTGGCGGGGGCGCGCCGGGCCGCGTTCCACGGGCTCGTCGGCGCCGGCGTGGTCGGGGCGTCGCTCGCGACCCTGGTCAACGTCTTCGCGCTCGACGTCACCCGACTGTTCAACCCCGAGGGGGAGGTGGCCGTCCTCGCCGCGATCTACCTCGGAACGATGGTGTTCTCCTTCACCGTCAGCGGCATGAGCGACGCGATGGAGGCCGCGTTCGTGGGATCGGGCGACTCCCGGACGCCGCTCGTCGTGAACCTCGTCGCCGTCGTCGTGAACGTCGTCCTCGACCCGTTCCTCATGTTCGGCTGGTGGCGCTTCGACGCCTACGGCATCGCGGGCGCCGCCTACGCCACCCTCATCGCGTACGCGGTCGGACTGGCCATCGCGCTCGCCGTCGCCGTCTCGAACCGCGGCGGATTCCACATGACCCGTGCCGCCGTCGGCCTCGACGCGGACGAGTTCCGCGAACTGGTCGACGTCGGCGCCCCCAAGGCCGGGCAGGGGGCGGCCCGGCAGGTCGCCCGCCTCGTCATGGTCGCCGTCATCTCCGTGACGGGCGGGGGCGCCGCGCTCGCGGCCTACACCGTCGGCGCGCGCATCTCCACCGTCGCCTTCGTTCCGGCGGGGGCGGTCGGCTCCGCCGGGACGACGCTGGTGGGGCAGAACCTCGGCGCACAGCGCCCCGACCGGGCCACGCGGGCGACGTGGCTCGGCGTGGGGGTCGGCGCGGTCGGCGTCGGCGTCCTCGGGGTCGTCCAGTGGTTCGTCCCCGGCCTCCTCGCGGAGGTGTTCGTCCCGGGCATCTCGGGGCAGACGCTCGAGTACACGATCGCGTACCTGCAGATCCTCGCGCTGGGCTACTGGGCGCTCGGCGCCATCTACACCGTCGAGGCCGGCTTCAACGGCGCCGGCAAGACGAGGATCTCGATGTACTCCACGATGCTGCAGTACTGGACGGTGCGCGTCCCCGTCGCGGCGATCCTCGCGTTCGGGTTCGGCTACGGCGCGCTCGGACCGTTCTGGGCGGTCACCGTCTCGAACGTCGTCGCGGCGGTCGGCCTCTGTGCGTACTTCCGGTACTCGACGGACAACGGGATGCTCCGGCGGGCCGCGAACGCCGTGTCGGGCGTGGGAACGGCAGACTGAGGCTCCGCTCGGGCGCGTCGCCGCCCTGTCAGAACTCGGCGTCCTCGACGCCCGCCTCCGGCGGCGCGACGCCCTCGTCCTCGCGTTCCAGTTCGAACTCCCGTCGGAGTTCCTGCACCCGGTCGCGGATGTCGGCCGCGAGTTCGAACTCGAGGTTGTTCGCGGCCTCCTGCATCCGCTCTTCGAGCGCCCGGATGCGGGCCCCCGCCTCCTCCTCGTCGGCGACGTCGCTGCCCGCGATTCCGGAGGTGTCCGTCTTCGACCCCGGGAGGTTCGTCTCGCCGATCTCCTTCTCGATCGTCCTTGGCTCGTAGCCGTGCTCCTCGTTGAACTCGCGCTGGATGCGGCGACGGCGTTGCGTCTCCTCGATGGCGGCCGACATGGAGTCGGTCGTCTCGTCCGCGTACAGGACGACCTCGCCGTTGACGTTCCGTGCCGCACGGCCCATCGTCTGGACGAGCGTCGTCTCCGAGCGGAGGAAGCCCTCCTGGTCGGCGTCGAGGATGGCGACGAGGCTCACCTCGGGGATGTCGAGTCCCTCCCGGAGGAGGTTGATGCCGACGAGCACGTCGATGTCGCCGAGGCGGAGCGACCGGACGAGTTCGTGGCGTTCGAGCGTGTCGGTCTCGTCGTGCATGTACGCGACGTCGACGCCGGCCTCCTCGAGGTACTCGGTGAGGTCCTCGGCCATCCGCTTGGTGAGCGTGGTGACGAGCGTGCGCTCGCCGCGCTCGATGCGGCCGTCGATGCGGTCCATGAGGTCGTCCACCTGCCCCGTCGCGGACGTGACCTCGACCTCCGGGTCGACGAGGTGGGTCGGGCGGACGATCTGTTCGACCACTCGCTCCGAGTGCTCGCGCTCGTACTCGCCCGGCGTCGCGCTCACGTAGAGGGTTCGGTCGGTCTTCTCCTCGAACTCCTCGAAGGTGAGCGGACGGTTGTCGTAGGCCGTGGGGAGCCGGAAGCCGTTCTCGACGAGCGAGTCCTTCCGGGACTTGTCGCCCGCGAACTGACCCTTGATCTGCGGGATGGTCTGGTGTGACTCGTCGATCACCGTGAGGAAGTCGTCCGGGAAGTAGTCGAGGAGGGTGTAGGGCGCCTCGCCCGACTCGCGGTTCGAGAGGTGGACCGAGTAGTTCTCGATGCCCGAGCAGTAGCCGGCCTCCTGGAGCATCTCCAAGTCGAAGGTGGTGCGCTCCTCGATGCGCTGGGCGGCGACGAGGTCGCCGTTCCGCTCGAAGTGGCGCACGCGCTTCTCCATCAGGTCCTCGATCTCCTCGACCGCCGTCTCCAGCCGCTGCTGGGGGATGGAGTAGTGCTCCGCGGGGTGGATCATCACGGCCGGCTCCTGGGAGACGACCTCGCCCTGCATCGGGTCGACCTTCGTCATGCGGTCGATCTCGTCGCCCCAGAGTTCGACCCGCACGGCGTAGCGGCCGTACATCGGGAAGATCTCCACGGTGTCACCCCGGACGCGGAACGTGCCCTGCTGGAAGTCGACGTCGTTGCGCTCGTAGTTCAGGTCGACCAGCCGCGCGAGCAGGTCGTCGCGGCCGATCCCCTCGCCGACCGCGAGTTCGAGCGACATCTCCCGGTAGTTGGCCGGGTCGCCGAGCCCGTAGATGGCCGAGACGGAGGCGACGACGATGACGTCGTCCCGGGTGAGAAGCGACCGGGTCGCCGAGTGGCGCAGCCGGTCGATCTCCTCGTTGAGCGACATCTCCTTGTCGATGAAGGTGTCCGTCTGCTCGACGTACGCCTCCGGCTGGTAGTAGTCGTAGTAGGAGACGAAGTACTCGACGGCGTTGTCGGGGAAGAGGGTCTTGAACTCCTCGTACAGCTGTGCGGCGAGGGTCTTGTTGTGCGCGAGCACCAGCATCGGTCGGTCGAGCTGCTCGGCGACCCACGAGACGGTGTTCGTCTTACCGGACCCGGTCACTCCGAGCAAGGTCTGTTCGTCCATCCCCTGCCGGTAGCCGTCCACGAGCCGCTCGATGGCCTCGGGCTGGTCGCCGGCCGGGTCGAACGGGGCGTCGACGCGGAGGGGACGGTCGAGCCCGGGGCGGTCCGGCGACAGCGGACCCTGCGATTCGCTCATTGACGGAGTCAGGTGCCCGAGTCACTTGACGGACGCGGTTGGGGTGCTTGCAGGCGGCACGGGTGGCCAGTTTGCCGGCGTCCGACCGGGCAGCGGCCGCGAGCCCTCCGGGACCCGCTGGCGGGGCGGTGTGCCGCGCAACCGCGCTTCGCCCCGCGACGTCGGTCACGTCACGGGGGGTCTGGTCCCGGTATCACCGATAAACCCTCGCCGGAGTCCGGAGTCGGCCGCGCCCCGCGCGGCCGCTCGTGCGTGGCTCACGCGGGGCTTTCGAGGCCACCACCGTCCGCCGTCCGAACCGCGTGTCACAACCACGAACGAGTCCGTACGGTTTTGTCGCTCGGGGAAGAACCACCGTGCATGAGTCGAGAGGAACTCGAGGAGGCCAGCGGCCACCTCCGACGGGCAGCCGAGACCGCCGAGGGGGAAACCCGGGAGAAACTCGCCGAACAGTCACAGCGCTTCGCGGACGCAGCGAGCCGCGAGAGCGGCCCGGACCACGGGTGGCTCGACCGGCACACGCACGTCGTCCGCGAACTCGGCGAGGAACTGGACGAGGAGGGGCGAGAGCACGTCGACGACGCCGTGGAGCGGATCAACGCCTACCGGGAGACCGTTCCCGGCGTCTGAGCCGGGGGTCGATCCGCGAGCGTTCCGGGCGGGCGAGCCCTAACAGACGTTCTTCGGCTTCACGCCCATCCCCTCCAGCGTCTCGACGTAGTCGTCGTAGGCCGCCTCGAGCACGGCGTCGGCCGCCTCCCGCGCCTCGGCCCACTCCCCGTCGTTCTCGCAGACGGCGTCGAGCAGATCGGCCGCGTCGTCGAGGCGGTCCGAGACGTCGCCCCGGAGCGACCGGAAGTCGTCGGCCGCCCTCGGGTCGGCGCTGCCGACGAAGAAGCCGACCATCTGGCCCACGCGGGCGTCCGCGAGCACGCAGCGGGCCAGCAGGCCGCCCGCGCGGGCCGGCGTCGATTTCAGGCCGGCGAGGGCGTCGTACTCCGGGAACTCGCGGGTCCCGTCCGGGTCGAACCCCTCCGGCGCGACCGCCTCCCGGTGGTCGCGGGCGTCCTCCGCGACCGACCCGAACAGGGCCGCCGCGTCGCCGCTCGCCTCGTCGGCGCTCCAGGCCTCGAACCGGTCGGCGGCCGCGTCGGCCTCCGCGGCGGCGGCCTCGCGGACCGCGTCGGCGGTCATCTCGCCGCCCGTCAGGGCGTACAGCGACTTCGAGGAGCCGAGCCGCGAGAGGGGCGTCTCGTTGTCGGCACGCAGGTCCGAGAGAAAGGTGTCGGCGTCCATGGTACGGGGTACGGCGGTGGCGCGCTTGAAACCCCCGGAGACGAGCGCCTCGGCGCGGCGGCCACGACGGCAGGGTTAGGTGGCAGGGACGTGACGGGAGGGACATGTCCACCGACCGGTCCCCCTCCGTCTCGGGGGCGCTCACCGCCGCGGGCCGCGTGCTCGCGGACCATCCCCTCTCCGTCGTGTCCGCGTACCTCCTCGGGGTGGCAGTCCTCCCCGTCGCGCGCGTCCCGTTCCTCGTCGCCCTCGCCGGCGCGGTCGTCCTGCTCGACTCGGCCGGGCGCGTCGAACCGCTCGTCGAGGCGCTGGCTGACGAAGCAGCCGTCGTCCGGGACGGCAGCGACGGCGGCGGCGGCGAGTTCGGCGGCCCGGAGGGGGCGGTCTCGCCCGAACTCGGGTCGGCGATCGAGGGCGTCCTCCTCCCGGAGGTCGGACTGCTCCTCCTCGCCGGCGTCCTCGCCGCCCTGCTCGTCGGCGCGCTCGCGCGGGCGGTCGCGAGCGCCGTGGCCTACGGCACCCTCTGGGCGGCGCTCGACGGCCGGCCGCCGCTGGAGGACGGCGTCGCCGCGGCGGGCCGGTGGCGGTCGTACCTCGGCCTGTTGCTCGTCCGCGTCGGCGTCGTCGTCCCGGCCGTGGGCGTCCCCGTCGTCGCGGGGATCGCCGTCGGGGGGCTCCCGGGCCTCGTCGTCGGCGGGGTGCTCGGACTCGGGGGACTGCTGGTGCTCCTGGTCGTGACGCTCCTGCTCGCGTTCGCGAGGCCGGCCGTCGTCGTCGACGACGCGGGCGCGTCGACGGCCGTCCGCCGGAGCGCCGGCTTCGTCCGCCGACGCCCGATCGCGACGGGCGCCTTCGCGTTCGTCGCCGCCGGCGTCTACGTCGGCGTCTCGACCCTCGTGGCCCTGCTGAACGTCGCCGGCGCCGGGCGGGCCGGCGCGCCGGTGCTCTCGCTCGCGGTCGCGCCCGTCCTCGACACGTTCGCCACGGCGCTGTACGCCGGGCGGGGGCTCCCCGCGCGGGAGCGTCGGCCGGTCCGGACCCGCATCCGGACCGGGCTGGGCGGCGGCGTGCGCGAGCTCGGGCGGTTCGTCCGGGGGCACCCGGCCGCGAACGTCCTCGGGGCGCTGTTCGTCGCCGCGGGCGCGGCGGGCGGGTACGCGCTCACGGCGCCGACGGGCGTCTCGGTCCCGCCGCCCGAGGACGTGGGGCTGGTGTTCGGCGCGGTGCCGGTCGGCCCGTTCGTCAACATCGCGGCGAACAACTGGCTCGTCTCGGCGGGCACCGCGTTCGGCGGGCTGGCGATCGGCGTCCCGGCGGCCGCCTCGCTGCTGTTCAACGGCGCCCTGATCGGCGCACTCGCGGGCGTGTTCGACCGGGTCGCGTTCCTCGCGCTCGTCGCGCCCCACGGCGTCCTCGAACTCCCGGCCGTCGCCGTCGCCGGCGGACTCGGCCTCCACCTCGGCGCCGTCGGCTGGCGGGGGCTCCGGGGGCGCGCGGACGCGGCCGCCGTGGCCGCCGAACTCCGCCGCGCGACGATGGTGCTCGTCGGCCTCGCGCTGGTTCTCGTCGTCGCCTCGTTCGTCGAGGCGTTCCTGACGCCCCGCATCGCGGCGTTCGTGCTGGGGTGAACGTCGGCACAGGCTGGCCCGTCATCGTCGCAGATCCCCGACCGCCGGTCGGCCGCTGGCGGGTCAAAGTGTCCGCCTCGGTGTCGAGGGTGAGTCATCCGCAGTGGCGCGCGGCGGCCGCGCCTCGGTCACGCGAGCGTGCGAGCGAGGGTGACCGCACGGGACCGCAGGTCCCGGGTAGTGCCCGCCGGACGCGCGCGAGGGACGAGCACCGCGGCCGAGGGAGCGGCGCGACCGAGGCGAGGAGCACAGTTGCGGTCCCCGAGCCGACAGCCGCGGGGGCTTTCGGAGCATGCGCCGCGACGACGACTCCGACCCAGAAGTCGACAGCCGCAGGAGCTTTCCGGAACGGTATCCCGCGACGGCCGAACCGGTCCACGTACTAGCCGAACGGTCCGCGAAAGAAATCGAACTCGAGGACGGCGCCTCGGTCGTGTCGCGCTAGTGCTCGGCCTCGCCCTTCTCCACGGGCGCGCCGACGAGGTTGCCCCACTCGGTCCAGGAGCCGTCGTAGTTGACGGTCTGGTCCTCGCCGAGCAGTTCGTGGAGCGCGAACCAGGCGATCGAGGAGCGCTCGCCGATGCGGCAGTAGGCGACGATCTCGTCGTCGCCCGACTCGACGACCTCCTCGTAGAGTTCCTGCAGTTCGTCGGCGCTCTTGAACGTCCCGTCCTCGTTCACCGTCGACGCCCACGAGATGTTGCGGGCGCCGGGGATGTGGCCGCCGCGCTGGGCGGTCTCCTGCAGGCCCGGGGGCGCGAGGATCTCGCCGCGGAACTCCTCGGGCGAGCGCACGTCGACGAGCGGCACGCCGGCGTCGATGGCGTCCTCGACCTGCTGGCGGTACGCCCGAATGGACTCGTCGGGCTCCTCGGCCTCGTAGGTCGTCTCGGGGAACTCCGGCACATCCTCGGTGAGCGGGTAGTCGTTCTCCAGCCAGTAGTCGCGGCCGCCGTCGAGCAGGCGCACGTCGTCGTGGCCGTAGTACTTGTACTGCCAGTAGGTGTAGGCCGCGAACCAGTTCGAGGAGTCGCCGTACAGCACGACCGTGGAGTCGTCGCTGATGCCGTGGGAGGCGTTCAGCTCCTCGAAGTCCTCCTTCGTCAGGAGGTCGCGTCGCGTCTGGTCCTGCAACTGGGTCTCCCAGTTGAAGCCGATGGCACCGGGCGCGTGGCCCGTGCCGTAGGCCTCGGTGTCCACGTCGACCTCCACCAGCCGGTACTCGGGGTCGTCCGACTGGAACTCGTCGAGGTGGTCCTCCACCCAGTCCGCCGACACGAGCACGTCCTTGGCGTAATCTGTCATTGCGTCTCTCCCGTACGACCCCCCGGAGCATAATACCCGTAGCCGCGGCATGTCCGGCCTTTCATCCCATATACAGGATCATGTTGCCCCTTCCTCGCGGCCGGCGACGGGGGGACGTCTCGTCGACCCGACACCACGGGGAGGGCGTCCGGGGAGCGACCGGCGACGGTCGGGGACGGCCCGGGGCATCCGGAAAACGTTGCCCCCGTTTCCGACGCCCGTCCGGGTTCGCCGGTGCGGCGGCGCTTTTCCCCTCCCGGCCGAAACGGCCCGTATGGACGCATTCGTCTCGGCCGACTGGCTCGCCGAGCGACTCGACGACGTGCGGGTGGTGGACGTCCGCGACGCCTGGGAGTACGAGGGCATCGGCCACCTCCCCGGCGCCGTCTCCATCCCGTTCGGGGAGTTCCGGAGCGCCGACGGCGACGAGGGGATGCTGCCCGGCGCCGATCGGTGGGCCGACCTGCTCTCGTCGGCCGGCGTCGACGCGGACGACGAGGTCGTCGCCTACGACGACACCCACGGCGTGTTCGCGGCACGCTTTCTCGTCACTGCGGAGCTGTACGGACACGACCCCGCGAAGCTCCACCTGCTCGACGGCGACTACTCCGCGTGGAGCCGCCAGCGCGAGGTGACGACCGAGCCGGTCGAGCCCGAGGCGACCGAGTACGAGCCGCGCGAGCCCGCGGACTCGCCGCTCGTCGACTTCGCGGCGGTGGAGGCGGCGCTCGAGGACCCCGACACCGTCGTCGTCGACACCCGCGAGCCGTGGGAGTACGAGGAGGGCCACCTCCCCGGCGCCGTCCAGCTCGACTGGATGGAGCTGGTGGACGCCGAGTCCCGCGGACTGAAGCCCCGCGACGAGCAGGAGGCGACCCTCGCCGACCGCGGCATCGTCCCCGGGAAGCGAATCCTGCTCTACTGCAACACGGCCCGGCGCATCAGCCACACGTACCTCGTGCTCCGGCACCTCGGCTACGGGGACCTCGCGTTCTACGAGGGGAGCCTCACCGAGTGGGAGGCGCGCGGCGGGGCGATGGAGACCGGGTCGTAGCGGGATCAGCCGTCCGTCGAGTCCGTGACGTCGACGGCGCCCGAGGGCGGGGTCCCGGGTCCGGGCGCGCTCCCGTCGGGGGGGACGTCGACCGACTCGCCCGCCGTCGGGTCGGACGCCTCGCCCGCGGGCCGGTTCGAGGGTGCGGTCCCCTCGGAGACGGGACCCTCCGAGAGGAGGCTCACCACCTCGGCGAGCAGCGCGACCACGAGCGGGCCGAGCACGAAGCCGATGGCGCCGAGCGTGAGCAGGCCGCCGACGAAGCCGACGAAGTACACCGACACCGGGAGGTCGGTCGTGCCGCCGGCCAGTCGGGGACGGATGATCGCGTCGGGGGCGAAGCCGACGAGGAAGAGGCCGAGGACGAGCACCGTCGCGGCCCGGAGCGCCTCGCCCGCGACGAGATCCATCGCGGCGAGGCCGGCGACGACGGCGCTCGGGCCGAGCACCGGGACGAACTGGAGCACGCCCGCGACGACGGCCAGCGCGAACGGCGAACCGTAGCCGAGCAGCCAGAAGAGGACGAACGCGACGACGAACGTCCCGAGCGCCGTGGCCGCCTGGAGGACGTAGATCGCCCGGAGCGTGTGTGCGGTCCGGCGGTGGAGCGCGAACAGCACGTCGTGGTACTCGTCGGGACAGAGCCGGAGCAGCGCCGCGCGGGGCGACCCCGGCGCGTACAACAGCCCGTAGACGAGCAGGACGAACAGGAGCAGTTTGAGCGCGAACACCGGCGCGGCGGCGGCCGTCGACGCCGCCAGCGCGCGGACCGCGTCGACGGCGGCGTCGAGCAGCGGCGCCGTCTCGACGACGAGGGAGAACCCGCCGAGTTCGACCGGGATCCCCGGCGGGACCGAACGCAGGAAGTCGACGAACTCCGAGCGGCGCCGGTAGAGCACGAAGCCGAGCGGCGCCGCGAGCGCGACGACGCCGAGGAACGCCGCGGCAGTCGCCGCGAGCGCCGCGAGCCGATCCGAGCACCCCCGGGCCCGCAGTTCCTGTCGGAGGGGGTAGAGCACGTACGCGACGGTCACGGCGAACACGACGGTGGCGAGCACGCCCGCGAGCACGAACGCCGTGAGCGCTAGCATCGCCGCCAGGAGCACGGCGAGCACGGTCCGACGACTCGGCTGCACACGTCCACCGGCGCAGGGGCAGGGGAAAACCGTTTCTCCGCCGACCGGGAGGCGCTCGGATTCGATCGGCTTCGTTGAACCGCGACGTCGACACGGCCCTCGCCGATCCGCACGGGTCGTGGCGAACGCCGTCGATGCTGACGGGTCCGAGCCACTGAATGCACCTTCAACGTTCAGCAGCACGGCAACTACGACCGTCGGGAAGGGACGTCGGCGGCGTCGGTCGGCGCGACGACGGCCCCGATCGCGGCGTCAGTCGTTTCCGCGACCACGGCCACGGCTCCCGTCAGTCCCCGGATCGTATATCCAGATCATGTTGTTCTCGTGGCCCATGTTTCCGGTGTCCTCGCCGATCACGACGCGACCGTCGTCCATCACCACGATGTTGTCCGGTTCGGCGATCGTCGTCTCCGCGGCGTCGGCGCCCCAGTTCTCCCGCGTGAAGACGGTCTCGATCGCCTCCATCCCCCGACCGACTGCCCCGTCCTCGCTCTCATTGGTCGGGTTGAACTGGCAGTCCCGGCAGACCTCGCTGGCGGAGTCCGGACGGGCGTCCATCGGGCAGCCGCCGCAGATGTTGGCGTTCCGGCCGCCCACCACGACCGGCTCCATCGACCGGACGTCGTAGTCGTGGGCCGCACCGTTCTCGCCCCGCTCTTCGAGCTTCATCCGATAGACTGCGCCCCACTCGTCCCCGTCGAGCCGGATGTCGCCCTCGTCGTCGCCCATCGTGGCGTTCGTGTTCGACATCGCGACGTAGGCGTAGTCCTCGCCCGGCTCCGCGTTCCGGCGGACGTTGATGCCTTCCATCTTGCGGAACTCGGCGGTGGCGCCCACTCGCCGTGCGGCCTGGCGGGACTGGAGGAACGCGACGCGGTCGTCGTCCGCGTTTCCGTTCGCCCAGGCGTCCATCTCGGCCGTGGTGATGTAGCTGTTCGCGTCGTAGGTGTCCTCGCCCTCGACGAAGTCGGCCCGGGTGACGTCGTCGTACTCCTCGATCCACGATTCGATCTCGTCGTCGCTCGCGTGGCCGAGTTCGATCCACTCCAGCGAGAAGCTCACGTCCGCCGGATCGCCGCCGATCGGGCCCTGCTGGGCTACCTTCGCGGCAGAGAGGGTGCCCGAGGAGAGGTCGCCCGGTTCGTCGGCGATGAACTTGTAGAACCCGCGTGCCGTCCCGTCGGAGGTGGCGTAGACGGTTCGTTCGTCGGGCATGACCACCGCGTTCTCGTGGGTCGATCGCCCGATGGCGAACCGTTTCTCGGGCGTCGGATCCTCCTCGGGGTCCGTGATCTCGACGACGTACCCGTACCGGTACGGGTTCGGGTAGTTCTCCTCGAGGTCCTCGTGTCCGAGGTGACGGGCGAGACGCTCCACGTCGTCGTTGCCGGGCTCGTTCCAGACGGGCGTGTCGGGAACGGAGTAGTTCTCTTCGGAGGTGAGCGGAGTCCCCCACGGCGAGACGGTCCCGAAGCAGTTGACCCAGGTCCCCTCGACGTCGGAGAAGTCGACGTTCTCCAGACCGAGCACGTCCCAGCGACCGCTGCCTCGTCGCTTCAGGCGGAGCCGGCTCATGGTCCCCGGGCGGTGCTCCCAGTTGGTGAACAGGTACCCCTCGTCGTCGTCCTCGCTCGACCGGACGAAGCCGTTGAAGTCCGGGTTGATCCGGCCGGTGAGGTACTCGTCGTCCGGCGTGTATACCGACCCGAGCTCCTCCCCGTCGTCCGTCGGATCGCCCCCTCGAGCGAGCGTCTGGTAGCTCCCGAGCGCCGTCCGCACGCGGGCGTCGTATGGCTCGGCGTTCCCGTCGCCGCCGTCGGCGTAATCGTGGTCGTCGCCCTCCGGGATCTGGACGCTCGGGAAGTCCTCGGGGAGGCGGTTCATGTTCACGCCGTTGACCACGCCCACGATACCGGGCTCGTTCTCCCCGTCGAGGTTCGCGTCCGGGTGCTGGACGTTGAAGAAGAACTCCCCCCGCTCCGTAACGAACATGCCCGTGATCTCCGCGCCGATGATCGTCGTCGCGAATCGATTGAGGCTTGCACCCCCCTCGTCGCCGTGTTCGTCGTCCGCGTCGCGCCCGTCGTCCGCGGCCACGGCACCGATGCCGAACTGGCCGCCGAGCGCAAGCAGTGCAGCCGTTTCGACCGTTTCTCGCCGGGATAGTTCAGGACGCATTGCGAGTGAACGAATCACCGAGCGGCACTTGAAGATATTGAAATATTGATATATTTGCACACGGATCGGGGAGGACGTCTCTCGTCGTCAACCGGGGAGGTGGTATCGCTCTATAGCGGAACACCCGTCGAGTCAGCACGGTTTTCGGACCCCCATCTTCGGCTAAGGGATTCGACGGGATCGGGCGATCGAACGGACTCGGTCGGGAGGAATACGGTCCGGAACCCACACAGTCCGGAGGTCACCGAGTTCACTGGAGGAAGGTGTATCACCCTCGGAGCAGTGGTCCGTCGCTTCACGGCCGCAGTCGTGACGGGACGGGACGAACGGCTCGTTCGGTTCGCACCGGCGAAACCGGTCGAATCATCGACGGACCACGCCCGTTAAGTACCACAGAGTGTGACCACCTGGTAATGAACCGAACGAGACGCGAGTTCCTGACGGCCGCGGGGGCCGGCGGCACCGCCCTCCTGGCGGGCTGTCAGGCCGAACCCCTCGACGAGGGAACCGACACCCCCGCCGACGCCGGGACCGAACCGACGGGGACGACGACCGGAACCCCCGAGGGGGCCGACACGCTCGTCGTGGCGACGTACCCGCCGTTCGTCGACGCGCCGAGCACGAGCCCCGGCGCGTGGCTCAAGGAGGAGTTCGAGTCGGAGTTCGACGCGACGCTCGTCTACCAGACGCCCGACAGCGAGCTGAACTACTACCTCGAGCGGGCCATCCAGGGCGTCGAGTTCGAGGCGGACGTGTACGTCGGGCTCGACACCGGACAGCTCATCGACGCGGACGGCCGGCAGGGCGAGGGCGAACTCACCGACCCCCTGTTCGCCGAGGCCGGCGATCTGGAGGGGACCGACCGCCTGCGTGAGGGGCTCCAGTTCGACCCGCGGAACCGGGCGGTGCCGTTCGACACCGGCTACGTCTCGCTCGTCTGGAACGCGACGATGGACGACGGCGAGTTCGCCGCCCCCGAGACGTTCGAGGGGCTGACCGAACCCGAGTACGAGGGGGACCTCATCGCCCAGAACCCCACGAGCGCCGCGACCGGCGAGGCGTTCATGCTCCACACCGTCAAGCAGTACGGGCCGGACGGCTTCCTCGACTACTGGGACCGCCTGCGCGAGAACGGCGTGACCGTGCTGGGGAGCTGGACCGACGCCTACAGCGCCTACGAGAGCGAGGAGGCGCCGATGGTCGTCTCCTACTCCACCGACCAGGTGTACGCGGCGATGGAGGACCAGGACCTCCAGAAGCACCAGGTTCGGTTCCTCAACGACCAGGGATACGCCAACCCCGAGGGGATGGCCCGGTTCGCCGACAGCGACGCGCCGGGGCTCGCGGAGGAGTTCATGTCGTTCATGCTCCGGCCGGAGGTCCAGGCCGGCATCGCCCAGCGCAACGTCGCCTTCCCGGCCATCGACGACGCCCCGCTGCCGGAGGACTACTCGCAGTACGCGATGGAGCCGCCGGAACCGGTCACCTTCACGTACGACGAGTTGCAAGGGAACGTCGACGAATGGACCGACCAGTGGGCGCGGCGCTTCGCCGGCGGGTGAGTCGGGCCGGACGGACCGGCGTCCTCGAACGGCGCGCGCTCCCCCTGCTGGCGGTCGCGACGGCCCTGCTCCTCGTCGCGCTGTTCTACTACCCCGTGGCGACGGTGCTGGTCGAGGCCGTCCGGGAGGAGGGCCGGTTCACGTTCGGGCCGCTCGTCGAGGTGCTGACCGACGAGTTCTACGTCGTCCGCGTGTTCGGCTTTACCGCCTGGCAGGCGTTCCTCTCGACGCTCGCGAGCGTCGCGCTCGGCCTCCCGGGCGCGTGGGTGCTCTCCCGGTTCGAGTTCCGCGGGCGCGAGACGCTGAAGTCGCTGACGATGGTGCCGTTCGTGCTCCCCTCGGTGATGGTCGCGGTCGGCTTCTACGCCACCTTCGGCGCGGGCGGGACGCTCAACGACCTGCTCGGCGCGCTCGGCCTCCGTCGGCTCGACCTGCTCCCGTCGCTCGGCGCGATAATCGTCGCGCACGCCTTCTACAACGCCCCGCTCGTGACCCGCGTGACGACGGCGGCCTGGGAGTCCGTCGACGCGGGCGCCGTCGAGACGGCCCGCTCGCTCGGCGCCTCCCCCTCGCGGGCGTTTCGGGACGTGGTGGTCCCACAGCTCCTCCCGGCGGTGCTGATGGGCGCGACGCTGACGTTCGTGTTCACGTTCGCCTCCTTCCCCATCGTGCTCGCGCTCGGCGGCTTCGAGTACGCGACCGTCGAGGTGTTCGTCTACTCGGCGGTCCGACAGCTCGACTACGCCGAGGCGGCCGCGCTGGCGACCGTCGAATCCGCCGTCTCGCTCACGCTCACGGCGGTGTACCTCCGGTACGAGCGCGAGCAGACCGCCGAGCGCCGGGACGTCCGCCCGCTCGCGCGGGAGCGACTGCTCCCCGAGCGGTGGACCGATGCGACCGCCTGGACGCGCGACCGACTCGCCTCCCGGCTGGCGGTCGCCGGCTACGCCGGGGTAGTGCTGGTCGTGTTCCTCGGGCCCATCGTCAGCATGGTGTACGCGAGTCTGACGGTGGACGGGGGGTTCACCCTCGACGCCTACCGGTTCCTGCTCCGCCGGCAGGTGTCGGGGGCGGCGTTCCAGGTCCGGCCGCTTCCGGCCGTCCTGAACTCGCTGGCGTTCGGCGCCGCGACGCTCGTCGTCGCGCTCCCGATGGGCGTCTCGATGGGCGTGCTCACCACGCGACGGTTCCGCGGCCGGGTGCTCGTCGACGCGCTGTCGATGGCGCCGCTGGCCGTGTCGGGCATCGTCGTCGGCCTCGGCCTGCTCCGGGGGCTGGTGTTCGGCGTCGAGGCGTTCGGCTACCGGTTCACGGCCTCGGGCCCGGCGGCCATCGTCGCCGCCCACGCCGTCGCGGCCTACCCGTTCGTCGTCCGGAACGTCTCGCCGGGGCTGGACGGCCTCGACCGGACGCTCGTCGAGTCGGCCCGCTCGCTCGGCGCCTCGCGGGTCCGCGCGCTGCTGGACGTCGAACTGCCGCTGGTCTGGCCGGGGGTCGTCGCGGGCGCGGCGTTCGCGTTCGCCATCAGCGTCGGCGAGTTCGACGCGACGGTCATCCTCGCCGAGGGCGGCGACGTGTACACGATGCCGGTCGCCGTGGAGCGGTTCATCGGCCGACGGCTCGGCCCCGCGACCGCGATGGGCACGGTGCTGCTCGCGGTGACGGCCGCCTCGTTCGTCGTCATCGAGCGCGTCGGAGGTGGGTTCCGTGGCTGAGGAGGGGTCCCGGGCCGGCGGGCGCCCGGACGGCGACGGACGGCCCGGTCGCGGCACGCGCGCCGCGGCCGACGTCCGCCTGGAGGACCTCAGGGTCGAGTACGGCTCGACGACCGCGCTCGACGGCGTCGACCTCCACGTGGAGCCGGGCGAGTTCTTCACGCTCGTCGGGCCGTCGGGCTGCGGGAAGACGACCACCCTGCGCGCGGTCGCCGGGTTCGAGTCGCCCACGGGCGGATCGGTCGCCATCGGCGGCGAGCCGATGCGCGGGGTCCCGCCGGAGGCGCGCGGGGTCGGCGTCGTCTTCCAGAACTACGCGCTGTTCCCGCACATGACCGTCGCGGAGAACGTCGGCTACGGCCTGCGCTTCGCTGACCCGCCCGGGGGCGCGAGCCGCGAGGAGCGCGTCGCCGAACTGCTGGACCTGGTCGACCTCCCCGGGTTCGGGGAGCGAGACCCGTCGACGCTGTCGGGCGGCCAGCGCCAGCGCGTCTCGCTCGCCAGGGCGCTCGCGCCCGGCCCACGCCTGCTGCTGCTCGACGAGCCGATGTCCGCGCTGGACGCCCGCCTGCGCGAGCGCCTCCGGGTGCAGGTCCGCGAGATCCAGCGGGAACTCGCGATCACGACCGTCTACGTCACCCACGACCAGGAGGAGGCGCTCGCCGTCTCCGACCGCGTCGCGGTGATGAACGACGGCGGGGTCGAGCAGGTCGGGGCTCCCCGGGACGTGTACCGGCAGCCCGCGACCCGGTTCGTCGCGGAGTTCCTCGGCGACAACAACGTGTTCTCGGGCGAGGTGCTCGCCGTCGACGACGGGCGGGCGACCGTCGACGTGGCCGGCCGCGACCTCGTCGTCGCCGACGGGTCGCTCTCGGTCGGCGACCGCGCGGTCGTCAGCGTCCGCCCGGAACGCCTCCGTGCCGTGGACGCCGGGAGCGACCGGGCCACTGCGGACGTCCTGGACGCCACGGACGCCGCGGCCGCCGCCGACGCCGGGAACCGCCTGGCCGTGACGGTCCGCAGCGCGGAGTTCCTCGGCGACGCCACCCGCCTCCACTGCGACTGGGACGGGACGCGGCTCACGGCGCTGACCGACCGGAACCTGTCGGGCGCCGTGACCCTCGGGTTCGACCCCGCGGACGCGTACGTCGTCGGCGTCGAGTGAGGCGGATCGTCGCCGCCGCGTCGCCCGATCCTACCCGTCCTCCTCGTCGTCGAGGTCCCGGAACAGGTCGAGATCGACCGCCTCGGCCATCGCCCGGTAGCCGTCGTCGTTCGGGTGGAGGTGGTCCCCGCTGTCGTACGCCGGCCGGAGGCGCCGGGGGTCGTCGGGGTCGCGGATCGCTTCGTCGAAGTCGACCACCCCGTCGAACGCGCCGCCCGTCCGGACGAACTCGTTGACCGTCCGGCGTACCCGCTCGCCCCCCGCGGTGTAGTACGACGCCCCCCGGAACGGCGTGAGCGTCCCGCCGACGACGCGCACCCCGTTCCCGTGGGCCCCCTCGACGATCCGTTCCATCCCCGAGACGAGGTCGTCGACGGTCACGTCCGCGGCCCGTTTTCGCGCGGCGTACCCGACGTCGTTGATCCCCGCGAGGAGGACCACGTCGGTCACGCCGGGCCGTGCGAGGACGTCGTCCTCGAAGCGCTCGACCGCGGCGGAGCCACAGCAGGAGGTGTCGTCGAGGAGTCGGTTCCCGCCGATGCCGGCGTTGAGCAAGGACCGCCGGACGCCCGGGTCGCCGTTGACCCGTTCGGCGAGGCGGTCGGGGTACGTGGCGTTCGCGTCGAGCGAGGAGCCGACGCCGTCGGTGATCGAGTCGCCGAGACAGACGATCGACCCGCCGACGTCGGGGGCGGGGTCGACGACGTCGAGCCCCTCCAGGAGGAACCACGACGCCGTGACGTCCGACTCGCCCGCCGGCGGGGAAGAGAACGCGGAGCCGTCGGCGTCGTCGACGCGGTTGCCGGCGGCGAGATAGGTGGTCCTGCGGGCGTCCTCGTGGGTCGTCGGCGGCCCGGTCGGAGCCGCCGCGTAGAGGCTCACGGCGACGTCCCGTTCGGGTCCCACCTCCAGCGGGACCGGGTCGCTGTACGCGCGCTCGCCCGGTCGGATCGTGACCGAACCGTCGCCGTCGAACGGCACCGGGCGGGTCCCCCCGCGGACGGTCCGCGAGTCCGCGTCCCAGATCCCGACCGAGGCGTCGTCGATCGTGAGGCTCCCCCGGCCGTACGCGTTCGTGAACCGCACCCGAACGCCGGCGCCGCCGACGCTGGTCCGGACGACGTTCCTGATCGTCCGGTCGCGGAACCCCCTGACGTGACCCGCGTCGTCCGTCGGCTGCTGGGGGCTCGCCGCCCACGTCCCGATTGTGCCCCCCTCGTCCGCGTCCTCGTCGTCGGTCGGATCCGCGTCCCCGGCCGGGACGCCGGCCGCGAGGCCCGGGCCGCTCAGCGCGACCCCGGTCAGGACGCCGCCCGCCCGCAGCACGTCGCGCCGCGACCGCTCGCCGGTGCTCCGGTCGGACCCGTCGCGGTCCTCGTCCATCGACGAGGGTACCGACGGCGACCGGCGATATATTCCTTGACGTGGTCGGTGCAGGGTCGCGGCGCGCGTCGCCGACCGTCGGCGGGTCCCGATCGTCGGCGAGGGCGTCGGCCGTCAGCGGGCCACGCCGACCGTCAACAGCGTGCCGTAGGTCCGGTAGCGCTCGACCATCGCCTCGCGCGACTCCCAGTTCTCCGTCGGGAACTCCCCGGCCGGCGGGATCTCCACCTCGCGGTCCGGGACGTTGTCCTGGGTCGCGATCGCCAGCCCCGCCTCGCGGAACGCCTCGCGGTACTGCTCGGCGTCCCAGCGGGTCATCTCGACGGAGATGTTCCCCTGCCAGGCGTGGCTGTGGACGTTCTCCTCGTAGTAGTTCACCGCGCAGTGGAACGTCCCGCCCGGCCGCAGCACGCGGGCGACCTCGCGGAGCGTCTCGTGGGGGTCCGCCGAGTAGTAGAACGCCTCCATCGTGAACGCGTGGTCGACGGAGTCGTCCGCGAACGGGAGGTGGCCGAAGTCGCCGACGACGAAGCCGAAATCGGTGGCCGAGGCGGCTCCGGTTTCTCCGCCGAGGTCCGTGGCCGGGTCCGCCTCGCGGGAGTACTCGCGGGCGTTCCGGGCCATCTCGGGCGAGCCGTCGAGGCCGTAGCCGCGGCCGATCCCCTTCGTGTCCGCCAGCGCGCGGAGCGCGTAGCCGCTCCCGGTGCCCAGGTCGAGCACCGTCTCGCCCGGTTCCACGGGCATCCGGGCGAGCACGTGCTTGGCCGTGTGCCAGTGGCGCTCCTCCATCCCCCTGTCGCGGCCGTCGGCCGCCCACGCGTCGAACTCCTCGCGGACGCTCATGGGCTATCGGAGCGGCCGCGCGACCGTAAACCGCCCGGTGACGGGCGGGCGGGACGCGAGGGGAATCGACCGCTCCGAGCCCTCGGAACCCGAACCCGGGCGGGGTCGGCCGTCCCGGCGTGATCTCCCTGCAAACGCCGTGGCCGGATTTTTCGGGGGGATGTCACGCGGAGAACCGGCCGATCGGCGCGCGCGACGCGAGCCCCCTCGTGGGGCGAGCATACGCGCGCGAGGGACGAGCACCGGAGCGTGAACGAGCGAAGCGAGTGAACGCGAGGAGCGCAGGAGGCTGGGGAGGGTGAGGTGCGGTGCTGTCGGGTGGGACTGAAAGGGGCCGCGGCTGTCGGCGACGGCGCGGACCGCCAAGCACCGCAGCGGGAACGAGCAGAGCGAGTGAACGCAAGGAGCGCAGCGGCCGCACCGAGCCGACAGCCGCGGGGGCTTTCGCGGTTTGCACTACGGTGCTGTACCACTCCAATGAAAAACTGAAGTCGGTGACCAAGCAGACGGAAGGGTGAGGCGATTCAGGGGAATTCCGAACGTGAATCAAGAGATTTTGATTTTTTGATTAATTCGATCATACCTCGCGTCCATCAAAGCAATTATGAGCAGGACAACGATAGCGACGATCTTGTAGCCAAGGGTGGCGAATTCAACCTCCCAACCTATCAAGTGAGCACCGGCAATTGAGATTCCGGCTACAGTAGTGAGAGAGACGACTTCCAAAATCACAGCAAAGGAAACAACGGTGACTGCTACCGCTCCCTTGAGGGCCATTTCAGACCGCCAGATCGACTGACCGGAGTCGTCTACTCCCTGTTCGATAGGATGGAAGAGGCAGTTACAGAACGTATCGAAGGGCTTCTGGAAAGTCTCTTGCGGCAACGGTTCACCGCCTATCTTTCGAAAGATCTCATTGGATACCTGGAGAATAGGATACGCAATGAGAGACAAACCCAGCCCTAATTGGAGGTAATTCCATATCGTCCTTGCTAACAGTCCCAGCTCACTCAAATCCACCTCTGTCAGAATTTGGTAATTAATTGTCCCTATTTCTACTTAAAACCTGCAGAGGTGTTGGACAGTTGAATTCTGAGTCTCAAGACCCGTAGGCGCTTTGTTGACCGAGCAAACCAGATTACAAAACCACCCCAAACGAGAATCACTTCCGCTCCGGGTCCGACAGTTTAAACCACGGAACGGCGCTAGAACACCCAATGAAGCCATCCGACCTCTCGACCCTCCCGCCGGGCGTCCCCGAGGCGCTGGAGGACGAGGGGGTCGAGGAGCTCTACCCGCCCCAGGCCGAGGCGGTGGAGGCCGGCGTCGCCGACGGCGAGTCCGTCGTCGCCTCCGTCCCCACGGCGTCGGGCAAGACGTTGATCGCCGAACTGGCGATGCTGTCGGCGGTCCAGCGCGGCGGGAAGGCGCTCTACATCGTCCCGCTGCGGGCGCTCGCCTCCGAGAAGAAGGCCGAGTTCGAGCGCTGGGAGGAGTTCGGCGTCGACGTGGGCGTGTCGACGGGCAACTACGAGTCCGACGGCGAGTGGCTGGCCTCCCGCGACGTCATCGTCGCCACCTCCGAGAAGGTCGACTCGCTGGTGCGCAACGGCGCCGCGTGGGTCGACGACCTCACCTGCGTCGTCTCGGACGAGGTCCACCTCGTGGACGACTCCCACCGGGGACCGACGCTGGAGGTCACGCTGGCGAAGCTCCGCCGGGTCAACCCCGGCCTGCAGGTCGTCGCGCTCTCGGCGACGGTCGGCAACGCCGACGAGGTGGCCGACTGGCTCGATGCCGACCTCGTCCAGTCCGACTGGCGCCCGATCGACCTGAAGACCGGGGTCCACTACGGCAACGCCGTCAACTTCGACGACGGGAGCCAGCGCGAGGTGCCCGTCGGGACCGGCGAGAAGCAGACCGAGTCGCTCGTCGCCGACGCGCTCGACGAGCGCATCGACGGGCAGGGCGGCTCCTCGCTCGTGTTCGTCAACTCCCGCCGAAACGCCGAGGGCGCCGCCAAGCGCATGGCCGAGGTGACGAGCCGACGGCTCGACGCCGGCGAGAAGAACGACCTCCGGGAACTCGCCGCGGAGATCCGGGACGTCTCCGACGCCGACACGAGCGAGGACCTCGCGCGCTGCGTGGAGAAGGGCGCCGCGTTCCACCACGCGGGGCTCGCCTCGGAGCACCGGTCGCTCGTCGAGGACGCCTTCCGGGACCGGCTGGTCAAGTGCATCTGCGCGACGCCGACGCTCGCGGCCGGGGTGAACACGCCAGCCCGCAGGGTGATCGTCCGCGACTGGAAGCGCTACGACGGCGAGTTCGGCGGCATGAAACCGCTCGACACCCTGGAGGTCCACCAGATGATGGGCCGGGCGGGCCGGCCGGGGCTCGACCCCTACGGCGAGGCCATCCTGCTCGCGAAGGACCGCGACACGATGGACGAACTGTTCGAGCGCTACCTCTGGGCCGAACCCGAGGCCGTCAGGTCGAAGCTCGCCGCCGAACCCGCGCTCCGCACCCACGTGCTCGCGACGGTCGCCTCCGGGTTCGCCACGTCCCGCGAGGGGCTGCTCGACTTCCTCGACCGGACGCTGTACGCCAGCCAGACCGACGACGACGCCCGGCTGGCGGAGGTGACCGACAGGGTGCTGGAGTATCTCGAGGTCAACGGGTTCCTCGACCGCGAGGGCGGGAGCCTGACCGCGACCGGCATCGGCCACACCGTCTCGCGGCTCTACCTCGACCCGATGTCGGCCGCCGAGATCATCGACGGGCTGGAGGCCGCCGAGGCGGACGCGGAGTCGCTTCGGCAGTCGCCCGCGGATCGCCAGTCCGGCGGCCGGGACGCGGAGGGCGTCGACGCCGGCGTCACGGCGGGGGAAACGGGGTTCGTCACGGGCAACGAACTCGCGGCGTCGTCCGGGGCGGACGGCGGCGGGGACGGCAGAGGCGGCGAAGACGCGGGCGACGGGAGCGGGAGGGCCGGGGGAGCCGGGGGGACCGAGCGGACGGTCACGCCGCTCGGCCTCTACCACCTCGTCTCGCGCACCCCCGACATGTACCAGCTCTACCTGAAGTCGGGCGACAGGGAGACGTACGAGGAGGAGTTCTACGAGCGCGAGGGGGAGTTCCTGGGCCACGCGCCCTCGGAGTTCGAGGACGTCGCCTTCGAGGAGTGGCTCTCCGCGCTCAAGACCGCTCGCCTGCTCGAGGACTGGGCGTCCGAACTCGACGAGGACCGCATCGCCGAGCGCTACGGCGTCGGCCCGGGCGACATCCACGGCAAGGTCGACACCGCCGAGTGGCTGCTGGGCGCGGCCGAACGGCTCTCGGCGGAACTCGACCTCGACTCCACCATCGCGGTCCGCGAGGCCAGAAAGCGCGTCGAGTACGGCGTCGGGGAGGAACTGCTGGACCTCGCGGGCGTCCGCGGCCTGGGACGCAAGCGCGCTCGACGGCTCCACGAGGCGGGAATCGAGACGAGGGCGGACCTGCGCGAGGCGGACAAGCCGGTCGTGCTCGGCGCCCTGCGGGGGCGGCGGCGGACCGCCGAGCGAGTGCTGGAGAACGTCGGCCGAAAGGACCCCTCGATGGACGGCGTGCGCAAGGACGCCGGCGCCTCGGCGGCCGCGACCGCCGCCGTGGAGGGGGACGACGAGGGCGGCCAGGCGACGTTCGGTGATTTCTCGTGAACCTCGTCGAGGGGGTCGCCCGGATCGACGACCTCGATTCGTTCCTCGGCGACCTCGACGGGATCGCCGACGCGACGGGCGCCACCGTCCAGGCGTTCGACGCCCGCTACGTCGTCGACCGCGAGCACCTCGAACGGGCCGTCGAACTGGCCGACCGGGCGTTCGAGCGCGGGGAGAACGTCGCGCGGGACCGCGGCGTCGAGATCCTGCTCTACGCCGCCGGTCGCCGGCAGATCAACCGGGCGCTCGCGATGGGCGTGAGCGAGGGCGAAGCGTCGGTCGTCGCGGTCTGTGTCGGCGGCGAGGAGGACGCGGCGACGGTGCGGGTCGACGAGTTGCTGGACCCGGCCGGGACGCTCGGCGGCTACGACGAGACGCTGGTCCGGGAGTTCTTCGACGTGACCGATCGGGAACTGGCCGCGACGGCGGGGACGCTGTCCGACGTCGTTCACGAGCGGGTCGCGCTGCTGGACGTCGAGAAGTGATCCCCCGTTCGTTCGGTCCCCGGGAGCGAGCGTCGGGGGATCCGAACCCCGTCGTCCGGCGTCGGACGTCCGTCCGACACACCCCCTCGTTTCCTGTGGAGAGGGCTATACGTGAGTTCGGTAACCGTTTCAGTCGAAACGTCGGTCCTCGAACCGGACTGGCGATCGACCCGTCGTCGTCGTCGTCACGCTCCGTCGCGGGTGACGTGTCCACGGCCGATCCCACGGTCGAAGCCTCGTTAGGCAGTGCTAAACCGTCGGCACGCCGGCAGGATGGGACCGTCGACGGCCGTCGGTGGACGACTCACGGCCTCGGACACGGCGATTAAAGGGCGATGAGGCGGAACGTGTCGACATGGATCGACAGCAGGTGCTCGCCATCGTCCTCGTCGTGCTGATGGTGTTCTCGTCGCTCGCCTACGCCGTCACGCTGTTCTGAGGACGCGTCGCGTGACCCAAATCGGGGGTGAGACGCGAGCGCCGACCGACTCGGCCGTTCGTACGACGCGGGAGGGGGTATGCGGGGCGTTACTAATCGTCTCCCCGTGAGTGGTACGTACGCAGTCTGGTAGGGTAGCTCGTTGGCAAGAGCACCACCCGTCCGAAGGAGGTGGAGGCTGGTGAGAACCCGCCGGCCCCGTGTGGTTCGAATCCCACCCCTACCGTTTTTGGTCGCCGTCGGACGGCGGGCGCCGGGAGCCTCCCGGCGAGCGTTCGACCCTCGAGAGGGGAAGGGAGAGGGCGACTACGTAGCCGGGACGCCCAGCGCGTCGGGCGTGACGACGCCGAGTTGGGAGAGCGCGAAGAGGATGAGAACGGCGACGACCCAGGCGACGAGCCCGATCCCGAACGCCGTCCCCCAGCCGCCGGGGTACTGCCAGTTGATGACGCCGATCCACGCGACGAGCATGAGAAGCGGACCGAGGAGGGGGATCCAGCCGAGGAACAGCCCCACCAAGGTGTACGCGATCGCCCCGATCAGGGCCGTTACGGTGGCCCGACGGAAGCCGGTGTCGCGGTCGATCAGCAGCTGTGCCCCGATGTGGATCGCCGCCGCCCCGACGATGAGGCTGACGAGGAAGACGAAGACGGCGCTGACGATCCCTTCCGAACTGACGTCGACCTGCAGGAGCGCGTTGACCACCCCGTTGAAACCCGCCATCATCGGCCCACGTCGTCGGTTTCCGACCTGGACGTCGAATCCCGACCCGGTTCCGCATCCCGCGCGGGCGCCGAGCCGGTGTCGGATTCGGCGGTGTCCTCGACCGGGTTCCACTTGAACTTGAGCACCATCTCCTCGGTGTCCTTCCGGAGTCGACGGGAGCGTTCGGTCACCGTCGCCTCCGATTCGATGCTGTCGGAGGGCGACAGGTGCACCGCCTTGTTTCCGACCGGAACCCGAACGCTCCCGCTTCCCGAGCCCAGTTCGTCGGCGATCGACCGCAGGTAGTCGGCCATCTCCTCCCGGGTCATCTCGGTGCTGTGGGTGGTCGTTTCGGCCATGGTTGCGTTCTTCACCCTTCGGGCGGAGAACGCATCAAGATAGTGGCTTACATTGCCGTATTCCGTCGTTCTACGCCCGCAAACCGCGGAACCGGTGGAGCGTCCGGCCGAAGCACGGCCACGTCCGGGACGCACCCGCGGATGGAAGGTTCGAAACCCACGGCTGAAGGGTTCGAACGTCGGAGAAGTAGTCCCAGAAGGATTCGAACCTTCGTCGTTGCCCCCAGAAGGCAACAGGATTGGCCACTACCCCATGGGACTGCACTCGTGGGAAACACGCTCGGAAACTAAACCCTATCGCTTTCCGGGGACTGCAGTGAGTAGTCCCCGACCGCCGGCCTCGTCCCGAACCCGTCTCTCCCCCCGGAGAAGCGCCGGGTGTGCGGCGGAAACGGAGCCGCGTCCGTTCGAACGTGCATACACCGCCACCTATTTGCGCCGAGGATGCACAGTCCCGTGCATGTACATCGGCCGCTTCGTCGTCGTCGGCCCGACGGTCGGCGCCTACCGCGTCTCCTCGCGCTCGTTCCCGAACCGCGAGATCGTTCGCCGCGGCGAGAACACGCTCACCGTCGGCCCCACCGCGGACGCCGAACCGACGGACAACCCGTACGTCTCGTACAACTGCGTCCGGGTCGCGGGCGGGGAGGGTCGCCGCGCGGCGGTCCTCGGGAACGGCTCGCACGTCGACCCGGTCGCGGAGAAGTACGACCGCGGCTACCCCGCCCGCGACGCCCTCGCCGAGGCGCTGCTCGCGCTCGACTACGAGAAGGACGACTACGACACCCCTCGGGTCGCCGGCGTCGTCGACGGTGATACGGGGTACGTCGGCGTCGTGCGACGGGACGCGCTGCTCGTCCGGGAGGCGGACGAACCCCACCTCGTCGCGACCTACGAGGAGGACGAGCCCCGGCCCGTCGAGTTCGAACCGACCACGGCGGCCGCGGCCGCGCGAACCGCCTACGGACTGGACTTCGAGCACGCAGTCTGCGCGGCGGGCGTCCGCGTCGGCGAGGGGAACGTGGAACTGGCGGTGGAGAACGGGGAGAGCGGCTGAGCCGGCCGACCGTGGCGGGTCAGGGGCCGGTGTAGATACGCACTTTCCCCGGCGTCACGAGGACCAGATGGTCCCAGAGGGGGAAGAGCAGGTACATGGGCCGGTCCGACCGCCAGTCGAGCCGGTCGAGCGCGTCGGGGTCGATCCAGTCGTGGAGCGTGGTCTCCCTGTCGAACACGTCGACGTTCGCCGCGATGAACGCCTCGACGGTCGCCTCGCTCATCGACTCGTCGCCGTCGAGCGAGTAGGCCACGAGCAGGGAGGATTCGTCCTCGAACAGAGGACCGATTCCCATGCTCGAATCACGGGGCTCTACACGATTAATTCGTGCGGTTGGTATCGGAATTATCACATGAACGGCGTGAACTGTTCCCGTAATGACTCGAACCGCCGTCGGAGAGTACGGCAACTCGTTGCTCGGGACGGGGTACCCGATTCCCTCTCCGTCGCCGTCGTGATCGAACGGAGGGCTCACGCCCGCCCCATACTGAGTCGGGGTGATCGGCGAGGACCAACGAATAACTGCTCCCTGCACGAACCGTCGTGCGTGAAACTCGGCGTCATCTCGGACGTGCACGGCAACCGGGTCGCGCTGGACGCCGTCCTCGCGGACCTGCCGCCCGTCGACGGCCTGGTCTGTGCCGGCGACGTCGTCGGCTACGGCCCCTGGCCCGGCGAGTGCGTCGCGGAACTCCGCGAGCGCGGGGTCCCGACCGTGCAGGGGAACCACGACCGGGCCGCCGTCGTCGGGTCGGCCCCGGGATTCAACGCGATGGGGCGGGCCGGCGTCGAGTACGCGAACCGCGTGCTCGACGCGGACGCGCTCGACTGGCTCGACGGCCTGCCGGAGGCGACGGCCGTCGCGGACGGGCGCGTCGCCGTCGTCCACAGCCACCCGACGGTCCGCGACCGGTACGTCTACCCCGAGGAGTTCGGCCCGGACCTGCTCGCGGCCGCCCGGGCGGCGGTCGGCGGGGGCGCGGATCGGGGCTCGGCGGTCGCCGGCGACGCCTCGGAGGTCGACCCGGAGGTGCTAGTGCTCGGGCACACGCACGTTCAGGGGCACGAGCGGTTCCCGGAGGGGGTCGCGATGAACCCCGGAAGCGTCGGGCAACCCCGGGACGGCGACCCCCGCGCCGCCTACGCCGTGCTCGACCTCGACGGCCCGTCGGTCGAGGAGCGGCGCGTCGAGTACGACGTCGACGCGGTCGTCGACGCCGTCGAGGCCGCCGGCCTGCCCGAACGGATCGGCACCCGGCTGTACGAAGGTCGGTAGTCCCGCCCGTCGAGGGGCCGCTCCGGCCGCCAGCGGTGCCTACTCGACGGGCCGCAGTTCGGCCGAGAAGTGCCGGAGCTCCGGCACCGGGGGCTCGGAGACGATCTCGAGTCCCCGGACCGCCTCGCGACGGTCGAGCACGGCCGCCCCCGCGTCGGCGACGTGTTCGAGGTGCTCGCGGGCGTAGGTGCGCCGGGGGAGCGCGAGCCTGACGAGTTCGGGACGGTCGGCGCCGGGGAACGCGAAGCTCCCGAGTTCGACGCAGCGGACGCCGCCCTCGCGGTAGAGTTCGCGGACGAGCGTCTGCCCCGGAAACTCGTCGGGGGCGACGTTCGGGAACAGTTCCCCGGCGTCGAGGTAGACCGCGTGACCGCCGACCGGGCGGTACACCGGGAGCCCGGCGTCCGCGAGCAGGTCGCCGAACGCGGCCACCTGGTCGAGGCGGGCCTCCGGGTAGGGCGGCTCAACCGCCTCGCGGAGCCCCACCGCCATCGCCTCCATGTCGCGGCCTGCCATCCCGCCGTACGTCGGGAACCCCTCGTAGAGGATGCCCCGCTGCTTGGCCCGCTCGAACAGGCGGTCGGCGGCCTCGCCCTCGGGCTCCTCGGCGACGGCCGCGAAGCCGCCGACGTTGGCGAGCCCCTCCTTCTTGCCGCTCATCACGAGCGCGTCGGCGTACGAGAGCTGTTCGCGGGCGATCTCGGCCACCGTGTCGCCCGTGAACTCGGCCTCGCGCCGGCGGACGAACTCGGCGTTCTCGGCGAACCGACAGGCGTCGATCACGAACGTCGCGTCGATCCCGCGGGCGAAGTCGGCGACCTCGCGGGTGTTCGCGACGCTGACGGGCTGGCCGGCGGCGGAGTTGTTCGTGATCGTGAGCACGACGACGGGGACGTTCTCCGCGCCCGCCTCCGCGACCGTCTCCCGGGCGCGGTCGAGCGAGAAGTTCCCCTTGAAGTCGCCGGGCGCGTTCGGGTCGCGGGCGCCCTCGACCGGGCAGTCCACCGGGTCGCCGCCGAGGTTGGCGACGTGGGCGCGGGTCGTGTCGAAGTGCGCGTTGTTGAGCACGACGTCGCCCTCTCCCACCAGGCAGCCGTAGAGGACGTTCTCGGCGCCCCGGCCCTGGTGGCAGGGGACGACGTTCGGGAACCCCATCACGTCGGCGACGGCCTCCTCGAGGCGTCCGAACGACCGGCTGCCGGCGTAGGACTCGTCGCCCCGCATCAGGGCGGCCCACTGGTCTCGACTCATGGTTCCGGTCCCGCTGTCGGTGAGCAGGTCGACGTACACGTCCTCGGACGCGACGTTGAACGCGTTGTAGCCGGCCTCCTCGAGCACCGCCTCGCGCCGCTCGCGGGACGGGAGGCTGATGGGTTCGACCATCGCCGCCCTGTAGTTGCGCATGTCCGCCCTCGGCCCTCCCCCGACTTAGAGTCTGTCGGAGGCGGTGTGGGCATCGGAGAGCAGGTCCGGACGGTGATGTACGAGGTGGTCCAGCGAGGGACAGCCCCCGCCTGCGGGACGATGGGCAAATTCATTTTCACTATAGCAACCTGACTGGGGAACGTTTATGCCGGAGGCTTCCGGAGTGGCGTGTACGGCAGCGACGCCGGGAAACCGGCGGAGAGAGGGGTGAAGTGCCCGTTCGCGAGCGTTCGTGAGTGGCTACGCTCCCCGACCTCCCGCCGCTCCCGGGCTGTCACCGACACATGAGCAACGCGATTCCCGACACACACGACCGGATCGAGACCGTACTCACGGAGGCGACCGCGGACCTCGCGCTCCCCGCGTCGACGGACGAACTCGTCGAGGCCGCGTCGCGGGAGGGGTACGCCGACGCGTCGCCCGACGAGACCGACGAGGCGATGATCGGCGTTCTGACCGCCCGAACCGAGCGCGACCCGGCCTACGACGACGCGGCCGCCCGGGTCGCCAGGTGGCGACACGTCCGGGACGTCACGGGCGTGGACGGGCCGCTCCGGGCGGACCGATACCGCGAGTCGTTCGCGGACGGCATCCGCGAGGGCGTCGAACGCGGCCTGCTCGACGAGCGGATGGCCGAGTACGACCTCGAGCGACTCGCCGACGCGCTGGTCCCCGCTCGCGACGACGACTTCGGCTACATGGCCGTCTCCACGCTCGTCCAGCGGTACTTCCTCCGAACCGTCGAGGGAGACGACCCGCTCGAACTCCCGCAGTCGTTCTGGATGCGCGTCGCGATGGGCGTCGCGCTCGCCGAGGACGAGTCCGAACGGGCGGAACGTGCCGTCGAGTTCTACGAGGCGCTGTCGACGCTCCGGTTCGTCCACTCGACGCCGACGCTGTTCCACGCGGGCACGACCCATCCGCAGCTCTCCTCGTGCTACCTGACGACCGTCGAGGACGACCTGGAGGACATCTTCGACTCGTACAAGGCCCACGCGAAGCTCTCCAAGTGGTCCGGCGGGCTGGGCAACGACTGGACGAACCTCCGCGCGGCGGGGTCGCTCATCGAGTCCACCGGCGTCGAGTCCACTGGCACCGTCCCCTTCCTGAAGATATCCAACGACGTGACGGGCGCGATCAACCGCTCCGGCAAGCGCCGCGGCGCGGCCTGCGCGTACCTGGAGGCGTGGCACCTCGACTTCCCGGCGTTCCTCGACCTGAAGCGGAACACGGGCGACGAGCGCCGGCGGACCCACGACATGAACACGGCCGCGTGGATCCCCGACCTGTTCGTGAAGCGGGTGCGCGCCGGCGAGGAGTGGACGCTGTTCTCGCCCGACGAGGTGCCCGACCTGCACTCGACGTACGGCGCCGAGTTCGAGGAACGCTACGAGGCGTACGAGCGGAAGGCCGAGGCGGGCGACCTCCGGCAGTTCGAGCGGGTCGACGCCGCCGACCTCTGGCGGACGCTGCTCACCCGGCTGTTCGAGACGGGTCACCCGTGGGTGACGTTCAAGGACCCGTGCAACGTCCGGTCGCCGCAGGACCACGCCGGCGTCGTCAACAGCTCCAACCTCTGTACCGAGATCACGCTGAACACGTCCGCGGAGGAGACGGCCGTCTGTAACCTCGGCTCGGTCAACCTCGCCGAACACGTCGATGGGGGCGAACTCGACCGTGAGCTCGTGGCCGACACCGTCGAGACCGCGATGCGGATGCTCGACGACGTCGTCGACCTGAACTTCTACCCGACCGACCGGGCAGAACGTGCGAACACCCGCCATCGGCCGGTGGGTCTCGGCGTGATGGGCTTCCACGAGATGCTCGTCGAGCGCGGCGTGCCGATGGCGAGCGAGGACGCGAAGTGCGTCGCCGACGACACCATGGAACTGGTCGCCCACCACGCCGTCCTGAACTCCTCGCGGCTCGCGGCCGAACGGGGCACGTACGACTCGTACGAGGGATCGAAGTGGGACCGCGGGCTGCTCCCGCAGGACACCGTCGAACTGCTCGAGGAGGAGCGCGGCGAACCGATCGACGTCGACGTCGACGAGCGGCTGGACTGGGAGCCCGTCCGCGAGCACGTCGCCGAGCACGGGATGCGCAACTCGAACACGACCGCGGTCGCGCCGACGGCGACCATCTCCACCGTCGCCGGCACGACACCCTCCATCGAACCGATCTACTCGAACCTCTACGTGAAATCGAACATGAGCGGCGACTTCACCGTCGTCAACGAGCACCTCGTCGCCGACCTGAAGGAGCGCGGGCTGTGGAGCGACGAACTCCGCGACCGCATCAAGTTCCACGACGGCTCGATCCAGGAGCTCGACGGGATCCCCGAGGAGCTCCGGGAGCTCCACCGGGGCGCCTTCGAGATCGACCCGCGACACCAGCTCGAACTGACCGCCGAGCGCGCGACGTGGATCGACCAGTCCCAGAGCCACAACGTCTTCTTCCCCTCGACTGACGGCTCGCTGCTGGACGACGTCTACCAGCGGGCGTGGGAACTCGGGCTGAAGACGACCTACTACCTCCGGACGCTCGGCGCGAGCCAGTTCGAGAAGTCCACGCTCGACATGGCCGAGTACGGCCGGACCCAGCGGCGCGACGGCGAGGGTGAAACCGGCGACGAGGGGGGCGAAACCGGCGACGAGGGGGGCGAAACCGGCGACGAGGACGGCGCCGCCGACTCCGACCTCCCGAGCGTCGAGGACCCGACCTGCGAGGCCTGCCAGTAACGATGCCGATCGGCTACGCCACCGACGCGGACACGCACGACCCGAACAAGATCCTCCCGATCGACTACGACTGGGCCCGGGAGTACTACCGGGCCGGCGTCGACAACAACTGGGTTCCCGAGGAGGTGCCGATGGGCAACGACGTCCGGCAGTGGGAGGGCGACGAACTCACCGAGGCCGAACGGCAACTGGTCGAGTGGAACCTCGGCTTCTTCTCGACGGCCGAGTCGCTCACCGCGAACAACCTCGTCCTCGCGGTGTACGACCACGTCACGGCGCCGGAGTGCCGCCAGTACCTGCTCCGGCAGGCCTACGAGGAGGCCGTCCACACGGACACGTTCATCTACTGCTGTGACTCGCTCGGCTTCGACCCCGAGTACCTCTACGGCATGTACGACAGCGTGCCGGCCATCGAGGCGAAGGACGAGTACGTCGTCGACCTGACGCGGGTCGTCGACGACCCGGCGTTCGCGATCGAAACCGACTCCGACGTGCGGGCGTTCCTCCGGGACCTGATCGGCTTCTACGTCGTGATGGAGGGGATCTTCTTCTACGCCGGCTTCGCGATGATGCTCGGCCTGAAGCGACAGGGGAAGATGACGGGGGTCGGCGAGCAGTTCGAGTACATCATGCGCGACGAGTCGCTCCACCTCGCGTTCGGCGTCGACCTGATCGACGCGATCCGGGCAGAGACCGGCGTCTGGACCGACGGGTTCGAGGCCGAGGTGCGCGAACTCGTCCTCGACGCCGTCGACCTCGAGAAGCGGTACGCCCGCGAGGCGTGTCCCGACGAGATCCTCGGGATGGGTCCCGAGCAGTTCGCCGAGTACGTCGAGTACGTCGCGGACCGCCGGCTCGACCAGCTGGGGATGGACGGAGCCTACGGCACCGACAACCCGTTCCCGTGGCTCTCGGAGGCGGCCGACCTCAACCGGGAGAAGAACTTCTTCGAGACGCAGGTGACCGAGTACCGCTCCGGCGGGTCGCTCGAATGGTGAGCGGGGAGGCGTCCGCCGGGACCGACGACGGCGGCGCGGAGGCCGTGAGCCTCGCCGCCTCCTACACCGAGACCAGCGAGGTGCTCATGCCCGACGCGACGAACAACCTCGGCCGCGCACTCGGCGGGTGGGTGCTCGAACGGATGGACGTCGGCGGCGTCATCGCCGCCCGCCGGTTCGCCCGCTCGCAGGTCGTCACCGCCAGCATCGACCGCGTCGACTTCCACGCCCCGATCGACCTCGGCGACGTCGTCGTGCTCGCCGCGTACGTCTACGACGTCGGGGAGACGAGCATGCGCGTCAGGGTCGACGTGCACGCCGAGCGTCCGAGCGAGGGCGTCCGGCGCGAGACGGCGTCCTCGCACCTGACGTTCGTGGCCATCGACGAGGACGAGCAGGTCAGGCCGGTTCCCGAACTCGCGGTCGAGACGAAGCGCGAGCGGGACCTCCGGCGGTGCGCGCGGGAGGCCGAGTAGGTTCCGGGGACGGAACGACGGAGCAGGAAGGGGCCGTCCCGCGCGGCTCAGAACTCGTCCTGCACGATGCCCAGGACGTCCTCGCGGTCGCCCCAGTCGACGAACAGCGCGACGGAGGTGGCGGAGGTGATGATGTCGTGGACCGTGATGCCGGCTGCCGCGATGGGGCCGACGACGTCGGAGATGACGCCCGGCCGGTTCGGCAGTTCCCCGCCCATGACCCGGATCACCGCGAAGTCGCCCTCGACGGTGACCGAGGAGAGCGACTCGTCGCCGACGACCTCCTCGTGGAGGGTCGCCTGCGTCTCGTCGGCGGCGTCGATGTCGACGTAGAACGTCACCGAGTCCATCCCGGAGGCGACGGCGTCGATGTTGATCTCGGCGTCCCTGAGCGCGTTCGAGAGGTCCGCGAGGATGCCGGGTCGGTTCCGGATGGCGCGGCCCGCGACGGTGACGCAGGCTAACGCGCCCTCCTGCATGTCGATGAGGTTCTCGAAGGTCCCCTCGATGCGGGTGCCGCCCGCGAGCAGGTCGCCGTGCTGGTAGTGGACGACCCGGACGTCGAGTCCCTCGTCCTTGTACACCAGCGCCGAGGGCGCGACCACCTCCGCGCCCCGGAACGAGAGGTTCCGGAGCTCGTCGACCGTGATGCGCGCGACGTTGCGCGCCCCCTCGACGACGTGGGGGTCCCCCGTCATGACGCCCTCCACGTCGGTGACGATGACGACCTCGTCGGCGTCCATGTACTTCCCGAGCATCACCGCGGTCGTGTCCGACCCGCCGCGGCCGAGCGTCGTCACGTCGCCGTCGATCGTCTCCGCCAGAAAGCCCGTGACGACCGGGACGGTGTCGCCGAGTTCGCCGGCGAGGTTCGCCGCACGGTCGCCGGTCGCCTCGGCGTCGAGTTCCCCGACCTCGTTCGTGACGACGGGCCAGTTCTCGCTCCCCGGTTCGACGAACGTCGCGTCGACGCCGCGGGCGGTGAGCGCCGCCTTCAGCATCCGGACCGAGGTCCGCTCGCCCATCGAGACGATCTCCGCGCGGTCGGCGTCGTCGACCTCGAACTGGATCTCGTCGAGCAGTTCGTCCGTGCTCGAGCCCATCGCCGAGGCGACCACCGCGATCTCGTGGCCGGCCTCCACCGCCTTCTCGATGGAGTCGGCCGCCCGCGCCACCCGGTCACCGGAGCCGAGGGAGGTTCCCCCGAACTTCGCGACGACCCGCATCTACCGCCGCACCCCCGCGAGAGGTGCGCGAACGCCATCCACGTGCATGAGGGGGGATAGCAGGGGTTCGCGTTTAACCCTGTCCACCGTCCCGATGATTGCCGCGGGCGAACCCCGCGACGGCGTCGATGCGATCGGCCGATGGCGGGAGGACGGTCGACCCGTTCCCGGCGTCGACCCGGCCTGACGAGCCTCGGGACGCTTTTATCCCGTCGTCCGCTCGTCACCGGCATGGTCGGACGAAGCCGCCGGTTCAAGTTCGCGGACACCGCCCAGCAGGTCGTCGGCGGCTTCCTCCTCGCCGGGCCGTTCGTCGTCACCGAGGAGGTGTGGACGCTCGCGGGCAGCATGGCCTGGTATCAGGCGGTCGCGACGGTGGTCATCGTGTTCGGCATCGGCTACGGCGCGCTGTACAAGGCCGACGACGAGCGCGACCCGGACCGGGAGGCCGAGGTCGTCGGCGTGCCGCTCCGCTTCGTCTCGCTCGTCTCGGTCTCCTACCTCTCGGTGCTCATCCTCGCGCTCGCGTTCGACGCCCCCGAGACGTTCCTCGCGGAGACGTACGGCGCCGGTACCTTCGAGCAGGCAGTCGTCACGGCGAAGGCCATCACCGTCGGCGCGGTGTTCTCGGTGGTCGGGGCCGCCACGGCCGATTCGGTGTTCTAGCGCGAGCGGCACCAGAAGGCCGCCGAGGCGTTCCGCCCCGAGGCGGCACCAGGAGGCCGCCGAGGTGTTTCGACGGGAAGCGCCGATCTGAGGCCCCGAACGGCCCGTCCCGGCCGGATTCCCGTCCCCGCAGAATTAAGTCCGGGCGGGCGGACGTTCCGACATGGACTACACCCTCGCCGTCGGGGACACGGAGACGTCCATCCCTGGCGGGACCGGACTGCTCCTCCTCCACCCCAGCATCGGCGAGACGGATCGAATCGACACGGACTTCCTGAAGACCGACACCGACCGCTTCCTCGTCGTCTCGACGCGAACCACCGCCCGCGAGGTCGAGCAGAAACTCGAACACTACGAGGTGGACGAGTCCAGCGCGGAGATACTCGACACGCTGTCGGTCGAGCGGGGCTACTCCCGCCGCGCCTCCAACCGGGTACACTACGTCTCCTCGCCCGACGACCTCGATGGCGTGGTCCGGCACGTCGAGACGTTCCTCGCGGACACGTCGGGCAAGCGCCGCGTCAGCGTCGACTCGCTCACCGAGATGGCCTACTACGCGGACGTCGACCGCACGTACGAGGCGGCCGCGGCCGTCCTCGATCTGCTGGGTGAACACGACGCAGTTGGGCTGTTCCACCTCTCGAAGGAGGTCCACGACGAGGCGACCCTTGAGCGCTTCCGGAACCTCTTCGACGGCGTCATCGACCTCGGGTCCGACGGCTCGGTGTCGGTCGACCTTCGTTAGACCGCTTTCGGGGAAGTAACCTGCTCGAACCCGTTCAGGAGAGCTTCTCGAACGTCTTCTCCGCCCACTTCACCGCGTAGTCCGCGCCGTGGTCCCGGTAGGCCGTCGTGTCCAGCGCCGCGAACGGCGCCGGGAGGTCGAGGCCGTGTTTCACGGTCGAACAGGCGTACTCGGTCGCCGCGGGGAAGGAGGTCCGCCCCCGGGCGACCTCGCCGGGGAGGTCCTCCAGCCGGTCGCCCAGTCGCTCGCCCGCGTCGACCCACGCGGCGTGGAGTTCGGGGTAGCGTCGATCGCTCCCGGTATCGTCGTTCTCCGGGCTGTCATCGTCCCGCGGAGAGTTGGTCCGCGCGGCGTCGCCATCGCCCCACGAGGCGAACTCGGGCCGGGTGTGGAGCCCCACCCAGGCGTCGAACAGCGCGGCCGCGAGCTGGTACACCTCGCCGGAACCGAGGGGGACCGCCGCGTCGAGCCCGCGGTACCGCTCGCCGAAGAACGGGAGGAAGTGTTCGGGGACGCCCGTCGAGAGTTCGACGAACGCCTCCGCGAGGAGGAACGAGCGGAACGGCTCGGGCGTCCCCTCGGCGCGCTTCTTCGCGACGACGGTCGGCGGGACCGTCTGGCGGGTCCGGACCACCGTGCCGTCCCCGGGCATTCCGACCGTGAAGTCGGGCCCCGCGTAGCGTCGTAGGGCGGCGGGGGCGTCCCCCGGGAGCCACTCGGTCGGGTAGGTGGTCGGGTCGAGCGACTCCGCGAGCAGTCCGAGGTCCTCGGCCGCTGCGGGTGGAATCGTCTCGAAGTCCTGTGCAGCGTCGAGCACGAGACAGTCCGGCGCGTACGACTGGCGGACGGCCGCGAGCTCGTCGGCGAGCGCGCTCGGCGCGTCCGCCCCGAGGTCGCGTCGCGAGAACACGGTCAGGCGAACGCGAGGACGAACACGAGTCCGACCGCGAGTGTCGCCGAGACGCCGACCACGCCGAGGACGATCCGGGTCGCCTTGCTCATGTACCGACGTGGACGGGGGCGGGGCATAAAGGCTTCAATCCGCGTCCGTTCCGGTACGGTTCGATTCGCGTTCCCGACGGCGGTGCGTCGGACGGAGTTCACGGCGACGACCGGTCGGACGGAGTTCCCGACGGCGGTGCGTCGGTCCGAGTCCCTGACGACGGCGGATCGAGCCGCCCCGTCCGGGAGCCGCGGGGTGCCCTACTCCTCGGGACCCCAGGTCTCGGGCATCTCGATGACGTACCGGCCGTCCTCGCGGAGCGAGATGATGTACTCGTCGCGGTCGTACAACTCCATCAGGTTCAGTTCGTACTGGCCGGGGCTGAGGATGCGGATGGACTCGAACTGGTCGTTCAGCTTCTCGCGGAGCGCGGCGAGGTTCGGATCGGCGTCCCCGTCGGCGTCGGCCGGCGCGTCCGCCGACTGGCCGGCGGCCGCCGGGTCCCGGGACGGGTCCGCGGACTCCCCCGCGTCCGGGAGTTCCGACCTGTCGACCATCTCGCTCCTGGCGGCCGCCTGCGCCCCGTCCTCCTCGTCGAGGTCGGGGTTCCCGTCGACCGGGGGTGAGCCGGTCGGTTTCGGGTCGGCGTCGGTCGGCGTCGGGTCGGCGTCCGTCCCTGCGGCGCTCCGCGGCGCTCCGGCGGGGTCGGTGCCCGTCGCGGCCGGATCAGACCTCGGCTCGTCGGGGCCCGGGGCGGCGTCGCTCGCCGGTTCGGCCGGCTCGTCGGCGCTTCCCTTCGGTCGGAACTGGAACTTGTTGCTCCCGCAGGTCGGACAGCCCGAGAGCATCTCCTTGGATCCGTCGGGGAACGTGCGGCCGCAACTGGTACACTGGTGTGGCATGCTAGTTCGTGGCCCTCTGCTCGTCGCTCATCTACTTCCTGGAGACGAGCGCGCTGATGAGGTTCTCGTCCTTGTGGAGCGTCTCGATCTGGTTCGCCGGTCCGATGACGGTGAGCTTCTTCGTCTCCTCGTTCCCCATGATGCGGTCCAGGAGGCCGCCGCTCTTCGCGCGCGAGTGCGGGTACGACTCGATCTCGATGCCCGTGAAGTCGTCCGGGCTGATCTCGGTCATCGTCACCTCGATGAGCTTCGACTCCTCCTCGGGCGAGAGCCCCTCCTCCAGCACGACGATGTCGCCGTCGCGCACGGTGTCGAGGATGAGCCTGATCTTCTCCATCGAGGTGAGCCCGTCCAGGCGGGCGCCGCTGATCAGGTCGATCCGAACGCCGTCGTCGTCGGGGGTGGTTGCCTCGGGCATTATCCGAAGTACTCCGCGATCTTCTCGTACACCTCGTCCATGTTGTCCCCCTCGAGCGCCGAGAGCGGCACCGTCTCGTGTTGGGGGAACGCGTCGGAGATGCGCTTCACGTCCGACTCCTCCAGGTCGGTCTTGTTCGCGAAGATGAGCACCGGCAGGTCCTGGCTCTCGATGATGCCGATGAGCATCGTGTTCACCTGCGTGAACGGGTCCGTCGAGGAGTCGAGCACGTAGACGACGCCGTCGACGTCCTCGCGGAGCCAGTGCATCGCCTCGGCGACGCCCTCGGTCGCCTCGCGCGAGCGCTTGACCGCGTCCTCCTTCTCCATGTCGTGGTCGAGGAACTCCTTGTAGTCGACCTTCGTGGTGACGCCGGGCGTGTCGACGATGTCGATGGTGACGGTCTTGCCGTTCCGCTCGATGGTGACGTTCTCCTTCCGGCGGGCCCGTCGCGTCTCGTGGGGGACGTGGCTCTCCGGCCCGACGGCGTCGCCCGTCCAGTCGCGTGCGATGCGGTTCGCCAGCGTCGTCTTGCCGGCGTTGGGCGGCCCGTAGATACCGATGCGCTTCGGCTCGGACTCCGAGAAGAGCCCCTCCGTGACGCGTGATATACTGTCTCTCAGATTCGTGAGTAGACCCATCCTAACCTCCGTTCCCCTTCCCCTTCGGAAAGGTGTTACCCAACCAACCCGGCGGCGTCACTTAAGCCTACGTCAGACGCCGGGACGTCGCCGTTTCGGGTCGATGGGTCGCTCCGTCGGTCGTCCGACTGGACGGTCGGGCGTTCGGTTCGGGCGGACGTCCGGTCCGTCGGCGATCGTCGGTCGACGGGTGGACGAACCTCGACGAATCGACGTGGAGTAAGGCGTGTATGGAGTAAGGTGTGTAAGGGGGTAGTCGGTCGAGACGGTGAAACGGGGTGAGTGGTCAGGAAGGTGAAACGGGGTGAATAGTCGGGAAAGTGAAAACCGAGCAAGTGGGTCGAGGCGGTGAACGAGGCGCCGGTGTTGGACGATGAAGTGGAGTGGCGGCCGGAAGTGGTCGAGCCGAGCCGGCCCCCACCCCCTCGTTTCAGGTGGAACCGGGCGCCCCCGTGGGTCCGGCCGGCCGTCGCGACCTCTCTAGAGACCACACCGACCAGTAATAAACTCAATCTGCTAGTCGTGCGGATATTGTTAGATGGGTGGTGGTATAAATCCAGCGGAGTCTAGAGCCGCCCTCCCCCACCCCGACCGATCGCCGTTCCAGCGGAAACGAAGGGGTGGGGGGGACGCCGGAACGACCGCCACCCGGCCGGCGTCCCCGACTCCCCGGAGCGGACCTCCCGACCGTTTCGCGTCGAGGACACGTTCGACGAGGACGCCCCGAGGACCGCGAATTCGCACGCTCCGTCGGCCCCCACCGCCGTTTCGGGTCCGCCGTTCCCCACCCATCGTCCCGCGGAGGGCACCGTTTCGACTGGAACGGTCTCACGCCGGAGTTCCGCTCGGGGAGCGACGTCGTCGCGACTCGACGCGAACCCCGGGGGAGAGGACGAAAACACACGGAGGGGTGCTCCAACGGCCGATCCCGGTCAGAATCTCGTGGACGAGGAGGGCGTGAGTTCCCGATACGGTCGTTACCGGATTGCGACCGAAGGGTAAGGTTTTTACTGCGCGTGTTCATCTGCTTCGTCTGCATCATCTGGACGCCGTCGATGGCCGAGTGCGGGAAGGATTCCCGCGTTTCACGGGGACAACGTCCCGTTTCGTTACGACTCGCCGCCGGCGTTCCACGCGAAACGAAGGGGAAACAGAACCGATGACACGAGATGACACGACCGGGACCAGGCGGCGTTCGCAGGCCCGCGCACGGGGGGACGGGGCCGAGAGCGACGGACGCGAGCCGGAGCTCGGTACGCACGCGGACGAGAACAGCACGTCGCCGGACTCCGGGTTCGACCGCCCCCGCCTCGGCGGACCGGACGGGGGCGCTCCAGTCGAAACCCCACCCTCCGACCCGGGTACCGACGGCACCGACGCCACCGGGGGACGCGCCGCACCGTCGGGTGACCCCGCTCGATCGGACGACTCCCTCCGGTCGAATGACTCCGCCCCGTCGGACGATTCTTCCGCGTCGGACGATCGCTCGTCGACCCGCGGACGGTCGGGCGACGGGCCTGCCGGTGACGGACCGGCGAACGACGGACCGTCCGGGGAGAGAACGGACGCCGACGGGGCGACCGGCGCCGAATCGGCCGAGGACGGCGCGCGAGAAGACGGTGCCAGCGCGTTCGACTTCGGTTCGCGCACGCGCACGGAGACGGAGGTCGACCTCGACGTCGACGAGGTGCTCTCCGACGAGGACGACAACACGGGGCTGTTCGACGACCTGCTCTCGGGCGAGCCCATCTTCGAGAACAAGGAGGTGCTGCGCCCCTCCTACACCCCGCACGAACTGCCGCACCGGACCGACCAGATCAACAAGATGGCGACCATCCTCGTGTCGGCGCTGCGCGGGGAGACGCCCTCTAACATCCTCATCTACGGGAAGACGGGGACCGGGAAGACCGCCTCCGCGAAGTTCGTCTCCCAGGAACTCGAGTCCACGTCCCAGAAGTACGACGTCCCCTGCGAGGTCGAGTACATCAACTGCGAGGTGACCGACACGCAGTACCGGGTGCTCGCCCAGCTCGCGAACAAGTTCATCGAGAAGAACGAGGCCGTCATCGACGAGGAACTCGCGGAACTGCGCGACCTCCGCGCCCACGCCGAGGAGAACCCCGACGCGCTCGGGGACACCGAGTTCGACTCGCTCGCGGACGTCGACGAGTACGTCGCCGACCTGGAGGCCGACCGCGAGGAGATGGAGGAGGTGCCCATGACCGGGTGGCCGACCGACCGCGTGTACACGACGTTCTTCGACGCCGTCGACTACCACGAGCGCGTGGTCGTCATCATGCTCGACGAGATCGACAAGCTCGTCGAGAAGTCCGGCGACGACACGCTGTACAACCTCTCGCGGATGAACTCCGAGCTGGACAACTCCCGCATCTCGATCATGGGCATCTCGAACGACCTGAAGTTCACCGACTTCCTCGACCCCCGGGTCAAGTCGAGCCTGGGCGAGGAGGAGATCGTCTTCCCGCCCTACGACGCGAACCAGCTCCGGGACATCCTCCAGCACCGCTCGGACATCGCGTTCAAGGCCGACGCGCTCACCGAGGACGTCATCCCGCTGTGTGCGGCGTTCGCCGCCCAGGAGCACGGCGACGCCCGCCGCGCGCTCGACCTGCTGCGGACCGCCGGCGAACTCGCGGAGCGCTCCCAGGCCGATCTCGTCGAGGAGTCCCACGTCCGGCAGGCACAGGACAAGATCGAACTCGACCGGGTCGTCGAGGTCGTCCGCACGCTCCCGACCCAGTCGAAGATCGTCCTCTTCTCGATCATCCTGCTGGAGAAGAACGGCGTCCACAACGTCAACACCGGCGAGGTGTTCAACATCTACAAGCGCCTCTGCGAGGAGATCGACGCCGACGTGCTCACCCAGCGCCGCGTCACCGACCTCATCTCCGAACTCGACATGCTCGGCATCGTCAACGCGGTCGTCGTCTCCAAGGGCCGCTACGGGCGAACCAAGGAGATCTCGCTCTCGGTGCCGATCGACGAGACGGAGGCGGTCCTCCTCTCGGACTCCCGGCTCGGCGACATCGAGGACGCTCAGCCGTTCGTGCAGGCACGGTTCGACAACTGAGTTCGCGCAGGCGCGCTTCGACGTGGTGAGCCGGTAACTTCCCACCGCTGGACCCCTTCGTTTCGCCTGAACGCCCCGCTCTCATCCACCGATTATTGCCGATGAATGCCGCAGTAGAAGCGAAGGTGTGTCGAGCCGTTACGCCGAAACGGGCGTCGGATTCCCGGTCGATGGCGACGCGGTCGGGGCCGCGGTGCCGACGCCGGCGTCGAGGGGAACCGGGGGCGTGCCGGTCGCCGCGCCGGAGAAGATGAGCCGGACCCACCCGAGGTAGGGGATCCTGATCCGGGCGACGCCGCGGACCCAGTCGCCCCTCACGGGCTTGGCGATGTCGTTCGCCTGGTCGTACTCGGCGTTGTTGTCGCCCTTCGTGATGAACCCGTCGTAGGGGGCCGGACAGTAGCGGATCGCCTCACACGAGTCCCCGCGGAGGTACTCGGGGTTCGCCCGGTCGTACCAGTTCTCGTCTTCCTCGACGTACAGGTGCGCGCGGTGGATGATGGGCGATTTCCCCCGGCTGGCGCGTTCGGGCGTCTGATAGATGATCACCGACCCGTAGCCGTCGAACGACCGGTACTCGTGCTCCTCGCCCGTCTCGGCGGAGACGACTCCGGTCCCGGCGTCGTCGAACGAGGGGCCCAGCCGATCAGGCTGGGTGATGAACACCAGGTCGCCGGGATGCATGTTCGGCTCCATGCTGGGGGACTCGACGGCGACCATCGGCGGCCAGACGCCCGCGACGGCGAACAGGAGCAGGCCGACGAGCGCGACCGCGAGCGCGGAGGAGAGCACCTCGCGGGCGAACAGGAGCGGGCCCGAATCCGCGCGGAGAAACCGCGTCAGCGGGTCCCCGTCGGGGGACCCTCCGTCGTCGTTCATTGACGCCCCTTCCCCCTCGCCGGAGTTGAACCTTCTGGGTTCCGGAAAGCCGCTCCCGGTTCGACGACGAGTTACCGACGGCTTACGACGGTTCGCCCGGATTGGTTACCGGCTGTGGCCGCTTCCCGACGATGGTGACCACCTGTCGCCGGTTCGCTACCCTTTTGCCCGCAGACGTAGACGACTTCCCCTGTGCCACTGGAGACGCCCTCCCGGGTCGTGCAGGCGCTCGCGGGCCGCGGCTACAACGCAGAACGGGAGGCCGTCACCCTCATCGCGGACGCCGAGGCCCCCGGCGCCGCGCTCGAGGCGGCCATCGAGACGGCCCCGGACGGCGCGCTCGTCCTGACGCGCGAGCACGTCCGGACGGCGCTGGCCGACGCCCCCGCGGCCGACCCGGACGCGGTCGCCACGGGGGGCGAACCCGACGGATCCGTCCCCGAACCCGCTACCGACGCGTCCGCGGGTTCGGCCGACGACGCGAGCGCCGCACCGACGCCGGCCGGCCCGAAGGGGCCGCCGTCCGCAGGGGGAACGGACCCCTCCGTTTCGGGTGGAACGGCCGCCTCCACGCCGGGCGGTTCGGCCGCCGCAGTTCCAGTCGAAACGGAGGGGTCGTCGAGCGTCGGCGATCGCGACCCCGCGGCGCCGGACGTCGCCAACGACGTGACCGGTCAGTCGACCGGTACCGGGGAGTACGGCGAGTTCGTCCGGGTGTTCCGGGACCGCTACGACCGGCTCTCCGGGCAGTTGCGGGGACGCGTGAACCACCGGCCCGCGGAGGCCATCCAGGGGATGCCGGGCGGGAGCGAGGCGGAACTGATCGGCCTCGTCAACGACGTCCGCTCGACGGCCTCGGGCCACTGGCTCGTCGAACTCGAGGACACCACGGGGACGTTCCCGTGTCTGGTGATGAAGGACCGCGACATCGCGGACCTGGTCGACGAACTCCTGCTGGACGAGTGTATCGCCGTCCAGGGGACGCTGGCGGACGACGCGGGCATCATGTTCGTCGACGCCATCCACTTCCCGGACGTCCCCCGGACGTACCGCCCGAGCACCGCCGACCGGGAGGTCGAGGCGGCGCTCATCTCCGACGTCCACGTCGGCTCCCGGGAGTTCATGGCCGACGCCTGGCATCGCTTCGCGGACTGGCTCCACACCGAGGAGGCCGAGCGCGTCGAGTATCTCCTCATCGCGGGCGACATGGTCGAGGGCGTCGGCGTCTACCCGAACCAGGACGAGGAACTCGACGTGGTGGACATCTACGACCAGTACGAGCGCTTCGCTGAGTACCTGAAGGAGGTGCCCGGCGACATGGAGATCGTGATGATCCCGGGCAACCACGACGCGGTCCGCCTCGCGGAGCCGCAGCCGGGGTTCGACGAGGAGCTCCGCGACATCATGTCGGCCCACGACCCGCAGATCACGGGGAACCCCTCGACGGTCGACGTCGAGGGCGTGAACGTCCTGATGTACCACGGCGTCTCGCTCGACGAGGTCATCGCCGAACTCCCGGCCGAGAAGGCGAGCTACGACGAGCCGCACAAGGCGATGTACCAGTTGCTGAAGAAGCGCCACGTCGCGCCACAGTACGGGGGTCACACCCGCATCGCGCCCGAGGAGAAGGACTACCTCGTGATGGACGAGGTGCCCGACGTGTTCCACACCGGCCACGTCCACAAGCTCGGCTGGGGGAAGTACCACAACGTCCTCGCGGTGAACTCGGGCTGCTGGCAGGCCCAGACCGAGTTCCAGAAGTCGGTCAACATCGACCCCGACGCCGGCTTCGCGCCGATCCTGGAGCTGGATACGCTGGACATGACGGTCCGGAAGTTCACATAGAACCTCGTTCCCACGAACCTCTTTTGCGGGGGTCTGGCCGCAGCGCGTCGGCGGAGCCGACGCGCGAGGACATGCCCCCGCAAAACCCGTTCATGCCAAAAGGCCGCTCGCTCGGTCGGCGTGGCTTCGCCACGCCTCCCTCCCTCGCGGTGGGTGCGCTGGTGCACCGCACCGCGACGGCACAGCATCGTCCCACCGCCGTTCCGCGTCGTCGTCGCGCCACGACCGCCCAGCAGTCGTCCCCGGCAGCGGTTCGTCGCTCCCCCGCCCTTAAGTATCGCAGCCACGTCCGGATAGCCGATGACCGAGCCCTCCGACGGTTCGACCGACGACGGCTCGGAAGGGCACGGTTTCGAGTGGACGGAGCCGGAGGAACCACGGGATGTGGGAACGTCTGACGCAGGGGACTCTCCTCCGTCCGAAACGGAGGTTACGGTCCGCGTCTCGCCGGAACCCTCGCGGCGTCTCGGCGATCCCGTGCCGGGGGACGCGGCCGGCCCGGAGAACGACGACGCCGGGGAACCGGCCGGACGGAGCGGGTCGGAGCGACAGTCGGCGGAACTCCCCCGTCCGCCGGCCCGGTTCCGGGAGGCGGACCCGACGGGCGCCTCGTGGTGGCGCGTGCTCGCCTACGCGACCGGCGCGTGGGTCGTGGTCGCCGCCCTCTGGAGCCTCCCGTTCCTGCTCGGGGGGGTTCCCGCCCCGTCGCCGGCGGGAGGGTTCGGGTCGGCCGGGGGCAGGGCGGTCACGGTCGTGCTCGGCGTCGCCGTCCTCCTGCGGTTCGTCCTCCTCCCGTCCGTGCTGCTCCGGGACGCCTCGCTCGTCCGCGCGAGCGACGAGGTCGCGTGGACCCCGCGACTGTCCTTCTACGTCCCCGCGGTCGTCGTCGCGGCGTCCCCGACCGGCCTCTCGTACCTGCTCAAGCGCCGGCGGTACGTCGGCAACCCGGGGTGGGAGTGGGGCGACGGACTCGCCTTCTACGAGGGCCGGACGGTCCCCTCGAACTGGTGGGTCGTCGTCGCGGTCGGAACCGCCGTCGGCGCCGCGGCCGAGGGGCTGGCCGTCGCGGTGGAGTCGCGGGCCCCCGCGACCGCTCCGGTTCCGGCGTTTTCGGAGGATCTCGGACTGGCGCTGAGCGGGCCGATACTGGCCGCGCTCGCGGGGTTCCTGTTCCTCCGCCTCGTGCTGGTCCCGCTGGCGTTCTACCTGGACGCGACCGCGGTGCGGCGGGCAGACGTCGGGTGGCGGCCGCTCGCGCTCTGGTACGCCTTCGGCGGCCTCGTGCTGACGCTCCCGTTCGGGCTGTTCTACCTCTACCGGCGGGTCCGACACACGGCCGTCGGGCCGTTCTGACCCGGTCGCCCCGGTGCGGTCAGGGGGACTCGACGCGATACCGGACGGTCGGTTTCCCCTCGAACAGGGGACCCGAGCCGGTCCGGTCGAAGCCGGCGGCCTCCGCGGCCTCGCGCATCTCGGCCTCCTCCTCGAGCACGAGCAGTTCGGCGCTCATCGACTCGTTCGAGGCGAAACGGAGCGGGTCCTCCAGCAGGCGGGCGCAGGCCTCCTCGGTGCCGCCGAACTGGGTGACGTGGACGACGCCGTCGCGTGCGTCGAAGCTGACGAACCCGAGCACGTCGTCCGGGTCGGTCTCCTCCTCCCCCGGCTCGGCCGGCGAGTCGTCGAGCGCGACCCGGACGGTCCGGTCGTGGATGACGCTCCGCATCGCCTCCGTCGGTGACTCCCCCACGGCCGCGAGCGCCGCGGCGTCGGCCTCGACCGCGTCGCGTACGTTCATCGGTAGCACGCGTTAGGCCGCGACCGACGTAAGTGTCGCGGCGACCGACCGCGGGAGCCGCGGCGTGCGGTTCCCGTGTGGTTTCGCGCTTCGTGACGCGTCTACGAGCGGTTCTCGTCCGATGGGACACGACGGCGGAAAGCTTTCGAACGCTTCCGCGGTCGCTTCCGTCCCGCCGGAAAGCCGGCCGAACGTCGACCCCCTCACTTCCGGTGGAACGCCCCCGCGGCCGGCCGACGCCGCTCGCTTCAACGACCGAAAGGTAGCGACCGAAAGGGACCGGCTTCGGCGGCGTCGCCCGTCCTCGAACCGGGATCGGGAACCGCCGACGCGACGGGGACGAAGCGGACCTACGCCAGCGCGGAGAGGTCGAACTCGAACGCGACGACGGGGACCTCCACGTCGTGCTCGACCAGCACCTCGGGGTGTAGTTCCCCGATCACGCCGACGGACTCCCCGTCGATGGCCACGTCCGCGGCTCGACCCGAAATGAAGCTCGGGTGATCGGTCGCGGGCGTCTCCAGCGCCGCGTCGAAGTCGTCACACAGCGCCTGGAGCCTCGCCTTCGCGTCCTCGTAGGTCGCGTCAGTCCGCGCCAGCACCCCGGCGACGTGGCGGGACTCCGCGACGCGCGTGTTCACATCGTCGTCGCGGCGGGCGACGAAGCCCACCTCAGCGAGGTCCTGCGGGTACGACCGGTGGGTGTTGTTCTCCAGCACCTGCGCGAGCGAGGGGAGCGCCCACGTCCGCAACTGGGTGTACTCCTCGCTGTACGGCGAGGTGATCTCGGCGCGCTCGCCGGCGCCGAAGGCGTCGCTCCCCTCAGCGAGCCCCATCCGGTCGTAGTTCTCCCCGGAGCTGGTCATGTGGAAGTTCAGCGTGTCCTGAAAGCCCAGGCCGACGAGGCTCGTCCGGACGGCGTCCTCCAGCCGCGAGCGCTCGTGGCGCCCGCCGATCGTGCCGATGTCGGGGTATCGCGGTTCGAGCGTGCCGAAGCCGTACGCCCGGCCCACGTCGTCGATCAGGTCCAGCGGGTGGAGCACGTCGACGCGGTACGGCGGAATGGTAACGTCGTAGACGGTCCCCTCCGCTACTTCGGCGGCGTCAGTGGCCGCCTCAGCACCGCCGTGCGCGTACGTCGCGTCGAGTCCGGATCGTTCGAACAGGTCGACCACCTCGTCGCGCTCCAGCTCGACGCCGAGGATCGACTCGATGCGGTCGTGGCTCACCGACTTCTCGTCGGTCTCCAGGTCCGGGCGGATCAGTTCGGGCCCGTACTCGTCGGGGTGGGTCGCGCCGTCGTCGTAGACGACCTCGACCTCCTCCAGCGTCCCCCCGCGCGCGACGAGCGCGTAGCAGATGATGACGCACATCCGGTCGATGGTCCACTGGTCGGTGCCGGTGAGTTCGACGAACAGGTCCCGCGACTCGGTCGACACCTCGGTCCGGCGGCCGTTGATGACCGGCGGGAACGAGAACAGGCCGAGTTCGTCGTAGATGGCCGGGTAACGGTCGAGGTCGCGGACGAGGTCAGCGTACTTCCCGCCGGTGGGGTGCCGTTCGAGCACCTCGGCGGGCGTGAGCTCTGCGTCCGAGTCCAGCGGGACGAACCGGTTGCCGTCGGGGTCGACCCCGCGGTAGGTGATGGTGTTGGGCGTGCCCTCGAGCCTGGATGCCGGGCCCTCGACCGTCCCGGAGCTCTCGCCCTCCTGTGAGAACTGCTGGCCCTTCAGCATCGTGAGGTCGTGGATGCCGATGGCGCCCTTCGCGCGCTCGCGTCCCATCGTCGCGTGCAGCTTCTCCTGGAGCTGGATGAGCGAGTCGAGCGCCGACTCGTCGAGGTCCAGCCCCCGGACGACCGCGCCGGTGACGAACGGCCGCTCGTCGGGCACCGACGCGTCCACCTCGATGGTCCAGTCCGGCTCGTTCGGGTCCGGGACGTGGACGCCCCGGGCGTCGCCGTACTGGTACCTGAGCGACCGCGCGACCCCCTCGACGGAGAGCCGGTCGAGCCGATCCGGGCCGAACTCGAACTGGAGTTCGCCGTCCTCGGTCTCGCCCTCGAACTCGAGGCCGAGCGCGAACAGGTCCTCCTCGAACTCCTCGTCGCTCTTGTCCCCGTGGCCGGTCAGTTCCCGCAGTTCGTCCGTGTCGATGTCGACGACCGGCATCAGTAGGTCACCTCCGCGTTCCGCAGGAACTCCAGGTCCGCGAGCGTGCCGTGCAGGTCGCGGATGTCCTCCGCGCCCGTGGTGAGCATGGCGAGCCGTTCGAGCGCGAGCCCCCAGGCCATCACGTCGCAGTCGACGCCGAGCGTGTCCAGCACCTCGTCGCGGAAGATGCCGGAGTTCCCGATCTCGATGATCTCGCCCGTCTCGGGGTGCCGTCCGAACAGCTCGAAGGACGGCTCCGTGTAGGGGTTGTAGTGCGGCTTGAACTCGATGTCGGTGATGCCGAACTGCCGGTAGAACTCCTCGAAGGTGCCCATCAGGTCACGCACCGAGAGGTCCTCGGCCATCACCCACCCCTCGATCTGGAAGAACTCCAGCAGGTGGGTCGCGTCCAGCGTGTCGTTGCGGTACGCCTTCTCGACGGAGAAGTAGCGCTTGGGCGGGTCGACGTCCGCCCCGGCGTACCCCGAGAGGTAGCGCATCGTCAGCGACGTGGTGTGCCCGCGGAGCGCGATGGCCCGCGCGAACTCCTCGGACCACGGCGAGTGGTAGCCGTCGCCGTCCTCGCCGACGCCCTCGCGGTGGGTCGCCTCGACGCGGTCGACCAGCCGCTCGGGAAGCTCCCGAACCGGCGGCACGTCGAGCGCGAATCGGTCCCAGTGGGTCCGCGCCGGGTGGTCCTGGGGCATGAACAGGCAGTCGTTGATCCAGAAGTCCGCGTCGGCGTGGGGCCCCTCCATCTCCCGGAACCCCATGCCGACGAGCACGTCCTTCACGCGGTCGGCCATCCCGCGGAGGACGTGCTTCCGCCCGCCCTCGATCTCGGGGGCGTCGGCCTCGACGTTGTACTCGGAGAACTCCGCCTCCCGCCACTCGCCGGAGGTGAGCATCTCGGGCGTCAGTCGGTCGGCGGTCTCGGCGGCCTCGACGCCCTCCATCAGGGCGGTCACGCCGTCGTCGGTGAGCGTCACCGAGCGGACGGTGCGCTCGGTCACTTCGACGAGCCCGCGGCGGTCGAGTTGCGAGAGGACGTCGTCGTCCGCGACGGACTCGTCGGCCGCCAGGGCGGCGAGCGCGGCGGCCTCGGGGTCGGCGTCGGGGTCGGCGTCGGGGTCGGCGTCGGGGTCCGCCGAGAGCTTCCCCGAGTCGATGCTCCCGTACCCCTTCCGGGCGAAGTTCGAGAGCGCGATGTCGACCTCGGGCCCTTCGAGGCCCGACGCGCCGATGACCCGCCCCATCTCGACGGGGTCCCCGTCGTCGCCTGCATCGAGCGCGGCGCGGTAGAGCCGCACCTCGGGGAGCCCCTCCTCTGCGTACGTCCGCCCCTCGTCGGTGATCGTCGCGGACTCCTCGACCGTCTCTTCGACCGCGACGAGACCGTCGTCACGGAGGTCGAAGGCGGCCCGCGTGACCGTCTCCGGCTTCAGGTCCGTCTCCGCGGCGAGCTGTTCGACCGTCTTCGCGTCGGTCGCGCTGGCGGCCCGCAGGAGCGCGACCTCTGCCTCTGAGCGTGGCATCTTCTTGGCTTGGTGTGTGGCGTGTCGTCCGATAGGCGTTCCGTTACCGTCTCGGGCGGCGACGGAACGCCGCACGAGTGTTCGTCGTCGACCGGAGCGAACCCCGGTCGAGCGTCCGCGACCCGGAGAACGACGGGACTCCGAGCCGCCGCCGAACCGAACGGTTTCGCGTCGCGGGCCCTCCCGGGTCCCGCTCGGGTCCGCCGCTCAGGCGCGGCGGAAGAAGAAGGCGAACCCGCCGGTCGCGGTCTCGGGGGCGGTGCGGTCGACGGCGGGTTCGGGTGCCATGTCGCTGGCTGCGGGCCGATCGGACAAAAGCGTTGTCGTGGTGGCTCGGTGCGGTCGTAGGCGATTCCGTGGCGACGTGGCTGTTCCGTCGGTAACGCGTTCCGGCCGATTCATCACCGCTCGTTCAGAGCGGCGGCCGGTCGACGACGCGTCAGCCCGAACCGCTCACTCGTCGTCGCCGAGTTCCCGCTCGGCCTCCTCCTCCTCCCGGCGCTCCCGGACCTCCTCGTCCTTCTCCGCGCGCTCGGCCTGCTCCTCCATGTCGCGTTCGTCCTGGCGTTTCCGCTCCTCGTCCGCCTGCTCCTCGCGGCCTTCCTTGGTGTCTCCCATCGGGCGGAAGACGCCGCCTCGGCGGGTTGGACCTTGTGCCGTCGTCGGCGGGGTGTTTATCCCCTCACGGAGCCCAGTTCCCGGGAATGGCCTCCGACGACACCCTCACGAACGCCCTCATCGGCGCCGTCGCCTCCGTCGTCCTCGTCTTCCTGCCGTTCTCGCCGGCGCTCGGCGGCGCGCTCGCGGGCTACCTCCAGGGCCCCGACACGGACGAGGGGCTCCGCGTCGGCGCGCTGTCGGGCGTGATCGCCGCCGTCCCGATCGCGCTGCTGGCCGTCCTCGCCGGTGCGTTCTTCCTCGCCGTGGCGCCGTCCCGCGCGGCCGTCGTGTTCCTCCTGTTCGTCGTCGTCGCGCTGCTGTTCGCGCTGGCGTACGCCGTCGGGCTCGGCGCGCTCGGTGGACTTCTGGGCTCGTATCTCCGCGAGGAGTTCGAGGGACCGACCGGGACGCCACCGGAGCGACTCGGACGCGACCCGTCCCCGGAAGCGACCGAGTTCCACGAGCCGACGGTGGACGACGAACCAGTGACGGACGACGAGCCGACGGGGTCGGGGGGCGGGAAGTCGACGGACGACGAGCGCCTCTACTGAGCGGACGGGAACGGCGAGCGGTCGGGAACGGCGGTCGGAACGCGGCGGCCTACTCCTCGGCGGACGGCGCGACGCCCCGCCGGTCCGCGTCCACGTCGAGGTCGACGTCGAGCTCCGCGAGCAGTTCCTCGGCCTCCTCGCGCCTCTCCCGGTGCTCCGAGAGGAACTCGCGCATGAGCCCGGCGGCCTGCGCCTTGCAGTCGCCACAGAGCCGCTCGCCGCCGACGCACTCGTCGTACACCTGCTCCGCGAAGTCGTCGTCGTCGCCGGCGAGCAGGTAGGCGTACAGCTCGTAGACGGGACACTCGTCGGCTCTCCCGCCGAGTTCGCGCTGCTCCTCGGCCGTGTCGCGCCCGCCGGTGGTCGCGGCCATCACCTTGTCGTAGCCGTCCTCGGGGTCGTCGAGCAGCGAGATGTGGGAGGCCGGCTCCGAGGAGGACATCTTCCCGCCGGTCAGGCCGGTCATGAACCGGTGGTAGATCGAGGACGGCGGGAGGAAGCCGTAGCCGTCGTGGTCGAGTTCGACCTCGCGGGCCAGCTCCTCGGCCGCCCCGCGGTCGAGATCGAACGCGTCCACGTGCTCCTCGAAGACGCGCTTCTCGCCCGGCACGGCCTCGATCAGCGCCTCGAACGCCTCCTCGGTCGCGTTGCGGTCGAGGAAGCGGAGCCGGGGGCGGAGCGGCTCCTTCCCCCCGTTCTCGAGCTTCTCGACGGTCGAGTCGACGACGTCGGGCGCCGCGCCGATCCCCCCCCGGGTCTCCCGGAGGTACTCGGCCGCCTCCTCGCACCGCGGCGTCCCCGCGTCGGCCACGTACGCCTCGCGGTCGTCGTAGACGGCGGCAACCACCCGGCGCTCGTCGTCGTCGAGTTCGAAGCTGGCGAACGCCTCGGTCACCCTGAAGTAGCGCATGCGGGCGGCGATGTCGCGCGCGAAGCGGACGTGCGGGTCCTGGTCGGGCCCGACCGGGATGACCGTCGGCTTCGGCCCGTCCACGACCTGCGGGTAGAGGATGTCCGCCATCTGGGTGACGACCGACTGCATGTGCGAGACGGAGGTGCTCCCGCCGAAGCCGTAGATGCCCTCGAACTCCGCGAAGCGGGCCTTCGCGCCGAGTTCGAACGCGAGGTCCTGGAGCTCCCGGTTGGTGGACTGGCGGTACAGCGTCCCCTCCTCGGCGTCGAAGCCGAGCGCGATCAGCGAGAGCAGGTAGTCCCGGGCGTGCTCGTCGATCTCCGCCCAGGTCATCCCGCGGGCCGAGTGGGCCTCGAGGTCCGCGATGAGGCCGTACGTGTCGGCGCCGTGCTCCTGGTGCCAGATGAGTTCGTCGAACACCAGCTTGTGGCCGATGTGGGGGTCGCCGGTCGGCATGAACCCCGAGAGGGCGGCGACGTCCTCGCCGTTCCGCATCGCGTCGGCCACCGCGTCGTACCCCCGGTGGCCGAAGATGACGCCGCGGCGCATCAGGTAGTGGGGGTCGGGCACCCGGTCGATGATGGCGTCGAACTCCTCGATGCCGAACTCCTCGAACAGGTTCCGGTAGTCGTCGACGGTCGCCGAGCCCCAGGGGTCGAGCGCGCCGCCGTCGGCTGCCCCGCTCGATACCTCGTCCGTCGTGCCCCCGTCGGGGGCGGGATCGTCGCTCGTCATGGGGTGAGTCGTGCGACCGTCAGGTACGCGACCGAATCGAGGCCGGCCAGCGCAAAAACCATTCGCTTCCGCACGCCGCCGGCGAGGCGCACGTCCAGCGCGAGGTCCCGCGGGTGGAACCGATGGTCGGGGTCGACCACCCGCACCAGCGCCTCGGAGTGCGGGAGCGACTCGACCGACTCGACCGCGTCGTACGTGCGGAAGTCCGCGCCGAACTTGTAGCCCGTCTTGGGGACGACGCCCCGGTCGCGCAGGCGCCGGTAGACGGTCAGGCGGCGGTCGAACCGCCCGCCCTCGACCTCGCGTCCGCGCTCCACGACGGCGTCCGGGTCGAGGTCCACGACCCCGCGCTCGGCGAGGTCCGCCGCTTCGAGCAGCGAGAGCTGCAGTCCGGCCACCACCGCGGCGTCGCGCCCGGCGATCGGCTGGCCGTAGAACGCGGACTCGTACAGCGACTCGGGCGGGTCCCAGCAGACGACGCGGTCCTCCAGCAGGTCGGCGTCGAGATCGCCCGGAAGGTCGTACTCGGTGTCGCCCTCGAAGCCCCCGCCGGCCGCGCAGTCGAAGTACGTCACCTCGCTCTCCTCGTCGACGACCGCGAGCGAGAGGCCGGCCAGATCGCGGGCGGGGAGTTCCTCGCGCTCGCCCGCCACGCGGACCCGGTAGGCGACGTCGCCGCCCGGCTTCTCCCCCCGGGCGAAGACGGTGAGGTCCGGGAGCGGGTCGGCGCCCTCCCCCGGCCAGCCGTCGCGGTCGGGCGCGACGTAGAAGCCGCGCTCGCGCAGGTCGGCGTACACCAGGAACCGGGCGGCGAACCGCTCGCCCTCGGCCACCGACAGGGTGAAGAACTCGCGGAAGCCCATCCCGTCGACGGCGTCGAGGTCGCCGCGGTACAGCAGGTGGGCGGCCTCGATGCGGGCGAGCGTGACCTCGGCGCCGCGGGCCCGGCCGTAGCCGCGCGAGTCGTGGAACCGCTGGCGGGCGTCGCCCGAGGCGACCACGACGTCGTCGCGGAGCGTTGCTTCCATTGTCGGGTGTGGGGTGGGGTTCGGGTTTAGGGTCTGCGGTCCCGTGGTACTGGTTCCGTTCGGCGTCGGTTGCTGGAGCCGACCGTGGTTCCGCAACCACTGCCGCGACGACCGCGAAAGCCCCCGCGGCCATCGGGTCGGGGGCCTCGCTGCGCCCCTCGCTCCGTTCGCTTCGCTCACTCCGCTGTGGTGCCTGCTACGAAAGACGGTCCTCCTCGCTGCGCTCGTCGGCTGCGACTTTCGAGGTTCGCCTCGCTTCGCTCGCCTCACCGTCGTCCGCCTTCCCCGATGGCAGCGGCCCCTTTCGGTCCCTCCCTCCGGTTTCCCGGGACGGCGTCGCCACTCGGATACCGCTCGGACCGCGGCGGGTATCCGACGGTCGCGGCCCAGCGGCGGTATCGCGGCCGGTGCCGGTCGGCGGTCCGGCGGGCGCTGACGGTGGGTGGATCGACAGTCGCGTCCGGGTTCAGGGCCCGGCGTTGGCTCCGGAGTGGTGCTCGCACGTGCCGTCGAGACAGCGGATTCCGGTCGACGTCTCGAACAGGGGCAGACCGCAGACGCAGGCGCCGACCGTCTCGCCCGCCGGGATGGAGAAGGACGTCTCGCAGTCCGGGTGGGCGTCACAGCCGAGGAACGTCCGGCCGCGGTGCTCAACGACGCGGAGGGCCTCGCCGCAGTCCGGGCAGTCGTACCGCTCGTCGAGCGCCTCGCGGACGCGGTCGGACAGCGAGTCGCACGCGTAGTCGACGCACAGCTCGAACGTCCCGCCGCGCGTGACCCGCATCGTCGGGAGCCCGCAGTCCGCACAGACCCCGTCGCCGACCGTCGCGCCCGACGGGAGGCCGTACCGGTCGTCGCAGCCGAGACAGACCACGTCGCCGCCCGTGCGGACCATCGGCTCCCCGCAGGCGGGGCACTCGCCGACCGGCGTGCCGCCCGCGGTCGCGGGGAACGTCGCGCGCTCGCCCGGGCCGTGCGAGCGGACCCGGAGCGTCCGGTCGCCGTCGCGGGCGGTGACGGCGAAGCCGTCGTCGTCGGCCTCGACGGTCAGCGAGTCGGCGCGGGTGAGCCAGGCGAGCGGCTGGTAGCCGTCGGCGTCGTGGACGAGCAGCGTCCTGTCCGGCTTGGCGACGACGAGGACGCGACCGCGCTGGAGGCGCTGGCCGCGGGGGGCGTCGAGCTTGGTGCTGCAGTCGCCGGCGAAGACGCGGAGGGTCTCGGGCATGGGGGCCCTGGTCCCGTCACCCTACTTGGACCCTCGGGCCGGAAGGCCGATACCTCCGGACACGAACTGTGGGCCGTGAGCGAGAGCGACTCCCCGGCCGACCGGTCCACGGAGGGCGCCGACACGACGGACGAGGCGGACACCACCGATTCGGCGGGCGGCGTCGGTTCGACGGACACCGCCGGCGAGTCGGCGCCGGGCACCGATTCGCCGGATCCGGTCGAACCGCCGGTCGTCGTCTGCTTCGACATGGACGGCGTGCTCGTCGACTCGGAGGACTACTGGCACCCCGCCGAGCGCGAGGAGATCTTCCCCGCGATACTCGACGGCGACCGCCCCGATCTGGACGAGGTCACCGGGATGAACTACCGCGAGATCTACGCCTACCTCGACGAGCACTACGAAGCGGGGGTCACCGAGGCGGAGTTCGTCGAGGTCTACGACGAGACGGCGACCGGCATCTACGGCGAGCGCGTCCGCCTGCTCCCCGGAGCCGACGAGTTCGTCACGGACCTCCGGGACGCGGGAATCCCGGTCGCGCTGGTCTCCTCCTCGCCGCCGCACTGGCTCGACGTCGTCCTCGACAGGTTCGACCTGCAGTTCGACCTCGTGGCCTCGGCCGACGAGTTCGACGGCCCCGGAAAACCCGAACCGGGGCTCTACGAGGCGGCCATCGCGGACCTCGGGACCGTGCCGGAGCACGCGATCGTGGTCGAGGACTCCAGGAACGGCGTGCTCGCCGCACATCGGGCCGGCGCGCGCGTGATCGCCTACCGCGACGACCACAACGCCGACACCGACCTCTCGGAGGCGGACGTCGTCGCCGAAGGACCGGAGGAACTGTTCGCGGCCGTGCGTCAGTCGATCGAGACGGTCCGGGCGTCGGCCTCGGGCAGCAGCGGGAGGTCGGGGTAGGCGACCTCGATCCGGTACTCGATCTGGTCCTCGCCGGGCGGGCCGAACACGCCCACCGGCGCGGTCGTCTCGTCCCCGAGGTACAGCGACTTCTCGTGCATCTCCACGCCGTTCGCGGTCACCCGAATCCCCGCGCGGGCGCCGCCGCCGACGTTCCGGACGGTCACCTCGCACATCTCGTTCTCGCCGACGCCGACCGAGTCGGGGAAGGAGCCCCACTCCACGACGGTCCGGGGGAGCCCCTCCGCCTGCGTCACGACGCGCTCGGCGACGCCCTCCGCGAGGCCGGCGTTCGCGAGTTCGGGCGTGCCGGCGTCGACGACGTCGGCGGGCGAGGTGAGCCCCGCCGCCGCGAGGTTCTCGGCGCGGCTCGGTCCCACGCCGTCGATGGCGGTGAGCCCGGCGGCGTCGGCGGGGACGCCGTGCTCGACGCGGGCCTCCACCCTGGCGGCCAGGTTCGCTGCGCGCGGGCCGGCGAACTCGTCGAGGAACTCCCCCAGCGCCGCGAGCAGCCGGAGCGCGTTCTGCCGGATGACCCAGGCGTCCGAGCGGAGGTCCGAGGGCGTGGTCCCCTCGACCGCGGCGTGGAGGATGGCGAGCACCTTGCGGTTACCGCCCTCCAACTCGGTGGCCGAGGCGGTCCCGGTATCTCCGCCGAGGTCGGTCGGGACGCCCGAGAGCACGCGGTCGACGGCGTCCGTCTCCGAGGAGCGGGCCGACACCGAGTCGAACTCGCGGGCGCCGGCGACCGCACGGAGGACCCCGGCCTCGTCGACGGCGTCGCGCTCGGCGAGGCGGTGGAAGCGCTCGGCGGTGTCGAGCCGGAGGTAGTACTTCGAGGTGAGCCTGCCGAGCGCCGTACCGCCGACCCCGAGCGATTCGTCGGTCTCGACGAACCCGCGGGCCACGAGCGAGTCGAGCGTGTCGCGCACGCGGTCGCGGAGTCCCTCGAAGTCGTACTCGTCGGGCTTCGACCTCGCCCGGACGTAGTAGAACGTCGTCTCCAGCCAGTCCATCACGTCCTCGAGGCCGGTGATGGTGCCGAGCGCGATCTCGGCGTTCAGGTGCGACTCCACCTCGGCGGCGAGCCGCGACTCGATGTCCTTGCCCTCCCGGAGGAGGCGACGGTAGCCGTCCGCATCCGACCGGTCACAGACGACCCAGCCGTGGCCGACGTCGTCGTAGCCCGGCCGCCCGGCGCGGCCGAGCATCTGGAGCACGTCGAGTTCGGAGATGTCGACCTCGCCCTCCAGGGGGTCGTGGTACTTCGTGTCGCGGATGACGACACAGCGGGCGGGGAGGTTCACGCCCCAGGCGAGCGTCGAGGTGGAGAAGAGGAGCTGAACCTTCCCCCGCTTGAACCACTCCTCGACCCTGTCCCGGTCGCCCTTCGAGAGGCCCGCGTGGTGGAACGCGACCCCGTCGGGGACGGACTGACGGAGCGTGTCGTCGTTCAGCTCCTTCGCCTCGGTGTGGAACTCGTAGTCGCCGCGCGCGCCGATCGGCACGTCGCGCTCGGCGAGTTCGTCGCGGGCCTTCTTGGCGGCCATCACGGTGTCCTGCCGCGAGGAGACGAACACGAGCGCCTGTCCGTCCTCGCGGATGTGCGGTTCCGCGAGGTCCAGCGCCCGGTACAGCCGGCGGTACTTGTCGGCGAAGCTGTTGTCGCCGTGCGTGTACGTCTTGACGCCGGTTTCGAGGTCCACCGGCCGGTAGCCGTCGTCGAACTGGAACGTCGTCTCGGGCGGCGCGTCGAGCCACTCCGCGACGTCCTCCACGTTCGGCATCGTCGCCGAGAGCGCGACGACGCGGGGGTCACACAGCCGGCGGAGCCGGGAGATGGTCACCTCCAGCACCGCGCCGCGCTTCTCGGAGTCGAGCAGGTGGACCTCGTCGATGACACAGCAGTCCACGTCGGCCACGAACCCGTACCGGGCGGACTCGTGTTTCCGCGTCGCGGAGTCGGCCTTCTCGGGCGTCATCACGAGGATGTCCGCGCGCTCGGCGCGCCGGGGGTTGAGGTCGCGCTCGCCCGTGACGACGTAGACGGAGTAGCCGAGCTCCTCGAAGCGGTCCCACTCCGCCTCCTTCTCGTTGGTGAGCGCGCGGAGCGGCGCGACGAAGAGGGCCGTGCCGCCCTCGCGCAGCGTCTCGCAGATGGCCAGTTCCGCGAGCGCGGTCTTGCCCGAGGCGGTGGGCGCGGCGGCGACGACGTTGTCGTCGCGCTCTAACATTGCGGGCAGCGCCTCCCGCTGCATCCGGTTGAACTCCTCGAAGCCGAAGGCGTCGGCGAACTCGGGGACGGCGTCTGCGACCTTCATTGATTGTGAGGTGTGTCGATGGGGGGGACCGGTCCCGGCGGATCGGTCCGGGGGCTGTGTAGGTGTCGGGGCGGTTCGGCGGATAGGTGTTTCCTTCCGCGCCCGGTTCGCCGGTATCGGGCGCGTCGGGCGGGGTCGACCGGCGCCGCGAACGTGGGGAGGGGAACACCTTTCACTCGTTCCGCCGGAGTGACCCCCATGAGCCTGACCGTCGAACGCGTCCTGGTCCCGGTGGACGGGAGCGACGAGTCGCTGGAGGCCGTCGAGTACGCCCTCGCGGTCGCGGAGCGGTACGGCGCGGCGGTCCACGCCGTCTACGTGCTGGGCGAGGAGGTCGTCCGCGCCATCGAGACCGACGCGGTGGACGGCGAGGAGGTCGCGGAGGACACCGAGGCGTTCACCGAAACCGTCCGGGAGATGGCCGCACGGCGCGACGTCCCGGTCTCCTCCTCCATCGCCTACGGCTTCTCGACCACCAGGAAGTCGCGCCACCCCGGCAGCGTCATCCTCGACACCGCCGAGGAGATCTCGGCGGACTTCCTCGTCATCCCCCGCGAACCGGTCACGGGCGAGCCTGCCGAGGTGCTGGAGAAGGCCGCCGAGTACGTGTTGCTGTACGCGAGCCAGCCCGTGCTGTCGGTCTGAGACCACCCACCACCCGTCCGTCAGCCGTCGCCGACCGAGTCGACGAGCCGCGCGGTCATCTCCAGTTCGAACGACTCGGCGTCGCTCGTCTCGAAGCCGACCTTCTTGTACAGCCCGACCGCGGACCGGTTCCACCGCTCGACCGTGAGCCAGACGAGGTCGACGCCGTTCTCGGCGCCGTGGCCGAGCAGCGCCTCGATGAGCCGGGTGCCGATGCCGGCGCCCTGGTACGACTGGAGCACGAAGATCGCGAGTTCGTACACCCCTTCCTCGGGAACGGGCGTGGTGTCGGGAACCAGCGTGGCGTGTCCGGCCGCGACGTCGCCGTCCCACGCGACGACGTTGCGGGCGTCGCCGCCGAGGATGGTGTCGAGCCAGTCGCGGACGCCCGCTTCCCCGCTCGGCGGGATGCCCTGCGCGCGGTCGGCCGGGTCGAACTCGGTGTACATCTCGACGAGCGCCTCGAACTCCCCGTCCCCCTCCGCCGCGTCGCCTCCGAAGGGTCTGATCTCGATCTCGCGCCCCTCCGCGTCGGTGAAGGAGGACGGGGGCGCCGGGAACGGGCCAGCCGGTTCGTCGGGGAAGATGCGGTCGGTCATCGGACGAGCTTCACCGAGACGTGGGAGTTGAGCAGGACGAACTGTGCGATCTGGCCGAGGTTGATCTTCCCCATCGGGCTCGTCTGGCCGCCGCCGAGCGCGATGAGGTCGAACCCCTCGGTCTCGGCGACGTCGACGAGCCGGCTCCCGGCGTCCCCCCGAACCCGTCGAACCTCGGCGTCCAGCCCGGCGTCGTCGAGGACGGCCCGGACGCGCGACTCGACGTCCGCGAGCGAGGCGTCGGATTCGGGGTTCTCCACGACGGCGACCGTGAGGTCGTCGCCCGCGCTCCGCGTGCGCTCGACCGTCTTCTCGAGCGCGGTGAGGGAGTCGTCGCTCCCGCCGATTCCGAGGAGCACCTTCATGGCCGGGAGGTCGGAAGCGCCGGACAAAAGCGTGCCGCCGCGGGGTCGGCCGGCCGGCGCTCGACCGGCGAACCGTCGGCGAGCCGCCGAACGCGCGGGGACGGGTTTTTACGAACGGACCGGAAAGGGCCGGTATGGCCGAGGACGCCGGGCGGGGTCGGGAACGACCGCCCGAGGGTGACGGGGAGCGTGCCGAGGACCGGGCCCGGGACGGGCGCGGCGACCGGGCGGAGTCGGAGCCGACGCGGGAGCCGAGCACGGAGCACGAGGCCGAACCGGCGCGAGAGTCGAACTCGGAGCCGGGGACGGATGCGGACCCAGGGACGGACGCGGACCCGGGGGCCGGGCGGGAGGACGACGGCAACGGCGGGGGGACCGGTGACGCCCCCGACCGCGACGTCGACGACGCGCCCGCGGACGCTCGGGACGCGGACGGCCCGGACGCGTCCCGGACCGCGCCGGGGTCGGTGCCGGGACCGAACGTGGGCGCCGACGTGCCCGAGGACGTCCCCGACGACGTGCGGAAGTACGACCGCTTCAAGAAGATGGAGCGGGCCGAGTACGACCGCGTGAACGAGTTCCTCCGGGACCGGACGTACGTCACGGCCCGCGAGTGGGCCATCGCGCGCCTCTGTGCGGACTTCCGGACGGAGACGGGCGTCGAGATGACGAAGATCGGCGAGAACCTCCCGCGGCTCGTGCCGTTCATGACCGACACCTACACGCCGCAGGCGGTGAACCAGGCGCGGGCCTCCTTCGAGGAGAAGGTGAACAAGGCCGGCGCGACGTTCCTCTACGGCGCGATGTGCGGCTTCTTCACCGCCGAACAGCTCGACGACATGATGTACGAGGTGACCGAGGTCGCCAAGTTCCTGCTGGAGGTCGAGGGCGTCGACCTCGCGGTCGAGGACGAACTGGAGGCCGAGGACCGCATCTCGAAGGTGATGCGCGACGTGCGGCAGGCGAGCGCGGAGGTCCGCGGCGAGGAGGTGAAGTGCCCCGAGTGCGGGCACGTTCACGAGTCTTGAACTGTTTTTTCGGCGACTGAATAGAACTCTTTTCGGCGGGATTTGGTTGTGCTGCTCGAGATGCGGCTGCGATGACCGCCTCGGAAGCCCTCGGCTGGCTACGCTCCCGCGGACCGCGCTGCGCTCCTCGCTCCCTGCGGTCGCTGCGGTGCTTGCTACGGGAGACGGTCCTGCTTGCTTCGCTGCGCGGGCTGCGACTCCCGAGGCTCGCCTCACTCCGCTCGCCTCACCGGGTCCGGGGTTCGCGTAGCCAGCCGGCCCCTTTCAGTCCCACCCGACCGCAACCGCACCTCACCCTCCCCAGCCTCCTGTGCTCCTGGCTCCTTCGCTTCGCTCAGTCGTTGCGGTGCTCGTCCCTCGCACGAGCGGCCGCGCTCCGCTTGGCCGCCGCGCGCCACGTGGTTTATTCGGGAGTGTGCGGTCGGCGCGTGCCGGCTGACCTCCGTTCACGCGAGCGAGCCTGCGAGCGAGGGCGAGTTCCGAGGTAAGTGTGGCCGCGGTTGCCGTGGACGGGACTTTCGGGAACTGCTCGGCGACGAATCGCCCGACGTCGAAACCGAGTCTTGGGGTCGTGACCGGTCTCAGTCGACGAACCCGACCCCCTCTTGGTCGATCTCGGTCTCAACGTACTCGCGCCCGCTCCCGGTGAGGAGGTAGTGCTCCCCGTCGTCGAGGCTGCGGACGAGGCCGCGCTCGCGCATGGCGTCGATCGCGTCGCGCACGGCCCCCGGGGAGGGCGGGTCGTCCGTCCGGCGGACGAGGTTCGCGCGGACGCCGGCCGGTGAGAGCGCGACGCCGGCCTGGTACAGCAGCCGTGCGACGGGGACGGTCGCCTCGGTTGGCCACTCGGGGTCGTCGGTCATGCTCGAACGATCCGTGCGGCGAGTGAAAACGTCCGCGGCCACCTGTTCGTCCGCCTATCCGTCGAATCCGTCCTCCCAGCGGAACGTCCCGTTTCGCTGGATCACCTCGCCGTCGACCAGCAGCCGCGAGTCCTCGCTCACGTCCGCGATCATGTCGACGTGGACCGCCGAGTCGTTGCCGGACTCGCCCTCGGGCAGGCACGAGTCGTACGCCCGCCCCACCGCGAGGTGGACCGTGTCGCCCATCTTCTCGTCGAAGAGGATGGAGTCGGTGAAGCGGTCGATGCCGCGGTTCATCCCGACCCCGAGTTCCCCGAGGCGTCGGGCGCCCTCGTCGGTGTCCAGCACGCCCGCGACGGCGTCCTCGCCCTGCTCGGCCGCGAAGTCGACGACTTCCCCGCCCTCGAACTCGAGCCACACGTTCCGAACGCGGGTCGCGTCGATCGTCATCGGCACGTCGAAGAAGACCTCGCCCTCGGTCGCGTGCGGGGCGGTGAACACCTCGCCCGAGGGGAGGTTGTGCGAGTCGTACGCGACCGAGGCCGCGGAGTTGACCGCCGTCCGTCCCTCGATCGACATGGTCAAATCCGTCCGTTCCGCCTCGATTCGGACCTCGCTGCCCCCGTCGAGGACGTCCTTCACGTTCGCCATCTCGTCGGCGAGCGACTCCCAGTCCCGGAGGACGGCGTCGTAGACGAACGCCCGGTACTCCTCGTAGGCCATCCCTGCCTGCTGGGCGAGCGAGCGCGTCGGGTGGACCGTGCCCACCCAGTCGGTATCCATCCGGGCCTCGCGGACGCGCTGATCCGCCTTCTTCGCGGCACGCCGGCGCTCCGCGGGGACGTCGGCGGTCGCGGTCGTGTTCCGCCCGCCGCCGAGTCGGAGGTGGACGTCCGCGGCCTCGAGCATCGCGAGCGCCGGGTCGTTCCCGGCGAACTCGCCGTCGTGCCCGCGGAGGAAGGCCCGCGTGACCTCGTCGCTCCCGTAGGTCGCCAGCAGGGTCGCGCCCCGTTCGCCCAGTTTCTCGGCGACGGCCACGGCCAGGTCGTGGGCGCCCTCCGCGACGTCCACCACGACCCGGTCGCCCTCGTCGACGCGGGCGCTCCAGTCGACCAGCACCTCGGCGTGCTGCCGCACTCGGTCGTCCATGCTCGCGACTGCGGCCGCCGGACCTTAAGCCCGCGTCGGTTCGCGCTCCTCCGCGTCGGCCGCGGACGCCCCCGGTCCCGCCGCCCCCTCGACTCCGGCGTCCAGGCCGAGGTCGAAGCCGTCGACGGCGAGGACGGCCAGCACGACGGCGACGACGGCGACGAACTGGACGAGGTACTCCGGGGTACCGGCGACCCCGGCGAGGGTCGAACGCGACGCCGGAACGAGGAGACCGGAGCTGTTGACGGCGGCGTGCAGGAGAATCAGCGCGGGGAGCGCGCCGCCGACGCGGTTGAACAGCCACGTGAACACGACGGCGAACCCGACGACGACCGGCACGTAGAGCCCGAACGGCTCGCCCCAGTTGTACGCGCCGGGGACGACGTAGAGCGGGAGGTGCCAGACCGCCCAGACGACGCCGAGCACGAGGCTCGCGACGAACGGGCCGAGGTCGTCCTGCAACCAGGGGAGCAGGTACCCCCGCCAGCCGAACTCCTCCTGCCCGCCGCCCACGAACGCGGTCACGAGCACGGCGAGCGCGAACGTGGGCGCACGGTCGACCAGGACCGAGGGGGCCAGCGGCCCACCCCGGACGGCGACCGACACGGTGTGGACCGCCGCGAACGCGACCGGGACGGCGAGCGCGACCAGGTACCACCGCGCCCCGACCCGGAACCGCATCCGCCCACGGAGCCACGTCCGGACGGACCGGCCCTCCAGCCGGAGGCGGACGACGGCGCCGAACGCCGGGCCGAACCCGCCGAGCATCAGGAGGAGGGTGGTCCGCGTCCCGCCCTCGGCGAGGAGGTAGCCGGCCCCCCACACCGTCCACGAGAACGCGAACGTCAGGACGACGAACGACGCCTGGGACCGCACGTCGGAAGCGGATCTCATACCCCGACTGTGGCGTCGGTGGATGGTATACCCGGCAACACGGCTTCAGGGCGTGAAGTAGTGATAGACGTTTAAGGTGATGGGGTAGCCACGGTGGGGGTAGTGAATGACGGACCGGAAGTCGCGGCCCTCGCCGCCGTGCTCGAGGACGACTGCGCGCGAACCATCCTCGTCGCGACGCGGGAGGACGCCTTGTCCGTGAGCGAGCTGGCCGACGCCTGCGGGGTCTCCGAACCGACCGTCTACCGGCGGCTGGAGACGCTCCGCGAGCGGGACCTGATCGAGGAACGGACGCGGTTCGACGCCGACGGCCACCACCACGGCGTCTTCACGGCCAGCGTCGAACGCGTCGCCTTCCGGATCGCCGCCGACGGCGTCGACGTGGAGATCGCCCGCCGGTCGAGCATGGCCGACCGGTTCACGGACATCGTCGAGGGGCTCTAGCGTGCCCGCGATCACGCTCCAGCTCGGCGGGCTCTCGACGGTCGACGCGGTCTTCGTCGCCTCCGAAGCCCTCAGCGTCGTCCTCGGCCTCCTCATCAGCTACATCGCCTACCAGGGGTACCGCAGGAACGACGCCCGACCGATGCTCTTCGTCGGCGTCGGCTTCGTCCTCGTCCTGGGCGTGCCGGCGCTCGTCGCCGGCCTCTACCTGCTCGTCCCGGCCCTGACGGAGGTCCACGCGGGCGCGGTGACGCAGGTGTCGGAACTGCTCGGCCTGGCGAGCGTCCTCTACGGCCTGCGGATGGACTGAGTCGAGCGCCCCGGACGAGGGGCCCCGGGTGAACCGCAACCACTACCCCCCAGCACGGGCGAGGGACGGACATGCAACTCGGCGTCATCGGACTCGGGCGGATGGGGCGCATCGTCGTGGACCGCAGTCTCGACGCCGGCCACGACGTCGTCGCCTTCGACCTCGACGCGGAGGCGACCGCCGCGGCCGCGGAGGCCGGCGCGATCCCCGCGGACTCGGTCGCCGACCTCGCGGACAGGCTGGGGGAGGGGAAGCGAATCTGGCTCATGGTGCCCGCCGGCGACGCCGTCGACGCGACGCTGGAGGAACTCGACCCGCACCTGGACGGGGGAGACGTCGTCGTCGACGGCGGCAACTCACACTTCGGGGACTCGACCCGCCGCGCCGACTCGTGTCCGGCCGCGTACCTCGACTGCGGCACCTCCGGCGGCCCCGCCAGCGCCGAGGCGGGGTTCTCGCTGATGGTCGGCGGCCCCGAGTGGGCCTACGAGGAACTGACGCCGGTGTTCGACGCCGTGGCGACCGGTCCGGCGGGCCACGACCGGATGGGGCCCGCCGGCTCGGGCCACTACGTGAAGATGGTCCACAACGGCGTCGAGTACGCGCTGATGCAGGCGTACGGCGAGGGGTTCGAACTGCTCCACGAGGGCCGGTACGACCTCGACCTCGAGGCGGTCGCGCGGACGTGGAACAACGGCGCCGTCATCCGGTCGTGGCTGCTCGAACTCTGCGAGGAGGCGTTCCGCGAGGAGGGGGCCGACCTCGGCGACGTCGCCGACCGGGTCGAGGGGGGCTCCACGGGAACCTGGACCGTGCAGGAGGCGCTCGAACAGGAGGTGCCGCTCCCGCTCGTCTACACGGCGCTCTCGGAGCGGTTCGGCTCGCGGGCCGGCGAGGACGGCCGGTTCTCCCGGCGGCTGGCGAACCGGCTGCGGTACGGCTTCGGCAGGCACGAGGTCCAGCGGGAGTAACGCCGGACCGCACGCTCCCCTCCGGCGAGGCCCCGCCCACATCACAATCCTATTGAACCCCCACATCGTAGCCGCTCGCATGGTAGACGCCGTTGCAGTCGGGCTCGGCGCGGGCCTCGTCCTGGTCTTCGTCGCCCTGCACTTCGCCCGCGGCACGGGCTGGGAGCCGACCGCGGACATCTCCGAGGAGGTGCTCGAGCGGCGCGCGGCCACCGTCCCGGAGACCGACTTCCCGGAGCCCGGAAACCGGGCCATCGGCGGGGGCGGCGCCGCGGTCGGGGCGGTTCCGGCCGGCGAGGAGGGCGAACTCGAGGAGGGCGAGGAGGCGGAGGAGTCGACCAGCCCGGCCGACATCCCCGAGGACGAGGTCGAGTACTTCGAGGTCGAGTTCGTGAAGGAGGGCGCGACGATCGAACTCGCCAACAACGAGACGGTGCTCGAACAGGGCGAGGAGCAGGGCTGGGACCTGCCGTACGCCTGCCGCGAGGGCCAGTGCGTCTCCTGTGCGGGCCGCATCACGAACGGCGGCAACGCCGAGGAGTACGTCGTCCACGACAACCAGCAGATGCTCGACGACCCCGAACTCGACGAGGGGTACACCCTGACCTGCGTCGCCTACCCGCGCGCGGACTTCACCATCGAGACGGGCGAGGCGCCGTAGGTCCGTCGGCGACGACGCGGGCCGGTTTTCGACTCGATTCCGCACGACCCGGGAGCGACCGCGTCGCGCGTTTCCGAAGCCTTAAACGCCGACGTGCGGTACCTCGTGGTGAGGGCGGCTAGTTCAGCGGACAGAACGTTTGGTTCCGGACCAAAAGGTCGGGGGTTCAAATCCCTCGCCGCCCGTCGCTTCACCCTTCGTTTCGACACCAGCACGAACGGTTAGTAGCACGCTCACGGGCGACGGATTCGGGAGAACCGGAATCGAAAGGAACGGGGTGGCGATCGGACGCCGCTCGGTCGCTGGCGCGCCGAACTCGCGTCGGACGTTCCGGCCGGTTCCACGTACGGCATCCGAAACGTTCGACGGCGTCGTGACGCGTGGTGCCCGCGTTCAGCACGCCGGTCCCGACGGACGTCCCGCGAACCCGAAAGTGAGGCAACGTCGTTCGCACGTACTGTGTGAGTCGCGACGCCCCCGAACGGACGAAACCCTACACCCGCTCGAACAGCGTCGCGAACACGCGCGTCGGGAACCCCGGCTCGACCCGGCTCGGCGGCCGACCCTTCCCGACCGACGACTCGGCGCGGACGCGCTCCAGCACGCCCAGGTCCGCGAGTTCGTACAGCACCCGTCGGACCGTCGAGGGCGAGAGGTCGACGCCGTCGGCGGCCGCGATGGCCTCCGTGGCCGCCCCGACCGAGGCCCGCTCCGACTCCGGCAGTCCGACGAGTTCGTACAGGACGCGACGCCTGTTCGCCGGCAGCGCGAGCACGCGCCCGAGCGCGACCCCCGGCCGCGGGACGGCGTCGACGCCGGCGTCCAGGTCGTCGGCGGTCACCGTCCCGTGGCCCGCGGCCTCGGCGGCGGCCGCCGCGCCGAACGTCGCCGCGAGCGCGTCGTGGGCGTCGCCCTCGGCCCACTCGGCCACCTCCCGAACCTGGTCGTGGCTGACCGCGTCGCGGGCGAGCGCCGAGGAGACCCGCGAGGTGAGCACGTCCACGAGCGCGTGCCGGCGGTACGCCTCGAACGCGACGGTCGCCTCCGGCGTCCAGTCGAGGTCGGCGGGCGGGTCGCGGCCGATGCACACCGGGACGACGTCCTCGGAGACGCCCGCCAGCACCGCGGCCGCCTCCGCGGCGTCGTGGCCCCCGTCCTCCCCGACGTGGTCGACGGCGACGACGACGTCGCCGGTCGCCTCGACCGCCTCGGCCAGTCGGTCCCGGAGCTCCCCGGTTCCGACGCCGTGTTCCGGGACGGGGTCGTCGGCGATCCCCTCCAGTGTCTCGCGGTAGAGGCCGAACTCCGTCCGCGCCCGGCGGGCGTCGACCGCGACGAACGCCGGCAGCCGGGGGTCGGCCGCGCGGGTCGTCGTCAGGATGGCCCGCCGCCCGCGCCCGCCGCGGTCGACCAGCCGGTCGAACAGCGCCCCGACGACCGCCGACTTCCCGGCGCCCTTCGGCCCGTGGACGTACAGCGACGGCGGGCGGGCGCCGGCGAAGGCGGGGTCCAGCGCGTCGAGGAGCCGTTCGAGCACCGGGCCGCGGCCCGTCGGCTCGTCGACGTGGACGACCGGGTTCACGTCCGCGAGGTCGCGGACGACGCCGGCGTCGCCGTCGACCCGCAGTCGCCGTTCGATGCGGTCCTCGACGTTCACGTGGGGACACCTCGGGGCACCACCGTCAAAACGCCCCGGGTTCCATCGTCGCGTGGCCGTTCACGGTCCGACGGCCCGCCGTGTGGTCCCGCCGGCGACCCGGCACGACGCCGTCTCCGCCGGCGGACGTTCGAGGCGAAACACGGTCAGTGACTCACCCCGTCGTCGGCCCAGCCCTTCGCGCACTCGACGGCGTCGCCCCACCGCTCGTACCGGGCGTCCATCGCCGCCGGGTCGGCCTCGGGCGGGAACTCCCGGTCGACCTGCCAGTTGTCCCGGAGTTCGGCGAGCGACTTCCAGTAGCCCACGGCGAGCCCGGCCGCGTAGGCGGCGCCGAGCGCCGTCGTCTCGTCGACCTCCGGGCGGACGATGTCGGTCCCGAGGACGTCCGCCTGCAGCGAGCAGAGGAAGTTGTTCTTCACCGCGCCGCCGTCGACGCGCAGGCTCGTCAGGTCGATGCCCGCGTCCGCCTCCATCGCCTCGGTCACGTCGCGCGTCTGGTAGGCGATGGCCTCCAGGGCCGCCCGGACGATGTGGGGCTTGCGTGTCCCCCGCGTCATCCCGACGATGGTGCCGCGTGCCCGCTGGTCCCAGTGGGGCGCGCCGAGCCCCGTGAACGCGGGAACGAGGTAGACGCCGTCCGTCCCGTCGACCCGCCGCGCGATCTCCTCGGTCTGGGCCGGGTCGTCGACGAGCTCGACGTCCTCCAGCCACTCGACGGCGGCGCCGGTGATGAAGATCGACCCCTCGAGCGCGTACTGGACGGGCTCGCCCGACCGCTGGAAGCCGATCGTCGTCAGCAGGCCGTGGTCGGACTCGACCGCCTCGGTGCCGGTGTTCATCAGCACGAAGCTCCCGGTGCCGTAGGTGTTCTTCGCGTCGCCGGCGTCGAAGCAGGTCTGGCCGAACAGCGCCGCCTGCTGGTCGCCGAGCGCGCCCGCGACCGGGACGGCCTCCCCGAGGAACCCGTCCGGGTCCGTCGTCCCGTACGTCTCCTCGTCCGAGGAGGGCCGCACCTCGGGGAGCATCGCCCGCGGGACGCCGAACTCCGCGAGCAGTTCGTCGTCCCACTCGCACTCCCGGACGTTGTACAGCATCGTCCGCGAGGCGTTCGTCACGTCGGTCACGTGGTTGCCCGTCAGCTTCCAGACGAGCCAGGAGTCGACGGTGCCGAACAGCACCTCGCCGGCCTCAGCCCGGTCGCGGACGTCCGCGGGCCGCGAGCGCTGCAGTTTGATCGGGTCGGCGTTCTCCAGCAGCCACTCGGCCTTCGTCGCCGAGAAGTAGGCGTCGGCCTCCAGCCCGGTCCGCTCGCGAATGGTGTCGGCCCACCCCTCCTCGCGGAGTTCCTCGACGCGCTCGGTGGTGCGGCGGTCCTGCCAGACGATGGCGTCGTGGACGGGCGTTCCGGTGTCGGCGTCCCACAGCAGCGTCGTCTCGCGCTGGTTCGTCACCCCCAGGGCGGCGAGCCGGTCGGGTTCGATCCCGGCCCGGGAGAGCGCCGCCCCGATGACCGTCCTCGTGTTCTCCCAGATCTCGACGGGGTCGTGTTCGACCCACCCCGGCTCCGGGTAGTGCTGCTCGTGCCGCTCGTAGGCGGTGGCGACGACCTGCCCGCCGTGGTCGAACACGATGAACCGGGTGCCGGTCGTCCCCTGGTCGATGGCGCCGACGTATCGCGTCATGGGTGGGCGTTCGGACGCGAGGGCATCAGTCCATCCCCGCGCCCCGGACCACCTCCGCGAGTTCGGCGTCCGAGTGGTACGCCGCCTCCCCGGAGTCGGGGTCGAACAGGTGCAGCCGTTCCCGGTCGACGCCGAGTTCGATCGGATCGCCCGCCTCCGCCGGCGTGTGCGCGTCCGCCTGCACCTTCAGGGTCTCCCCGCCGACACCGACGTGCACGAGCGTGCGGTCCCCCAGCGGCTCGCGGACGCGCACGGTCCCCTCGATGCGGGCGTCGGCCGTCCCCCCGCCGACGACGAAGTCCTCCGGCCGGATCCCGAGGGTCCGGACCCCCTCGACGTCGCCCAGGTCGGCCGTCCGGGGGAGGTCGATGCGGACCCCCTCGGCGACCGCCCGGATGGGCTCCCCGTCGTCGGTCACCTCGACCGGCAGGCAGTTCATCCCGGGGCTGCCGATGAACTCGGCGACGAACCGGGTCGCCGGATAGTCGTACAGCACCTGCGGGCGGTCGACCTGCTGGATCCGACCGGCGTCGAGGACTGCCACGCGGTCCCCGAGCGTCATCGCCTCCGTCTGGTCGTGGGTGACGTAGACGGTCGTCGTCCGGAGTTCCTCGTGGAGTTCGGCCAGTTCCGTCCGCATCTGGAGGCGCAGCTTCGCGTCGAGGTTCGACAGCGGCTCGTCCATCAGCAGCATCTGGGGGTCGCGGACCAGCGCGCGGCCGATGGCGACGCGCTGCTTCTCCCCGCCCGAGAGCTCCGCGGGCTTGCGGTCGAGGAGGTCCTCGACGTCGAGGGTGGCGGCCGCCTCGGCCACCCGTTCGGCGATCTCCTCGTCGGTGTAGTCCCCGTCCGTGTTCATGCCGAACGTCATGTTGCGCTCGGCGGTCATGTGGGGGTACAGCGCGTAGTTCTGGAACACCATCGCCACGTTGCGGTCCTTCGGCTCGACCCCGGTGACGTCGGCGTCGTCCATGCGGATGGTCCCCTCGGTGACCGACTCCAGGCCGGAGAGCATCCGGAGCGTCGTGCTCTTCCCGCAGCCCGACGGGCCGACGAGGACGATGAACTCGCCCTCGCGGATCTCCAGGTCGACCGAGTCGACCGCCGTTACGTCCTCGTACCGCTTCGTGATCTCTTCGAGCGTGATTGTCGTCATTGTATCACTTCTGTTGGACGGCGAACGTTTCGAGCAGCGGCCCCCGGAACGCGAACAGGACGAGCAGCGGCGGGAGCAGCGTCACGATCGCCCCCGCCATCACGAGCGACCACTGCAGGTCGCCCGCCTGCACGTTCCCCTGCAGGAGCGTGATGCCGACCTGCGCGACCTGGTTGTTCTGTGAGTCGATGATGATGAGCGGCCAGAGGTACTGGTTCCAGGCGTAGACGAACATGATGACCGACACGCCCGCGATCATCCCCCGCGACATCGGTATCAGCACCTGCGTGAGGAACTGTAGCGGGCCGACCCCGTCGAGTTTGGCGCTCTCGACGATGGTGACCGGGATGGAGAGGAAGTGCTGGCGCAACAGGAACACGGTCGTCGCGCTCGCGAGGTACGGGACGGTGAGCGCGAGCATGGAGTTCCCCCAGCCCAGCGCGGTCACGACGTCGAACAGCGGGACGACCCGCACCGGGACGGGGAGCATCAGCGTCAGCAGGATGGCCATGAACGCGAGGTCCTTGTAGGGGAACCGGTAGTAGACGATGGCCAGCGCCGCCAGCAGCGAGATGATCAGCTTCCCGACGACGATGACCACCGACATGACGAGGGAGTTGAGCAGGTACCGCCCCATGTCGTAGTCGACGAGCACGGTGCGGTAGTTCTCGACCGTGCTGGTGCCCGGCGTCAGGTCGGAGACGCCGGTGACGATCCCCCGCGACTGGGTGCTCACGATCGCCGCGACGAGTATCGGGAGCGCCATCAGCAGGACTGCGAGTGCGAGCGTGACGTGGAGCCCCAGCCGGTCGCGCGCGTCGGTCCACTCGGTGCCCGTCAGCGTGCGAAACCGGTCGTGAAGCGTGGATTCGGTGCTCATATCAGCCGTAGTGCGTGTACTTGCCGGACACGCGGAGCTGGAGGTACATCAGCAGGCCGACCACGACGAAGAGGACGACCGACTGGGCGGACGCGAGCCCGTGGTTGTTCAACTGGAACGCGTTGCGGTACAGGTCGTACACCATGATGTTCGTCGCGCCCCCGGGGCCGCCCTTGGTGAGGATGTCGACGAACGCGAACGTGTGGAAGTACGCGTAGACGGTGTTCATCACGACGAGGAACAGGAGCGTCGGCGAGATGAGCGGGACGTAGACCCGGACGAGCCGCTGGAACCGACCGACCCCGTCGAGGTCCGCGACCTCCCCGAGCGACTTCGGGACGTTGTTCAGCGCGGCGATCATGAAGATGACGTTGTAGCCGATCTGCTTCCAGACGACCGCCGCGGTGACCACGGCGAACGCCTGCCACCCGCTCGTGAACCAGTCGACGTCCATGCCGAAGACGGCCTCGATCGGCCGGGTCAACACGCCGAGGCTCGGGTGGATGATGTAGAAGAACACGATCCCCGCGACCGCCGGGGGGAGCGCGTACGGCCAGATGGCCGCGATGAGGTAGCCGGACTGGCCGGCCTGCACCTCGTACAGCAGGTACGAGACGGCGAGCGAGATCGCCATCACGCCGCCGACGACGATGACCCCGAACACCAGCGTCACGAGGATGCTCTGGTGGTAGTCGGCCGAGGTCGCCAGCGAGACGTAGTTGCCGGCGCCGGTGAACAGCCGCCGGCTGCCGAACATGAGCGTCTCGAACGTGCTGAGGTAGAGCGCCTGCACCGTCGGGTAGTAGAGAAACACCAGCGAGACGACGAGCGTCGGCAACAGCAGCAGGTATCCGCCCCTCGCGCTCCCGTAGATCTCTCTCGAGGACATCAGTCGGGGTGGTTACTGTCCGACGACGCGCTCGTACCGTTCGAACTCGTCCTCGACGTCCGAGCGCATGCTCGAGAGCCCGTCCTCGACCGAGGAGTCGCCCGAGAAGATCTCGACGGACGTCTCCTGGATGGTGAGCGACACCTCGCGTGCGGGCCCGACCAGCATCCTGCGCGTCGCCGGGGTCGCCTCGGACTCGTAGAGCTGGTCGAACGCGGTGGTGTACTCGGGGTTCTCCTCGAACCACCCCTCGTCCTCGAGCCGGTCGACGGCGTCCTCGTGGATCGCGTAGTAGCCGGAGCCCTTGTGCCACTCGACCTGGTTCTCCGGCGACGCGAGGTGTGCGACGAGGTTGCCGAGGTCCGCCTGCCGCTCCTCGCTCGGCTCACCGAGCGCCCAGAACGACGCGCCGCCGATGGGGACGCCGGTTCGGCCGTCCATCGCGGGGTAGTAGCCGGTACCCAGCTCGAACCCCTCCTCCTCGGCGCTCTCGAGGTGACCGGCGACGGCCGCCGTCGAGTCGAGTTCCATCGCCGCGGTGCCCGAGAGGAACGCGGAGCGCGCCTCGCCCCACGCCTCGATGCCGGGGTTGGTGTAGAGGCCGTCCTCGTACATGCCCTGCCACCACGTCCACAGGTCGACCGCGAACTGGTTGTCGGTGAGCAGGGTCGAGGGCGACCCTGCGTGGCCGTTCTCCTCGTCGACCAGGAGCTGGTTCGCGAGCGCGTACCAGTGCTCGACGAACCAGACGTGGTTCGGCCACGTGATGCCGTAGTCGGCCGCGCCGGCGTCGACGATCTGCTCGGAGTACCCGCGCACCTCGGCGAGCGTCTCCGGGGGGGATTCGGGGTCGAGCCCCGCCTCCTCGAAGACGTCCTTGTTGTAGTAGAGGACCGCGTTCGAGTTGTTGAACGGCATCGACTGGAGCGCCCCGTCGAGGGTGAAGAAGTCGGTGACCGTGTCGATGAGGTTGCCCGGATCGAAGCCGTCGGGCAGCATCTCCTCCACGGGCACCGTCGCCTCGGTGTCGAGGATCTGCTGCGCGTGGAGGCTGTCGATCATCGCGAGGTCCGGCGCGTTCCCGGAGTCGAGCGAGCCGAAGACGTTGTTGAGCACGTCCTCGTAGCTCCCCTGGTACTCCGACTGGGCCGTCGCGTCCGGGAACCCCGTCACCATCTCGTCGAGCAGTTCCCCGCTGCCGCCGCCCATGGCGTGCCAGACGAGGAGGTCGCCGCCGCCGGCGCCGCCGGCGCCGCCGAACCCCATACAGCCCGCCAGTCCGGCGGCGGTCGCCGCGCCCGTCCCTCGCAGCACGCCTCGTCGTGACAAGTTGCCTGCCATACGCGGCCGTTTGCAACTATTTTACTTAATATTTTTGTACAGGATGCTATTGCCGGAGGTGGGAAACGGAAAAACCGCATTCGGGCTATATAATTTACCGAGAGGTCCGTACCGCTGGGTACGATACCGTCGTTCCATTTATACCGAATCCGGGGACACGACGGGGGCGCGACCCGACGCGGGGCGAGTACTGGACGAAACCGACCGAACGCCGGTCGTTCTCGTTACGGGTGCTCCCGGATCGCCGATGAGGAACCCCGCTAGAGGAGCGACGGGACGTCGGCCAGCGAGTCGAGCACGTGGTCCGGCGCCGGCGCGTTCCCCCGGTCGGTGCCCGTCCGGTCCCTGTAGCCCGCCGTGGACGAGCCGGGCCGGCCGGACGCGCCGGCGCCCTCCCCGCCCGGCAGGTCGGCGGCGTCGGTCACGCCCGTGAGGACGAGCGCCGTCCGCATCCCGGCCCGATTCCCCATCCGCACGTCCGTCTCGAGCCTGTCGCCCACCATCAGGCACCGCTCCGGGGCGACGCCGAGGCGCGCCATCGCGGCCTCGACGGCGACGGGCGACGGCTTCCCGAGGACCAGGTCGAGGTCCCGGCCCGTGACCCCCTCGACGGCGCCGATCATGCCCGCCGCGTCGGGGATCTCACCGCCCTCGACCGGGCAGGTCCGGTCGGGGTTCGTCGCGTAGAACGCGTCGGCGCCCTCCATCGCGGCCATCGCGTCCGAGAGCGCGTCGTAGTCGAACGACCGATCCATGGAGGCCACCACGACGGTGGCGTCGGCGGGTGGACCGACCGACACCCCGGCCGCGGCGAGTTCCTCGGCCAGCGGCTCCTCCCCGACCAGAAACACCCGCTCGCCGGGGTGGTGCTCGGCGACGTACGTCGCCGTCACGGTGGCGGACGTGACGACCCGGTCGGCCGGGACTGGCACGCCCAGCCGCTCGAGTTTCTCCCGGTAGGCCGCCGGGCGTTCGATCGCCTTGTTCGAGAAGAACAGCACGTCGACGCCGCGCTCGCGGAGGGTCTCGATCGCCGCCGCCGCCCCGGGGACGAGCGCGTCGCCCCGGTACACCGTCCCGTCGAGGTCGAGCACGGCGCCCTCGATGCCGCTCATCGGCCGACCACCCGCACGGCCCGTCCGCCCAAATTTTTCATTACCGACACCGTTCTATGAGTACAAAATTAGTTCTTGCGGCGGGACCGGTTCGACGGGCCGCGCGGTTCGGACGTTCGAACGCAGCGACGGCCGTCGGAGCGTCCCCGAACGACTTTGCCGCGCCGACCGAAGGCCAGTGCATGCCAGCGCTCATCGCCCACCGCGGGTTCGCCGGGGACCACCCGGAGAACACGCTGGGGGCCTTCCGCGCGGCCGCCGGGACGGCGGCCATGCTCGAACTCGACGTCCGACGCTGCGGGTCGGGCGAGGTCGTCGTCTTCCACGACGCGGAACTCGGTCGGGTCACGGGCCGCCGGGGCGCCGTCGCGGAGACGCCCTACGACGTCCTCGCGGACTGCGAGGTGCTCGACTCCGGCGAGGGCGTCCCCCTGCTCGCGGACGTGTTCGCGGCGGTCCCCCCGTCGGTCGGCGTCAACGTCGAACTCAAGACGGTCGACGTCGCGGCCGACGCGGCGGAACTCGCGGCGGCGGCCTCCCACGACGTCGTCGTCTCCTCGTTCCGCCCGGACGCGCTGCGGGCCGTCGCCGGTGTGGCCGACGACCTCCCGCTGGCGCACCTCTTCCTTCCGGAGGCCGACGACCCGATCGGCCGGGCGCGCTCGCTCGGGTGCGACTACCTCCACCCGCCGAAGGCGGTCGCGGACGCCGACCTCGTCGAGGCGGCCCACGACCGGGGACTCGGGGTGAACGCCTGGACCGTGAAGACCCCCGCGGAGGCGACCCGCCTCGTCGCCGCCGGTGTCGACGGCCTCATCGCCGACCACGGGGACGTCCTCGGCTGACGCCGCCCCACACCACGGTTTCACGGCGGAGAGCCGTCGAGACCCGAGTCCGACCGTTCGTTACGACCGCTACGGCATCGTGGGTAACCTGAAGTGGGGTCGCCTCCAACGCCCACCGACGAATGGACGAGAAAGCGGACGTGCTCGTCGTCGGCGGCGGGTCGACGGGCACGGGCGTCGTCAGGGACCTGGCGATGCGGGGGCTCGACGCGGTCCTCGTGGAGAAGGGTAACCTGACCCACGGCACGACCGGCCGGATGCACGGCCTGCTCCACAGCGGCGCCCGGTACGCCGTGTCCGACAGGAAGAGCGCCCGCGAGTGCATGGTCGAGAACCGCGTGCTCCGGGACGTCGCCGGCCACTGTATCGAGGAGACGGGCGGGCTGTTCGTGAAGCGCCCCGAGGACGACGAAGCCTACTTCGAGGAGAAACTGGCGGGGTGCCGGGCCTGCGACGTCCCCGCGGAGGTCCTCACGGGGGCGGAGGCCCGCGAGCGGGAGCCGTACCTCGCCCGCGACGTGGAGCGGGCCATCGCCGTCCCGGACGCCGCGATCGACCCGTTCCGGCTCTGCGTCGCCAACGCGGCCGACGCCGAGCGCCGCGGCGCGCGGATCGAGACCCACGCCGAGGTGACCGACGTGCTCGTCGAGGGCGGGGAGGTGACCGGCGTCGAGGTCCGCCACGGCGAGGGCCCGGGCAAGCGCTCGGGCCGGCGGGCCGGCGAGACCGAACGGATCCGCGCCGACCACGTCGTCAACGCGACCGGCGCCTGGGCGGGACGGCTCGGCGACATGGCCGGCGTCGACGTGGCGGTCCGGCCCTCGAAGGGCGTCATGACGGTGATGAACGTCAGGCAGGTCGACACGGTGATCAACCGCTGCCGGCCGAAGGGCGACGCCGACATCGTCGTCCCCCACGAGACGGCCTGCATCCTCGGGACGACCGACGTGGAGGTCGGGGACCCCGAGGAGTACCCCGAGGAGCGCTGGGAGGTGGACCTGCTGATCGAGACGCTCTCGGAGCTGATTCCGGCGCTCCGGGAGGCCCGCACGCTCCGGTCGTTCTGGGGCGTCCGGCCGCTGTACGAGCCGCCCGGGACGGACACCGCTGACCCGACGGACGTCACCCGGGACTTCTTCCTGCTCGACCACGCCGAGCGCGACGGCCTCCCCGGCATGACCAGCGTCGTCGGCGGGAAGCTCACCACCTACCGGCTGATGGCCGAGTCGGTCACGGACCACGTCTGCGAGAAACTCGGCGTCGACGCCGCGTGTGGAACCGCCGAGGAGCCGCTCCCCGGCTCCGAGGAGTTCTCGGTCCTGCGCGAGTACATGGACGAGTTCGACCTCCGCTCGCCGGTGGGCCGCCGGTCGGTCCAGCGGCTCGGCTCACGCGCGGACGAGGTGCTCGACGTCGACGGCCCGAACCCGGTCGTCTGCGACTGCGAGGCGGTCACCCGCGCGGAACTGCGGGACGCCGTCGACGACGCCGGCGCCGACCTGAACGCGGTCCGCATCCGCACCCGAGCCTCGATGGGCAACTGCCAGGGCGGCCTCTGCTGTCACCGGATGGCCGCGGAACTGCACCCGAGCCACGACGCGGCTACTGCCGGGGACGCGCTCGACGAACTGTACGCCGAGCGCTGGAAGGGCCAGCGGCACGCGCTCTGGGGCGAACAGCTCTCGCAGGCCATGCTGAACCACTTGTACCACGCGACGACGATGAACCGCGACGGCGACCCGGCCGGGCGGGACGTCGACTTCGACGCGTTCGACGGCGGTGAGGGGCCCGTCACGCGCGGCGCTAACGGCGGGGACGGTGACCGACGCGAGGGGGGAGCCGATGGGGTGGTCCGCCGTGGCGATTGAGAGCGACGCCCTGGTGATCGGCGGGGGGATCGCGGGCGCGACGGCCGCGCTCGCCGCCGCGCGCGAGGGCGCGGACGTTCGGCTCGTCTCCCACAAGGAGAGCACGCTCCGGCAGGCGTCCGGCCTGATCGACGCGCTCGGCTACGCGCCGACGCGGGGGGAAGATGGAGACGAAGTCGAGGGGCTCGACGGCCCGCTCGTCGACCCGTTCGCCGCGCTCGATCGGCTCCCGGCCGAGCACCCGTACTCGCTCGTCGGGGCCGACGCGCTCCGCGAGGGGCTCGCCCTGTTCGACGAGGTCTCGGGCGACCTGTACCGCGGCGGCCACACCGACCGAAACGCGCTCCTCCCCACGATCGCGGGGACGGTGAAGCCGACGGCGCGCTACCCCGCGTCGACCGCGGCGGGGCTCGCGAGCGACGACCGGCGGACGCTGCTGGTCGGGTTTCGCTCGCTCGTCGACTTCGACGCGCCGCTGGTCGCGGAGCGGCTGGCCGACTCGGGCGTCCCGTTTCCCGTCGAGGGCGTCACGGTCGAGTTCCCCGCCTCGTTCCGCGACGACGCGCGGCTCACCCGCCTCGCGCACGCGCTCGACGGGGACGAGTGCGTCGGCGGGGGCGGTGGTGGTGGCGGGGACGGAGGGGAGTCCGACGGCACCCCGGCCCGCGGGGCGCTCGCGGCGGCCGTCGAACCGCACCTCGACGACGTTCCCGGCGGCGCCGAGCGCGTCGGCTTCCCGGGGATGCTCGGGCACGACCGCCACGCCGAGGTCCGCGCCGACCTGGAGTCGCGCCTCGGGGTCGACGTCTTCGAGGTGCCCGGCGGCCCGCCGAGCCTCCCCGGCATCCGGCTGGCGGACCGCCTGTTCGACGCGATGGACGACGCGGGGGTCCGCATCGAGACGGGGAACCCGGTCGTCGGCCGGGAGCTCGGCGGCGACGGCCGGGTCGAGCGCGTCCTCGTGGACCGCAGCGGCAGCGAGGTCCCGTACGCCGCCGCCGAGTACGTGCTCGCGACCGGCGGACTCGTCGGGAGGGGCATCGACTCGGACCGCGAGGGGGTGTGCGAGCCGGTTTTCGGCTGTCACGTCCCCCACCCGGCGGAGCGGTACGACTGGTTCGTCGACGACCCGTTCGGCGACCAGCCGTACGCGACGTTCGGCGTCCGGGTCGACGCGTCGCTGCGGCCGCTCGAGGCCGACGGGGACGTCGAGTTCCCGAACGTCCGCGCCGCGGGCGCAGTGCTCGGCGGCGCGGACGCCGCCCGCGAGAACTCCGCGAGCGGGACGTCGCTCGCGACGGGGCTCGTCGCCGGCCGGGGCGCGGCGGCGGAGGTGACCGAATGACCCACGACGTGAACGATGACGGGGGCGACCCCGACGGCGACGACGAGCGTACTGCGACCGACCACCCGACCGCGGACCCGCAGCCCGGCGTCCCGCGACTCGGCCGCGACGAACGGCCCGCGGCGTTCCTCCCGCGGTACGACGAACCGGGGGGCGCCGTCGATCCGGCTGCCGGCCCCGAACCGACGGCGTCCGATCGACCCGCGGCCACGGACGGCGGCGCCGTCGACGGCGGGTCCGACGTCGACGAGCGCGACCCGGCTACCGCTCCCGCCGCCGAACCCGCCGACCCGGTCGACGCGTTCCCGGCGGGCGAACTCGACCTCCGGGCGGGCGCCGACTCCTGCTACAAGTGCACCGCCTGCGACACCTCCTGCCCGGTCGCGGAGGTCGACGACGAGTTCCCCGGGCCGAAGTTCCAGGGGCCCGAGCAGTGGCGGCTCAAGCGGAAGGACGACGCGGACGTCGACGGCTCCATCACGGACTGTTCGAACTGCATGCGCTGTGACTCGGCGTGCCCGTCGAGCGTCCCGCTCTCCCAGATGCACAACGAGGCGCGCGGCGAGTACGTCTCAGAGCGGATGCAGAAACTCTCGGTCGAGTACGTCCGTAACCGCCTGCTCTCGAACTACGAGACCGTCGCGCGGGTCGCGAGCAGGGTCCCGCGCCTGGCCAACTTCGTGCTGGGACTGGGGGTCACGAAGTGGATGAACGAGCGCGTCCTCGGAATCACGGCCGAGCGCGAGTTCCCCGAGTTCGCGACGGAGACGTTCCGGGAGTGGTGGGCCGAGCGCGGGGGGGCGACCGTCTCGAACCCCGACGAGCGCGTCGCGTACTTCCACGGCTGCTACTCCAACTATAACACGCCGGAGGTGGGGAGGGCGATGGTGCGCGTCTTCGAGTCGTTCGGCTACGAGGTGCTCGTCCCGGAGCAGCGCTGCTCGGGGACGCCGATGTTCGCGAACGGGATGCTCGGGGACGCCCGGCGCGCGGCCGAGACCAACGTGGAGTCGCTGGTCGCCGCCATCGGGGAGGGGGCCGACGTGGTCGCCTCGTGTACCTCCTGTTCGCTGTCGCTCCGCCAGGAGTACCCCGAACTGTTCGACCTCCACGGGATCGAGGACCTCTCGGACGACACGTACGAGGCGTTGGAGTACCTCCGGATCCACGAGGACCTCTCGGGCGCGCTCGCCGACGCCGCGGTCGAACCGACCGACCTCGCCTACCACGCGCCGTGTCACGCCCGGAACCAGGGGCTCGACCGGCAGGCCGTCGAGACGCTCAGCGATCTGGAGGGCGTCACGATCGAGGACGTGGGCGACTCCTGTTCGGGCATCTCGGGCACGTACGGTTGGAAGACGGAGAAGTACGACACGTCGATGGAGATCGGCGCGGACATGTTCGAGCACATGGCCGCCGCCGAGGGCGAGGTCGGGATGACCGAGTGCCCGACCTGCGCGATGCAGATGGAACACGGCACCGGCTACGAGATCAGACACCCGCTCCAGGTGCTGGAGGAGGCGCTGGTCGAGTAGCGCCGAGCCGTGATACCGCCCGATCCGCCGGCTTACCGCGACTGCGGCCACGGCGAAAGGCGCCCGCTCGGCCCGAACACGTCCTCGGGGTCCCACGCAGTCTTCACGTCCCTGAGCCAGCCGTGGTTGTCGCCGAACACCGCGCGGGCGGCCGCCTCGCCGGTCTCCGTGCCCGCGAAGTTCGGCAGTTCGGGGCCGTCGACGACCTCCCGGACCGCCGCGACGCTCCCGCGGGCCCACCCGACGTGCGCGTCGTCGGCCGCCGGGTCGGTCCAGGACGCCTCGAAGTTCAACACCACGTCGCGCTCGCCCCGGGCCGGGATCGCCGTCTCGTCGGGTTCGAGATCCGCGACCGCCCCGCCCAGCGGCCAGACGACGACCGTGTCACGGTCCCCCGGCATCGACCGCATCCGCTCGACCGTCAGGTCGACGAGGTCGTCGGTGAGCGCCGGCACCGTCACGGACTTCCAGTAGTAGCGGTCCCCCTGCGGGGAGCCGTCGGCGAGCAGGGACTGGAGGTCGAGGTAGTCCATCCGCTCGGCCCGGTCGGCCAGCAGCGCGTCGTCGTCGAGGCGCCGATACGGGCGGAGTTCGGCCTCGCCGCGGTCCGGGTCGCCGGCGTGGACGCCGAGAAAGCAGAGCGCGAGGTCGCCGACCGCGTCGGCCGGGAACCCCTCGCCCTCCGGCACGACGGCCGCGTACGGCGAGACGTTCGTCCCCCGGTCTGCGTCCGCGAGCAGGTCGCGGTACGCCCGGAGCAACCCCGCCGCGTGGGCGTCGTCGCCGAAGCGGTACCACGCGTCGCAGGTCGCGACCCCGTGGTCCAGGTCGACCAGGTCGAACGCCAGTTCGACGGCGACGCCGAAGTTGCCGCCGCCCCCGCGGAGCGCCCGGAACAGGTCCGGGTTGGCGTCGTCGCTCGCGGTCACCCGTTCGCCGTCGGCCGTCACGAGGTCGATCCGGGTCAGGCGGTCGCAGGCCAGGCCGTGGGCGCGGGTGAGATACCCCGTGCCGCCCCCCAGCGTGAGCCCCGTCGCGCCGGTGTCGGGCACGACCCCGAGCGGCGTGGCGAGGCCGTGCGCCCGGGTCGCCCCGTCCACGTCGCCGAGCGTCGCGCCGGGTTTGACCGTCGCCGCGCCCGCCTCGGGATCCACCTCGACCCCCGTCAGCCGGGAGCAGTCGAGGACGAGGCCGCCGTCGCAGGTCGAGGCGCCGGCGACCGAGTGGCCGCCCGACCGGACTGCGACGCCGAGACCCGTCCCCCGGGCCATCTCGACGACCCGGACGACGTCGTCCTCGTCGCCGGCGTACGCCACCGCGGCGGGGTACGCCTCGACCGCGCCGTTCCACACCGTCCGCGCGTCGTCGTACGCCGGGTCGCCCGGCCGGACGAGCGCGGCGTCGACGACGGGCCGCCAGGAGCCGTCGTCGCGGGGGGTGCCGCCGGAGAGGTCGGCCGCGAGCGCGTCGAGGGCGGCCCGGTGCTCGCCGGCGACCGCCGCGGCGTCCGCGCGGCCGGAGCCGTTCATACCACCGGGTGTTCCGGGGCCGACAAAAGCCCGCCGAGTTCGGCGCCCGCGGCGCGGCGCCCCGGTTCGGCGTGTCCGGGACGGCGCGGCGGCTATCCGGTCGGCGGGTCCGAAAGAAATCGAGCGTTCGGGGAGCGGTGCGACGGGGCGCGGTGGGGGTGTGGTCCTGGCCGACGCTTACATCGCGCCGCCCATGCCGCCCATGCCGCCCATGCCGCCGCCCATGCCGCCGCCGCCCGGCGGCATCTCGTCGTCGCCGCCGTCGTCGGTGCCGCCGCCCTTGAGGTCGCCGGCCGCGATGACGTCGTCGATGCGCAGGAGCATGACGGCCGCCTCGGTCGCGGACTCGATCGCCTGCGTCTTCACGCGGCGGGGCTCGACGACGCCCTCCCCCTCCATGGCGACCACGTCGCCGGTGTAGGCGTCGAGGCCGGCGTCGAACTGGCCGCCGTCGTGCTTGGCGCGCAGGTCCACGAGCGAGTCGATCGGGTCGAGACCGGCGTTCTCGGCGAGCGTGCGCGGGATGACCTCCAGCGCGTCGGCGAACGCCTCGACCGCGAGCTGCTCGCGGCCGCCGACGGAGTCGGCGAAGTCGCGGAGTTCGAGCGCGAGCTCGGTCTCCGGGGCGCCGCCGCCCGGCAGGACCTGCCCGTCCTCGAGGGTCGTGCGGACGACGCCGAGCGAGTCCTCGATGGCGCGCTCGACCTCGTCGACGACGTGCTCGGTGCCCCCGCGGAGGACGAGCGTGACGGACTTGGCGTCGTCGACGTCCTCGACGAAGATGCGCTCGTCGCCGCCGATGTCCTTCTGGCCGACGGAGCCGGCGAAGCCGAGGTCGTCGGCCTCGATGTCGTCGAGGTTCGCGACGACGCGGCCGCCCGTCGAGCGGGCGAGCCGCTTCAGGTCGGAGTCCTTCGCGCGGCGGACCGCCAGGATGCCCTCCTGGGCGAGGTAGTGCTGGGCCATGTCGTCGATGCCGTCGCCGACGAACACGACGTCGGCGCCGACGTCGACGAGCTTGTCGACCATCTCGCGGAGCTGCTTCTCCTCCTGGTCGAGGAACTGCTGGAGCTGGTCGGGGTCGGTGACGTTGACCTCGGCGTCGATCTCGGTCTCCTGCACCTCGAGGGCGCCGTCGAACAGCGCGACGTCGGCGTCCTCGACGAGGTAGGGCATGTTCTCGTCGACGCGCTCCTTGTCGACGATGACGCCCTCGATGAGCTCCGAGTTGCCGATGGAGCCGCCGACGACCGTCTCGACCGAGACGTTGTCGGTGTCCACGCCGTCCTCGTCACGCACCGCGAGCACGGCGTCAACGACGAGTTCGGCGAGCGCGTCGCGGGCGGATTCGGCGCCCTTGCCCGTCATCGCGGTCGAGGCGATCTGTTCGAGCGTCTCGCGGTCCTCGGCGGCGACGTCGATGGCCTTCTCTTCGAGGAGTTCGCTGGCCTTCGCGGAGGCCTGTCGGTACCCCTGCGCGATGGTGGTCGCGTGGACGTCCGAGTCGATCAGCTCCTCGGCCTGGTCGAGGAGTTCGCCCGCGATGACCACGGCGGTCGTGGTGCCGTCGCCGACCTCGTCCTCCTGGGTCTCGGACACCTCGACGATCATGTTCGCCGCGGGGTGGTCGATGTCCATCTCCTTCAGGATGGTCACGCCGTCGTTCGTGACGACGACGCCGCCCGAGGAGTCCACGAGCATCTTGTCCATCCCTTTCGGGCCGAGCGTCGTCCGGACGGACTCGGCGACGGCCTTGCCGGCCGTGATGTTCATCGACTGCGCGTCCTTTCCGGACGTGCGCTGGCTGTCCTCCGAGAGCACGATCATGGGCTGGTTGCCCATCCGCTGACGTTGAGACATGACGGTCGGTGATTGTTCCCAATTCTATAAAAAAGTGTCGGCACCGGACTGACAGACTCCCTCACACACCTCGATTCACACGTATGCCATTGGTTAACACGAAGGTATTTAAATGGATCGCGGGCGGCCGCGGGCCGCCCGGGAGCCGTTCGGCCGGAAACCGGCCGATCTCAGCGCGAGCCCTCGGCCTCGGGCGAGAGGTCCGGCACGCCGTGGAGTTCGTTGTGCTTGCGCTCGAGGAACGAGTACACCGCCCCGTGGGGGGCGCCGTCGAGGATCATCCCCGCGGCGCGTCGCACCGCCTCCACCTCCTCCGGCTGGCCGATGACGCCCAGCGTCGTCCCCTTGATGACGACCTCGGCCCCCGAGAGCTCCTCCATCAGCTGCCGCGTCCGGCCGTTCTCGCCGATGAGCCGGCCCTTCTGTCGCTGGAGGTCGTTCCTGTTGCGGGTCTTCGCGGCCAGGTCGATCAGGTCGAACCGCCGGAGGTCGTGCTCGAGCAGCGAGAGGGCCGACTCCGGGGTGAACCCGCGGCCGATGGCGCGGACGATGTCCGGCGCCATCATCCCCCGCACGGGGTCGCCCACGGTGTCGATCGCGACCGACCCGGACTCCGAGTCGATGTCGAGGCGCACCTCCGCGCGTCGCTCGATCTCGCGCATGGTCTCACCCCCCTCGCCGATGACCGCGCCGATGCGGTCCTGGGGGACCTTGACGTGTTGGGTGCTCATGCATCCGAGTTCCCGCCGGACGTGTTTAAGGGTTCCTTCGGCGGGTTCCGCGGGTCCGATCGTTCCCCGTCCCCCGCTCCGTCCCGCCCCCTCCCGTGCCGCTCCCGGTTAAGCGGCTTTCGCCATCAGCCGCCGCGCTTTCGCCGCTCTGCGGCCAACCGAACCCGGATGAGCGACGCCGACGGGGAGGCCGACGCCCGGGAGGACCGGTCCAGCGCCCGCTCGACGGGGGGCTGGGCGGAGTGGTTCCTCCTCGGCGGGAACCGGCTCCTGATCGCCGCCCTCGGCGTGCTGCTGTTCCTCGTCGCGGTCGCGTCGCTGGAGCGGTCGGGCCTGATCCCGCTCGACGAGGTCGGCGGGCTCACCTACCTGTTCGGCGGCTTCGTCAGCGGGAACCTCACGCTCGTCACGGTCGTCGTCTCCATCAACCAGCTGCTGCTCTCCCGGGAACTGCAGGAGCCCGGCGAGCTCAGATCGCAGATGGATGACGTCGTCGACTACCGGCGCGACGTCGAGGAGGCGGCGGGTCACGTCGCGCCGGTGGAGCCGCTGGAGTTCCTCCGGATGCTGTTCGACAACACCCAGCAGGAGGCCCAGCGGCTCGGCGGGGTGACCGCCGACACGGTCGAGACGGAGCGGCGCGAGGAGATCGACGACCTCGTCGCGAGCGTCACCGAACAGATGGACCGCGTCGACGGGCTGCTGGAGCGCTCCGGGACCGGCACGTTCGAGGTGCTCTCGGTGACGCTGACGACGAACTACGCCCGAAAGATCAACCGCATCCGGCGGATCCGGTCGCGGCACGGCGACGAGCTCCCGCAGCCGGTCATGGACTCGCTCGACCGGCTCGTCGACCGGTTCCAGGACGTCGACGTGGCCCGGCAGTACTTCAAGGGGATCTACCTGCAGGAGGAGCTCTCCTCCCTCTCGCGGGTGCTGCTGTACACCGGGGCCCTCGCTGAGGCGGTTGCGGCCGTCCTCCTGCTCTCGTTCACCGGGTCGGGCATCTCGTCGATAGCGCGTCAGACGCTGTCGGCAGTGGTGCCGGTCGCCGTGGCGGTCTGCTTTCTCCCCCTGGCCGTGCTGGCCTCGTTCGTCGTCCGGACCGCCATCGTCACCCAGCGGACGACCACGACGCTCCCGTTCACGACGCCCGAGCAGGAGCAGTGACGTTCGGGGCCGTCCGGATGCGGGGGCACGCGTTCGCCGGGGTACTCACGGCGGAGGTTCCGCGCCGCGGGTCCCCGCCGCGGCTCACTCCAGATCCGCCGACGGCTCCGGCTCCGGTCGGGTGACGTACTCGTGAAGCTCCTCGCCGGTCACGTCGAGCCCCTGCCGGGAGAAGAAGGAGGCGACGTTCTCGCAGTCGCGCTCGAGGAACTCCCGGGCGTTCGGGTGGTGGACCGTCACCGCCTGGCCGAGGTCGATGACGAACAGCTCCCCCTCGTGGATGATCATGTTGTACTCCGAGAGGTCGCCGTGGACCAGCCCCGCCGAGTAGAGCCGGCGCATGTACTCCCGGACGACCTCGTAGGCCGTTTCGGGGTTCTCCACCTCCACCTCCGAGAGCCTGCGGGCGCGGTCGTCCGCGTGCCCCACGAGGTCCATCACGAGGACGTTCCGCTGGACTGCGATCGGCTCGGGGACGCGCACGCCCGCCGCCTTCGCCCGCCGGAGGTTCGCGAACTCCTTGCGCACCCACGCGAGCACGACCTTCTTCTTGTCCGACCCGATGCCCTCGAAGCGCGGGTCCCCCTGGAGGTACTCGCGCATGTGGTGGAAGTTCGAGGCGTTGATGCGGTACACCTTCACGGCGAGCTCCTCGCCGTCGTGTCCGAGCGCCTCGTAGACGTTCGCCTCCTTGCCCGTCGAAACCGGCCCGCCGAAGGCGCCGATGTGGCCGTCCTGCACCAGTTTGTAGACGGCCGCGAGCGTCGCGTCGTCGAACACCGACGCCTCGACCTTGAACTGCTCGGTGTCCTTCACCCGGATGCGGAACTCGTCGAAGTCGGCGTCCTGCCGACGGGCGATGCGGTCGGCCTCGTCGTCGGAGACGTCGAGCGACTCCCACTCGTCGCCCGGCGCCTCCGCCTCCTCCTGGTCGACGAAGCCGAACTCTTCGGTCATTCACCGACGCTACGTCTCCCGGCGTGAAAAGCCCCACAGGTCGCCCGCCGCGACGCCGTGACGAGAACGGGTTGCCTCGTCCGCGACCGGCAACGAAGTCAGCCTAATATAGTTGTCTACGTAGAGTAAACCGGATGTCGTTGTTCGACGATAGTCACCTATTTACGGTTGTCTCCGGAAGGACAACCCGAATCGATTGACGATGGAGGGGGACGAACGGACGTACGTGGTACTGGGCGACGTCGTCGGGTCCCGGGACGTTCCCGAGCGGGACCGACTCCGACGGGAACTCCGGGCCGCGCTCGCGGGCGCGAACGACGAGTACGGGGCCGACGTCGGCGCCCCGTTCACCCCCCTGAAGGGCGTCGACGAGTTCGGCGGGACGCTGACCGGGCGGGGTACGATCTACGGCGTCGTCCGCGCCGTCCAGGAGGGGCTCCACCCGACCGTCGCGCGCTACGCCGTCGTGCGCGGCGAGGTGGACGTGAACCCCGACTCGACCGACGTCCGCACGATGGACGGCCCCGCGTTCCACCGGGCGGACGAACTGCTCGCCGACCTCGCGAGCGGGGACGGGAACTTCGTCGTCGAGACGGGCGACCCGTCCGTCGACGACCTCGCGACGGCGGCCGGGGACCTCGCGCTCGCCGTCAGGGAGGGGTGGACCGAGCGACAGATGGAGGTCGCCAGGGCTTACCGGGTCCAGGGGACGCAGGTGCGCGTCGCGGAGGAGTTCGGCGTGAGCAAGCAGGCCATCTCGAAGACGCTCCGGGCGGCCCAGTACGATCGCGTCCGCCGGGCGGAGGAGCGACTGAACCGCGCGCTCGCGTCGGGTGCCGACGAGCGCGGGCAGTAACCTTTTCACCTCCCGCCGAGCGGACCGTGACGATACTCCAGACGGGACCGGTCGCCGGCGGGCCCGGAGCGGCGGTCGTCGCGGGGACGACGTACCTCCTCGGCTACGCGTTCCTGCTCGCGACGAGCACCCGCGTCGTCGACTACTTCCTCCGGCGCTGGACCGGCACCGATCTCACGGCGGGCGTCAACGAGGGCCAGCGCGACACCGGCCGGGTCGTCGGGAAGTGCGAGAACGTGCTCGTGCTGACGCTGGTGTTCGTCGGCGCCTACACCGCGCTCGGACTGGTGTTCGCCGCGAAGTCCATCGTGCGTCGGGAGGACATGACCAGCGGCGACACGACGTGGTATCTGGCCGGGACGCTCGTGAACTTCACCTACTCCATCGTCGTCGGCGTGGTGGCGGTGGCGGTGGCGGTAATAGGTGTATTGCCGGAGGTCGTGTGAAGCGCCGAGTGAAACCGCGGATACCGTCTTTGGGGTTCGTGGAGGACGGACGGAGATAGCGTGAACGTGGAACCCGCATCTCCATCGAAGCCTCGTGTTTCAGTCCGAAATCGCTCGAAACGGCCGGTAAACACGTCTGCGAATGCGTCGGACTGGGATCTTCCAATCGACGTCCGTGGGGAAGTCCTCCTCGACGATCAAGCGTTTTCGCGCTCGACGCTGCGAGAGTTCTCCCGGTTCTTCATGGGTTCTCAACGGGAGAGGCAGGACCCGACTGACCGCGGAAGACGGTCACGGTTCGACGGAAGAGACTTCCGAGAAGGAAACCGGTGACTGCGATGGGGAGTCCGAAGCTCAGGGCAAGGAGAGTCGCCATCCCGACTGCGTTCGGGAGTGAGACAACCTGAGTTCCCCAGGAGTAGGAGACGGTCGTCCCGTATCGGGTAACGGCGGCACCGAATATCGGAGCGCTCACGAGCAGTGACGTCGGGAGAATCCCGGAATTAACTGCCGCGCTGATGGACCCCAGTACAACCAATCCGCCGGCAGCGGCGAAGACCGCCAGCGAGGGATTGGTCCCGAACCACGTTCCGCGGACCCACGTTACGAGGGCCTCGTACCCGACCGTCGAACTGACCCACCAGGTTGCTGCAAGCGCCAGCACGGGGGCCAACAGAACGACGAGGAGCGAGACATCGGTTCGACGGCCGGTGAGTGACACGCGAAGTGGACCGGACGCGAACTGCTTCGCTGGGCCTGAAAGGAACTCGCTTGTTCTGCGTTTACTGCTCTCCCACCGGGTCCGGACGAGGTGCGCAAGGCGACGAAGTGATCGCCAAATCACACCACCTGCCGAATTCACGGCGTCCGCTGCCCAGCCCATCGAGAGTACGAAGGCCGATACCGTCTTGCCGAAGGCCGACTGGAGGGAAGACCGATCGGGGCGCATGAAGGTGCATGTTGACCGACCCTCCTTAGTTGTTGGCTAAAACCGCTGTGCATGGCAGACGGAACTCTAACCGACGTACAGACAGTTCGAGGGAATCGAACACGCCGGCGACCGAATCGACCGAGCGACCTACTGAATGTGACCTTCCTCGCGGAGCTGGTCGGCCTCGGCCTTCTCGTAGCGCCACGTCACGTCGGCCTTCTCGTCCTGCCAGTCCCACGGCTCCACGAGCACGATGTCGCCCTCCCGGATCCAGATGCGCTTCTGCATCCGGCCGGGGATGCGGGCGGTCCGCTCGGTGCCGTCGGCACACCGGACCGCCACGCGGTTGGCGCCGAGCATGTTCGTCACCTCGGCGAACACCTCGTCGTCGTCGGGCATCCGGAGGTTCTCGCGCCCGCCGGAGTCGTCGTCGCTCATGTCGGGGAACAGTTCGGCGGGGCGGGGTTTAAAATCGCCGGGATGCGGGAGACCGGGGCGGTTTAGGCGACGGCGACGAGACGAGGGGTATGCTCGACAGACTCGGCACGGTCGGCATCGTCGGCCTCCTGCTGCTCGTGGGCGGCATCGCGCTCGTCGCGTACGCCGACCCCGTCGTCGCGGCCGGCATCGCGCTGGTCATCGCGGGGACGGGGCTCGTGGTGAAGGGGCTCGCGACGAACCTGCTGCGACAGTTCGGCTTCGCCTGAGCGGGCGTCGACGCCGTCGGCAGTTCGGGAGCGGCACCGTCGCGGTTGCGGGGCGACCGTGTGCGCCCGCTGCCGCCATCGACCGAACACGAACGGTACACCATTTCCAGCCATCGCTGCTTGGCTCATGAACGACGACTCAGTGTACGTGGTCATCAGGTAACCGTCCACTATTTAGCCGAAACAATCGTTATATTCTCGCGCTGTCACTGCCCACTCCCATGTCCGAGGAGAGGTCCGACCAGCGTATCGAAGGGTGGTATCGCCGGGGGCTCATGCAGGCGGCCGGAGTGGCGACGGTGCTCGGATCGGGAGCGGACGTCGCCGGGGCACGGGAGGACGGCCCCGGCAACGGTGCCGCCGGCGGCGGCCAGCAGTCCGGGAGCCGACGGATCGACACGGCGCGACGCGTCTCGCCGCGCGACTTCGCGAACCACAACTACGAGCGCATCTACAGCGCGCGGAAGAAGGAGGCGATCGAGGTTCTGTTGCGCGACCCGATGGTCAACGAGGTCGCGAGCAACTGGGTCGCGAGCTTCCAGGCTCACGAACCGCTGACCAATCACCTGGACATGGTCAGCATCCAGGGGCCGGAGGACGTCCGAATCGAGGGGAACCTCGACCGGGGCGTGTTCGACGTCACCGCGGTCTCCCGGCGGACGATCTACGGGATCGTCGATCGGTGGGAGAACGAACTCCTGGCGCTGGAGGCGACGGAACCGAGGGACGTCCCCTGGCAGGAGGATTACAGCGGGGACCAGACGGCGCTGGACCGGGGGCGGTTCCTGTCCCAGCAGCCGGAGGTCCAACGGCACCTCGACGGGACCCAGTGGTATCCGATGTTCAAGGTCGGCGAGAGCATCACATCGGCCTACGGGCTCGCCCACATGGACGTGAGCCCGGTGCTTTTCGTCGTCAACACCGGCGAGGGCGTGGCGGTCGTCTCGACGTTCGTCGACGTGTCCGGCGAGGAACTGGAACTCGTCCACGTCGGCCGCATCGAGGACTTCGTCGACATCCCGGTCCAGCGACTCGCCCGCCAGATCACGCCCGACGAGGCGACGGTCCAGGGGCAGGTCCCGGGGGTTCCCTTCGAGAACCGTCCCTTCTACACGGCCAACGAGGGGTTCCACCGGTTCGAGGAACCGGATCGGTCCTTCGAGCAGAACGGGTGGAGCATCGAGTGGCGGCCCCCGGAGACCCAGGGAATCACGATCAGGGCCGACTACAACGGCAAGCCGGTGTTCGCCGCACTCGACAATCCGGTCACGTACACCGGGTACATGCTCCCGCCGCGGGAGGGTCGGAGCATCTCCGACTGGTACTTCCCCGACGACGAGCCGCTCTTCGCGGGGAGCCTCCTGTACTGGGACATCCACAGCGTTGAGTTCGGCGGCCCCGGGATGCTCGGGAAGATCGACTACCCCGAGACGGGGAGCCATCCCGGCGGGTTCCGGCTCAAGACCCACTACCACACCGGCGCCCAGGGTAGACAGAGCGTCGACTTCCACTCGGGAATGCAGTTCGGTCCGTACAACTACGACATCTCCCACGAGTTCTTCGGCGACGGCGAGATGCGGCCGATCTGGCGGCGCCAGGGGCCTGGGTACGCGACCGAACACAAGGCGCACACGGACGAGGTCGAGTGGGGTGAAGGGGACGAGATGGTCGTTCAACACTACACGTCGGCGACGGCGTTCGACGTGACTCCCGGCACGACCGACGGCGTCGAGACGCGGGTGTTCGACGGAAACGAGTGGCGGACGAGAACCGAGGAGTTCTACCTCAAGGGTGAGCCGGGGACGAAGGTCCGGTTCACCAATCCGAACGGGCCGGAGACGGTCGATGTCGTGCTGGACGGCGACGCCGAAATCGTCGTCGTCCGACCGAAGGAGAACGAGATCGGTCCGGGCGAGGGCACGGCGACCCGTACGATGGACCCGGACGTCGAACGGGCGTTCTATCACCCCCAGCAGTACGCCGACGGCGAACCCATCCAGGGTGAGCGGGTCGTCGTTTGGCTCCTCCTGGAGGCGGCGACCGGCGAGATGCCCCACTACGCCGGGATCAGTTCGTTCGCCGTTCCCGGGGAGATCCACCTCCACGGGTACGGATCCGACGACGGCGGGGCGAGCCAGGGGGACGTCGCGGACTGACGGCGGCCGATCAGGGCGTCGGTCCCCCGCTGCGAGAACGATTCACGCCGCGCATCTCCACCGACCGATCGCCTGACGGTCCCCGACCGCGGCGTCACGCCCCCCGCCTCCGGGAACCCTGCGGAACCGCCTTCGCCTACTCCTCGCTCGTCTCGGGCACCGCGAGCACCGGCACCGACGAGCGGCGCTGGACGCGCGGCGTGGTGCTGCCGGCGGAGACGAACCGCCTGAGCCCCGACCGAGCGCCGGCGCCCATCACGATGAGGTCCGCCCCGTGGTCGGCGGCGTAGGCGGCGATGGTCTCGTCGGGGCTCCCGTAGCGGACGTGCCTGACCGCGTCGAGGCCGGCCTCGGCCACCCGCTCCGCGACGGCGTCGACGGCGGCCGTGGCGTCGGCCTCGTGACGCTCGACGACGATGTCCCAGTGGCCGCCCCCGGCCTCCATGTCGACGACCGAGAGCGCGTGGACGGTCGCGCCGTGGGCGGCCGCGAGCGACGTCGCGACGTCGGCGAGCGCCGCGGCGTCGTCCGGGTCGGCGACGGCGACGACGATGCGGTCGAACGACTGTTCGGCGGCGGGGTCGGCGGTCGAGTGGGCGTGGGCAGTGGCGGTCACGGTCGATCACGAGCGGTTCCGGCCGCGCGTTCAGCGCGAGCCATCAGTTTTGCTCATTCGTGGATAAGTGCGGCTCTCAGTTAACTGTTTTTGGACCTAAAAGACCGTTATAATGGAAGTTCGGGTTTCACTTCGAGGAGCACGTGAACGGGCGGCACGGTCCGACGGGGCGGCGAGAAACCGATCGGGCGGAGCCGTCGACGCGGGGAACGCCACCCGTCGACGGGAGGGCTCTCCTCGCTACTCCCCGTCGTATTCGGCGAGCACCGCGCGGCCGGGGGCCACGAGTTCGTCGAGGTACCGGGCGAGCGCGCCCTTCGCGTCCGCGGGGTGGAGTTCACCCGACTCGAGGTCGGCCGCGAGCGCCTCGTACTCGTCGTACTCCAGGTCGCCGCCGTACTGCTCGGGGCGCTCGACGACGACCGTCTCGAACCGGGGGAACACGTGGTACTGGAAGATCTCCAGGACGGGGTTCCGCCGCTCGTTCCCCTCCCCGTCGGGGTCGGGGTCGCGCGTCGGCGGGCAGTAGGCCGCGTTGACCTTCTCCTCGATCGCCTCGGTCGAGTCCTCCATCGAGATGGTGACGCCCGTCGAGGAGGACATCTTCCCGACGCCGTCGTCGAGGTTGGCGATGATCGGCGTGTGCAGGCACGGGCGGGCCTCGTAGCCCAGGTCGGGGACGACCTCGCGGTGGAGCACGTGGACCTTCCGCTGGTCCATCCCGCCGACGGCGAGGTCGAGGTCGAGGTACTCGACGTCGAGCGCCTGCATCAGCGGGTAGACGACGTGGCTCACCTTCGCGGCCCCGCCGCCCTGGATCTCGGCCATCGCCCGCTGCGCGCGGTTGAGCGTGGTCGAGAGCTCGATCTGGTGGAGGTCGAGCACGTAGTCCTCGTCGAGCTGGAACTCCGAGCCGAGCACGAACTCGGTGTTCTCCTCCTCGAGCCCGTAGGCGACGAACTGCCGCTTCATCCGCTCGGCGGTCTCGCGGATCTCCTCGAAGGTGCCCTTGTCGTTGAGGTAGGCGTGCACGTCCGCGAGCAGGACGACGATCTCGAACCCCGCCTCCTGGAGGTCGATGAGCTTGTTCGCGGTGAGCATGTGGCCGATGTGGAGGACGCCGGACGGCTCGTAGCCGACGTACGCCCGCCTGCCCTCGGGCTCTGCGGCCAGCGCCCGCACCTCCTCCTCGGTGATCACCTCGGACGCGTTCCGGGTGATCCGCTCGTAGGCGTCCATGTAGGTGGGGATTCGCGTGCGCCGATTACGTCTTTCGGATGTGTGCCGATGCTTCCCGTGGATTCTACTGGATATCGCCGTGGGAACGGGGACTGCGACGACCGCGAAAGCCCCCGCGGCCCCGTTCTGTCCCCCCCGCCGGAGGTTCGGCCGAGCGACGCGGGCCCGACTACCGCTCGTGGTCGCCGCGGGTAGTCCACCGGGACGGCCGCTCCCCGGCCAACTGGCGGTCGCGATGGCAGCAGGGGTGGCGCGCGGCGGCCCCGCACGAGGCTCACGTGAGCGCAGCGAGGGTGAGTTCCGAGGAGGAGCGTGCTCCGAGGTAAGATGAGCGAGCCGGCGCGCTCCTGTGGCGCGCCGGGCGCGAGGGAATCGGCTGGGGAGGCTGGTGGACGCCAGCGGGCAAGCGGTAGTGGTCTGCTAGTTCGACCAGCCGTTCGAACTGACGGCGCCATCGACCGATAGCAGGCTCGTAGTCCGCCGAATCGGACCTCCCGCCACCACCCGGCACACACTCGGGAACGCTTTTCACGACCGACGCCGACCCCCGGAGCGAATGGAGTTCACGTCGATCCCGGGGGTGGGCGAGAAGACGGCCGACGCGCTCGCCGCCCTGGACGACCCGGAGGCCGCCCTCCGCGCGGGCGACGTGGCGGCGCTCGCCCGCGCGCCCGGCCTGACCGAGGGCCGGGCGGCCGCGGTCGCGCAGGGCGCCATCCGCCGGCGCCACGACGACCCCGGCGGGTGGACCGCCACGGACCGCGCCGACGAGGTGTACGCCGACGCGCTGGGCCTGCTCCAGGAGCGCGCGGTCACCGACTACGCCCGAAAGCGGCTCCGGACGCTCTACCCCTCGCCGGTCGGGTCCCGCATCGAGGAGGTGCGCGAGTGGGCGGCCGAGGCCGTCGAGCGCGACCCGGACCCGGACGTGCTCGACGCGCTCTCCGGGGTCGAACCCCTCTCGGAGCCGCGTGGCCTCCGGATCCGGGAGCGGGCGCTCGCGACCGCCGACGCGGAGCGGTTCGCCGAGGCCGAGGCCGCCTTCCCCGAACTGTCGGTCGAGGTCGTCGAGGACGCGCGCGACCTCGCCGAGCTCGCCCGGTCGTACTCGACGGTGATCGCGCTCGACGAGCGGTTCGCCGGCATAGACGTCGAGGGCGACGTGCGCGTCGTCCCCGACCCCGAGGACGACGTCGAGGAGGTCGCGCCCGAGCGCCTGCTCTCCTTCTTCGCGGAGAACCGGGGACGCCTGGAGGCCGCCGCGGCGGTCCACGAGGCGGCCGACGTGGACCCCGCCTGCGACCCGGACGCCCTCCGGGACGCGCTCTCGCGGCTCGACGGGGACGGAACCGTCGCCGGCGACGACGAACTGGCGCGGCTCTCGAACGCGGTGGACGACCTCGACGCCGCGGCGAGCACCGCCTGTTCGGTGGCGAACGACCACCTCCGGGACGCCATCCGCGAGCAGGACGTCACCATCGAGGGCCAGGACTTCCTCTCGCTGGTCGAGCAGGGGGCCCGGGTCGACAAACTGCTCTCGCGGGAGCTGGCCGACGAGTACGACGAGGCGCTGGCGAGGGCCCGCGAGCACTTCGTCGACGCGCTCGGACTCGACTCGGGCGAGACCGAGTTCGCGGAACGGATCTTCGCGGCCGATCCGACGTTCCCGGTCGAGCACAACGAGGAGCCGCTGGCCCGCCTGCGGACGGAGCTCAAGACGGCCCGGGACCGCCGCGCCTCCCGGCTCAAGGCCGACCTCGCGGCGGACCTCGCGGCGCTACGCGCGGACGCGGACGACCTCGTCCGGGACGCGCTGGAACTCGACGTCGAACTCGCCGTCTCGCGGTTCGCCCGCGAGTTCGACTGCACGATGCCGGAGTTCGTGGGCGGGCCCGCGGTCGGGGACGGCGACGCGGACGCCGACTCCGCGAGCGGGGGGTTCGCGGTCGGGGCCGGCCGCTCGCCGCTGCTCGACGTCGAGTTCACGGACGTCGACCCGGTGGATTACGACGTGTCGGGCGTGACGCTCCTCTCGGGGGTCAACTCCGGCGGGAAGACCTCGACGCTCGACCTGGTCGCGCTCGTCGTCACGCTCGCGCACATGGGGCTGCCGGTCCCGGCCGACTCCGTCCGCCTCCAGCGCTTCTCCGAACTCCACTACTACGCGAAATCGCAGGGAACCCTCGACGCCGGCGCGTTCGAGTCGACCCTGCGGGACTTCGGCGACCTCGTCGAGGGCGCGACGGGGCGACTCGTCCTCGTCGACGAACTGGAGTCGATCACCGAACCGGGCGCCTCCGCGAAGATCATCGCCGGCATCCTCGAGGCGCTGGACGGGCAGGGCGCGACGGCGGTGTTCGTCTCCCACCTCGCGCGGGAGATCCGGGCCGCCGCGGACTTCGACGTCGCCGTCGACGGCATCGAGGCGGTGGGGCTGGAGGACGGCGAACTGGTGGTGAACCGGTCGCCGCGGAAGGACCACCTGGCGCGCTCGACGCCCGAGTTGATCGTCGAGAAACTGGCGGGGGACGCCCGGAGCGACGGGTCGGCGGAGTTCTATGAGGGGCTGCTGGAGAAGTTCTAGCCCCGCCTCGATCGCCAGGTGTCGGCTCGTTCGGACCGACTGAAACTGAAACTGGAACCGCCGCGAACCCCGACACGACGCCCCGAAACATCGGCGTTCACTTCCGCCCCGCAACCGGAAAACGGTTAAGTAGTCACGGACCCGACCTCTCACCACGATGCCCGGTGACCCCGAGGAGGGGATGCTCTCGTGGGACGAGTCCGTGTTCAGAGACGAGCACGTCTTCGAGATCGACTACGTCCCGGAGACGTTCCGCCACCGCGAGAGCCAGCTGGAGTCGCTGAAGTACGCGCTCCGGCCCGCCGCGCGGGGATCCCGGCCGCTCAACACGGTCGTGCGCGGCCCGCCCGGCACCGGGAAGACGACCGCGATCCAGAAGCTGTTCGGCGAACTGCGCGCCCAGACGGACGTCCGGACGGTGCGGGTGAACTGCCAGGTCGACTCGACCCGCTACGCCGTCTTCTCCCGCGTGTTCGAGGGGCTGTTCGACTACGAGCCGCCCTCCTCGGGCATCTCGTTCAAGAAGCTGTTCGGCCAGATCACCGACCGGCTGGTCGAGGAGGACCAGGTGCTCGTCGTGGCGCTCGACGACGTCAACTACCTGTTCTACGAGAACGAGGCCTCCGACACGCTGTACTCGCTGCTGCGGGCCCACGAGACCCACTCGGGCGCGAAGATCGGCGTCATCTGCGTCTCCTCGGACCTCTCGCTCGACGTGATGGAGGACCTCGACTCCCGCGTCCAGTCGGTGTTCCGCCCGGAGGAGGTGTACTTCCCGACGTACGGCGTCGGCGAGATCGTCGACATCCTCGGCGAGCGCGCGAAGCGCGGCTTCAACGAGGGCGTGCTCTCCTCGACCGAACTCGACCGCGTCGCGGAGCTGACCGCCGAGTCGGGCGACCTCCGGGTCGGCATCGACCTGCTCCGCCGCGCGGGGTTGAACGCCGAGATGCGCGCATCCAAGACCGTCTCCACCGAGGACGTGGAGGAGGCGTACGACAAGTCGAAGTACGTCCACCTCTCCCGGAGCCTGCGCGGGCTCTCGGAGTCCGAGCGCGCGCTGGTGGAGGTGCTCGCCACCCACGACGGCGAGCAGGCGGGCGCGGTGTACGAGGCGTTCCACGAGCGGACCGACCTGGGCTACACCCGCTACTCGGAGATCATCAAGAAGCTGGAACAGCTCGGCGTCGTCGAGACGGAGTACGCCGAGGTCGACGGGCGCGGGCGCTCGCGGTCGCTCTCGCTGGCGTACGAACCCGACGCCGTGCTGGATCGGCTGGAGTGACTGACCGGCCCATCTTCCGTAACGGCCGTTCTAGACGATATTACTGCTATCATTCCTCGAACGCGGCGTAAAATACCACAAACGATTTGTATGCGGCGCCCCGTACGACCACGTGGGTGGTGCAGCATGGCGCTACCGACGAGCCCCACCAGCAACTGGACGCGGAGTCTCGACCTGCCGTACCGGCTCTTCGGGACCGGCGGCGGCGACTACGAACTGTACGAGGAGGACGACGACTTCGTCCTGACGGTCGAACTGCCGGGCTTCGAGCGCGAGGAGATCGAGGTCAACTGGTTCGAGGGCCGGCTGAACGTCTCGGCCGAACGGGACGACGAGGCTCGAAACCGGCGGAAGACGTACCATCGGACGTTCCGGATGCCCAAGGAGATCGAGCCGGACGAGATCGAGGCCGCCTACCGGAACGGCGTGCTCGAGGTCCGCCTGCCCGTCCTCGAGGGCGCCACCACGCGCGGCACCTCCATCGAGGTGCAGTGACGTCGTACCCCGCCGTGCGAGGCTCGATCCGAGGGCCGGTTCCGGGCCGCGGAACGTGGCCCGGTGTTCGGACGGAATCGGCGACCGATCGCGTGTTTTTGCGGTGCTCTCCGACGAGCGCGTCCCGGCGGGTTCACGCTGCGTGACGGTCGTCGGATCGCGTCCCGACCGTGAACCGTCGGACGTTCGGTTCCCCGAGTGCCCCGAACGCGGGGCTTTTGCCCCGCGAGGTCACAGTCCACCCATGGACGACGACGTCGCGGCGAAGGCGGCCGCCGCCCGCGAGTCGCTCTCGCGGCTCGACGGCGCCCTCGTCGCCTTCTCGGGCGGGGTGGACTCCAGCGTGGTCGCGGCGCTCGCGCACGACGCACTCGGCGATGACGCGGTGGCCTGTACGGCGAAGAGCGAGACGCTCCCGGCCGAGGAACTGGCCGACGCCCGCCGGGTCGCCGACGACATCGGCATCGAGCACGCGCTCGTGGAGTTCTCCGAACTCGAGGATCCGGACTTCGTGACGAACGGCGACGACCGCTGCTACCACTGCCGGACGATGCGGCTCTCGCGGATGTACGAGGCCGCCCGGGAGCGCGGCATCGACACCGTCTGCGACGGGACGAACGCCTCCGACCCGGGCGAGGGCCACCGGCCGGGCCTGCAGGCGGTCGAGGAACTGAACGTCGCTTCCCCGCTGCTGGAGGCCGCCATCACCAAGGACGAGGTGCGCCAGATCGCGGCCCACTACGGCCTCGACGTCGCCGACAAGCCCTCGATGGCGTGCCTCTCCTCGCGCATCCCGACCGGCCTGGAGGTGACCGAGGAGCGCCTGACCCGCATCGAGAAGGCGGAACGCCTGCTCCGGACCTGGGGGTTCTCCCAGTTCCGGGTGCGGGACCACGACGGCCTCGCCCGCATCGAGGTCGGCGCGGACGAACTGGAGGCCGCGCTGGACCCCGAGTTCGTGCGGGCCGCCCGCGAGCACCTGTTCGACCTCGGCTTCGACCACGTCACGCTCGACCTGGAGGGGTACCGGACCGGGAGCGTCAGCCCGGCCGAGGACGGAACCGCGAACGGGACCGAACGGTCGGGACCGACGGCCGCCGATGGAGTCGAAACGAAGGGGTTCGACGGGGACGCCGACCCGGCCGACGCGCTCTCCCGGGAGTACCCGACCGGCCGATAGCGGTCCTGAACGCGGCGTTCCGCGGCTGCTCGGACGGAACTGGTAACCAAACCTCGCTTCCGGGTCAGTAGTTCCGCTGGACGGTCGCCTCCGCCTGGAATCCGGTCTCGTTCTCCGCGACCAGCGTCGCGTCGCCGTCCCGCACGCGAACCTCGTTCAGCGCGCAGTTGCCCTGCTCCTGTTCGAGCGTCGCGGCCACGAGGTCCAGCCCCTTCACCGCGCCCGTGACCGCGTACAGCGGGCCGCCGTGGGTGACGACCGCGACCGTTCGGTCCGCGCCGATCGCGCGGTCCGTCCTCTCCGCCCCGTTCGCTCTCGGCTCCCCGTTCGCCACCCCGTCCACCCCGTTCGCCGCCTCGGCGAGCAACCCCTCCCAGGCGGTCAGCACGCGCTCGCGCATCGCCAGCAGGCTCTCGCCGCCCTCCGGCGTCGCCTCGGCGGCCGCATGGCCCGTCTCGCCCAGCGCGTACTCCGGGTAGCCCTCGAACAGGTCGGCGTAGGAGAGCCCCTGGAGGCGTCCGAAGTCCCGCTCGCGCCACGCCGGATCCAGCTCGGGATCGGCGCCGACCGCCCGGCCGAGGACCCGGGCCGTCTCGGCGGCCCGCTCGAGGTCCGAGGCGACCACCCGGTCGACGTCGTACCCGGCCGCGACGTGGTCGGCGAGCGCCCCCGACTGCTCGCACCCCCTGTCGGTGAGGCTCGTCGGCGCCCAGCCCTGGACGCGGCGCTCGCGGTTCCACGCCGTCTCGCCGTGCCGACACAGCAGCACCGTGGTCATCGGTGGTCGTTGGCGCACGGGCGGCAAAAACGGTGGTACCGTCTCGTCGACCCCCCGGCCCCGAACTCGACGTCGACCGGTCCGGAGCACGTCGTCGATCGGTCGGCGAAACACACGGACGGCGACCCATCCGACACCCTTACCCCGACTCCGACGCAGTATCCGGTACGAAAGTGGACCCCGACAGAATCCTCCCGTCGTTCCCCGCGCCCTCCTTCCGCGGCGCCCAGGAGGCGGCCCTCGAGGACGTCCGAGACGCCTTCGCCGACGGCAACGACGTGGTCCTCGTCCGGGCGCCGACCGGGAGCGGGAAGTCGCTCCTCGCGCGCTCGGTCGCCGGCGCGGCCCGGACCGTCGAGGAGTCCACCCCCTCGCAGGCGACCGGCGCCTACTACACGACGCCGCAGGTGTCCCAGCTCGACGACGTCGCCGAGGACGACCTGCTGGAGGACCTCAACGTCATCCGCGGCAAGTCGAACTACGCCTGCATCCTCCCCGGCGAGGAGACGACGCCGGTGAACCGGGCGCCCTGCGCCCGCCAGCGCGGCTACGACTGCTCGGTGAAGCACCGCTGTCCGTACTACTCCGACCGCGCCATCGCCTCCAACCGCCCCATCGCGGCGATGACGCTGGCGTACTTCATGCAGACCGCCGGCTCCGAGGTGTTCCGCAAGCGCGACGTGGTCGTGATCGACGAGGCCCACGGGCTCGCCGAGTGGGCCGAGATGTACGCGACCATCGAGCTGAAGCCGCGGACGGTGCCCGTCTGGGACGACGTCACGGTGCCCGACGTGAACGACCACGAGGTCGGGCCGGTCGAGCGCACCGCCAGGTTCGCCGACCAGCTCGTCGGCGTCTGCGAGCGCGCGAAGGACGACCTGCTCGCGAAGGGGGACCTGACCCCCGAGGAGGCCGCCCGGCGGGACCGACTCCAGGAGCTCCGCTCGGAGCTGAACTGGTTCCTCGAGGACTACCGCGACCGCGACTCGGCGACGACGTGGGTCGTCGACCAGCCCGACGGCGAGGGCGGCGAACTCGCCATCAAGCCGCTCGACCCCGAGAAGTACCTGAGACACACCGTCTGGGACCGCGGGAACAAGTTCTGTCTGCTCTCGGCGACCATCCTCAACAAGGACGCGTTCTGCCGCCAGGTGGGGCTGACCCCCGACCGCGTCGCGCTCGTCGACGTCGAGCACACGTTCCCGGTCGAGAACCGGCCGCTGTACGACGCGACGCAGGGGAAGATGACCTACGAGCACCGCGACGAGACGGTGCCGAAGGTCGCGCGGCTCTGCCTCCGCCTGATGGCCGAACACCCCGACGAGAAGGGGCTGATCCACGCCCACAGCTACGCCATCGCCGGCCGGCTGGCCGAGAAGTTCGGCGAGTTCGGCGTGCGCGCCCGCGTTCGGACCCACGAGCGCGAGGACCGCGACGTGCAACTGGAGGAGTGGAAGGCCAGTCCGGACCCGGAGGTGTTCGTCTCCGTGAAGATGGAGGAGGCGCTGGACCTGAAGGGCGACCTCTGCCGCTGGCAGGTGCTGTGCAAGGCGCCGTACCTCAACACCGGCGACTCGCGGGTCGCCCGCCGCCTGGAGGAGGGCCAGTGGGCGTGGTACCACCGCGCCGCCCTCCGGACGGTCATCCAGGCGTGCGGCCGCGTCGTCCGCGCGCCCGACGACCACGGCGCCACCTACCTCGCGGATTCCAGCCTGCTCGACCTGTTCGAGCGCGCGGAGCACGACACCCCGCCGTGGTTCCGCGAGCAGGTCGACCGGATGACCGAACCCGACCTGCCCGGGTTCGACCCCGCCGCCGCGCTCGCCGGCATGGACGCCGAACCCGGGCCGGCGGGTCGGAGCGGCGGGCGGTCCGGACGGGGCGGACGGACGGGGTCCGCCGGCGGAGCGTCCTCCCGCTCGTCCGGCGCCCGGTCGGGTTCGGGAGGTCGTCCCGCTGTCGGCACCACCGGCGCCGCCGGCACGGACTCGACCCGCGGGGCGTCAGCGGGCGAGGAGGCCGACGACGACCCGATGGCCGACCACCCGCTCTCGGACGTCTGGGGCGAGTGAGTCCGGGGACGCGAGCGGCGCCCGGAGGGGGCGAGCGGCTGGAAGGACGTTTAACCGACGTTCCAGGGAGTCGGTGCGGTTCCGGCGACCTTCATGACATATTATCTCACGAAGGATTATGTATTCCCTTGCAGGATAGAGGGGCATGACGCGGCACGCGGTCGTGACGGCGCTGACGCTGTACGGCGCGGGCACCCTGACGGCGGCGCAGGCGGCCTCGCGGGCCGGCGTGACCGAGGAGCGGTTCGCGACGCTCCGCGAGCGGTTCGGCGTCCGGCCGTCCGAACCTGACGTACCCGCCGCGGGCCACCGGCCGGCGAGCGCGGACTGAGCGCCCGGGAGGGCGGTCGCCGTGGGGACCAGGCCGTCGTCGGCCGGCTAATCCTCGGTCCCGGGGTTCCGTTCGACGGTCCGAACGACCGAAGGAGCACTACGCTCGTCCAGCGCCGACTCGTACACCGCCCTGATATCCCGTCCCATCCGTTCCAGCCCGAGCGACCGCACGACCGCCCGGCCGTTCGACTGACTCCCCCGCTCCAGCACGTCGAGGAGGCCGTCGACGAGCCCCCCGTCCGTCCGGCGGACGTGCGATGGGGTCACGCCGTCCAGCCGCTCGCGGACGTCGCCGACGTCGGTCGCCACGACCGGCAGGTTACAGGCCATCGCCTCCTTCACGGTGTTGGGCGACCCCTCCCGCCTGGAGGTCACCAGGAGCGCGTCGGCGGCGTTCATGTAGACCGGCATCCGCGCGTGAGGGACGCCGTACACCGTCCTGAGTTCGACGTCGCCGTCGAGCCGGTCGCGGACGGCGTCGACCACCCGTTCGGCCCGGGGGTAATTCTTCACCGGGCTCTGTTCGGGGTACGGGAACAGGACGTTCCCGACGTCGTGGTCCCAGCCGACCGTCTCGCACGCGGTCCGTCGGGGGAACGGACGGAACTGCTTCAGGTCGACGCCGTGCGGAATGACGTGGCAGTCGGCGTCGAGAACGTCCGCCATCTCCGCGCTCATGACGATGACCGCGTCGGCGCGCCGGGCACACCGGCGGCTGAGCCAGCCGAACTCCCCCAGCAGGTCCGACCCCCAGAGCGAGAGGACGACCGGTCGCGTGGGCTGTGAGAGCGCCGCGGGCGCGGTCAGCCCGTAGTTCGCGTGGACGACGTCGTAGGCGTCGAGCGAGCGCCGTAGCACCCGCGTGTGGAACCGGAGGTAGTCGGCCACCGACCGGGAGGTCATCCCGTCGTCGGTCGGTTCCTGGTCGCCGGGCACCCCGAGCGTCGTCCCCTCGATGCCCTGCCGTTCGAGCGCTCTCACCTGTAGCTGGAAGAACTCCGCGTCCTGGCTGGTGGCGAGGTTGAGCACGCGCATGGTCGTTTGGCGCCGGGCGGGTTCCGACCCGTCGCCGGCAGTTCGTGTCGGACTCTCTACCACTGCCCGACTTAGTTACCGTCCGCCTATACCATCAGCCTATACCGAACGCGTACCCGCACCCGGGGCGTCCTCGGACTCCAGGAGCCGCCTCCCCGAAGCCAGGTACGGACGTGCCGGTCACTCCTCGTCGTCCGTGGGCAACACGAACAGTCCGTCGTCCGTCCTCAGCGCCCGGACCGTGTCGTCCCCGTCGTAGAACTCGGGGTTCGGGACGGTCACCGCCTCGAACGTCTCGGGGTCGAGCACCTGCACGGCGTTCTCGTCCTCGACGGTCACGACGGTCGTCTCCGCGGCGTCCCCGGCCTCGCCGACCGGCTCGGCGTCGGGCGTCTCGCCCTCCTCGAAGGACGCCTCGTACCGCTCGCCCGTCCGGAGCCGAACCCCCTTCAAATTCCCCCGCACGGACCGGACGAGCACCGGTCCGTCGCCGTCGTCGGGGTCGACCACGTCGCCGGGACGGAACTTCGGCAGGCGGACCGCGAAGGTGACCCGGTACACCTCGTTGCCGTCGCCGTCCTCGGTGACGAGCGTCGGCGCCTCGGAGTAGCTCCCCCCGAGCCGCTCGGTGATCCGCGTGGCGACCGTCTTGCCCAGCTTGTTCGTCGAGAGCTTGATGTCCGTCCCCTCCGGCTGGTCGACGATCTCGGTGACGAAGGCGTCCCGGTCGCCGTCGGCCTCGCGGCCCGCCACCAGCGACTCGGCGATCTCGACCGCCTCGCGCTCCTCGGCGGTGTCGGGGACGCGGTCGACCCCGCGGACCTGCACCGTCGCGGCGTACGAACCGCCCGCGATGCGCCCGCAGCGGTCGCAGGTCCCCCGCGAGATCTTCACCGGGACGACCGCCGACTCCTCGACCGGCACGCCGCGGACGACCCCCGCGAACGTGCAGTGCATCCTGATCGTCGTCTCGTCGACCTGCTCGGGTTCGACGCCCCAGCGGACGTCCTCGGCGGAGAGGTGGACCCCGAGCGCCTCCGAGACCTCCTCGACGGCGACGTCGGTGTAGTCGCGCGCGCCGACGTCGACCCAGCGGTTCCCCCGCCGGACCGCCCCGCAGCCCGAACACACCTGGATCTCGACGCGCTCGGGGGCGTCGACGAGGTCGAAGTCCTCGAAGTAGCAGGCGTCACACAGCACCCGGTCGCGGTCGCGTGGCTCGCCGGGCAACGGCTCGTCCCGCTCCGGGACGGGGTCGCCACAGCGCGGGCAGAACTCGGCGCCGCGTGCGTCGCTCATTCGTTGGCGAGGCTAGGCGGCTGTGGGGTTTAAGCGACGCGACCGAGCGGAACCGTCCGCGTCGGGCCACTCCCCGCTCGGAACCGCCCGGGTGCCGGCGCCCGGACAACGTTGACGGACGTGGCCCGCCAACGCTGGAACGGGATGCTCGAACTGTACCAGGCGGAGAGCTGTCCGCACAGCACGGAGGTCCGCGAGGCGCTCACGGACCTCGGCGCGTCGTACGTCGTCCACAACCCCCGACTGCCGGGCGACGAGGGCGGCGACGTGCTCAACGAACTGACCCACCGGGAGCTGACCGAGTTCGGCGGGGAGGATCAGATCCCCTTCCTCGTCGACACGGACCGGGAGGAGTCGCTCTACGGGAGCGACGACATCGTGGCGTACGTGAAGCGGCACTACGGGTAGCGACTCAGCCGATCGGTCGAACGGCGTCGGGGCGGCCGTCGGTTCGCCCGACCCCCGAACCGTCACTCCCTCTCGGACGCGTCCCCGTCCTCCAGCGGAAGGGCGTCGGAGCCGTTCCCGCCCGCGGCGATGGTCTCGATGTCGTCGAGCCCCAGCATCTCGCGCTCCTCCTCGTCGAACTCCCGGCCCGCGAGCCCCTCGCCGACCGCCACGTCGCTCCCCGACAGGCGCCGCCCGTAGCGGCCGACGAGCGAGGTGAGCTCCTGGGGGAGCACGAACGCCGTCGAGTCGCCCCGTCCGACCTCGACGAGCGTCTCCAGCCCCTTGTCCACGATGGCGCGCTCGCCCATCGACTCGGCGGCGCGGGCCGCCAGCACCGTCGCGATGGACTCGCCCTGCGCCTCCAGCACGGACGCCTGCTTCTCGCCCTGCGCGGTGAGGACGTTCGAGACCCGCTCGCCCTCCGCGGACTCGACGGCCGCGCGGCGCTCCCCCTGCGCCTCGAGGATCATGGCACGGCGGCGGCGCTCGGCGGAGGTCTGCTCCTCCATCGCGTCGCGGACGACGGGCGTGGGGAGCACCTCGCGCACCTCGACCATCTCCACCTCGACGCCCCAGTCGTCGGTCGGGCCCTGCAGCCCCTCCCGGATGCGGGTGTTGATGACGTTCCGCCGGGAGAGCGTCTCGTCGAGTTCCATGTCCCCGAGCACCGCCCGGAGCGTCGTCTGGGCGAGCAGCGCGGTCGCGTTCCGGTAGTCGTCCACCTGGAGGAACGCCCGTTTCGCGTCGACGACCCGGACGTACACGACCGCGTCGGCGGTCACCGGCGAGTTGTCGCGGGTGATCGCCTCCTGTCTCGGCACGTCGATGGTGATCGTCCGGAGGTCGAAGCGATAGGTCCGCGAGACGAACGGCGGGACGAGGTGGAGCCCCGGGTCGAGCAGCCCGCGGTACCCGCCGAACACGGTGAGCGCGCGCTGCTCGTAGGCCTGCACGATCTCGACCGCCGAGACGGCGGTCGCCAGGACGAGCGCGGCCGCTAGGAACCCGACGGCGGAGACGGTCGAGACGGTCGAGAGGAGGAGCGCGACAACGCCGACCAGCACCGCGAACACGACGCGGGACCCGCCGACCCCGAGGACGGCGCCCCCGGTGCTCATCCGGCCGAGTTCGCGAAAGAACGCACGCCCGGCCTCGTCCATGTCATAACGTGGCGTGCCCGGGTACTTACCCATTTCGCGGGGTCGTCCGCTCGGTGGCGGGGTCAGGCTTCGGTCGCGGTCGCCTCGGCGTCGTCCGCGTCGTCGCCGTGCCCGCCGCCAGCGCCGTCACCGTCGGGTCCCGGGTCGGCGTTCCCGCTCCCCACGCCGCTCGACCCGTTTCCGCGGTCGCCGGCGTCGGTTCCGTTCCCCGGGTCGCCGGCCCGGTCGTCACCCGCGGTCGCGTTCCCCTCGCCTACGGTCACGTTCCCCTCACCCACCGTCGCGTTCCCCTCACCCACCGTCGCGTTCCCCGTACCGCGGGCGTCGTCGCTACCGGCGCCACCCTCCCCGGCGGTGCCGTTCCGCGCCCCCTCTCCCGCGCTCCCGCCCGTTCCGCGGTCGTCCGCGGGGCCGGCGGGCCCGGAGTCGTCGCCGCCGTCGACCGGCGCGCCGCGGTCTCCCGATTCGTCGCGGTCCCCCTGTCGGCCGCGATCCTCGGGCGGCACGCCGAGGCCGTTCCCGGCGCCCTCGCCGGCCACGCCTCTCGCGGCGTCGGCGGCCTCGTCGTCGGTCAGCGAGGCCGCGTCGGCCCGTAGCGTCTCGACCTCGGAGGCGTTCACGCCGTGCTCCCGGGCCGCCTCGGGCGGGAGGCTCCGGGCCGCGTCGCTCGTCCGGTTCAGCCGCCGTTCGAGCGCCCGCGACTCGGCGGCGATGCCGGCGAGCCTGGCGCGGTACTCGGACTCCGAGACGGACCCGTTCTCGTACCGGTCTCGGAGCGTCGAGCGGCGCTCCCGGAGGTCCGCGAGCCGTTCCTCGGCACGGTCGGACTCCCCGGCGACGACGCCCGCCCGCGAGGCGTCGGAGTCGGCCGCCTCGAGCCGTTCGTCGAGCGTGCGGCCCTCCACTTCGCCCCGGACCTCGGCCCCCTGTACGCCGACGGCCCCGGCGAACTGCGCGCCCGGCCGGGCCTCCTCCCCGGCGGTCTGGCCCGTGACCGCCGCGGCCGCCGGGAGACCGGCGGTCACCAGCATCGCGGCCACGAGCGCCGCGGTCAGTCGCTCCATGTCAGCGCCCACGACCCGACACCCCATATATCGTCCACTCCCGTAAGCCGCCTTCACCCCGGTTAAGCGACGTTAACCGGCGCCGATAGGGGGTCACGAGCGACGACCCTCCCCCCCGGCGCCGTCGTTCCCGTCCGCGCCGTGGTCCCCGCTCACGTCGTCGCCGTCCGACCCGTCGCCCCCGTCCCCCATCGTCTCCCCGGGAAGCCGGAGGACGTTCTCGCGGCCGAGTCGGAAGCTCTCCAGGTCGCCGTCGTCCCGGAGGTCGCCGACGACCTGGCTGGTCCGGGCGGCGCTCCACCCGAGCGCCTCGGTGACGCCGGCCTGCTTCATCCGGCCGCCGTTCGACTCGACGAGGCGGAGCACGCGCTCCCGGGGGCTCAACAGCTCCTCCGGGGGGGTCCCGTCGGTTCCATCGGAGCCGGCGCCCGCGGCGGCGCCGCCCGCACCGCCCGCGTCCGCGGCCCTCCCGTCGGTCGGGGAGCCGACCGTCGACGCGCCGTCCCCGCCGGGGCGTGGCAGGTCCGGTAGCCGCGTCCCGTTCCGGTACGCCCACGCGCCGCCGACGAGCGCGAGCGCGGCGAGCGCGGCGAGCGCGGCGGACGCGGGCTGGATCGGGAACGCCGACGCGGGCGCGACCGTCACGCGGGGCTGTTCCGGGCCGAAGCCGCGGTCGCCCTTCCAGGTGACCGAGGAGTCGGTCCTGTCGTCGGGCGCGGGGTCGACGCCGCGGGCCTCGTACCCCCGGGGCCAGGCGACCGTGAGGCTCGTCCCCTCGTCGAGGAACAGCCCCCCGAGGGCGTCGCCGACCGTCAGGCGGTCGCCGTTCGTGGCGGCGAAGCCGTCCCAGGTGAACGCGTAGGCGACCACCCCGAACTCCTGGAACGGGTCGCGCTGGACCGTCACGGAGGCGTTCCGCAGCTCCATCTCGCGCCCGGTGGCGTCCTCGGCGGCCGCGACGGTCGGGGCCATCCGCGACTCGAACTGCGAGACGTACGCGCTCTCGTTCGACTCGACGTCGGCCCGGAGGCTCTCGAACGCCCGCGTCGTGTTCTCGTCGTCCAGGCGGATCCGGTAGGCGATCCGCCACTCCGCGGCGCCGTCCTCCGCGACGGTCGCGCGGAGGGAGACGCGGTCGGCCTCCACGTCGCCCGTCTGGAGGAGGGCGGCGAACCCGTCGTCCCCGGGGCTCCCGCCGACGGCCGGCGCGACGGCCGGTACGACGGCGGACGCGAGGACGAGGGCCGCGGCGAGGACGGCGGAGGCTCGTCGCATGCCCCGACGTGTGACCGCCCCCGCCAAAACCGTTGTCGTGTGTGCCGGCCCGCCGTCGTGCTTTTGACCCCAGCGGTGGATTGTGGCCCGCATGGACGTGGACGACCTGCTGAAGATCGTGCTGGTGCTGGTGATCGTCTGGATCGTTCTGGAGATCGTGGGGGAGGTCCTGGGGCTCCTCGTCGGCGTCGTCGCGGCGCTCCCGACGATCATCGGCCTCGCCGTCGTGGTCCTTATCGTGCTCTGGTTGCTAGACCGCATCTGAGACGACGACGTGTACAGCCTGAACATCCCGGTCCCGCCGGTCGCAAAGCGCATCGCCGCCGACCTCGCCCCGGAACTGGTCCCCTTCCGGACGGTCAGGAAGCGCCCGACGATAGTGGTCAAACGGTTCGGCGACGCCGAGCCGCCCGACCGCCTCCGGGAGCAACTGCGCCCGACGCTCGCGGGCGTGCGCCCGTTCGAGGCCAGGGTGACCGGCGTCGACACCTTCGACAACCCGCCGAACGGCGACAGTCCGGTCGTCTACCTCGCCGTCGAGGGAGAGGGGTTGCGGGACGTCCACGAGCGCGTCGTGCGCGACTTCGGCGCCGTCGAGGGGCTCGAGGGCGGGGAGTACGACCCGCACGTCACCCTCGCGAGGGGGGTCGGGACCGACCGCGACGCGGTCGAGGACGCGCTGGACCGCCTCCGCGAGCGCGACTTCGGCGACGTCTCCTGGACGGTCACCGAACTCGGCATCTGGACCCGGGAGTACCGGGAGTTCGCGACGCGGTTCCCGCTCCGGTGAAGGGGACGCGGTACGCCCGCCGCGGACGTCGGTCGGAGCCGGTCGGGAGCTCCGTCTCCGCGAGCGGGACCGCCGCCAGCCCGCCGCCGTTGCCGTTCTCGTAGGCGTACAGGACGACGCCCGCCTCCTGGTCCACCGCGCGCTTGAGGGTGCCGCTGAAGTCGTCGTCCCGGAGGCGAACGGGGGCGAGTCGCGGCTCGTCGTTCGCGTCCGCCTCCCCGTCGTCCTCCGATCCCTCCGCCGGCGCGGTCCCCGCCACGGGTTCGAACCGGTCGGCGTCGTCGGAGGGCTCCTCGTCGCTCACGTCCGTGTCCCGGTCGAAGAGACCCCTGGCCGGTGATGCGTACGGGACGTGAAGAACGTCCGGGAGACGGATGTCGCGTCCCACGGGAACGCTCCCGCGTGAACCCTCGGACGGCGAGCGCTCCGGCCCGAGGCGGGCCCCCGGAACGGCCTACTCCGCGGGATGGATCACGAACCCGTCGTTCCCGCACGTACACGTCCCGTCCGTGCCGACCGGTCTCAGTTCTCCGTCCTCCAGTTCCTGTATCGTGTACACGTGTCCGCAGTCGCTGCACTGGCCGAGAAACTCGGGCTCTCCGCCGGACTGCAGGTCCTCCCCCATTACGCGCATCGACGCCGGAGCGGCCAATATACATTTCGGCCAGTGACAACACGAAAAAACGTCCGATTGATAGGTACGAAAGTCGACCTGTCGACGGGTTTCGAAAAACCGACCGGGGAGTACGGTCGTCGTGTACGGGCCGCCGTCGCCCTCGACCGGCGGGCGGAGCGTCGGCCTATCGGTTCAGCGTGTGGATCGCCTTCCCCATCGCGTTCTCGGCGGCCTCCTTCACGGCCTCCGCGAGCGTCGGGTGGGTGTGGATGGTCGCGGCGACGTCCTCCAGCGTCGCGCCCATCTCGACGGCGAGCGCGAGCTCCGCGACGAGCTCCGAGGCCTCGGGGCCGACGATCTGCCCGCCGAGCACGAAGCCGGATTCGGCGTCGGCGACGACGCGGACGAACCCGTCCGAGTCACCCATCGTGAGCGCGCGGCCGGAGGCGTTGAACGGCATCTGGCCGACGGCCGGGTCGAAGCCCGCCTCCTCGGCCTCGGCCTCGGTCATGCCGACCGTGCCGATCTCGGGGTCGGTGAAGACGGCCGCGGGGACGGCCTGGTAGTCCAGCGCGGCGGGTTCGCCCGCGGCGGCCTCGGCGGCGACGACGCCCTCCTTGCTGGCCTTGTGCGCGAGCATCGGTTCGCCGGCGACGTCGCCGATGGCGAAGATGCTGTCGACCTCGGTGCGGGCCTGGTGGTCCGTCTCGATGAAGCCGTCCTCGTTCGGTTCGAGGCCGACGGCGCCGAGTTCGAGCGTGTCGGTGACGGGCTGGCGTCCGACGGCGACGAGGACGGCGTCGCCGGCGTACTCCGTCTCCATCCCGTCCTCGGTCTCGGTGGTGACGACGACGCCGTTGGGCGTCCCGCGCCAGCCGCTCGCGCCCTCGCCGAAGTGGAACTCGATGCCCAGTTCCTCCGCGCGCTTCCGGACGGCCCGCTTCACGTCGTCCTCGTAGCCGGGCAGCACGTCCTCCAGCATCTCGACGACGGTCACCTCGCAGCCGAGTTTCGCGAGCATCGTCGAGAGCTCCATCCCGATGTAGCCCGCGCCGACCACGACGAGCCGATCCGGGACCGCCTCCATCGCGAGGAGGTCGCGCGAGGAGAGCACCGGGTCGTCGGAGAAGTCGAAGCCGGGGATCCGGATGGGTCGCGAGCCGGTGGCGACGATGGCGTGCTCGAACTCGATCGACTCGCTCCCCTGCCCCTCGCCGTCGTGGGCGACCCGGAGCTTGTTCTCGTCGGCGAAGGTGGCGGTGCCCTCGACGAGGTTGACGCCGTTGGCCTTGCAGAGCTTCTCGACCCCGCCGGTGAGCCGGTCGACGACGCCCGACTTCCACTCCTGCATCTGGGCCACGTCGACCGCCGGGTCGGCGTGGATGCCCAGTTCCTCGGCGTTGCCCGCCTCGTGGGCGACGTCCGCGCCGTGGATGAACGCCTTCGAGGGGATGCAGCCGTGGTTCAGACAGACCCCGCCGTAGGCGTCCCGTTCGACGAGAGTGACGTCGAGCCCCTCCTGTGCGGCGCGGATCGCGGCCACGTACCCGCCGGGTCCAGCGCCGATGACAGCAACGTCCGTGCCGGTCGAGATGTCTCCGACGACCATCTTGGTAACGCCTGTGCCTCCGGAGTGATAAACTGGCAGGAATTGCACGCACCGTACCGCTCGTCCCGGACGGCGAGCCGACGCCGTCCGGGGACGACTCCGACCGCTACCGGCTCGCCCCGCCGACGGCCCGCTTCACCCGGCGACTCACTCCAGTTCCTCGTCGAGGAACCGAAGCAGCTTCTCGACGGACTCGGTCGGCCGGTAGCTGACGCTCCCGGTTCGGGCGTCGTACTCGACGACGTGCTCGTCGGCCAGCTTCGGGAGCTGGGCGTGATGGAGGTCGACGACGACGCGGTCGACCCGTTCCGGCTCCTGACGCGTCGGGGGGGACTCCGCGTCCACGATCGCGTCCGCGAGCTCGGTGATCGACGCGACCCCGTCCTCCTCGTCGACCAGGCGACGCAGGACTACCCGTCGCCGCGGGCTCGCGAGCAGCCGCAACGCCGCTCCCGTGCGCAGGTCACGCCTGTTCCGTTGCACTGGTGACCCCCTCGGACCCGGCCGAAACCGTTCGGTTCGCCGACATACTTCGGGGCAATTGTTCCGTGTTTACAAAACCTTTTCTACGACCTCGGATGCGGCGGGGAAGCGGCGCTCTGGCGAGCGTCCCGTCGTCGGAACGGCGGTCCGAATCCGGGGCTCCGGGCGAGCCGCGGTTCGCAACCACTATCCCGATACCGGTCGGACCACCTCCCGAATGAAGATCTTCGGCTCCAGCGGGACCCGCGGCGTCGCGGGCGAGGAGCTAACCCCGGAGTTCGTCCTGCGGGTCGCGAAGGCGGCCGCGACCGTCTGGGACGCCGACCGGGTCGCGCTCGCACGGGACACCCGCACGACGGGCGCGATGTTCGCCGACGCGGCGGCGACGGGGATCGCCAGCGCGGGCGTCGACGTCGACCGCCTCGGCGTCGTTCCGACGCCCGCGGCGGTCCGCTACTGCGAGGCGGCGGCGGTCCCCGGCGTGCTCGTCACCGCGTCGCACAACCCCCCGGAGTACAACGGCGTGAAACTCGTCGGCGCGGACGGCGTCGAACTCCCGGTCGACAGGCTCGAACGGGTCGAGGAGACGCTGCTCGCCGAGACGTTCGCGGACGCCGCGTGGGACGAGGTGGGCGACACGACGCACGTCCACGACGCGAACGCCGACTACGTCGAGGAGATGCTCGCGTCGGTCGACCGGGAGGCCATCGCCGCCGCCGGCCTCACGGTCGCGCTCGACCCCGGCCACGGCGCGGGGGCGCTCACCTCCCCCGGCTTCTTCCGCGAACTCGGGTGCGAGGTCGTCACCGTCAACGCCCAGCCGGACGGCCACTTCCCCGGCAGGGACCCGGAGCCGGTCGAGGGGAACCTCGACGACCTCGGCCGCCTCGTCCGCGCGGCCGACGCGGACGTCGGCATCGCCCACGACGGCGACGCCGACCGCGCCATCTTCTTCGACGAGCGCGGCGACTACGTCGAGGGCGACGCCTCGCTCGCGGCGCTCGCGGCCCGCGGGCTCTCGGCGGGCGACACGACCGTCGCGGCAGTGAACGTCTCACAGCGGCTCGTGGACGTCTGCGAGGAGGCCGGCGCGACGCTGGAACTGACGCCCATCGGCTCGACGAACATCATCACCCGCATCCGGGAGCTGTGGGCCGCGGGCGAGTCCGTCCCGGTCGCCGGCGAGGGGAACGGCGGCGTCTTCTTCCCGGACCACCGGCTCGTTCGCGACGGCGCGTTCACCGGCGCGAAGTTCCTCGAACTGCTCGCCGAGCGGGGACGGCCGGTCAGCGACGTCGTCTCGCCGTACGGCGGCTACTACAACGTCCGGCTCAACGTCGAGTACGGGGACCAGGCCGAACTCGACGCGCTGCTCGAAGCGGCCGAGTCGTACGCCGCCGCCGCGGACGCCCGCCCGACCACCATCGACGGCCACCGCCTCGACTACGGCGACGCCTGGGTGCTCGTGCGCCCGTCGGGCACCGAGCCGAAGGTGCGCATCTACGCCGAGGCGCGCGACCGCAACCGCGCCGAACGGCTGGCCGAGAACGTCCGCGAGGCGCTCGACGCCGCCCGGTGATCGCGGTTCGAGTGGCCCGCGGCCCCCGGTCGGTCCGTCGGCACGCCCCGCTTTTTCACGCCCGAGCGCGAGCGCCCGGTATGGAAGTCCGTCCGGTCGAGTCGCTGGAGGAGTTCCGCGCCGCGATGGCGGTGAACCGCACGGCGTGGCGCGACGCCTACGCCGGCATCCTTCCGGGGGACGTTCTGGACCGGTTCGAGGTCCCGGAGGGGGAGGCGCTCCGCGAACGCTACGCCGACGCCCGGCGCGACGGGCAGGTCTTCCTCGTCGCCGCCGACCCGGACGCCGCTGGCTCCGGAGTCGCCGGTTCCGGAACCGGCCACGACCCGGGCGTCGTGGCGTTCGCCCAGTTCGTCCGAACCCCCGACCTCGCGAAGCCGTTCGTCGGCGCGGACGAGGCCGGGCTCCGGGCGCTCTACGTCGACCCGGGCAGGCAGGGCGAGGGGTTCGGAAGCCGGCTCCTGGCCGACGGGCTCGACCGCCTGCCCGCCGACACGGAAGCGGTCGTCCTCGAAACCTTCCGCGACAACGACGCCGCCCGCGGCTTCTACGAGTCGCGCGGGTTCGCGCTCAGGGGCGAGGCCACCTTCGAGGTCGAGGGGGAGGCGTATCCGACGGTGGTGTACGGGAAACCCGTCTGACGGGAGCGGCGACCCCTCAATCGGCGTCGGCGAGCGCCTCGCGCAGCCGCTCGCGCTCCGCGCGGGCGGCCTCCAGTTCGTCGGCGATGGCACCCGACTCCAGCTTCCGTCGCTCCTCGTCGGTGAGGTCGGCCTCCGCGACGGCGACGCGGCGGAGGCGGTCGTAGTCGTCCCGCGCGGCCGCCCGCTTGAGCGTCCGGGCGTCCGCGACGACTCCCTCGTCGGCGAACTTCGCGACCACGGAGACGAGTTCGCGGGCGAGCGCCCGGAGCTCCCCCGCCGGCGGGGCGGGCCAGCCGACCGTCAGCGGGTCGGCCGAGAGCCGGTCGAGGTACGTGCGGTGGACCCGAACGCGGGCCCGGAACGTCCCGGGGTCGTCGACGTAGTGGCCGAGCTTCGAACTCGAGTAGTCCGCGTACGAGAGCAGGTCCGGCACCGGCTCCTCGCCGACCGCGTGGCCCTCCACGTACTCGACCAGTTCGTCGGGCGGCGCCTCGAACCGCACGAGCGGGTAGTGGACCGTGTTGGCGACGAACGCGAGGAAATCGCGCGCGCCGGCCTCGCGCCGGAACTCCCGGAACGCCTCCCGGACCGCCCCGTCGTACGCCCCGACCGTCTCCCGGAGCGTCGCGACACGGGCCTCCACGTCGCCGTCGGCGCCGCCCGCCGCCTCGAACGCCTCGCCGAGCGCGAGCACCCGCTCGCGGTCCTCGATCCGGCCGTCTAGCTCCTCGATCCGCGACTCCGCGCCCCGCTCGGCCGACCTGACCGCCGCGCGGGCGTCCTCGCGGTCCGAGAGCAGTTCGGCGACGTCACGCGCCGGCGCGAGCGCGTCGCGGGCGGTCGCGAAGTCGGACTCGGAGAGCCGGCGCTGGTCCACGACCTCGTTCGCCGCCTCGAATGCCTCCCGCGCCGGCAGGTCCTCGGGGAGCCCCTCGACGAGGTCGGCGAACTCGCCCTGGAACTCGACGTACGCCTTGAAGTCGCCCGTCCCCGTGGCCGAGCCCTCGTAGCTGTTCAACAGCCGGTCGGCCCGTTCGGTCGCGTCGCGGACGCGTTCGACGTCGGACTCGCCGCGCTCCGCGATGGCCGCCTCCGCGTCCGCGAGCCGTCGACGCGCCGTCCGGAGTTCCGCCGCGGGGTCGTCGCCCGCCTCGCTCCCGGGCATCGTCTCACTCGTACACGTCCTCGGGGTCGAACGCCCGTTCGCCGACCGTCTCGCCGTCGACGGTGCGGTGGAAGCAGGAGCGGTAGCCGGTGTGGCAGGCGCCCCCGGTCTGGTCGACGAGATAGAGGAGGGCGTCGGCGTCGCAGTCGACGCGGACCTCCTCGATCTCCTGGACGTGTCCGCTGGTCGCGCCCTTCTCCCACAGTTCGTCGCGCGACCGGGAGCGGTAGTGCGCCCGGCCCGTCTCGCGGGTGCGGGCGAGCGCCTCCTCGTCGGCGTACGCGAGCATCAGCACCTCCCCCGTGTCGGCGTCCTGGGCGACGGCGGGGACAAGCCCGTCGTCGCCGAAGTCCACCTTGACGTCCCCAGTGGTCGAACTCATCGGTCGAGAGGAGGCGCGTCGGGCCGATAGGTCTTGTGCGTCCGACCGTGGTCCGGTTCCGTGGCGGGAGGCGGGTGAGCGAGCGGTCAGGGTGGGACTGAAAGGGGCCGGCTGGCTACGCGAACCCCGGCGCCTCAAGCACCGGAGGGCGTGAGCAACGCGAGCGTTCGAGGAGCGCAGAGCGTGCCGCGGGAGCGTAGCCAGCCGGGGGCTTTCGAGGCCGTCCCCAGGAACCGCAAGTCGGCGTTCACGGGATCCACAAGCGAACCAGACCAACCAGCGACCCCGAACCGGACCCTACAGCAACCCGAGAGCGGCCAGCACCACAGTCAGCACGTCGCCGTAGACCAACGCCACCACCAGCCCCAGGAACAGCGGGACGACGAACGGGAGCCCCGGAGACACCCAGACGGCGTCGGCCTCGGAGACGGTCTCGAGCCCCTCGCGGAGCGTCTCCGGGTCGGTGCCGTACGCGGTCCCCTCGATGGAGTCGAGGAAGCGCTCGGCCGCCCACGGGTCGTCGTACTCCCGCTCGGCCACGCCGCCCGAGGCCTCCCGGTCGACGGCCGGTTCGGCGGCGGACTCCTCCCCCACGGACACCCCGCCGTCCGTCCGCGGGCCGACGTGGACGCCGCCGTCGGTCGGCTCGCCGGTCCCGGTCACGCTCGCCGGGTCGCGGTGGCGGTCCGGGTCCGCGCGGAGGTCCGCGAGCGTCGCCCGCCGCCAGCGGAGGTACATCCGCAGCGCGTCGAGGTCGAGTCCGCGGGAGGGGACCACCCCGTCGGCGTCGAGCAGCGAGCCGTGTCGGTCGGGAAGGTCCGTGACGTCGGTCCACTCGCCGACGAACATCGCCGTCGAGAGGCGTCCGGCGAGCGCGTTCCGGAGCCCCAGCGCGAGGACGAACGCCGCGCCGAGCAGCACGCCGTTCGTCAGCGCGGACATCGCTGTCACGCCGAGCGTCGAGGGGTACAGCGGGTAGACGGCGTCGTGGAGCCAGGTGGCTTCCGGGAGCACCGCCGTCGGGACGATGTACTCGGGCGTGCCCGGGAAGACGACCGCGAGGACGACGACCGCCTTCATGTCGGCGCCGCCGAACGCGGCCAGCCGGTAGGCGAGCACCGAGAACGGGACGAGAAACAGCAGCGCGAAGCCGGTCCGGACGAGAAACAGCCGCCCCTCGTAGCTCACGAACGGGTAGTTGGCGGCCAGGTCGAGCGCGAGCGCGAGCAGCCCCACCGCCAGCAGCGGGGGCCAGAGCCGGTTCGGGAGCCGTCGGGTGCGGACGTCGCGATGGGCCGCCCACGCGAACGCCGGTACGACCAGCAGGCGGAGCAGGTCGGCCAGCGTGGCGACGCCGAGCACGGTCATTGCGGGCTACGGGACCCCCGGGGAGTTAGCCGTTGGGAATCGGGACCCCGCGCTCACCCGCCGAGCAGGGCGACCAGCGCCATGAGGGCCGATCCGACGACGACGATGCCCGTGGTCCAGGCGAGCAGCGCGGTCGTCGCGCCGGGGAACGCCTCGGCGAGGGGGACGAACGACCGGACGTCGAGGAGGACGACCGCGAGCGCGCCGACGGCGTCGAACCCCAGGTCGAGCGCCGTGTCCCGCCACCCGTAGTGGACGAGCACGGGTTCGACGTCGAGGGACTCCCCGACGTCGCGGGCGACCAGTTCGACGAGTTCCCAGAAGACGCCGATCGCGAGCGTCGACAGGACCGTCGCGCCGCCGACGGTGAGCGGGCCGGGGGGGACGTGGGGCGACTGCCGTGCGCCGACGAGGACGCCCGCGTAGACGAGCGCCGCCACCAGCGCCGCCGACACCGTGTGGGTCACGTGGTCCCACCACGGGACGGACTCGTACAGGCCGAGCATCCCCAGACAGTGGAGGAACCCGGCGACGCCGATCCACAGCGAGAGCACCGGACCGACCTCGCCGAACTCGAGCGAGAGGCCGACCCCGAGCGCCAGGGGGAGGAAGGCGGCGCCCAGCGAGACGGCCGCGTTCACGACCGCGGCGGGGTCCCGCCGGCGAACTCCCTCCAACAGCGTCCCGGCGATGGCGACCTGGAGCGACAGGACGCCGACGTCGAGCGGTTCGACCATTCAGTCTCCTCCCGACGGGTCACCCGCGTCCGGCGGTTCTCGGTTCACGCGTCGTTCCTCGCGGGTACTGGCCCCCACGCACGCTAAGGACGTCACCGTTCGGGTGCCGACGCCGCCCGGGCGTCGCCGCTCGCCCGGTATCGGGCCGGGAGGTACGCGGCCGTCCGTTCCGGGAGCAGCGAGACGACCCGCTCCGCGACCGCCGGGAGCGTGCGGCGGAGCGCCGCGTACGCGGCCGCGACGGCGAGGGTCCCGCCGACGAGCGCCGGGTACGGGCCGTCGACCGCGAGGCCGTCGACCGCGACCAACAGGGGCGCGGCGATCGCCGCCGAGAGCAGGAGGTCCGCCGGCGACCCGTCGTAGCGGATCCAGCGACGGGGCGCGATCCAGCGGCCGCGGTGGTGGTCGTACACCGCGCGCCGCGAGTTTCCCTCCCATGGTCGAAGCTCCAGCCCGCCGCCGAACACGTCGGCGACGCTGTGGCCCGCCGCGGCGAGGAGGAGGGTCGCGACCGCGACCGTCGCTACGGACGGGAACAGTCCGGCGGCGGCCGCGGCCGGCAGGGCGAGCGCCGAGTAGTAGACCGGGTAGTGGAGCGTCCGACGGTGGCCGGCGTACATGTCCAGGTCGGGGAGCACGCCGCCGAGGAAACCCGCCGCGAGGGCGACGCCCGAGAACTCCGGCACGGCGAGCGCCGCCGGCAGGGCGAGCAGCATTCCGCCCAGCGCGTGCGTCGGCAGCATCATCGGGTCGGTTCGAAGGCGACACGAACGGTTGAGCGTGTCGATCGGCCGCCCTCCGGGACGACCTACTCGTCCGGTCGCCGGGTCAAGTACCAGAGTACGATGACGAGTCCCTCGACGCGCGCGGCCGTGTACACCCACGGCCGCAGTTCGACGTCGCCGTCGTCGGTCACCGCCAGATCCATCCAGAAGTCGACGACCTGGCGCGGGGCGAGCAATTCCAGGACGCCGAGGACGGCCAGGCCGAACCTGAGGCTCATGGCCGCCGGTACGCGTCGCTTCAGGAAAGATTTACCTGCCGGACGGGAGTGCGGACGGCCCGGTCGACCGGATGCCGGTCGAGCGGTCGGGAAGAGCCTCCGAGGCGAGTGGCGAGTCGAAACCGGTCCGGAGGAGCGCGCCGCTCGACCGCGCAGACGATTCCCCGACGGGACGGCTCGGAAGTCGGTCTCCGAGGCCTAGATGACGCGGTTCTGCAGGTAGTCCAGGTGCTTCGCGTTGTAGACGATCTGGACCTCATCGGCCGCGGGCGACCCGATGCAGGTGAGCCGGACGTTCTTCTCCTCGACCTCCTCGTCCGAGAGGATCTGCTGCATGTCCATCTCGATCTCGCCCTCCGTCAGGATGGCCGCGCAGTTGGCGCAGGCGCCCGCACGGCACGAGAACGGCCAGTCGTACCCCTGTGCCTCCGCGGCCTCGAGGATGTACTCGCCCTCGTTGACCTCGAGTTCGCCGTAATCCTCGTCGTCGAGGCCTGCGTCGGCGGCCTCGCCGAAGAGGTCGTCGTCGTCCATCTCCCAGCCGTGATCATCCAGCACTTCGTAGTTGAGGTATTCGACCGTGGGCATCACGTCCGGCTTCGGCGGCCGGCCAATTAGATGTTGCTATCTCCGGCCCCGGTTTCGATGGGTACGACGGTTTAGGCCGGCCAAAACGCGGGATCGGGGGCGGAAGCGGGGGTGCAGGGACGCGCCTCAGACGACGCCCCCGTAGGCGAACAGGAGGTAGGAGGCGACCGTCGCGATGACGGGCACGACGTTCTGGAGGAGGATGACCCGGGCGGTCGCGGTCGGTTCGAACAGGTCGTCCGCACGCGGGATGTCCTCGGGTTCCTCGTCGCCGATGGGCGCCGGGCGCGGTCGGGGGTTGTGCTCGTCGGGGGACGCCCCGGCGTCCCGGTCGCCGACGGTCGGCACGTCCTCCGCGTCGGCCGCGAGCGCGCCGACCGACATCCGCGGCCCCTCCCCGCGGGCGGTCTGGGTGATGGTCGAGGTCCGCGTCGCCCGCCCCCAGCCGAGGCCGACGATGCTCATCGTCGCGATGACGACGAAGCTGGCGGGGATGCCGAGCGCCGAGAGGAAGGTGACCACGGAGGCGCTGACGGTCGCGACCACCAGCGCGGCCAGAAGCGGCATCTCCGTGAGGTCGTTCCCCATCGTGTCGAGCGTCCGCCGGGCGATGGTGAACGCGCCCACTCCGATGGCGGCCGCGCCGACGAGGACCCCCTCGCTGGCGCTTATGGAGCCGTTTCCGACCAGCGGCGCGACCGCGTTCGCGACGTTCGAGGCCCCCGCCGAGAACGCCATGTAGCAGGCGATGATGACGACCAGCGCGGTGCCGAGGAACTCCCGCCGGGTGGTTCCCGGGCCCAGCGTCGGGCGCGGGAGCGTCCCGGAGCGGTCGAGCGCGAGCAGCGCCCCGTCGCTCCGGGTCACGGCGAACCACTCGACGAGGTAGGGGTAGAAGTAGCGGCCGATGACGCCGCTGAGCCAGAAGGCGACGACCGGCGAGACGACCCACCAGCCGACGATCTCCAGCATCACCTCGGCGTTCAGCCGCCCCGTCGCGAGCCCCAGGCCCGCGATGGACCCGACCGCCGTCATCGACGTGGAGGCCGGGACGCCGACCACGTTCGAGAGCAGCAGCGACACGCCGATGAAGAACAGCACGGCGATGCTCACCGTGGGGGAGAACAGGGAGGCCGGGACGATCTCCCCGCCCATCGTCTCGATGACCTCCCGACCGACCGTCCAGCCGCCGAGCAGGGCGAACACGGTCATGAGCGCGGCCGCCGTCAGCTTCGAGACGACGCCGCTGCCGACCGCGGGGCCGAACGCGACGCCCGTCGAGGAGCCGCCGATGTTGAAACCGACGAAGACCGCGACCGCGAGCCCGACGAGGAGGAGTGTCTCGACCACACCGGTAGGAACGACCGACGCGAGATAAGTGCCACGTCCCGCGTTCGGGCGTTGCCCCCCGGCGTGACCGAAGGCGTCGGCGTGACCGGGGGAGGGGGTTCGGAGGACACGCGCTCGCACGACAGCGTTTAAGCCACGAAGCGATTACTACCCGACATGGAATGGAAGACGGACTGGGGGCTGCGCGGCCGAATGATCTTCACGATGTTCCTCCTGTTCGCCCTCTACGTCGTTTTCGCGGCGGTCATCTCGCAGACGAGGTACGTCGGGTTCCTCGTCCTCATGGTGCCGTTCCTGCTCGCACAGTTCTTCTTCAGCGACAGGCTCGCGCTGTACTCGATGGGCGCGAAGAAGGTGAGCGAGGAGGAGTACCCCGACCTGCACCGCAAGATCACCCGGCTGAGCCAGCAGGCCGACCTGCCGAAGCCGAAGGTGGCCGTGGCCGACTCGCAGGTGCCGAACGCGTTCGCGACCGGCCGGTCCCAGAAGAACGCGGCCGTGGCCGTGACGACCGGGCTGCTCCGCACGCTCGACGACGACGAACTGGAGGGCGTGCTCGCACACGAACTCGCGCACGTGAAGAACCGCGACGTGATGGTGATGACCATCGCCTCGTTCCTCTCGACGATCGCGTTCATGGTCGTCCGCTGGGGGGCGTTCTTCGGCGGCGGGCGCAACCGCAACAACGGCGGCGTGCTCGTCGCCATCGCCGCCTCGCTGGTCGTCTGGATCGTGTCGTTCTTCCTCATCCGCGCGCTCTCGCGCTACCGCGAGTACTCCGCGGACCGCGGCGGCGCGGCGATCACGGGCAAGCCCGGCGCGCTCGCCTCGGCGCTTCTCACCATCGACGGGCGGATGGACAAGGTGCCCGACGACGACCTGCGGGAGACCTCCGAGATGAACGCGTTCTTCATCATCCCGCTGAAGAGCGGCGTGGTGGGGAAGCTGTTCTCCACGCACCCGCCCACGGAGAGCCGCGTCCAGCGGCTCCGCGACCTGGAGCGGGAACTGGAGACGGTCTGATTCGGATTCGGTTTTGAAACGAGTGAGGGCTTCTCGGTCACGATGAGCTGTTTCCGACGACCACGAACGCCTCGAAAGTCCCCGGGCGCTCGACCGTCCGCGGCACGCTCTGCGGTTTACCTCGGAGCGGGCTCCTCGGAAGTGCACGAAAATCGGAGATTTTCGGCAGCGGGCGAGAGCTTCGCTCTCGCGGCCTCAGCGAATCTCCGATTCGCGGAGTGACGAGACGGCCACGCCGTCTCGAACCATCACGCTCGCTTCTCTCGCGTGACCCTCGTCTCGCTCCCTGCGGTCGCTCGCCTGCGGTGCTTGAGGCGCCGCGACCCGAGAGCCGCGGGGGCTTTCGCGGTCGTGCTGATCCCGGCGGAGCAGGTCATGGCCGGAACTTCGGGAACACCGACCTCGGCTTCTCGGACGAATACGAACCAATCCTTTTACGCGGAGTTTCCGTATCCGGGCGTATGCTCCCGCTCCAGTCCGGCGGCCTCTCGCCCACGACGGCGCTGCTCGCGCTCGTGGTGGCGCTCCTGTTCGCCGTCGCGCTCCTGCTCGTACGGCTCTGGTTCTCGGTCCGATCGCTCGGCAGCCGGGACGCCGACGTCGAGGTCGACTCGGACGTGCTCACCGCCGCGGTCAGCCGGACGTTCACCGACCTCGAGTTCGTCGAGAAGGTGGACCGCATCGAGGACCACGCGGGACGGATGCGGGAGCTCCACTCGGACATCGACGGCATGCTCCGGGACCCCCGCAAGCGCGGCGCCTTCGGCGAGGAACAGCTCGACGTGCTGCTCTCGGACCACCTCCCGCCGGAGATGTACGGCCTCCGCGAGCGGGTCGTCGACGGGAAGACGCCGGACGCCCACATCCGCACCTCCTCGGGGCTCGTCTGCGTCGACTCGAAGTTCCCGCTGGACAACTACGAGCGCGCCGTCGGGACCGACGACGAGGCCGAGGCGGCCCGCTACCGCGACGCCTTCGCGGGCGACGTGGAGTCGCAGCTGGCGAAGATCGCGGACGACTACGTCCGGCCCGCGGCGGGCACGACCGACTTCGCGTTCGCGTTCGTCCCCTCCGAGAGCGTCTACTACCACCTCGTCACCGAGGAGTACGACATGCTGCGCGAGTTCACGAGGGAGGGCGTCCAGGTCGTCTCGCCGCTCACGTTCGGCCACAAGCTGGAACTCATCAAGGCCGACGTGCAGGCCCGGCGGCTCTCCGAGGAGGCCGAGGCGGTCGCCGACCAGCTCGACTCGCTCCGGGAGGCCTTCGCCGCCGTCGAGGACGAGTGGGGCGTCCTGCAGACGCACGTCCGCAACGCGGCGAACAAGGCCGAGGACGTCGACCGGGAGTACCGACGGCTCCGCGGGGAGTTCGACCGGATCGACGAGCCGACCCTGGCGGCCGGCGACGGGGTCGCGACGGACGGACGTGGCTCGACGGAGGGACGCGACGGAACCGACGGTCGGGGGGCGGCCGACGGGGAGGGAACCTGATGGGGCTGTTCGACTCCGTGAAGGCGGCGCTGGGCATCAGCGCGGAGAGCGACGCCACGCGCGAGGCCGACCCGGACGACCTGTTCGGGATGAGCACCGCCTACGTGACGATGGAGGCCGACCTCGGCTTCGCCCCGGTCGGGGAGGCGGCGCTCTGCTTCTCCTCGGTCGACTCCACCGACTTCGCCTCGACGGTCGAGGAGGTCGAGGAGATCCTCCACGCCGGGAGCGAGGAGACCGGCACGGAGTTCCGCCGCCACGCGGACGACCACGGCTACCAGTGGGTCGTGCTCGCGGACGACGACCCCGAGGACCTCGTCACCTCCATCCACTTCGCGGCCGACACGTTCGTCGAGCGGGGTTACGGCTCGCGGCTCCTCGCGGCCGTCTTCGGGTTCGAGCGGACGAGAGATTCGAGCGACCGAGCCTACTGGATCTACTCGTTCCGGCGGGGCGCCTACTACCCGTTCGCCCCGAAGAACGGCGAGCACGACGGGCGGATCGAGGGTAAACTGGAGTCGGTGCTCGACGGCGAACTCGACCTCGAACCGGACAAGGAGTACTGGTACCCGCTCTGGCCCGACAGCCGCGGGGGCCATCCCTGGGGGTAGGTCCGGCGACCGTCGAACCCGACGGTCGCCGCCACCTCGCCGTCCGTCCCGTACGACCCTCCGTCCGGCACCACTGCCCGTCCGCCACAAGTAGGGTCCCCCCTCGACGCGCGCCCCTTCCTCCCTGAAACTTCGCGACGCCGACAGAACAGCCCCGGCGCTTGCCCGCGTTTTCACTTCCACTTCCCTGTTAACGGGGGTTTATGTGTGGAGCCGCACAAGCCGGTATCACGATGGCAGAAGACGACCTCGAAAGCCTTCCCGGCGTCGGGCCGGCGACGGCGGACAAACTCGTCGAAGCGGGATTCGAAAGCTACCAGAGCATCGCGGTCGCCAGCCCCAGCGAGCTGGGCAACACCGCCGACATCGGCGACTCGACCGCCAACGACGTCATCCAGGGCGCGCGGAAGGCCGCCGACGTCGGCGGCTTCGAGTCCGGCGCGCAGGTGCTCGAACGCCGCCAGCAGATCGGGAAGCTCTCGTGGCTCATCCCCGAGGTGGACGAGATGCTCGACGGCGGCCTCGAGACGCAGTCGATCACCGAGGTGTACGGCGAGTTCGGCGCCGGCAAGTCGCAGGTCACCCACCAGATGGCCGTGAACGTCCAGCTCCCGAAGGAGTACGGCGGGCTGGAGGGGAGCTGCATCTTCATCGACTCGGAGGACACCTTCCGCCCCGAGCGCATCGACGACATGGTGCGCGGGCTCGACGACGAGGTCCTCGAGGCGCTGCTCGAGGAGCGCGAGATCGAGGGGAGCCCCGGCGACGAGGAGACGATGGAGGCGCTGCTCGAGGACGTGCTCGACAAGATCCACGTCGCGAAGGCGTTCAACTCCAACCACCAGATCCTCCTCGCGGAGAAGGCCAAGGAGGTCGCGAGCGAGCACGAGGACGACGAGTTCCCGGTCCGACTGCTGTGCGTCGACTCGCTCACGGCCCACTTCCGCGCGGAGTACGTCGGCCGCGGCCAACTGGCCGACCGCCAGCAGAAGCTGAACAAGCACCTCCACGACCTGATGCGCGTGGGCAACCTCTACAACTCGGTCGTGCTCGTGACGAACCAGGTCGCCTCCAACCCCGACTCCTACTTCGGCGACCCGACCCAGCCCATCGGCGGGAACATCCTCGGGCACACCTCCACGTTCCGGATGTACCTCCGCAAGTCGAAGGGCGACAAGCGCATCGTGAAGCTCGTCGACGCGCCGAACCTGGCCGACGGCGAGTCGATCATGCGCGTCCAGGACGAGGGGCTCAAGCCGGAGTAGTCGGCCAGCGTACCTCGCGGACGACGCGCTCCCCCGTTTCGGCTTTCCCCTCGAGCACTACGCCCCGCAGCGGCGGGGCTCTTCGCCGTGGGAATCCGCAAAACCGGTGAGCGGGAATCGAAGCGGGGACGGCGACCGCGTCAGTCCTCCGTCTTCGTCACGTCGAGGTCCTCGAGGTCGCCCTCGTGAAGCTTCGCGCCGTCCTGTGCGACCTGCCGGGCGAGCACGGCGCACTTGATCCGCATCGGGGAGATGTCGACGCCGAGCATCTCGGTGACGTCCTCGGTGTCCAGTTCGTCCAGTTCCTCCAGGGTCATCCCGCGGAGGCGCTGGGAGAGCATCGACGCCGAGGCCTGCGAGATGGCGCAGCCGTCGCCCGAGAACGCGACGCGTTCGATGGTCTCGCCGTCGTCGGCCAGCCGGACGTCGACCCTGATGGTGTCCCCGCAGGAGGGGTTCTCGCCGACGTGCGAGAACGTCGGGTCGTCCATCTCGCCGTAGTTGCGGGGGTTCTTGTAGTGGTCGAGGATCTGCTGGCGATACATGTCGGAGCCGCCGCCGATTCCCATTGTTGACCGACCTAGGCGAGTCGGCCCGAAAAGCCTACCGCCCCACCTTTTGGGTTGCGTTCGTTCGTGAGCGACAGAGAAGTGGTTTTGTGGACACCTCTGTTCTCTGTGAGCTCAACCTCGAATTGGATTGCAGTCGAAAATATTGAAAATCAATTCGAGGTGCGGATTGGTGACTAACAATAACAGACAGAAACCGCCAAAGATTGTATATACCACCGCCGTTTACCTCTAAAAATGACTGAAGTAAATGAGTTCGTCCTCCTGCACGCAGATCGGCGTGTCGCTGCTGCTGTCGGACAGCTTTTAACTGGGGGAGAATCCGTCGAGAAAATAGCTGACGAGTTTGCTGTCGCCCCCGAAACCGTCGAAAACGCCATCGTCGAGTCGGGACTCACGGAGCACGTCGCAGGCATACATCTCAATTCAGAGGTGGATCAGCAACAGCAACGAAAACCGCCTACTTTCCTACAAAATGGCGAGCCAATCACGAGACAAAAGCAAGGGATTCGTGATGAAACGGCGAAAGAGAAGGTGAGCCCCACGTACGAGGTTTCATTCACGAGGGCCGTACTCTCTGAGGCCAGCCAAAAGGCCCGTGAACTAGTGTCCCAACAAGTAAGTCAGGAGTTTGGGGAGGATGCAACGAGACTACGTGTGGCAGTTCGGGCAACCCCAACAGATCAAGAGTTCCCGGACCACGTTAGATGGATCGCGGTTGAATACCCCGTTGATGCCAGCAAGTCCTCATCACCGGGAATGATTCAGAGCCCGCCGTTTCAGTTCTCTCAACTCGAAGAGTTCCTTCCGGATACGATCGACGTGACGGTCGAGCTGAGTGGGGAAACCTTCTCCGTCCGAAACATCCCCGTCGCTGCAACCGAGGAACGGTGGGAATAGAGCGGTCCTCCGAGTTCGCTCTTTTTCGTGGAAGGAAGCCGCTGGGATCGACGCAGAGTCCCCGTTCGGGGTCGTCCGTTTACGCAAACAGTTCTCTCGCGTCGTCGACGGCCTCGACCAACTTGTCGATCTCCTCGCGCGTGTTGTACACGTAGAAGCTCGCACGCGCCGACGCGGCCGTCCCGAGCACGTCGTGGAGCGGCTGCGTACAGTGGTCGCCAGCGCGGATGGCGACGCCGTGCTCGTTGAGGATGCTCGAGAGGTCGTGGGCGTGGACGCCGCCGACGTTGAACGAGACGAGGCCGCCGCGCTCGTCGCCCGGCGGGCCGTAGATCTCCACGTCGTCGAACTCGGCGAGTCGGTCGTAGGCGTACTCGGTCAGCACCGACTCGTGCTCGTGGACGTTCCCCATCCCCAGGTCGTCGAGGTAGTCGATGGCGGCGTGGAGCGCGATCCCCTGGGCGATGTTGGGCGTCCCGGCCTCGAACTTCCACGGCAGGTCCTCCCACTGGGTCTCCTCGAAGCTGACCTTGCGGATCATGTCGCCGCCGTAGAGGTACGGCTCCATCCCCTCCAGGATCCCCTCCTTCCCGTACAGCACGCCGATGCCCGTCGGCCCGAGCATCTTGTGGCCCGAGAAGGCGAGGAAGTCGCAGTCGAGTTCCTTCACGTCGACCGGGCGGTGGGGGACCGACTGGGCGCCGTCGAGGAAGATTAGCGCGCCGCGGTCGTGCGCGAGGTCCGCGAGCTCCTCGACGGGGTTGAGCGTGCCGAGCGTGTTCGAACTGTGGGCCACCGACACGAGCTTCGTGTCCTCGTCGATCAGCTCCCGCGCGTGGTCCATGTCCAGCCGCCCCTCGTCGGTGATGCGAACGAACCTGGCCTCCGCGCCCGTCTTCCGGGCGGTCTGCTGCCAGGTGACCAGCGAGGCGTGGTGCTCCATCTCGGTGAGCACGACGTTGTCGCCGGGACCGAGTTCGTTCAGCCCCCAGGCGTACGCGACGAGGTTCTCCGCCTCGGTGGTGTTCTTCGTGAAGACGATCTCCTCGCGCCCGTCGGCGCCGACGAACTCGGCGACGCGGTCGTGCGCCTCCTCGTAGGCCACGCTGGCCTCCTGACTCAGCTGGTGGATGCCGCGGTGGACGTTCGCGTTGTACGAGCGGTAGTACTCCGCGATGGCGTCGACGACCTGTTCGGGCGTCTGGCTGGTCGCCGCGTTGTCGAGGTAGACGAGCGGCGTCGTGTCGCCCTCGCCCTCGCCGGGGACGGTCGCGTCGCCGCCGACCTTCCGGTCGAGGATGGGGAAGTCCGCCCTGACGGCCGCCACGTCGAGGGGGTACGGTTCCTGAGTGGGTTCCATTACCGGGGGAAAGGGGTCCGAGGGCTAACATCCCTTCGGTCCGGGCGACGGTTCGTAACCGGGAGCGGTTTCGCCGGGCTACTCGCGGGCGTCGGCGTCCGGTCCGATCGCGGCCCCCGGTTCGCCTCCCCGCCCCTCGCCGACGTCGTCGGTTTCGACGCCGCCGGCCGCGGCGTCGCTCGCACCGTCGCCGACCGAGAGCCCGGGGACGTCGCCGGCGCCGTCGAGGAATCCGCTCACGTACGAGCCGAGCCCGTACAGCCCGAGCCCGAGGACGACGAGCGCGGCGAACCCGACGAGGGGCGCCCTGACGACGAGATAGAACGTCGCGAGCACCAGACAGAGCGCGAACAGTCCCAGGAACGCGTCGATCCGGACGAGCAGGCGGGTGTCGACCATGGGTGTGCGGACGGCGGGCGACGGCAAAAGTCCCGGCGCTCGGAGCCGGCGGGTCCGCGACGGATGCGACGTTCCCGGGCCGGAGATCGGGGTGGCCCCCGACGGGAACGCCTACCTGAGCCAGAGCAACTGCGCGTGGACCGTCCCCCCGACGTCCAGCACGCGCTCCTCGTCGATGATGCCCGCCTCCACCGCCACCGAGACGCACTCCTCGCCGACGAGGTTCGCCGTGGTGGCGGCCAGGAGGCTCTCGACGACCACGTCCTCGTCGGCAGGTTCGGCGTTCTCTCCGCCGTAGAACTCCTCGGTCACCTCCAGGGTGACCGCGCCGTTCTCGTACGTCTCGCCGAGGCAGTCGGGGTCACAGACCGACACCAGCGTCCCCTCGGGCGTGTCGCGCTCCTTCAGCAGCATCAGCCTTCCTCGAACTCCTCGACCATCTCCTGCTCGGCCTCCTTGCGCAGTTCCTCGGCGCGCTCGGCGACCGCCTCGGCCTCCTCCTCCTCGCCGAGTTCGTCCAGCGCGCGGGCCTTCTCCTCCAGCACCTCGGCGTTGCGCATGCCGAGGCGGATGGCGTTGTCGAAGGCGTTGACCGCGTCCTCCAGCAGGCCCCGCTCGACCAGGAAGAAGCCGCGGTTGTACCAGGCCTGGGCGAACCGGGGGTCGATCTCCACGGCGCGCTCGGCGTGCTCGAGCGCCTCCTCGCTCTCGCCGAACTCGTAGAGCGCGTACGCCAGGTTCGTCTCGGCGCTGGCGGCGTGCTCGGAGTCGTCGTCGATGCGGAGCGCCTCGCGGTAGGCGCCGATGGCCTCGTCGTACTCCTCGAGCTGGGCGTGCGCGACGCCCTTGTTCACCCACGCCTCCTGCTCGGCGAGGCTGTCGTCCTCGGCGAACTGGGCCGCGCGGCCGAACGTCTCGGTCGCCTCCTCGAACCGGTTGATGCCCATGTAGGAGAGCCCGACGTCGATGAGACTCTCCGTGTCGACCTGCTCTTTCGCGATGTTCCGCTCGTCGAGGAGGTCGGTGATGACCCGGGTGTCGACGGGGTCGACCTGGGAGGGGTCGGCGTTCAGCTCCTCCGGGTCGAGGGTGAACTCCTCGTAGTCCTCGTCGAGCCCCTGTCCGGACGAGAACTCGTGGGGTCGCTCCTCGTCAGTCATACCTGCGGATTGGCGAACCGTGCGGGTAAGGCTTGCGCGTCGGGCTTTTGCCCCTCCGGTCCCCACCATCCCGTATGCCGCGACTGTTCGTCGCGCTCGACCTCCCGGACGCGCTCGCGGGGGCGTTCGCCGACCTCCGGGAGGACGCTCCGGACGCGCCCGGCCTCTCGTACACGGACCCCGGGGACGCGCACGTGACGGTGAAGTTCCTCGGCGACACCCCCGAGGACGACGTCGACGAAGCGGTCGACGCGCTGGAGCGGGCCGTCGACGCCGCCGACGCGGGGCCGTTCCCGGTCGAGGTCGCCGGGCTCGGCGCGTTCCCCGACGAGGAGTACATCAGGGTCGTCTGGGTCGGAATCGACGAGGGCGCCGAGGAACTCGTCCGGCTCCACGAGGCCGTCGAGCGCGAGACGGTCGCGCTCGGGTTCGACCCGGAGGAGCACGAGTTCACCCCACACGTGACGCTGGCGCGGATGAGCGACGCCCGCGGGAAGGAGGACGTACGGCGGTTCCTCCGGGAGACCGACCCCGAACTCGGCCGGTTCGAGGCGAGCGAACTCCGTCTGAAGGCGAGCGAACTCGACCGCGACGGGCCGACGTACCGGACCGTCGCCCGGTTCCCGCTGTGACGGCACGGGGGTTGGCCGCGGCCGGGGCCGTCGACCGCGCCCGCCGCCGACCGCGCCCGCGGGGAACGCGACCCCGGCCGACTCGGCCCGCGGATTCATCCGTCGCCCGGTCGAACCGGGTTCCATGGCGGACGTAGAGCGGCGTGTCGCGGACGAGGAGCGCGCCACGGACTCCACCATCGTCGACCGGCTCGTGGGGACCGGCGTCCACGAGATGTCCCGGCCCCGCTCGTCGCTGTTCCTCTCCGGGCTGTCCGCGGGGCTGGACATCGGCTTCGGGCCGCTGCTCGTCGCGGCCACGCTCACCCACACCGAGGGCGTGTACGTGGAGCCGACCGTCCGGATGCTCACCGCGCTCGGCTACGCGTTCGGCTTCGTGCTCGTCATCCTCGGCGGAACCCAGCTGTTCACCGAGCACACGTCGCTGGCGGTGCTCCCGGTCCTCGACGGCGAGGCCGGACTGCCCGACCTCGGCCGGCTGTGGGGGCTCGTGTACGTCGGGAACGTCGTGGGCGGCGCCGTCTTCGCCGCCTTCGCCGTCTGGTTCGCTCCCGCGTACGGCCTGGCGGACGTGGAGTCGTTGACCGAGATCGCCGACCCGTTCGTCGGGCAGCCCGCGACCGCGCTGCTCGGGGGGGCGGTGCTCGCCGGCTGGCTGATGGGGCTCGTCGCGTGGCTGGTCGCGGCCGCCGACTCGACGCTCTCCCGGCTGGCGGTCGTCGTCATGGTGACGGGCGCCATCGGCTACGGCCACCTCCCGCACTCCATCGCCGGCAACGTCGAGGTGCTCGTCGCCGTGTTCTCCTCCGACGCCGTCGGCGTGGTGGAGTACGTCCGTTTCCTCGCGCTCGCCACGGTCGGAAACGCGGTCGGCGGCGCGGTGTTCGTCGCGCTGCTCAAGTATGGGTACGTCGTCGGGGCGGACAGTCAGCGGTAGGCCGTCGCGAGTCGCCGCGCGGGCCTCCGCGAGCAAGCCGTATGCTCGCGCCGTTCGTCCTCGTATCCCGGTGGTCCTCGCCCCCCCGTCGCCCTCGTGCCCCGGTCGTCCTCACGCCCCGCTCGCCCGCCCGCGGTCGTCGCCGTCCGCTCGTCGGCTCCCCCCGCCCGCCCGCCCGTCCGTCACTGCTCCCTCGTCCAGGGGGTCCTCCAGGTCGCCCATCACCGCCTCGAACGCGTCGGTCGCGGTGAGCAGCCCGACGACGCCGTCGTCGTCGCGGACGAGCGCGAGTTCCTGGCGTTCGGCCTGGAACTCGTCGATCGCGTCGCTGACGGTCGTGTCGGGCGGGAGCGTCAGCGGCGGCGCGGCGAGTTCCTCGAAGGTGGTCTCGCCGGCCCTGAGTTCGTCGACGGCGCCGACGACGGCGGGGACGTACACGACGCCCCGGAAGTCCTCGGGCCCCTCGCCGACGAGGGGGTAGCGGGTGTGGGGCGCGTCGGCCAGGCGCTCGAAGTTCTCCTCCGGGGAGTTCTCCGTCGAGAGGAACACCACGTCCTCGGGGTCGACGACGGCGTCCACGACCGGGCGCTCGCCGGCGGTGAGGGCGTTCAGCACCTCCTCCCGGCGTTCCTCGGTCAGGTCGCCCCGGTCGAGCAGCGAGTCCATGCGGTTCCGCAACTGCGCGCGGCTCTCGATGCGCTCCTCCTCGGCCTCGAGCCACGCCCCGGTCATCTCCACGCCGACCAGCCGCAGCGTCCACTTCGCGACGTGGTCGCCGATCCACATCACCGGGGAGATCGCCTTCGCGAAGTAGTACAGCGGCGTCGCCCCGTACCGACAGACGGTCTTGGTCCGCTCGACGCCGAGATACGTCGGCGTCTGCTCGCCGTGGGTGAGGTGGACGAGGTTGATGACCAGGAACGCGAGCACCCCGCCGGCGCCCACGGAGGCCCAGAACGTGTCCGCGAGGAACGGCTCGAAGATCGCTGCCAGCGCCGGTTCGGCGACGATGCCGACCGCGATGCTGGTGGCCGTGATGCCGACCTGACAGCTCGTGAGGTAGATCTCCAGGTCGTCGGTCATCTCCCAGGCCCGGCGGAGCCCCGGCGCGTCGAACTCGGACTCGGTGTACTGCCGGACCCGGGTGAGCGCGAACTCGATGGCGACGAAGAAGCCGTTCGCCAGGATGAGCGCGAGGCCGGCGACCAGCCTCGCGGCGACGACGGCGGCGTTCATCGGGTTTCACTGGCCGACCTGACCGTAAGGTTTTGACGGCCGGACGGTGCGGACGGGCGCCGGACGCGCCGGCTCGGGGTGGCCGTCGGCCCTACGTCCCGTGCTGCCAGGAGCCCATGTACTCGCGCTGCTCGTCGGTGAGTTCGTCGTACGAGACGCCCTCGGCCGCCAGTTTGATCTCGGCGACCTCCCGGTCCAGAACGTCCGGCACCTCGTGGACGCCGGCCTCGTAGTCGCCGCCGTTCTCGACCAGTTCGCGGACGCAGACCGCCTGCACGCCGAAGCTCTGGTCCATCACCTCGACCGGGTGGCCGAGCGCGATGGGCGCGGCGAGGTTGACGAGACGCCCCTCGGCGAGCACGTTCAGCCGCCGGCCGTCGGCCATCTCGTACGCCTCGACGCCCTCGCGCGCCTCGTAGCGGTCGACGGCCAGGTCGTCGAGGTCGTCCAGGTTCACCTCGACGTCGAAGTGGCCCGCGTTCGCCAGCAGGACGCCGTCCTTCATGACCTCGAAGTGCTCCCGGGTGACCACGTCGCGGTTGCCGGTCGTCGTGAGCACCACGTCCGCGTCCTCGGCGGCCTCGGCCATCGGCCTGACGTCGTACCCCTCCATGTGCGCCTCCAGCGCCCGACGTGGTTCGACCTCGGTGACGACGACGTTCGCGTTCTGCCCGGCCGCCTTCTTGGCGACGCCCTTCCCGCAGTAGCCGTAGCCGGCGACGACGACCGTCTTGCCGGCCCACGAGAGGTTCGTCGTCATCGCGATGGTCGCGAGCGAGGACTCGCCGGTGCCGTGGACGTTGTCGAACAGCCGCTTCATCGGCGTGTCGTTCACGGCGAAGATGGGGTACTCGAGCGCCCCGTCCTCGTCCATCGCGCGCAGGCGGTGGACGCCCGTCGTCGTCTCCTCGCAGCCCCCGACGATGGAGTCGATGAGTTCGGGGTGGTCCTCGTGGACGGCCGCGACCATGTCCATCCCGTCGTCGACGGTGAGGGTCGGTTCGTGGGAGAGCACCGACTCGATGGCGGCGTAGTAGCCCTCGTCGTCGACCTCGCGGACCGCGTAGGAGGTGATGCGCTCGTGGGCGTCGAGCGCCGCGCTCACGTCGTCGTGGGTCGAGAGCGGGTTGCAGCCGGTGATGGCGACCTCGGCGCCGCCGTCGGCGAGCAGTTCGACGAGGTTCGCGGTCTTCGCCTCGACGTGCATCGCCATGCCGATGACCTGGCCCTCGAAGGGTTTCGACTCCTCGTAGTCCTCGCGGAGTTTCGAGAGGATCGGCATGTGCTGGAGCGCCCAGTCCATCTTCCGTCGGCCTTCCCGCGCTGCGGCATCGGGGTCGTCGAGGTGCTGTGTGACCGGCGGGTACGACGATTGACTCATGATGCGTGGGTTCGAGTGGTCGTGCCTTAACGCCGCCGAAGGCGGACTTCGGTACGGTGGTCCGCCGACTCCGATTCGTATCGGAACGTCGCCCCCCGTCCGTGGTTACGGGAGCGGCACCCGATCGAACAACCCCGGGTACTCGACCACGAGACCGTCGGAATCGACCGTCAGTTCCGCCGTGAACCCGCTGGACACGCTTTCGTACCGATACTTCCCGCCGTCTCCGTCCGCCGGGTCGAGACGGGTGTACCGCTGCGTGGCTACCTCGACGGAGAGTTCGGGAACCCTGACGTAGACGACGGAGAGTTCGGTCGGTTCGTCCCGTTCGAGACCCGCTCGTCGGATCGGTAACGTGTTGGAGAACGGCGTCGCCGAAACGTCCACGTCGATGCAGCCATCGAGTGCTGGCAACTCCTCCCCTCGCCCGTCGGTCCAATTCCCCTCCCCGTCGGCTCGAAGCGTCAACGAGTCGGGTCCCCGTCCTGGCGTCGTGACATCGACTCGCTGAACGCGGTACTGACGATCGAGTTCGATCTCGTAGTGAACACGCACCGGGCTGCCATCGACGACGCCCACGACGACGCTTTGGGCGGAAACACCGCTCGAATCCTCGATGAGTCGAAGATGCTCTCCTCCAGTCCCGTCGATCCGCTTCCAGTAGACGTCTCGAAACACGTCACGAGGCTATCGCGGCGGAGATTAACCCATCCGGTACCGGTTGGTCGCCAGCGGCGGCCGTTCGAAAACCCCCGACTACGTAGCTTCCGAAAGCTCAGTCCTCAGCCCGCGCCACCAGCTCGCTCGCGGCCTCCTCCGCCCGCTCCCGAACGGCCTCCTCGTCCAGCGTCAGCACCTCGCGATCCCGCATCAGCACCGCACCGTCACACACCGTGTGCCGGACGTCACTGCCGCGTACAGCATAGGTCAGGTGCGAAACCAGGTCGTGCTGCGGCGTCAGGTGTGCGGCCTCCAGATCCACGACCGCGAGGTCGGCCTTCGCGCCCGCCTCGATCCGCCCGCCGTCGAACCCGAGCGCCTCCGCGCCGCCCTCGGTGGCCATCCGGACGGCGGCGTCCGCGTCGACCGCCTCGGCGTCGTCCGCCGCTAACTTCCCCAGCATCGCCGCGTCGCGGAGTTCGCCGAACAGGTCGAGGTCGTTGTTCGAGGCCGCGCCGTCGGTGCCGAGCGCGACGGGCACGCCGGCGTCGAGCATCGCCTGTACGGGCGCCATCCCGGAGGCGAGTTTCATGTTCGAGGCCGGGCAGTGGACGACGGCCGTGTCCGATTCGGCGAGGCGATCGACCTCCCCCGAATCCAGGTGGACGCCGTGGGCGACCCAGGTGTCCTCGGCGAGCAGGCCGAGGTCGTCGGCGTACTCGGTCGGTCGCACCCCCGCCTCCTCCGCGACCGGGTCGAGGTACGCCTCCGTCTCGTTCAGGTGGAAGTGGAACGGGAGTCCCGCCTCGCGGGCCGCCGGGACGAACTCCTCGAAGTACCCGGTGCCGACGGTGTGGGGCGCGTGGGGCATCACCGCCGTCCGGATCCGGCCGTCCGCCGCGCCGTCGTACTCCTCGGCCACGGACAGCGACTCCGCGAAGTCCGCCCGTGCGGCCTCCTCGTCCTTGCCGACGGTGACGACGCCGTGGCCGACACGGGCGCGGAGGCCGGCCTCCCGGACCGCCTCGACGACCTCGCCGACGTGGAAGTACATGTCCGCGAACGCGGTCGTCCCGCTCCGGATCATCTCCACGGCGGCGAGGCGGGTGCCGGCCGCGACGTCCTCGGGCGTCAGTTCGGCCTCCGCGGGCCAGATGTCCTCCTGCAGCCACGCCTCCAGCGGTTTGTCGTCGGCGTAGCCGCGCAGGAGCGTCATCGCGGCGTGGCCGTGGGCGTTCACGAGGCCGGGAATCACGAGTCCCCCGGAGGCGTCCAGCGTCTCGTCCGCCTCTGGGGCGAGATCCGGGGCGACGTCCAGTATCTCGCCGGCGTCGGCGTCGACGAGTACGTCCGCTTGCTCGATCGAGTGGTTCGGGAGGAGGACCCGCCCGCCGGCGACTGCGAGGGTGCTCATGTCCCGGCCTGGGCGGCGCCGGACCCTCAATCCGTCGAAGAAGGTGGGCGGGGCGCGAGGGCGAATCTCCGGCGGTCGTTCCGCCGGACCGTCCCGTGGGCGGGTTCCGTCCGCGGCCGATCGACCTCAGCGGGACCCGTCACCATCCGGGGCCCCGCGGGCCGTCCGCGCGCGGACCGCCGCCAGTCGTCGGGGGAAGTCGGGGACCGACAGGAGAACCCGTGCGACGGCCGACGGACTGTCCTGCCGGTCGTGGAGGGCCGCAACCCGTTCCAGCGCCGCGGTCACGGTCGCCGGATCGAGGCCGGACCGCCCGACTGCCGCCGCGTCCGCGCGGTACGAGAGGCGTCTGACGCACTCGTTGGAGACGACGTAGCCGACGAGGAACGCGGGAATCGGCCCCCCGCCGACGGCCGACGCGACGCTCGCAGCGGCCCCGTAGACCAGCAACCCGACGGACGGGAGGTGGTAGTCGCGGTGGCTCCCCGCGAGGCCGACGAGCGCGGCCGTGCCCTCGTCGTCGAACTCCTCGAGGACCGCGTCGGTGAGAAAGAGGTGCCGGAGGCCGCCGACGCCCAGGATCCGGGCCTGGGCGCTCCCCCCGTCCGTCGGCATCACCCGGACCCCCCGGACCGGGACGTCCGCCCGTTCGATGGCGGCTTCCATCCGTTCGCGTTCGGCGTCGGTCGGGGGCCGGGTCCTCCGTCCGAGGACGGCGAGCAGGGGGGCACAGACCGCGAGGACGACCGCCGCGGCCGCGAGCGCCGCCCAGGCGACGACGAGCGCGCCGCCGTCGACCGCGAGGGCGAACCAGGCCATCACGCCGATCGGAACCAGCACCGAAAGCAGGTAGCGGACGAGTTGACGCAGGGCGTCGATCGGCTCGACCTCGTGGCCTCGCAGGTCCCCGTAGGTGCGGGCGGAGGCGAGGTACGGGACGAACGTGGCGAGCGTCGGAGGGAGGACGAACGCCGAGACGAACCCCACTAGCCCGAGCGTGCCGGCGGGAAGCGCGGCGGCCACCAGGTCGAACGCGCCCGTCGCCGCGAGCGCGCCGAAGGCGACGACGGCGGCGGCCGGGCACAGCAGGGCGATGCCGCGGCGGTACCAGCGGAGCGGCGCCTCGGTCCGGTGGACGAGCAGTCCGAGCAGACGACCGGCGAGTGCGGCCCCAGCCACGACCGCGAGATAGCCGAACGCCGGGGCGACGAGCGCGTTCATGCCGCACGGTGTGTGGCACCGAACCCTCAATCCGTCGACCGTTTTCGCACAGTCCTCGACCGCGGTACCCCACCGCGGCCGAGCCAGGGCCGCCGGTCCACGCCGCCCGTCGCGAGGGAAAGACAGTTCCCGGCCCGCCGCCTCGTCCCACCCATGCGCATCGCCGTGCCCAACAAGGGGCGCCTGCACGAGCCGACGATGGACCTCCTCGAACGGGCCGGCCTCCACGTCGAGGAGACCGCCGACCGCCAGCTGTACGCTGACACCGTCGACCCGGACGTCTCCATCCTGTTCGCGCGCGCCGCCGACGTCCCGGAGTACGTCGCCGACGGCGCCGCCGACCTGGGCGTCACGGGGCTCGACCAGGCCCGCGAGTCCGGACACGACCTCGCGGACCTGCTCGACCTGGGCTTCGGTCGCTGTCGGCTCGTCCTCGCCGCGCCCGAGGACGGCGACATCGCCGACCCCGGCGACGTCGAGGGGCTGACGATCGCCACGGAGTTCCCGGCGGTCACCCGAGCCTACCTCGCGGAGCGGGACATCGACGCCGACGTCGTGGAGGTGACGGGCGCGACCGAACTCACCCCGCACGTGGAGATGGCCGACGCCATCGTCGACATCACCTCGACCGGGACGACGCTGCAGGTGAACCGCCTCGCGGTCGTCGACGAGGTGCTCGCCTCCTCGGTCCGGCTGTTCGCCCGCCCGGACGTCGCCGACGACCCGAAGGTGCGGGAGGTCGAGACCGCCTTCTCGTCGGTCATCGCCGCCGACGGGAAGCGCTACCTGATGATGAACGCCCCGAGCGACCGACTGGAGGACGTGAAGGACGTGATTCCGGGCATGGGCGGGCCGACGGTGATGGACGTCGCCGACGGCGAGGAGGACCACGTGGCGGTCCACGCCGTCGTCGACGAACGGGAGGTGTTCGGCGTCATCTCGGACCTGAAGGCCGTCGGCGCGAGCGACATCCTCGTCACCGAGATCGAGCGGCTGGTGGAGTAGGCGATCGCCGGGACGGACGCGGAGAGGGGTCGGCCCTTACCCGAGGAGATAGCTGGCCCAGGGGTACCGCTCGACGAGCGAGCGGCCGCCGACCTCGTACCGTTCGATGTAGGTGTCGAGGCCGAGGATGCGCCCGGCGCCGAACGCGGCGACCGAGAGGAACACGAGCATGTACGCGAAGTCGCCGTTGATGTAGCCGTGGGCGATGTCCCAGTTCCCCAGGTAGAACAGGAGCATCATGAACGCGCCGAAGAACGCCGCCAGTCGAGTGAACGCCCCCACGATCAGGCCGAGTCCGATGAGGACCTCACCCCACGGCACGGCGACGTTCACGAACTCAACGAACCAGGGGGTGTTCCCCATCGCGACGAAGAGGTCGGCGACGGGGCTGCCGTTCGCCGGCGGCGCGTTCTGCAGGTAGCCGCTCGCGGAGAACTCGCCCGAGAGAACCTTGTCGACCCCGCTCTGGAGGAACGCCAGCCCCATCATGAGTCGCAGCGCGAGGATGAACCAGACGCTCAGCGTGTGCAGTCTCCCCTCGGCCGTGAACCCCGCGATCGTGCTCCGTAGCTCCACTTCTTGGGAGGACATGGCCGGAAAACACGCGGATTCCTGGTAAAGATACTCCTCGATTCGGGCCGGAACCACGGGCGGTGACGGGTCGGTCACCGCCGGTCGAGCGTCAGCACCCGACCGTCGAGTCCGCTCCCGCCGCGCCACCGAACCCACCACACGGTCGCGCCGATCCCCACGCAGAGCGCCAGCACTCCGAGCAGCCCCGCTTCCGGGCCGAACTCCCCGCCGGTGACCGCCCGGGGGCCGGTGGGCTCCAGCGCGAGCAGGCTCGCCCCCACGTCCAGCCCGCTCACCGGGAAGCCGAACACGGCGCCCTGCGCGTAGTTCCACGAGATGTGGACGCCGACCGGGAGCGAGAGCCGCCCCGTCAGCAGGTAGCCGAGGCCGAGGAACACGCCCGCGAACGTGATGCCGAGCGTCGAGACGGCCGTGGCGCCGGGGTTCGCGACGTGGGCCGCGCCGAACACGCCGCTGGAGGCGAGCAGCGCGAGCCCCGCCGCGACGCGCTGGCCGGCGTGCCGGGAGAACCACTCGCCGAGGTTCGTGAGCAGGTAGCCCCGGAGCAGCAGTTCCTCGTAGAACCCGACGCCGAGGAACAGCACGAGCGCCGTCAGTAACCCGACCGGCGGGCCGACGAGGGTCCCGGCGAGCCGGTACCAGCCCGCCGCGAGGCCGACGCCCGCGACGAGCGCCTGGAGGCCGACGCCGAGCGCGAGGCCGAACCAGAGGTCGGAGAGCCACCCCCGCTCGCGTCGCAGCCCCAGGTCCGCCAGCCGGCGGCGGTCCACGGCGTACGCGACCAGCAGCACCGCGAGCGAGACGACGACCGGATTCGCGAGCGAGGCGACGACGGTGAACGCGACGCCCGCGAGCGGGAGGAACGCGAGGGAGAGCGACGTGCCGACGAACGCGACGCCGACGGCGACGACCGCGGCGACCAGGCGGAGCGGGGCCGTGGGCCGGCGCTCGTCGTGAGTCCAGACGAGCCGGCTGAGTCCGTCGCGGCGGGACTCGGGGGACAGGTCGGGCTCCGGCGGCAGGTTCGAGTCGGGCGGCAGGTCCGGACCCGACCGGTCCGCGTCCGGCGAGCGCTCCGGCTCCCGCGACCGTTCCGAGTCGGACGACTCCCCCGAGTCGGACGAACGGTCCCGGGTCACAGCGGGGCGTCCTGGTACAGCGCGAGCGAGTAGCTGGCGAACACGGCGACGACGACGGTGAGCGTGTAGTGCATCGCGGTCACCATCGCCGTCCCCCGCCGGTTCAACCCGTAGGCGACCGAGACGGCGGCGTAGTCGACGACGAGCGCGAGGACGACGACGGCGGGGACCGGGAGGACGGCCGCCATGAGGCCGACGGCAGCCATCGCTGCGCCCGGGAGCACGGCCCGCCCGAGTTCGGCGGCGTCGCCCATCACGAAGTAGGCGGCGGTGTTGGCGATGAACGTCGAGAGGAGCGCGATGAGCAGGAAGCCGGCGACGATCCGGCCCGGCGAGGTCTGCAGTGGCGTCGGCGACGGCTGCGGGAACACGGGAGCTACCGGGAGCGTCGAGGGCTGCGGGAGCATCCGATCAGCCGAGGAGGCCGAGCTCCGACAGCCGTTCCGTGATGACGTCGACGGCCGCCTCCGCGTCGCTCGGCTCCTTCCCGCCCGTGATGACGAGCTTGCCGGAGCCGAACAGCAGCGCGACCACGTCCGGCTCGCCGAGCCGGTAGACGAGCCCGGGGAACTGCTCGGGCTCGTACTCGATGTTCTCCAGCCCGAGGCCGATGGCGATGGCGTTGAGGTTCAGCGACGCGCCCAGGTCCGCGGAGGTGACGATGTTCTGGACGGTGATCTCCGGGTCCTCCTCGATGGGGATGTCGAGCGCCCGCAGCTCGTCGAACACGAGGTGGAGCGCCTCCCGGACGGCGGCGGTCGAGTTCGCCCCGGTACAGACGATCTTGCCCGACCGGAAGATGAGCGCCGCGCTCTTTGGATCCTGCGTGCGATACACCAGCCCGGGGAACTGCTCCGGGTCGTAATCAGCGCCCTCGAGGTCCATCGCGACGGTCTGGAGGTCGAGCTCCTGCCCGATTCCCGTCGACGCGACGACGTTCTCGATGTGAATCGACTCCTTTGCGTCGGCCATCTCTCGCTTTAAGCGTCGTATTTAAGGGTTAAAGTAGTACCGCCGCCGGAACCGGGCGTCGGATCACTTAAGTGCCGGGACGCGCCCGCGATCGCCGAGCCGCGGGGTTCATACGACGGCGCGCCGACGCTCCGGCCGTGTACGGGCTGGAACTCGCCGGCGAGGAGGACGCCTTCGCGGCCCGGGAGGCAGCGACCGCCGCGAGCGACGTCTCGGTCGTCGCCCCCGGCCTCGCCGTCGCGGACGCGGTCGACCCCTCCCGGGTCCGCGGCCTCGCCTACACCCGCCGCGCGCTCGCGCTCCTCGGTCGCATCGACGCCGACGTGGCGGCCGCCCGGGCCCTCGTCGAGTCGGCGGACCTCGACCCGGAAGGGGTCGGCGTCGGAGCGGGCGAGGACCGCCCCACCGTCGCGGTCCGTGCCCGCGTCGTCCGCGACTCCGCCGACGCGAGCACCGGCGAGGCCGAGCGCGAGTGCGGCGCCGCGCTCGTCGCCCGCGGGTTCGCCGTCGACCTCGACGACCCGGACCTGGTCCTCCGGGTGCTGTTCGCCGGCGGGGTCTGTCTCGTCGGCTGGGTCGTCGCCGAGTCGGTGCGGGACTTCTCGACCCGCAAGCCGACCGACCGGCCGTTCTTCCAGCCCGGGAGCATGGCGCCGATGGACGCCCGGGCGTACGCCAACCTCGCCGGAGCGGGCCCGGGGAGCCGCATCCTCGACCCCATGTGCGGGACGGGCGGGGTGCTCATCGAGGCCGGACTCGTCGGGAGCGAGGTCCTCGGCAACGACGCCCAGGCGAAGATGGCCCGGGGCGCCAGGGGGAACCTCGCGCACTACCTCGACGACGGCTTCGCGGTGATCCGCGGCGACGCGACGGAACTCGGGGTTCGAGACGACGCGGCCGACGGCGCCGTGTTCGACGCGCCCTACGGCCGCCAGTCGAAGATCGCCCGGCACGAACTGGCGGACCTGGTCGCGGGCGCGCTCTCGGAGGCCGCCAGAGTCGCGCCTCGCGGGGTGCTGATCGCGGATCGGTCGTGGCGGACCGAGGCCGAGGACGCGGGGTGGTCGGTGACGGACTCGTTCGAGCGGCGCGTCCACCGATCGCTCGTCCGGCACGTACTGGTTCTGGAGCGGGAGTGAGTCCGCGGTGGGTACGGCGGAAGCAGCGGGATCTACAGGGGGCGACCGGTCGGCGCGACGTCGGATTCAGTCCGCCCTCGCGATTATCGACTCGCCGGCGCGCACCTTCTCGCCCTTCCGAACCCGCACGTCCGCCATCCCGTACTCCGGCGGCAGCACGACGTCGGCCCGCGAGCCGAACGCGATGTGGCCGATCCGCTCGCCGCGCGCCACCGACTCTCCACGGGAAACGTAGGGGGTGATCCGCCGGGCGAACCAGCCCGCGATGAGCGCGCCGTCGGCGTCGCCAAGGGAGTACTCGACGCGCTCGTTGCGGGCCGACTCCTTCGAAAACGCGGGTCTGTGTGCGGCGCCGCGGTGGTCGATCCGCGTCACCTCGCCCCCCACGGGAGCGCGGTTGACGTGGACGTCGAACGGGCTCATGAACACGCCGACGCGGACGCGGTCGCCGTCCTCGCGCAGCACCGAGACGCGGCCGTCGGCCGGCGAGAGCACGCCCTCGCCGGCAGGTTCCCGGCTGGGGTCGCGGAAGAACCACGCGAGAAAGCCGGCCAGCGCGAGCAGCGCGAGGCCGACGGGGGTGGCGATGAGCAGCACCGGAACCCCGAGCAGGAGCGGCGGGAGCACGTACCGCCGGGAGCCGGTCGCGAGCCTCATGCCTTCCCGCGGACCGGCCGTTCGGTCGTCCTGCGGCCCGCACCCCACGCGGCCAGCAGGTGAGTGAGGTGGAGCCGGTCGTCCAGCCCCTCCGAGAGGTCGAGGTCGACCTCGCCGGCGAGCGCGTGGAGGCGCGCGACCGACTCGGGCGAGGCGTCCGACTTCGAGCGCGCGACCCGGCAGAGCTCCCGGAGGAGCCCCCCGCCGTCGAACCCCTCATCGGAGAGCAGGTCGTCGACGGTGCTCCGGGCGTCCTTCAGCTCCCCCTTCCGGGCTGATTCGAGCGCCGAGAGCACCTGCTCGTCGTTCCCGACGTCGTCGAGCGTCTCGTAGGCGCCCTGCATCGTCACCTCGTCGTGCTCGACCGCGGCGGCCTGGGTCGCCAGCACGGCACGGCGGAGGTCGCCGTTGGCCGCGCTGGCGACGAACTCCAGCCCGTCCTCGTCGTACTCGACGTCCTCGGCCTCGCAGATGCCCGCGAGCACGCCGATGGTCTCGTCGGTGGTCGGGACGCGCATCGGCACCGGGAAGCAGCGCGACCGGATCGGCGGGATGAGCTTCGAGGGCTGGCGCGTCGCGATGACGAACTGGGTCGCGCGGTGGTACTGCTCCATCACGCGCCGGAGCGCCTGCTGGAAGTCCTCGCGGATCTCCTCGGCGTTGTCCAGCAGGACCGTCTTGTACTCGCCGGACATCGGCGCGTTGGCCGCGGACTCCTTCAGCACCCGGTTGATCATGTCGCGCTTGGCCATCCGGCTCCGGCCCTGGAGGAACGGCTCGAAGCGCGGGTCGGTGCGGATCTCCTTCTTCGTGCGGCCGAAGAAGTCCGCGACGTTGATCTCGATGAGGTCGTTGCCCGGGTCGGCGTGGGTCTCGCGGGCGAGCGCCCTGACGGCGGCGGTCTTGCCGACGCCGGTCGGACCCTGGACGACGAGGTTCATCGGCTCGTCGACCGCCCGGGAGAGCCGCTCGCGCACCTCCGGCTGGGGGAGGTCAGCGAGGTCGGGGGCGTGCGTCTCGGTCCACAGCGGGCCGTCCATTGGTGGCTCGTAGCGGGCCGGGGGCTATGAACGTGGCCGTTCTAGTTGGTTCGGTTAGGACGTGTCAGACGGAGCGAGGTGAAACAAGGCCTCCTCGAAAGCCCCGCGTTCTGCGTCCCCGCCACAGTGCTCGCGTCGATGGGGAGTCAGCCACTTGGCGCGCGGCGGCCGCGCCTCGGTCACGCGAGCGAGCGTGCGAGCGAGGGTGACCGCACGGGACCGCAGGTCCCGGGTAGTGCCCGCCGGACGCGCGCGAGGGACGAGCACCGCGGCCGAGGGAGCGGCGCGACCGAGGCGAGGAGCGCAGTTGCGGTCCCCGAGCCGACAGCCGCGGAGGCTTTCGAGACCATCTCCGCAGTTCCCCTCCACCCGGACAGCCACTCCTACAGGATCGACGACAACACTGATAACCCGGAGTCGAAACCCACTGAACGCATGGTCTCCCGCACCACCGCCATCGTGATCGCCCTCCTCGCGTTCGTCGGCGGCGCCGCCGCCGGCGGCGTCACGACGGCGGTCGCGATCGACGACCCGTTCGCGGAACAGCCCGACGCCGGCCTCAACGGCTTCGAAACGACGGCGGTCGGCTGCGTCGACCCGACCGAACCCGGCGCCGTCGACCGGACCGAGAGCGCCCCGAACGGCTCCGGCCAGAACCTCACGCTCCGCGAGAACCTCACCGTCGCCGGGCCCGACGTGAGCCTCGACGCCCGGTTCGACCGCATCGCGCCGGAAACGTTCATGCTCGACGTACGGACCGTCCGGGACGGCGACGCCGGTACGTGCGAGGCGGGCCGCGCCGAGGCGCGCTTCGCGGCGAACCTGACCGTGCCGGCCGACTACACGCTCGTCCTGCTGCACGACGGCGAGTACGTCGGCGTGAACTACGCCTCCTCCGACGCGATCGGCGGGAGCGCCGGCGCCGGCCGGAGCGTGTCCGGAGGCGACTCCGGCGGCTCGTCCGGCGGAGCTGACGGGGCCACCCCTGACGGCACTCCGACCGACGCTACTCCGACCGACGGAGCCTCGACCGGCGAACCCACGGCTCACGGAACCGAAGCCGACGGAACCGCGGAAACCGAGTCCTGACCGGGATCACCCAGGGAGCGGGGCCCGCAACGCGGCGCTGTCACCGCTCCCGTCGTCGGTTCCATCGGCCTCGAACTCGCGTTCGAGTTCGACCTCGTCGCCGCCGTCTTCGACGGTCACACTCAGCCCGGTCGCGTTCGCATCGACGTCGAACGTCGCGGTCCCGTTCGCGTCCGTCTCGAACTCGACGATCGAGAGCCCGTCGTCGGCCTGCTGGGTCACGCTGACCGTCGCGTTCTCGACCCCGGTACCGCTCCGGGTCACCGCGACGGTGGCCTCCTCGCCGGCCGAGACGTCGCCGACGAAGGAGGCGTTCAGGGCGGCGTCGTCCGCCGATCCGTCCCCGTCCGCCGACTCGTCGTCCGCGTCGCCTTCGTTCGAATCGTCCTCGTCGACGGGGTCGATGTCCACTTCGTCGCCCGTCCCGGACTCGCCCACGACCGGCTTGAGGATGTACTTGCCCGAGTTGCCGGCCTCGAACGCCGTCATGTCGTAGACGAAGTCGACCGATTCGCCGTTCCCGACGGTGAACCGTTTGTCCACCTGGAGCTTGCTCGACGGGAGCTTGACGTTCACCGACTCGCCGTCCGCCAGCGTTCCGTCGATCCCGCCGACGTGGACGAACACCCTGTCGTAGGTGCCGTTCCCGACGCCGAAGGTGCCGAGCCGCGTCGCGTTCGCCCCCGTCAGCGTCGTCAGGTCGACGGTCCGGTCGTCGACGTCCCGCTCGACCCAGCCGCCGGAGTCGCCGTCGCCCGCGCGGTGCAGACCGACCGCCGTCACCGTCACGTTCAGACGTTCGAAGTCGCCGATGGCGTTCTCCTCGTCGCTCACGTAGAAGGTCATGCTACCCTCCGTGTCGGCGTTCACGTCGCCGTTGCCGCTCGTCCCGTCGGCGCCGTTCCCGTTCGCCTCATCGCTCGAGCCGTCGCCATCGTCGGCCCCATCGTTACCGTTCGCGCCGTTTCCGGCACCGTCGCCGCCGTTCCCGGCGTTGCCCGACCCGTTCGCGTTGCCTCCGCCGGCCGCGGAGCCGTTTCCGCGCTCGAGGGCCTCGATGTCGACCTCGTCGCCGGTGCCGGACTCGCCCGCCACGGGCCGGAGGACGTAGCCGTTCGGGCCGCGTTCGAAGACGGTCACGTCGAAGACGAAGTCGACCGATTCGCCGTTCCCCACCGCGAACCCCTTGTTGAGGCGGAGCCGCTCGCTCGGCAGCTTCACGTCGGCCTCGGAGCCGTCCGTGAGCGTGCCCTCGACCGACTCGACGCGCACGACGACCTGGGTGTAGCTCCCCTCCGGCGCGTCGATGGCGCCGAGCCGCGTGGCGTTCGCGCCCCGGAGCTCGGTCAGGTCGACCGTGACGTCGTCCACCCCGTAGGTGACCCGCTCGCCCTCCGCGGGCCCGGGCGCTTCGGTGCCGTCCTCGGCGGTTCGGTTCCCGTCGTCGCCGGTCCCGTCGCCGTTCTCGTCGGTCGCGCCGGATCCGTCCCCGGCCGGCGTCGCGGTGCCGTTCCCGGCGTCCGCGCGCACCAGGATCACCGCCGAGACGGTGACGTTTAGCTGCTCGAACTGGTCGATCGCGTTCTGCTGGTCGCTGATGAAGAAGTTCACCGTGCCGGTTCCCTCGCCCGAACTGCCATCTTCGCCGGGCGTCACGCCCGCACCACAGCCCGCCGTGACGACGAGCAGCGCGGCGGCGAGCGCGGCGAGCGCGCGGCGGTTCCCCCCGGTTCGTACCATCGTACTCGGCTCTCACTCGGGCTCCGGATATATTCGCTAGCTCCCGAACCGGGATTTAGCCGGATTAATCCGGGACGGCAGCCGGATGGCGTGGGGCACGCGAACGCACCACGCGGTAGCTGGGGCGAGGACGACGCGAGCCCTTCGATTCGGCAAGAGCGGCCCGGGGAGGGTGCGAGACGGGCGCGGACGGCGGCGCGCCGCTTCCGACAGCGTTTCACAGCGGGCACCCACACTACCGGACATGACGCTGCGGGTGACCTTCCTCGGGACGAGCGGCGCGGTGCCGACGGTCGAGCGCGCCCCCAGCGCGCTCCACGTCAACCGCGAGGGCGACGAACTCCTGTTCGACTGCGGGGAGGGTACCCAGCGGCAGATGATGCGGTACGGGACCGGATTCGGGCTCTCGCACGTCTTCGTCACCCACCTCCACGGCGACCACGTCCTCGGCATCCCGGGGCTCGTCCAGAGCCTCGACTTCAACGACCGCGAGGAGGCGCTCGCCATCCACGGCCCGCCGGGGTCGAAGCGGACGCTCCGGCAGCTCGTCCACGCCGGCGGCCACGACCCCTCCTACCCGGTCCGGGTCGACGAGGTCCGCCCGGGGAACGTCGCGCTCGCCCGCGAGGAGTACCAGGTTCGGACGTTCGAGACGGACCACCGGACGACCTCGATGGGGTTCGTCCTCGCGGAGGCCGACAGGAAGGGCCGGTTCGACCGCGAGAAGGCCGAGGAGGAACTCGGCATCCCGCCCGGCCCGGCGTACGGCCGACTCCACGCCGGCGAGGCCGTGGAACTGGGTGACGGCAGGGTCGTCCAGCCGGAGGAGGTCGTCGGCCCGCCCCGACCCGGACGGACCGTCGCGTACACCGGCGACACGCGGCCGAGCGAGGCGACCGTCGAGGCGGCGCGGGACGCCGACCTGCTGATCCACGACGCCACGTTCGCGAGCGAGGACGCCGACCGCGCCCGCAGTACGGCCCACTCGACCGCCGCCGAGGCGGCCGACGTCGCCCGTCGGGCCGGCGCGAACCGACTGGCGCTCACGCACATCTCCTCCCGCTACGCCGCCCGCGCGGGCCTGCTGGAGTCGGAGGCCCGCGAGGCGTTCGAGCGGGAGGGGTACGACGGGGACGCGTTCGTCCCCGACGACGGCGACGAACTCGAGGTGCCGTTCCCCGACGCCGGCTGAGCCGCTTCCAGGCCGTCCGGTGCACTTCCCAGGTAACCCGGTCGCTTCCGACGCGAGTCCGCGCCGATCGGGCGACGCGGACTCGCGTGCCGGGGCCGACGCGGACTCGCGTGCCGGGGCCGACGCGGGGCTCGCTCATCGCCACGGCTGACTACGTTTCTCACACGCCGGCACCGCTCCCCTCATAGCGACCGAAAAGTCCGTTCGGGCGAACCCCCGTCCGATGACGACCCCCGAACTCCGCCTGCTCCTGGCCGACGAGAACGCCGGCTTCCGCGCGGCCGCCGTCGAACTACTGGCGCGGGAAGGCATCGCCGTCGAGACGGCGGGCCGGGTCGAGTTCGCCCTCCAGCCCGCGCGGCGGGCCGACTGTCTCGCGGTCGACCCGCGGTCCTCGACGGAGGCGTACCGGGCCGCCTGGGTCGCCTGTCGCGGCCCGCCGCTCGTGGTCGTGACCGGCGCGCCCGTCGAGGACGTGCCCGAGGTCGTGCTGGCCGACGCGGCCGCCTACGTCGAGAAGGGAAGGCGGGAGACGTTCGCGCTGCTCGGCGGGGCGGTCCGCGCGGCGGCGGGCGGCCGGCGGGAACCGCTGCCGGTCACCGACGCGGCCTGACCCCGCGATCACCACGTGGCGTGATCCGCCGTCGCCGACGCCGACGCGGTGGAACGACCCGCGGACGGGACGTTCGGCCGACGTCGGCCGGCCGCGCGCCGGCCGGTCCGTCGACGCCGAGTGGCGGTTTCGGCGCGGCCTTTTTACCCCCGAACCCCCAACGGAGGGCCGTGAACGCCCGGACGAGCGTGCTCGACTCCCTCGTGTACGGGGTCGACGTGCAGAGCGGTGACATCCGGGGCGACGCGCCCTCCTACGCCCTGGTGGCATTCGACGGCGAGACGCTGGAACGCGACGTGGTGAGCGCCCGGAAGCTCAGGCGACTCATCGACGCCGAGGGACCCGCGCTCGTCGCGACGGACAACATGTACGAACTGGCCGAGGACAAGGACGCCCTCGTCCACTTCCTCCGCGCGCTCCCGGCCGAGACGACCCTCGTGCAGGTGACCGGCGACGAACGGCCGGAGCCCCTCTCCCGGGTCGCCGCCCGCCACGGCGTCCCGTACGGGAAGGACCCGATGCAGGAGGCCGAGGCCGCCGCGCGGCTCGCGGCCGCGAACGTCGGCTACGCGGTGCGCGCGTTCGCCGACACGACCACCGTGAAGGTCTCGCGCGGCCGGTCGACCGGCAAGGGCGGCTGGAGCGAGGACCGCTACACCCGCCGCATCCACGGCAACGTGAAGCGGCGCGCCCGCGAAGTCGAGTCGAAGCTCGAGGAGGCGAAACTCGAGTTCGAGATGGAAGCGAAGGAGAAGTACGGCGGCTACGGCAACGCCGTCTTCACCGTCGAGGCGCCCCCGGGGGAGATCCCCGTCTCGCGGAACCGCTCGGGCGACACCCGGGTCGAGATCGAACAGGAGCGCCGGGACGGCGTGGAGTTCGAGCCGCTGGCCAAGCGCCGGGACCACGTCATCGTCGGCATCGACCCGGGGACGACGACCGCCGCGGCCGTCCTCGACCTCGACGGCAACGCGCTCGACGTGCTCTCGACCCGCACGGCCGACACCGCCGAGGTCATCGAGTGGCTCGTCGAGCGCGGCAGGCCGGTCGTCGTCGCCGCGGACGTCCACCCGATGCCCGAGACCGTCGAGAAGTTCAGGCGCTCCTTCGACGCGGCCGGCTGGGCGCCCGAGCGCGACCTGCCCGTAGACGACAAGCTGCAGCGGACCGAGGACGTCGCCTACGACAACGACCACGAGCGGGACGCGCTCGCGGCGGCGCTGTACGCCTTCGACGACCACGAGGACCAGTTCGAGCGGGTCACCCGCAAGACGCCCGCCGGGGTCGAGCGCGGCGAGGTGATCGCCCGCGTCGTCGCCGGCGGGCAGTCGGTCGAGGCCGCGCTCCGGGAGCTGACCGACGACCCCGACGAGGAGGAGGCGGAGTCGGGCCACGAGCCGCGGGAACTCACCGCCGAGGAGGAGCGCATCCGCGACCTCGAGGCCCGCGTCGAGCGCCTGCAGGACCACGCCGACGGCCTGAAGGACGACCTCGGCGCGAAGGACGAGCGCATCGCCGAACTGGAGGAGGAGCTCACCGAGACCCGTCGGGAGGAGCGCCGCGAGGCCAGGCGGGACCGCGAGGTGACCCGCCTCCGGCGCGAGAACGACCGGCTGGAGCGCGAGCGCGACGAGGCCGAGGAGCACGCCGAGGAGCTGGAGGGGAAGCTCGACCGCCTGAAGGCGCTCTGGAAGCTCGACCACGACAACTTCTCGGACGTGGCCGGGGGCCGCGACCTGATTCCGGTGAAGGTGATAGAGCAGTTCACCAAGTCCGCCATCGAGCACGCAGACGAGCAGTTCGGGCTCGCCGCCGGCGACGTGGTCCTCCTCCGGGACGCCTCGGGCGCCGGCCGGGCGACCGCGGAACTGCTCGCCGGGACGGAGCCGAGGGCGGTGCTCAAGAGCGGCGGCCTCTCGGACGCCGCCGACGAGGCGCTGTTCGAGCACGAGATCCCGGTCGGGCCGGCCGGGGACGTGCGGACCCAGGAGGTCGACGAACTGGCGGTCGCCCGCGAGAGCGACGTCGAGGACCTGATCGACGACTGGCACGATCGCGCGGCCGAACGCGAGCGCCAGCAGACCGTCGACATGGTCGACGAGATCATCTCCGAGCACCGTGCGAGCGGGGTCGAGTGAGTCGCCGAACGGGGGCGGAGTCTCCGCTCGCGGGCGAACCCGTCGACCCGCGAGCGAATCCGGTCTCCACGGCTCGACCCGACTCGAAACCCCGTTAGCGACGGGCTATCCGGACGGCTGACGAACCGGGGGTCGGGGTAAGTCCGGAACCGTGCTACTGCGGCGTGAACGACCCGTCATCGGGGGTGCCCGGAAACCCCTTCGTTTCGGGTGGAACGTGGGTGCTTACCACGGGAGTCGTACCCGTTCCCGGTTCGCACCCGTTCTCAGTTCACGCGCTCGACCTCGTAGCCGCACTCGCGGACCGACGAGAGGATCTGGCTCGCGTGCTCGTGGCCGCTCGTGACGACGCGGAAGACGAGGTACGCCTCGCCGACGCGGAGGTCCTCGACCGCGCGATCGTGCCGGACGTTCCGGATGTTCGCCCCCTGGGCGGCGATGCGGTCCGAGAGGCGCGCCATCTCGCCCGGCTCGTCGTCGATGCGCACCCGGAGCCGGAGGAGCTGGTCGCGGTCGGTCATCGCGTGGGTGAGCACCGTCTGGAGCATCGACATGTCGATGTTCCCGCCACAGAGCAGCGGGACGACCGTCTCGCCGGTCACGTCGAGGTCGGGCGAGAGCATCCCGGCGACGGAGGTCGCGCCGGCGCCCTCGACGAGCTGTTTCGCGCGCTGGAGCAGCGTGAGGATGGCGTGGGAGATCTCGTCGTCGCTGACGGTCACCACCTCGTCGACGTGCGCCTCGATCAGGTCGTAGGTGAGCGACGAGATGCCGCCGGTGGCGATGCCGTCCGCGATGGTCCGGGTCTCCTCGATGTTGATCGGCTCCCCCTTGTCGAGGCTCCGCGGGACCGTCGCGGCCTCCTCGGCCTGCACGCCGACGACGCGGACCTCCGGCGCCACGGCGTCGAGCGCGGTCGCGATGCCCGAGATGAGCCCGCCGCCGCCGATGGGGACGACCACGGTGTCCACCTCGGGCACCTGCTCTGCGATCTCGAGCCCGAGGGTGCCCTGGCCCGCGACGATGTCCGGGTCGTCGTAGGCGTGGACGAACAGGCTCCCCGGCTCGTCGGCCAGTTCCTCGGCGTGCGCGAGCGCGTCCTGGAACTCGTGGCCGTGGAGGACGACCTCCGCGCCGTAGCCCCGCGTGGCGTTCACCTTCATCTGCGGGGCGGTCTTCGGCATCACGATGGTCGCCGGGACGCCCTCGTGGGAGGCGGCGAGCGCGACGCCCTGGGCGTGGTTGCCCGCGCTGGCGGCGACGACGCGCTCGACGTCGCCGCCGGCGGCGACCCGGGCGAGCTTGTTCGAGGCGCCCCGCGTCTTGAACGAGCCGGTGCGCTGGAGGTGCTCCATCTTGAGGCGGACGTCGGCGCCCGAGCGTTCCGAGAGCGACCGCGACCGCTCGACCGGCGTCTCGCGGACGATGTCGGGGTCGAACCGCTCCCTCGCGTTCCGGATGGCGGTGACGTCGACGGTGGTCATGGGTCGGGGGTCGCCGCGAGCGTACAAAAATTGCGGGAATAGGTACCCTCCCCGTGGGTGGAGGTCGACGTATCGCTGTGGCAACGACCGCGGAAGCCCCCGCGGCTGTCGGCTCCGGGGCTACGGAAGACGGTCCTCCTCGCTGCGCTCGTCGGCTGCGACTTCCGAGGTCACCCTCACTCCGTCCGCGTGACCCTCGCTGCGCTCCTCGCGCTCGCTCCCTTCGGTCGCTCGCACTGTGGTGCTTGTCTCGTCCGCGTTCGCCGACAGCCGCGGGGGCTTTCGAGGTCGTCATGGTTGTGCCGGAGGCGTACGACTGAACCGACCCGAACGCGCCGCTCCCTACTCCGAATCGGCACCGAACCCGGTCGCCTCGGCCTCCGCCAGCGCGCGCTCGGCGGCCTCGTCGATGGAGAACTCCCGGACCACCTCGCCGTCGCGGACCAGCGGCTCCAGCAGCGGCTCGCCGTCCTCGGGGCCCTCGCGCCCCCGAAGCCCGACGTGGTGCCCGCCGTCGGCGGTCCGGTACGCCTCCTTCACGCCCGATAGCTTCCCGCGCTTGGACGTGGGTTCGCCGTCGAGTTCCACGATGTCCAGCGCGAAGTCCACCGGGTCGGCGTTGCTGACGTACCCCCCGACGCCGAAGCCGTCCGCGACGTCCCGGAGGCGCCGGAGGTCGCCGGGACCGAGCCCCCCGGAGAGGAAGACGTCCACGCCGTCCAACCCGCGGGCGTCGAGTTCCCACCGTACCTCGCGGACGATGTGTCGGAAGTCGCCCCGGCGGGAGCCGGTCGTGTCGAGCCTGACGCCCGAGAGCCGGTCGCCCAGTTCCTCGACCGCGCGGATGGTCTCGTCCTTCTCGTCGGTGTAGGTGTCACAGAGCGCGATGCGGGGGGTGTCCGCCGGGACCGCCTCGTCGAAGGCGCGCCAGGCGGCCTCCTGCTCCCCGGGGCCGAAGCAGATGATCAGCGCGTGGGGCATCGTCCCCGACGCCTCCCGGCCGATCACCTCCCCGGCGGCGACGTGCGAGAAGCCGTCGAAGCCGCCGACGAGCGCGCTCCGCTCGACCATCGCCGCGACGCTCGGGTGGACGTGCCGGGCGCCGAAGGAGAGCACGTTCGCGTCGGGCGCCGCGCGGCGGCACTCCAGGGCCGCGGTGGCGGCGCCGGAGGCGTGCGAGAGAAAGCCCAGAAGCGACGTCTCCATGCGCGCGAACTCGAGGTAGCGCCCCTCGACGCGCAACACGGGCCCCCCGTCGAACAGCGTCCCCTCCGGGAGCGCGTCGACGTCCACGTCGAGCCCCGAGAACAGCGCGGCGGCGTCCTTCACGCCGGCGAGGAGTTCGAACTCGCCGTCGGGGAACTGGTCCGCGGTCACCTCCGCGACGACGTTCGGGTTCCGGTCGGCGTGCCGGAGCGTCTCCTCGGTCCGGGCGAAGTAGGCGTCCGTGGCGCGGCCCTCCCGAACGGCGGCCGGCGGAACGACGTCGAAATCGGGCGCGGGAGCGTCCATCGCCGGGGGATTCGTCCGGTCGAGGGAAAAGGTCACGCTTCGCGGCCGGACGACGCGCCAGCGGACGGGACGGGCGGGCGCCGGGGGATGCCGGGCCGGAACCGGCCGGGTCAGTCCCGACGCGCGAGGAGTGCGGCGATTCCCACGGCGGCGACCGCGACGAGGAAGCCGAAGCCGGCGCCGGTCGTCTCGGTCGGGTTCGCGGACGTCGCTGTCCCGTCGTTGCCGCCCTTCGCTCCGTTCTCGCCGCTCCCGCCGTTTTCGTCGGTCGGCGTCGCGGTCGGGCCCTCCGGGGTCGAGGTCGCCGTCCCCGCCGCGAGCGCGGGCCGGATGTCCTCGACGTCCTCGACGGTCGGCCCGTTCACGATGATCACCTCCCGGCCGTCCCGGACGACGAGGAAGGCGTCCTCGAACGGGCCGTCGGGCACGACGTAGTAGCCGTCGTCGGTCTCGCGGGCGTCGTGGGCCTCCAGCATCCGGAGGTAGGCGTCGTTGAACTCGGTCGCGTCCGCCTCGGTGTCCCACGCCGTCTTCCAGACGTAGCCGTTCCGGGCGTCCTCACCCTCGCCGTTGCGGTACGGGAACACGCGGTCGTTCGCCCAGCCGTTCGAGGGTTCGGCGTCGTAGTTGTACGTGTCGTACTCGTTCTCGACGTCGAACAGCGTCCGTGGGTTCACGGTGTCGGCGCCGTACTGGCTCGCCTGGTACCAGAACATCGCGAAGATGGACGCCTCGCCGACGGTGTCCGAGCCGTTCTGCCCCCGGTCCGGGTACGTCTCCCAGCCGTTCCGGGCGGTGTCCTCGAACTCCATCGATTCGGGCTCCTCGTCGGTCACGTGGATTATCTGCTCGGACGAGCGCGGCGGGTCCTCGAACCGCTCCTCGAACGCATCCCAGCCGCCCTCCTGGACCAGTTCGTTCACGTACACCGGGCCGTCCGAGTAGGGATTGAAGATGGTGAGCAGGACGCCGAGGTTCGGGTTCCCGCCGTCGCCGCCCCCTGAGTCGGGCGTCTCGACGCAGTTCCACTCCTCCCCGCAGCGCTCCGAGTAGCGCGACTCGACGTAGTTCGCCTCGCCCTCGACCACGCCGTTGACACCGAGGTCACCGTCCTGGGTGTGCGCGGTGTACGTTTCGTTCGTCAGGTCGTACTGCTGGTCCTGGAGCGCGTGGACCAGTTCGTGGACGAGCGTGGCGTTGCTGACGGTCGGCTCCTCTGGCGTGCCCGTGATGATCTTGATCTCGTCGTCCCGTGGCGAGTAGAACCCCGCGACCGAGGTGCCCTGCGTCTCGCCGATCGCCTCCGCGGAGCCGGTGTCCTCGCCCACCACGAACATCGCCTCCCACACCTGGTCGTTCCAGCGGTTGTACTCCGGCCGGTCGCCCATCCGTCCTTCCGTCTGGTTGCGGTACTCCTCGCGGCTGAGGATCTCGACGGGGACGGTTTCGTCGAACTCCTCCTCCCGGACGTACTCGACCCGCGCCATCGATCGGGCGACGAACAGTTCCAGCTCCGTGTCGTTCAGCCCGTCGGACTGGTCGACGTGGATGCTCTCGTTGTGCCAGACGCCGTTCTCCCAGCCGATCGTGTCGTTCTCGGGGTCGGGCGGCGCGTCGTCGGCCCAGGTCCCCGCGGCCGCGACCTGCTCGCCCGGCGTGGCCGCCGCGACCGGGGCGAGCGAGGGAACGACCAGGAGGGCGACGAGCAGGAGCGCGCCGAACCGCCTGGAGCGGACCGACGGGGAGGAGCGTCGCATACTCCGGCATGGAACTGCGGGTGTAAGTACCTTGTCCGCAAGCACGACCCGGGTGTACCGGTCCGGACCGCGTCGCCCCGGCTCCCGCCGGTTCGACCCGGCGGATCGGGCGAGTCCTTTTGCTCTCCCGTCACCACGCTTCCGACATGAGGTTCGACCCAGATCGCACCGCCGTCGTCGTGGTCGACATGCAGAACGGCTTCTGCCACCCGGACGGCAGCCTGCACGCGAAACGGAGCGAGGCCGCCATCGAACCGGTCGGGACGCTCGTCGAGCGCGCGTCCGCCGCCGACGTTCCGGTCGTGTACACGCGGGACGTCCACCCTCCGGAACAGTTCGAGGACGCCCACTACTACGACGAGTTCGAGCGCTGGGGCGAGCACGTCGTCGAGGGCTCCTGGGACGCCGAACTGATCGACGACCTCCCGACCGACGAGGCCGCCCACGTCGTCGAGAAGCACACCTACGACGCGTTCTACCGGACGAACCTGGAGGGCTGGCTCGACACTCACGGCGTCGACGACCTGGTGATCTGTGGCACCCTCGCGAACGTCTGCGTCCTCCACACTGCCGGCTCGGCCGGGCTTCGCGACTACCGCCCGGTCGTGGTCGCCGACGCGCTCGGCTACATCACCGAGGACCACCGCGACTACGCGGTCGAACACGCCGGTTGGCTGTTCGGCGAGACGACGGAACTGGCGGACGTGACGTTCGAGTGAGCCTGCTTGCCCCGGTACTCTCGATGGGGGAGTACCGGCCGAGATGTACCTCGAACGCGCCCGCGGGTCTCGTATCCGATGTTGGCCCACCCGTCATGGAGCAGTTCCCGAAAGGGGCAGCGGGTCTCGGCTACCGGAAGACGGTCCTGCTCGCTCACTACGTTCGCTGTGCGGGCCGTGACTTCCGTTGTCACCCTCGCTCGCGTGACTCGCGCGGCCGGCTGCGCTTTACCTCGGAGCAAGCTCCTCGGAAGTGCACGAAAATCGGAGATTTTCGGCACGACGAGACGGCCACGCCGTCTCGAACCGTCACGCTCGCTGGTGCTCACGTGACCCTCGCCCCTTCACTCCGTTCGGGCGCTCCGGTGCTTGACCGCCCGTGCTTCCCCGAGAGCCGCGGCCCCTTTCGGTCCAACCCACCGTAGCCGCAGCCACGCCCTCCCCAGCCGATTCGCTCGTTCCCTCGCTGCCGCTCGGTCGCTCACTCATCCCTCGCGCGTATTCGGTCGCACACTACCCGGGACCTGCGGTCCCGTGAGGTCACCCTCGCTCGCGTGACCGAGGCGCGGCCGCCGCGCGCCGAATGCCGGTCGAACGAGTCGGGGAGAATCAGGAAGAGGGGGCTACTCGGTCCGGAACGCCCGGTCTCCGGCGTCGCCGAGGCCGGGGACGATGAACCCCTCGTCGTTGAGGTGGTCGTCGATGGCGACGGTGAGCAGGTCCGCCTCGGGGAACTGCTCGCCGACGCGGACGAGTCCGTCGGGCGCCGAGACCGCCGAGAGCACGAACAGGTGTTCCGGGTCGGGACCCTGTTCGAGCACGTGGTCGAGCACGGCACACATCGTCGACCCGGTCGCGAGCATGGGGTCGGCGACGATGACCGTGTCGGACTCCCTGATCTCGGGGAGCTTCGTGTAGTCGATGCTGATGGGGAAAGTGCCGTCCTCGCCCATGCCGGCCTCCTCGTTACGGCCGGCCGAGATGACGCCCTGCTTCGCGCGGGGGAACGCCTTGAGCAGGCCCTCCACGAACGGCGTCGCCGCGCGGAGGACGTTGACGATGACCACGTCGTCGAGCCGCTTCACCCGCTCGCCGGTCGTCTCGGCCAGCGGGGTCCGGATGGAGACGAACTCCGTCTCCATCGCGCCGTCGATGATGTCGTAGCCGCAGATGCGGCCGAGTTTCACCAGCCCCTTCCGGAAGGCGACCTGCGAGGTCTCCACGTCGCGAAGCCGCGAGAGGGTGTCCTTGGCGAGCGCGTGGGTGATGAGGTGCGCGTCCCCACGTTC